>PLUM01000010.1:0-189582 GCA_003165465.1 Acidobacteriota bacterium
TTTTCCGCAGCCTGTAAAGCCGCATCGACTTTGTACGCTTTACGGCACGGCTTCAGCCGTACCCTACAAAGATTTGGCCGTTGCCCCACAGGCTTTCAGCCTGCGGGGGTTGGTCCCTGCGGGTACGAACCCCCGCGGGCGGAAGCGCGCGTCGCGAGAAGGAAATCGAGCGCCTTGCGGAATGCTTTTCCGCGGTGGCTGTACAGATTTTTTTCCTCGCGCGAAATTTCCGCGTACGTTTTGCCGAGACTGGGGAAAAAGAAAATCGGATCGTAGCCGAAGCCGTCCTGCCCGCGAGGCTCGTCCAAAAGAATTCCTTCCGCCGAGGCCGAAAACAGGCCGCGCATTTCTCCCGCTTCGGCCACGGCCACCACGCAGACGAAGCGAGCCTCACGGTCCGCGCCTTTTTTGCCGCGCATTTCGCCGAGTAGTTTCCGTATGCGGTCCGCGTCCGATGCGTCCGGCCCGGCGTAACGCGCGGAATGCACGCCCGGCGCGCCGCCCAGCGCGGGCACCACCAGCCCAGAATCGTCCGCGATCACGGTTCCCACGGCGAACCGGCTGTAGTGCAGCGCTTTCCCCGCCGCGTTTTCCGCCAACGTCGGCCATATCTCGTCGAAAGCGGGCAGGGAATCGAAGTTTGGAACAAATGCAAGATCGACGGACGCGCCCGCAGGCTCGGCCATTGCTTGATATTCGCGCAGCTTTCCCTGATTCGAGGAAGCCACGAACAATCGTAGAGGACTATTTTGTGCGTGCACGGAAATCGGTTCGAACGAGTTTGGATTGATATTCGGTCATGCGGCGGACTCCGGCCGAGGCCAGCGCCAGCAAGTCCTGTAACTCGGCGCCGCCAAACGGCTGCCCTTCGGCCGTGGCCTGCACCTCGACAAATTTTCCGCCTCCCGTCATGACCACGTTCATGTCGACCTCGGCCGAAGAGTCTTCCGAATAGCAGAGATCGAGCATCGGCGTGCCTTTGATGATTCCCACGCTAGTAGCGGCCACGAAATCGCGAATGGGCNNGCCTGGATCACGTCGCAATCGAGCCACACGGTCCGATCGCCCAGCTTTGCCTGATCCGTGATCGCGCGCAGCGATCTTCCGATCAGCCGCTGAATTTCCAGCGTGCGTCCGGACAGTTTTCCGCGCGTCGCTTCGCGCGTCATGCGCTGCTCGGTCGCCCGCGGAAGCATTCCGTATTCGCCCGTCACCCAGCCCTTGCCCTGGCCTTTCAGGAACGAAGGGACGCCATCGGTCACGGTTGCCGTGCAAATCACGCGCGTGTTGCCGATCTCGATCAGCACGCTCCCCTCAGCGCTGGTGATAAAGTCCGGCGTGAGCTTGACCGGGCGAATCTGATCGTGCGCGCGTCCATCGCTTCGCAAGGTTCCTCCTCGTGACATGGGTCCGAGTTTGACCGCCGCAAACGCCTCTGTCAACAACGGACAAACGTTTTGCAGCGTGCTGAATTTTCGCAAGTGCCCGGTGACATTGCCGCAAAAAATTGATATTGTTCACGTCAGTTCGGAAGTCATCCAGAACATATTTGTTTGTGACTCAGAAGGGATGCGATAACCATGGCTAAACACGATGCATCTCGCCGCGAATTTTTAGTGCGCGCGGCGGTCGGCGCGGGCGCGGCGGCGGGAGTAGCGGCGGGCGCGGGAATCGTGCCGGACGCGATTGCCCAGAATCATGAGCAAATGGAGGGAGGCGCTTCGGCCCCCGGCCAGCAGCATCCCAGCGGCGCGGAGCACGGCGCGTTCTTCAATCACGCCGATGCCGCCACGGTCGCGGCGTTTACCGAGCGGCTCATGCCCAGCGCTCCGGACAAGCCGGGCGCGCGCGACGCCGATGTGCTCAATTACATCGACCTCGCCCTTTCCGGCGCGTACGCCGATCAGCAGGATTTCTATCGGCACGGTCTGGCGCAGCTCGAAGCGTATTGCCGCGCCACGTATAAAGAGCCATTCGTGCGTCTCTCCGCCGAAAAACAGGACGAAGTGATTTCCGCGCTCGAACAAGGCAAAGCCGCTGGATTTGCGTGGCCCACGGCGCGGGAGTTTTTCACCATTCTTCGAATTCATACGATGGAGGGGATGTTCGCCGACCCGCTATACGGCGGCAACCGGGATTTCTCCGGCTGGCGGCTGGTGGCATTTCCCGGCGCGCAAGCGATCTTCACGCCGACGGATCTGCAAAGCAAGCAAGCGTTCACGCGCGCGCCCATGGTCGGCCTGCAAACCATAGCCAAAGGCCCGGCGGGGAGGGGATAAGCAATGGCAACCGAGAAAACAGATGTCGTGATCGTTGGTGTGGGCGCGGTCGGAGGAATCCTCGCGGCTGAGCTGGGCAAGGCGGGAATGAAGGTCATTGGCCTGGAGCGCGGCCCGCGACTCAGCACCGCGGATTTCAACCCGCACGATGAATTGCGTTACTTCCAGCGGCAGGATCTTCGCCCGAACTGGAAGCGCCAACCGGTGACGTGGCGTCCCAACGCAGGCGCGCGCGCGAACCCCATGAACATTTTGAATTACGGCAATCAGGCCGGCGGCGGGACCGTCCATTACGGCACGCTTTCGTGGCGCATGCATGAGGACGATTTCCGCGCGCACTCGCACTCGATCGAGCGCTACGGCGCATCGGCCATCCCGCAAGATTCCTCGGTGGCCGATTGGCCGCTGACGTACGCCGATCTCGAACCTTTCTACGATCAAGCCGAATACGATTTGGGCGTGTCGGGCAAGGCGGGAAATTTGCAGGGCCGCAAGATCGACGGCGGCAACGTGTTCGAAGCCCCGCGCAATCGCGACTATCCGCTTCCTCCGTTGCTCATGGATCAATCGGGAGTCCTGTTCGAGGAAGGCGCGCGCAAGCTGGGCTATCACCCGTTTTCCTCGCCGCGCGCAATTCTCTCGCAGCCTTATCACGACCGGGTGGGCTGCACGTACTGCGGCTTTTGCCAGGCCTTTGGCTGCCACGTCGGAGCGAAGTCGAGCATTCTCGTTACAAAACTTCCGGAAGCCGATGCCACCGGAAACTTCAAGTTGCTCACCGGTGCCACCTGCTACCGCGTGAATACCGACAACAGTGGGCGCGCGACGGGTGTGTCCTACTACGGCCCGGACGGCTCGGAGAACACGATCGAGGCGGAGCTGGTGATTATGGCTCCGTTCATTTACGACAATACGCGCCTGCTGCTGCTTTCGAAGACGGCAAAATTTCCAAACGGCCTGGCGAATTCGAGCGGCCAGTTGGGCAAGCATGTCATGGCTCACATCATGGCCAAAGTGTTTGCCGCGTTCGACGACAAGTTCGTCAACGTCTACATGGGGCCGAGCGCGCAGAAGCATACGATCGACGACTTCAACGCGGGCAATTTCGACCACAGCGGAATGGGCTTTATTCGCGGCGCGCAAATTTCCGTGGGTCCTGCCGACCTCGAAGCCGGACCGATTGGCACCTCGCTGAGCATGGACCCACCGCCGGGCACGCCGCGATGGGGCGCGGCGTATCGCGACTTCCTCGCAAAGTATTTCGTGCGGTATGCGGCGATGGTCGCGCAAACTGAAAATCTGGCCTATCCCGACCAGACCATCGATCTCGATCCGAACGTGCGCGACCTGTGGGGCATGCCCGCACCGCGCGTAACCTATGACTGGCGGCGTCCGAATGAACTGGCGCGCGTCGAGTTCCTCCTTCAGAAGATGGAAGGCGTGGGCCACGCCATGGGCGCGACGCATGTGTGGCGCGCGGGCCTCAGCCAGGGCGCTCCGGGCGCGCACCATGAGGGCGGCACGCGCATGGGCAACGATCCGAAAACTTCGGTGGTGAACCGCTACGGCCAAACCTGGGACATCCCGAACCTCTTCGTGGTGGGCAGCTCGACATTTCCATCCATGAGCGGCTTCAATCCGACGCTCACCATCCAGGCGCTTACCTACATGACGGCGGACGCCATCGTGAAGCGCTACAAGAGCAAGCCCGGCCCGCTCGTTTAGCGGCGCCGGCAAGTTGAGAGTTTTGGTGGCGCGGGCTTCAGCCTGTGGGGTTTCGTTCATGCAAGGATCAAACCCCGCAGGCTGAAGCCCGCGCTACTACATCCCATGCAATGATTTTTCCTTCGCACCAGATTCAATTCCAAATATTTTGTGCTTGTTGTGCGAAATTCCTGACCTGTGTTTTTCAAGGTGGAGGCAGCTTGAATTCGGATGTCGTCATATTCGATTTGGTGACACGGGTTTGGTAGCGCCGGCGTCTCGCCGGCAGGTTTGCGCGGCGACGCGAGCAAAAAACTGCCTGCGAGACGCCGGCGCTACCAAACACTACTCCGCACAAAAAAAAGCAATCGCCGATCCAAATTACTCGAAGCGTGCTGAGCGATCAGGGCTAACGCGGTGCTTGTTTTCCTGGTGTGGGAGTTGCGGTAGATTTTGGCGGAGTGCTCGCGGATGGTGCTGATGGGGACGGAGTGACAGGGGCAGATGGCGTGACAGGAGTAGGTGGCGCAGCAGCAGGGGCGGCGTGCGAGGGAACGTTGAAAAATCCGTAGAGGTCCAGATGCCCCGCTAGCGTGTCCGCTTCCTGTCCGTGGACAAGAATTTTCAGTTGCCGGATTCCGGTCATGTTTGCGGCGAGCGTCCGCGCGATGGAATCCACCGCCAGTTGCTCGCTGAGAATTCCCGACGGAATGCCGGATGAAATTTCATCCGAGAAGTCCGCGATGGCCGTGCCGTCCGGTTGAATGTAGAAGGCCAGCAGGATGGCATCGGCCGGCAGCGTCCGCTTATTAGGAGCGGGCACCTGCGCGATCAGCGCGTTGAGAAGCTGTTTCGATCGCTCGACGGGATTCGCCGAGAGCGGCAGCTTGATGGCCGTGGGCTCGAGCGAAGCCGAAGAAGCCGCCGAAAGCCAATACATTTGCGCCTGCACTTCCACGTCGGTCGGCGTCGTGATTGGTTCCTGCAGCACTTCGCGGCGCGACTCCTCCTCGGTCCTCGGAACGGTGCGGAGCCGCTGGACCGCCTGGCGCAGCATCGGCAGCGCGATGATGCTCAGAATCACCATCGCGGCGAGAACCAGTATTGTCGTTTTGAGCCCTTTCGACACGCCGCTACTTGCCTCCCGATTCATAAACTGCTCGAAACGCGGCAACCGCGCGAGCGACTCCATCGGCCAGCCCAGGGCCCATTTGATCGAGTTGCGTGCGGTCCGTGACGCTGACGCTGGAAATTTCGATGGCTACCGCGGGCGCTCCCACCGTTCGCAATTGCCGCACAGGGGCCAGGAAGGGAGTGTCCGAAGAGCCGCGAAAGCGCTGCGCCATTTGGATCTGAATCAGTTCGGCCAGCTTCCGGCTCTGATCGATAAAAGTGAACTGCGCTTGATCCCAGGGCAATAGCTCGGTGCGAGGCGCGAAGGAGGCATTCTGCGACGCATCGGGCTGCGGAAGGGGATAGGAGTACACGCGCACCGTTCCCGGCTGGCCCGTGGACGATACGTGCAGAGTGATGAAGAGATCTCCGCTCTGCTTGTTTGCGAATTTCGACCGGTCGTCAAAAGAAGGATTGTCATTTGCCTGGCGAGTGAGAATCACGCGAAATCTCTGGCCTTCAAGAGAAATTCGCATCAGACGGGCGAAGGCGAGGACCACGTCGCTTTCCGCAATGCCGGAGAGTCCGTGCGCGCCCGCGTCCGTGCCGCCGTGCGCCGGATCGAGTATGACCATGGCCAAAGCGGTTTGCGCCGCCTGCTGCGCCGATGCCGCAGGCTGGCCGGAAGCTGCCGGAGCCTGCGCGTACACTCCTTGCGCGGCCGCCACAATCATCACGAATGAGAGGCAAATCGATTTGATGGGCACTCGTATGAGGATACCAGAATCGGTCAAATCGCGAGAGATCGTCTCGGGATATTTTTCTCTTCTGAAAACACGCCGCAATGGATTGCACGCAATTCCGATACGGCTCATCATTTTGCGTGTCTTCATGGAAGAAAATAGCGAAGAATCCACTCCGCGACGCAGCACGGTTTTCCGCCGCCTTCCGTTTCGATCGTGACGTCAAATACCGCCTCGACGCTGCCGGGCAGCTCTTTGTACGAATGCAGGCGGACGCGCGCGCGAATCTTCTCGCCCGCGCGAACTGGCGCAGGGAAGCGGACGCGATTCAAGCCGTAGTTGATGGTCCGCTGAACGTCGCGCGGCAACTGGATCGCTTCCTTCATCAAATGGCTCATCAGGGACAACGTCAGAAATCCGTGCGCGACCGCCGCGCCATAGGGCGATTCGCGCGCGGCGCGTTCGGGATTGACGTGAATCCACTGCCGGTCTTCCGTCGCTTCGGCGAACTTCTGGATGCGCTCCTGCGTTACGAGCAGCCAGCCGGTCACGGCGATCTCGCTGCCCACATAATCTTTCAGCGATTGCAGGGATTCTAATATGAGGGTCGGCATGGGTTTGTAGCACAGGCTTCAGCCTGCGTGGGTTTAGAGCTTCACTGCACAAAACTCCCACAGGCTGAAGCCCGTGCCACGGAATACGCAGTATCTTAAAAAAACAGACAGCCGCGCGTTACTTGGGCTGTTTCAGTTCCGCGTACACTTGCCCGACGAAGCGGTCCGCCATGCGATCGCCCGCTGGATTGGCGGGCGGGATCTTGGCGTCGAAAGCGGCCGTGGGATGCGCGGCAATCGTTTCCTCGGCCGTCTTCCCCTGCTGGATGAGCTTCGCAACTTCGTCCCGCACGCCGAGGATCATGTCCCGATGCGCGACGACGGCGTTTCGGTCAACGGTCGGCCCATGTCCGGGAATAATTTTCGTGTTTGGCCCCGCGAGTGCCGCCACCTGGGCGAGGCCGGCGATCATTCCATCGAGGCTGCCGCCATTCACGCGATCGATGTTCGGATATCCGATGGAGCGGTAGAAATCGCCCGTCATGATGACGTCCGTGTTGTGGAAGTAGACCATCGTGTCGCCATCGGTGTGCGCCTTGCGTATGGGAATGGCGTCCACGGTTTCCCCGTCCAGATGAAACGTGATTTTATTTTCAAACGTTACAACCGGCAGAGCGATCTCCGGAGCGGGCGTGCCCGGTTGGCCATTGGCGCCCGGAGCGGGGCTGATCAGGCGGCCGCGCAATTCGTCCCGCGCGAAGATCGTTGCACCCAGCTTGCCGAAATTCGCGTTGCCGCCCGTGTGATCGGGATGCACGTGCGTGTTGATCACGAAGCGAATCGGGGAAGGCGAAATCTGTTTGATGGCCGCGACGATTTTGTCGGTTAGCGGCGCATATTGCGTGTCCACCATGAGAATTCCGTCGGCGCCGGAGAGCACGCCGATCATGCCACCCTGGCCTTCGAGCGTGGAGAAATTGTCCGCGATCTTGGTCGTCTTGATCGCCACCTTGCTGAAATCTGGCGCCTGTGCGCCGGCCGATGCCGCCACGATGAGCGACAGAATCAAGAAAGCCGCCGGCACGGCAAGGGCGCGTCGAATCGATATCAATGTCAATGAGTGTTTCATTGGTGTTTGCTCCTGATGAAAGATGCGATTTTGACTTGGGTTGCTGACCGAGAGTATATACCAAACACGCTCCGCGCAAATGCCCCGGCGAATGATTCCACATTTCTTGCCAGTACGCCCTGTTTTTCTCCGCGCCCTCTGTGTTCTGTGCGTTAAAAGTGTATTCCTGGTTCCGGCAAAGCGTTTAACACAGAGAGCACGGAGAATACGGAGAAAAGAGGGAGCCGTTTTTGCCATGATTTATGAGCGCTGCGGGGGAGCTTTTAGTAGCACAGGCCTTCAGCCTGTGCCACTGTTTAAAGGATGCGCCGCGATCGGCCGTATTGCATTACAGGCGCTCCCAAAAAAACGCCCTGGGCTCCAGAGAGCCCAGGGCGCTTTTTGATTTCAGGTGAACCGGTTACTGTCCGATTTCGAGGACCACGAACGATCCCGGAATCGGGGTTGGGCGCGGACGCGGATTGTCCGCCGTCGGGGCTCCCGCGGGTTTGAAGTCCGCGGTTACCGTGTAGACGCGGTGCGTCTTCGTGTCAATCGACATGGTGCGCGTGCCGAACTGGGTGTTGATGTTGCCGACGACGCTGTATTTATCGGCCGAGTCCTGGTGAATGACGGAAACGAGTCCTTCGCGGCATGCGGCAAACGCCAGGCCCGTGCCCGGATCGTAGCCGTTGCCATCCGGATCGCCGCCGATTGGCGGGGCCGCGACCACTTTACCGTTATCCGCATTCACGACGACCATGACCTTGTCGCAGGCCACGAAAATGCGCCGGTGCGCGCTATCGAACGCCATGGCGGAAGGCCCGTCGCAGGGAGCGAGCGGCCAGGTGCCCTTGATGGCGTACGTCTTCGTGTCGAATTCCTGGATGGAACTCTTGTCCTCGATGTTGACGAACATATTTCCCTGGCCGTCCAGAATCGCCTCTTCCGGTTTCCCGGCGAGCTTGACCGTGCCGATTACTTTTCCGGTGGTCGCGTCGAGCACCGTCGAGTCCATGCTCTTGCCGTTAAAGGTGAAGACCTTCTTGGTCGCCGCATCGTAGCGGATCGAGTCAGGATCTTTTCCGGGGATGGGGATGACCGAAGTGGCCTGCAAGGTCTTCAGATCAACGACCGAAACCGTGTTGGCGTCTCCGTTGCTCGTGAACCCTTTGCCCAGATCTGGAGCCAGCGCGATGCCATGCGAATTCTTCGAGTTGGCAATCTGAATGTCGCCGACCAGCTTTCCGGTCGTGACATCCACGATCTGGAAATGCGATCCGCGGGCGATATAGAGCCGGTGCGAGTCCGAATCCATCAGGAGATAGTCCCAACCGCCCTCGCCTCCAACCGGCATCCTCTTGATGACGTGATATCCCGATGCTTGCGGAGCGGCATAGACCACCGCGCCGGCAATCAGTGCCAGACAAATCAGGGGACTCGTCCGGCGTAACCATCCAGCGAACTTTCCTCGTAACATGCGAAGCGCCTCCTTGTTATTTCGTTTGAGCGAAAATGAACATCCTTGGTCCTGTATCGGAACTTCCATGATTAAATCCGTCCAGTCCGGCTTTAACGCGCCGGTACCGGCGTGCCAGCCTTCACAACACCTTCCTTGTCGCGAGTCAGATAGAACTGCACCGCCGGAGTAATAATCAGCGACAAGACCATCGAGATTAAAATGCCTCCGATGACCGCGATCGCCAGGGGTTGCAGCATCCGAGCGCCCGCGCCCAGCGCCAGCGACAAGGGCAACATGCCCGCCACGGCGGCCATGGCCGTCATGACGATGGGGCGAAGACGCCGCCGTCCTGCCTGGATCATGGCCTCTTCCGCCGAGAATCCGACGCCGCGGAATTTCTGGTTGGCGTCCAGCAGCAGAATACCATTCTTGGCCACGATGCCGAGCACCATGATCAGTCCCATGAAGGACGAGACGTTGAAATCGGTGCGTGTAATGTACAGCGCGAAAAACACGCCCGACGTGGAAAGAACGGCGGAGGAAAGGATCGCGATGGGCGCCGAGAACGACCGGAACTCGAACAGCAGCACCAGGAAAATAAGCACCAGCGCGAGCAACAGCACGATGATCAGATCGTGGAACGATTTCTGTTGCTCCTTGAACGTCCCGCCGTACTCCACGCGGATCGAGGGAGGCAGGTGCAGATCGTACACCGCCTTTTGCACGGCCGCCACGCCCCGGCCGAGGTCGATGCCTTCGAGCCGTGCCGTTACTTCCTTTTCCTGCTGCAAATTGTCGCGCAGAATTTCGGTCTGCCCGGGCAATTCCCTGACCGTGGAGATGGACCCGAGCGTTGCGGTTCCGCCGTTGGAATTGACGAGCATGGTATTGCTCATGGCTTCGAGCGAAGCCCGGTTCGCCGCCGCATACCGAACGCGCAGCGTGTAGGGCCGGTTGTTGATAATGAGCGGCGCGGTGGCGGCTTCGCCGTCCACGATGGCCGAAGAGATCACGCTGAGCTGGTCGGTCGAGAAGCCCGCTTTGGCCGCGGCACTCGGATTGATGGTGAAGACGACCGCCGGACCGCTGGTCGTGTTGTCAATTCCGTCCGCGATATCCACGATGGGTTTCTTGTAGTTGATCTGAATACGGCCCAGGGCATCGGCCACGCGGGGCGCCCACGTGGTAAGCGAATCCACATCCGGGGAAAACAGCTTGACCACGACAGGTTGGGGAGCGCCCGTGAGGTCCGAAATCATGTCCTGAAGCACTTGCGTGAAATCCACGTCAAGCGCCGGCTCCTGGGTCTTCACCTTGCCTCGAACCTCGCTGATAATGTCGTCAATGCCGCGGCTGCGCTTGTCCTTCAGCTTCACCGCGATATCGCCGGTATTCGGCTCGGTAACGGCCGCCAGCCCCAACTGCAAGCCGGTGCGACGCGACGTGTTTTCCACCTCGGGAACCTGCCGAATGATGTTTTCCACGTGCGTGATCACGCGGTTGGTTTCCTGCAGCGAACTGCCGGGAGGCATGACGTAATCGAGAATGAAGCCGCCCTCATCCATGTTCGGAAGCAATCCGCTGCCGAGCGAATTGAAGCACACGTAGGAAACCGCGATCAGGATCAGGCAAAAGCCGCCCACCCACAGTGGATTCTCGAGAGCGCGCCGCATCCATCGTTCGTAGAACGTGATGATGTGTTCGAACCATCCGCCCTTCAGCGACTCTTCCTCGGCGGCCATCATGCGCTTCATTCGTTCGAGTTCCACGGCCTCCGCGTCCATGCCCGCGTTTGCGGTTTCGGCCACTTCGGCCGATTCCCCGCCCTTGCCGCGGCGGATCAGGTGGACTCCCAGATTCGTCGACCACGTCAGTGCCAGCGCCAGGGAAGTGAGCAGCGACACGCTCATGGCAATGGCCAGAGCGCGGAAGAACGTTCCGGTCACGCCGGTGATGGAGATCAAGGGCAGGAACACGACAATCGGGGTCAGCGTCGAACCGATCAAGGGAATGGTCAGTTCGCGGAGCGCGCTGTTCACGGCTTCGAGCGGGCCTTCGCCGCCGTCGCGGTGCAGGATGATGTTCTCGACGACCACGATGGCGTCGTCGATCACCAGGCCGCCGGCGGCCGCAAGGCCTCCGAGCGTCATCATGTTGAAGCTTTGCCCCAGCATCTTCATGGCGATAAACGTGACGAAAATGGCCACGGGAATCACCAGGCCCGTCATGAGGGCCGTGCCCAGATCCCGCAAGAACAGCCAGATGATGAATCCGGCGAGCAGCAGGCCGATGATGATCGCGTCGCGCACGCTTCCAATCGACTCGCGCACGATGTTGGATTGATCGTAAAAGACGTTCAATTCAACGCCCGCGGGCATTTTTGACCGAAGATCGTCGATTTGCTGGTGCACTTCGTTGGCGACTTCCACCGTGTTGCTGTCCGGCTGCCGGCTGATGCTCAACAAGACTGCAGGTTTTCCATTTGCCGTGACCACCGTATAGGCCGGTGCTGCGGAAGGCGCCACGGTTCCAACGTCGCGGACTCGAACCGGCGCATCGTTGACGTTCTTGATGACCATGTCGCCGATTTGTTCCGCGCTGTGGACCTGGGAATCGATCAGGCCGAGGAACAACTGGTGGTTGCGGCTTAGAAGGCCGGGCGAATCCACGATATTGGAGTGATTGGCCGCGTCCAAAATATCCTGCACCGAGACACGGCTGCGCAGCATCTTCGAGGGATCGGGCGTCACTTGGAACTCAGGTTGCTGTCCGCCCTGAACCACGACGGTCGCGACTCCAGCCAGCCGGTTCAAACGCGGCTTGAGATCGTAGGTCGCAATTTCCCACAGCTGCGTTTGAGGGATTTTGTCGGAAGTGAGGCTGTAGCCGAGAATCGGGAAGCTGGCGAAATCAAGCCGGTGCGTATCGATCTGCGCCGTGGATGGGAGGGTGCTTTGAATTCGCGACAGCTCGGAATTGACCAGCTGGAGCGTTTGAATCATGTCCACGCCCCAGCTAAATGACAAATCGACTTCGGCCGATCCGCGGCTGGTGACCGAGCGAACATCCTCAAGTCCCGGCACGCTGTTGACGGCGTTTTCGATCGGGCGTGTGATGGTGACTTCCATCTGCTCGATGGGCATGACGCCGTTGTCGATGCCGATTATGATGCGCGGGAAGTTGGTTGCCGGGAAAACGGCAATCGGCAGCGAGAGGGCTTCATATACCCCGACCACGGCCAGCGTCAGAATCAAAAAGATGATGCTCTTGGAATGCCGCGCAAACCAATAGCGCGACTCCCGGGAAGCGGATGATACGGCACGGCTGGGTTTTTTATCGGGCATGGCACTCTACCTGTCGCAAAAATGTCGTATGGGAAACGTGAGAAGCAGAGGCCGCTCGTACTGCGGCCCGTTCATCAAGTCTGCGCCTGTTCTCGATGGCATTGGCCGTGATCATTATTATTCTTCCTCGTCGTCCGGCATTTTTGGAGCCTGGACCTGAATCTTGGTTTTCGCCAGTATGGGATCGTCCTCGTTGGCAAGTTCGAACGCTCCCACGGTGACGATGCGCTCGCCACCCTGCAGCCCATCGGTGACTTGCACGGTCTTGGCTTCGGAATCCTTGATGCCGATCTTCACATGCTTCTTGCTGGGTTTGTTGTCGCTATCCAGAACGATGACCGTGTTGATCCCGTCCGGCGTCGTCAGCAGGGCCGCTTGGGGAATCACAACGGCCTGGGCCACCGTCTCCGCGACCATGGCAACGCGCACGCTGGTTCCCGGCCGCAGGCTCCCCTTGGGATTCGGGGCCTGCACCCAGACCTCGACGGTCGTGCTGTTGGGGTCCACCGCGGGACTCACCATCGTGATTTTGCCCTTTACCGGTATAGCCTGGCCCGGCACGGTAATGATCGCCGGATTTCCCACTTTCAGGCTGGCCGCTTCGAGCTGCGCCACGTGCGCGCGTGCGACGATTTGCGAGGAATCCATCACCGTGATGACGGGCAAGCCGGTTGGTGGAGTTTCACCCGGATAGTAGGGCCGGTCGGTGACGACACCATCGATCGGGCTGGTAATCTTCGTGTAGCTCAACATGGCAGTGGCGTTCGCCGTGTCGCCCTTCGCCGCGTTCAATTGTCCCTCGGCGGTCTTCAGATCGAATTGTTTTTGCGTGAGGTCGTACTGATTCTTGGCCTGCGTCAAGGCGGCGGAAGAGTCGTCCAAATCCCTCGCCGATACCGCGCCTTCCTTGTAAAGCGCCACGCGGCTGTCATAGAGCTTCTGCGCGTAATCCAAAGTCTGCTTGGCGGACTTCAGGTCCTGCGCGTTCTTCTGCAGCTGCATCTGGTAGGCGGCTTCGGCTTGCGCAAACCCGCCCTGGCTCTTCATTTGAGAGCCGGTCAGGTCCTGGCTTTCAAGCTCCCCCAGCAATTGCCCGGCCCGCACGTGGCTGCCGCGTTCCACGAACCATTTTTTTATCGACGAGACGACCTTGGGTACGATCGCCGCCTGATCCCGTGGATAGAGGACCGCGTCCGTAACCACCTTGCGCTGGATCGCGCCTTTTTCCGCAGCGTCCACCTGCACCGTGACGGTTGGCACCGTTTCGGCCTCTTCCTTTGGCTTGCAGCCTGTTAACAGGATGCCCGCGGCCATCAGGATTGCCAAAGAACGGCCTGGTCGGCCCGCTACCGCACGCTTCATCGAGGGAAAGTACATGGATTCGCTCCCATTCCTTTGCTTGCCATTGAATTTTCCAGCCTTCAGAAACTTCCCGTAAATGTCTGTAGATTCGCGAGCATCGTCCGGTAACGCGCCAACGCGTCGGCGTACGCATTCCGCGCGGTCACCATCGTTGTTGCCCCATCGACCACGTCGGACGCGGGAGCGGCTCCGCCTTGATAGCGCAGGTTGCTGAGACGCAGGCTCTCCGCCGCAAGTTCCGCCGTGGCGCGCGATTCATCGAGCGCCGCGCGGGCGATGATCGCCTCGTCATAGGTCGCGTAGAGTTCGCTCAGGCCCAGCCGCTTGGCCATGCTCAGCGCCGCTTTCGCGGATTGCTGCTTGTATTCCGCCTGATGCAGCTTGCTGCGCAACGTGCCCCAGTCCCAGACGGGCACTGTCAAGGCAGCCGTGAGGAAGTAGCCGAGATTGGGAAGGACTCCCGCTTCCGGAAAGGACGCACGAGAGCAATTCAGAGCAAAGCAATTCGCTTCAATGCCGTAATCCGTATCCACCGTCAGCGTGGGAAGGAAGGCGGTCCTCGCCGCCTTGACGTCCAAATCCGACTGGCGGGCCGTTTCCACGGCGACGCGTATATCCGGATTTTGCTTCTCGGCCATCTCCTGGACTTCCGAAAAGGCTGGCAAGGCGGGCGCGGAGTCCAGATCGTCCACGACCGTGAAATTTTCGTTGAAGTCGGGGAACAGCATGACGGCGAGGCCCAGGCGCGTGTCTTCCATCGCAAACTTGGCTTCGTCGAACGCCTGCTTCTGAATCCGGTACTGTATTTCGGCCTTCAGGGCGTCGCTATGCGGAGCCTGGCCCTGGTGCTCCAAACTCCGCGTCATTTCCATGAAGTGCTTGGACTGGTCAAACCCCGCCTGCGCGGTCGCAAATTTGCGCTGCGCGACAACGAGAGCGTAATAGTTTTTCGTTACGGTTACGGTCAGCCCGCGGCGTGCAATTTCGGCCTTCGCGCTGCCAATGGCCTCGGCGGCCTTGGCGCGGTTGTATCCCGTTCCCATCAGAAGGGCGGGGGAAAGGTCCTGGTGGTAGACGCCCCAGGCGCGGTATACGTGAACGCCATCGTTTGTGACGAATCTGCCGTCGGAGACTTTTCCGCCATTTCCCTGTGTGCCGAGGTATTGCGTCGTCGCCGTGATCGTTGGCAGCATGGCGTTGCGTGCCTGAATGCGGTCTTCATGCGCGCTTCGCGAATCGGAGATCGCGCCCAGCAGCGTCGGATCGAGCTTTCGCGCCCTGCCGAGCGCGTCTTGCAGGGTTATCGTGTTGGCTGGCGTTGCCTGCCCCGGCCCCATGGGTTGCAGCAGCTTTACGTCCGATTCCACGACGGGCGCGGGCGCGACGGGCGAGCTTGCGGGTGTCGTCGATTGCGTGGTGACAGGCGCGGCTGCGGGAGGAGCGTCCTGCGCCGAGGCCTTCGAGAGCGGGAGCATGGCCGCAAGCGCCAGGCACAGCACCAGAATGGGAAACCACTTGATGAACTGGAATGATTGGATCGAACCGCTGGAGCGGGCTTCGAGCCGCCCTTCAGGCATGGCAATCTCTACAAGACCGAATGAATAATCCATGAATTTTATCTCCTCCTGCCCCCGGCCCCTGCCGGCTGCCGCCCCGGAGTGTAACCACCGAACCCGCTTCAAGAAAAGCGATTTCTGAACGTCCGAGCACCCTCACGTTCAGAAGAGGACGGAAGCATAGCAAGTCCACATGAAAATTATCTGAATAATTTTTCGTTCAATATTTAGCGGGTCTTGTCGGAAGTTGCGCCCCTCTGGCCCATTTTCCCGTTTCCAGCAAACTTACTTTTGCCGTAGGCAACTAGCTTTCTCTCGTTTCATCGAAGAGCGACGGGGCGAGGGCCGCAAGTTCGGCGAGGCGATTTGGTTGCAAGGCCTCGAACTCCTTTTGGGGAACCTTCACATATTTCCACTGCTTGTCAGTCAGCTTGGTGGCGTTGTCGCACCAGCGAATGGCGGCAACGTCCTTCCGAAGAACGTCTACGTTTTCTTGACCTTTCGATTCGAGAAGCCAATGTGTTCCAGATTTGTCCACGGCGACGAAGTCCGGCTCATAATTTCGAAGGTTCATAGCCGTATCGGTGTATTCGATAGCAAAGCCGAAGGCACGCGGAAGTTTTGCGAAGGCTCGCACATCCGTGGCATTGTCCAAAAACTTGGCGAACTCGCGTTCGAAGTCGTTATCACACGGCACGAGGTTGAAGACGCATTTCTGGCCTTCCCACACTGGCCGCGACCACGGGAATGGTTGGCAGGTGGAAAGCATTCTCGCGGGTTCGAGTAACTGTGGCGTTTGCTCCTCGATTGTCAGCGCCTGCAAGGCCTTCTTGAACACGTCCACGCAGACGTAGTGTGCGACGGGCGTGCTAATCGCTTTCACGATGGCATGGTCATTCAGGTCAACCGAGTGCCCGAAGGCCTTTAGTTCGAAGAACTCTCTTACCTTTGGGGCCAGGGCCGCGAATTGAGCCGGGAGCTTCACAGCTTCCGCGATGCGGCGCGCATAGTATCCGATCACCTCTTGAGCGGTTTGCGGCTCCGGGATCGTGTACTCCCGCTCGAATTCCTTCTTGAGGGTAATAATGTCGTAGCCCTCGTATGTGAACGTCTTCGAACGCGGATCGTCTTCGCTCATAGGTAAGACGATGGACTGAAAGCCCATTACATCGAGCCCCGCAATCTCTTCTGCGAGACTCTTTTTTCTCACAAGGGACGGCGTGAGGACCGGCAAACCGATGTCAAATTCCTTTCTATCTTCGAGCGGCAGGATCGTGACGATTCTCAGCGTATCCTTGCCAACTTCAAATGTGTCTAGCTTCAATTCTTCGAGCTTTTCGAGGTCGTCCACAAAGTCGAGGAACGCCTTGTTGCCAATGATATCCACGCGCTCGGTGTAACCTGTTGGCAAGTCTCGGAACATCAGTCGAAGTCCGCGTCCAATCGTTTGCTCCGGCAGGATATTGGCCTTGGCGGTGTAGGGTCTCAAGCCGACAACAACAGTGACATTCTGAACGTCCCAGCCTTCCCGAAGCATCAAGACGCTGACGATCGCATGAATAGGGCTATCTTCGGCGTCAACCTCCCGAACTGCCTTCCTCGCAGTATCGAGATCCCCTTTGCTGACCTCTCCGCCCTTGTCGGTGTGGATGACCTGCGTTCTTTCGCCGCCGAACTCGGACGGGTAGGTCGTTTGAAGCCAATTCGCCACGTCATCGGCTTCTTCCGTGCTGTTCAACATGACGAAAAGAATTGGTTTCTTCTTGAGGGGTTTCAACTGTTCGCGGTATTCGCGCCAGCGCCCGACGCCAGCAGCCAGATAGCCTCGATATTTGACGCTGGCGTGTTCCGACTTTGCCTCCGTGATCTTTGCAATCCCCTTCATAGGCCGTTTCACAATGTTATCCAAGATTGCCTGTTTCAGCGGGTAGTCCGAAATTGTCCACGGAAAGATCGCGCCTTTTTGAAAACGAGGCGTAGCAGAAAAATCTAATTGAGCGGTGATCGGCGTTTCCCCATGCAAACGCCGAATCACTTTATTCCACTCGCTTTCCTCGTCATGGGTATGGTGTGCCTCATCATTCACAACGAGAAGCCTTCCTGCGCGGAGGCCGATCCGGTCGGCGAAATCAGTCAGTTCAAGCTTTTTGGTAGGAGGTTTCGATCCCAAAACTGCGGTCATGGCATCCGGTTCATCCTCATTCAACCGATTGGGCCTATCGTAAAACTGTTGGATATTCGTCAGGAAGAGTGTTCCCTCAGCATGGGCTCTATCGCCATCCCCGCGCATCACGCAGTCAAATTCCCAGAAGATTCCAAGTTCTTTCGGGATCACCGGATCAGATTGGAAAATCCTGCCCCCCGCAAAATCGGACTTCAGCCGGTCAAAAACGATCACGTTCGGGGCGAGCACCAAGAACGTCTTGGCGTACGCTTTCGCTGCGTCTTCCGGTTCACGCATTGCGTTTAGGAACTGCCACGCAACCGCCAGGGCCATTACTTTTGTTTTTCCGCTCCCCGTCGCCATTTTGACGCAATACCGGGCGAAATCGTCAAAGGGAGGTAGTCGTAGGTCGCGCAGGTCCTGCGCGTACCGCTCCAAAAGGCCTTTGCGCGTCCGAATCTTTTCGTATTCCCACACGAAAATCAGCGTTTCAATGGCTTCCTGTTGTGAAGCGTGGTACTTGAACGGAAGACCCGTCCGCAGTTGGTGGTCCGTATGAAACCAATGATTGAGCAGGATGCGTGTCGTGTCCGTGACACCCTTATACCCTCCGGCCTTCCACGCCCTCACCGCTTCTCGAAGCGCAGGGACACATGGGCCAGTGCGGAGCCGCGCTGTTATATCGAGCAGCTCTGTTTGTGTGGGTGAAGTAGTCCGCTTCTTTCGGGGCATAGCTGAGTTATCTCACTTCACGGTTACTTCTAGAGTCTTCGTCGTATCATTCCCGAGAATGTCGATCACTTTCACCACTACCAGATACTTTCCAGGCTCTTTATACTCGTACTTCGTCTCCAGCTCGATTTTCGGGTCTTTGCGCGTCCGGTACGCCTGCCACTGATTATGAAACGTATCGTTCTTGTAGTCCCAGTCCACGGCCCAGTAGTCCACCAACTGACTCCAGTGCTTGATCGCCTTGCGCGCCTCTTCCGGGATGTCGTCGGTGGGAATGACGAGGTCGCTCATCTTCAGCGTCGCCTCCCGTCCCTTCTGCTTCAAATGCACGGCGAGCGCGCCAAGCTCGAAGAATTTCACGTCGCCCTGCTCGACGGCCTTCTTGTCCAGCACCTCGCGCGGAATCTTCTTAAAGGACACGTCCACCCTGGATTCGCCGGCAACTTGCTTGGCTAGTTCGTTGACCTCAAGCGCGAACTCCCACCCGAGAATGTCCACGCCCGCCTTGGATGGCGCGTCCTTGACGGAGCCAATGGCCTTCCACGCCTCGCGCGCGATGGCTTTCACATCAGCTTGAGTCACTGGTGCATCCACCGCCGCGACATGCACCATTCGCCCGCCCTTCGTTCCATGCAGCCACGTATGGCCAGTGAGTGATTTCGCATGGTAGAGGTCGAGGATGAACTGCCGGTAAGCAGCTTCACGCTGTCGTTGTTCTTCGAGGTGATCTTTGCCATTTGCAGGGAACTCGGCCATTTGCCAGGCTTGTCTTTCGTACTTACCCAAGTTCTGCACAACGAACGGCTTCACGCCCGGCAATCCTAGTAACCGTTTGCGCGTAGTATGAATCGCGAATCGGCCAAGGTCGCAGGCAATCCAGCGCCGGATGAGCTTCTCTGCGACGGCGGCAGTTGTTCCACTACCGACGAAGCAATCCAGTACTAAGTCCCCTTCATTGGAAGAAGCGGTGAGGATACGCTCCAGCAGAGCCTCGGGCTTTTGGGTTGCATAGTCCAAACGCTCCTTGGCCATTGGGTTGACGGGCGGGATGTCGTCCCAAAGGTTTTGAAGTGGTAGTCCCCGCGTTTCGTCAATAAATCGCTTCAGACAAGGCGTTCCCTTAGCCGTATAGACGATTCGCCCTTCCTTTTCGAAGCGCTCCATCTTCTCTTTGACGTTAGCCCACGTTCGGGACTTCGCTGGCCACTTTCCTTTCCAGTCATACACCAAGAGCCCACCATCTCCGTGCCGGGGAGCATCTAACGGAATCAAACGGTATCTGCGGCCGGACTCGTCTTTTAGCTGCCAGTGAGATTCGATGTAGCTCTGCGAATATGGATTGTAGACGGGATTCCAAACTGATTCCTCACCCTTTGCATAGTAATAGAGCGTGTCCGTTATGATGCCACATCTTTTTGGGTCGTTATGAGCATTTGCCCTCCGCCAAGTGATTTCATTTCGAAAGCCATCGTATCCAAAGACTTCGTCCAGTACGGCACGAATGTACGAGTTGACCCCCGAATCACAATGGACGTAGATGCTTCCAGAATCAGTCAGCAGCTCTCGCAACAAGACCGTTGTCTCAAAGAACCACTGGATATAGGAATCGAGCCCACGCCCCCATGTGTCACGATATGCTTTCTGTTCCAAGATCGAGGGCTCCTTTGCAAACCTCGTGGTTTCGTTTTCCTCGGAATCAGGATCATCGGGAATGGTAGCCATGAAGGAAAAATCGGCACCTGTGTTGAAGGGCGGGTCGATATAAATCAGACTGATCTTCCCCGCGAACTCCGGCAGAAGCGAAGGCAGGATGTATTTCTTGTCACCCCAGATGAGCCGATTACGCCATTCCGTATCTCGCCCGCTGGCAAAAAGCTCAAGATTGCGCCGCCGATCCTGCGTGCTTTCGTTGACCGTCTCGATGGTCTGAAACGGCAGCGCAATCCGCACCGGCCCTTGCTTCTTACCGTCCTTGTACTTTCCGTCCCATATAAGTTCCGTCATAGTGGCGAAACTTGTATAACAGTAGCGGTCGCGAGAAGCAAGTTTCGAACCGCGGTCTGAGGCGGCTGGCAGAGCCTTTGGGACGGTTTTGAACTTCCGGGTGGCCCTTTAGCCTTTTCACTTGGCGAATGCACGCGGCGGGATCATATCGCTCCAGCATGTCAACGCCGAGTGGCTGGTTTTGCTTTTCTGGGTGGCCGGCCACCGGAAAAATCAAACCCATTTCAAAGGCCGTGCCAGCCGCCAGATTTGGTTTGACATTCCAAGTCTCCGCGGTGAAAATATCGCTATCTTATGAAGCGCGACGTCCAGAAGACCGAGCAGCAGGCTTGTCGAATTTGTAGCTGTTGTATGTGTGTGTCTTCTGGCGCCGGAGGATTGAAGCTCTAGAAATCGGATCATAAACCGAGCAATTCTAGAATCCCACCGCCAGAACTTAACTGGCGGTGGGATTTTTACTTTTGGGGTTCTTTTTAAGGTTCCCTCGCGAAAAGAACACGGACTGCCCTGGGTGAAGCCGAAAAAGAATTCCGGCCGGGAACCTGGGATGGATTCGTGAAGCGGGATCACCGGAACGAAGGAGAAACGCAATGCACAATCTCGAAGCCATGAAAGAAGTAAGCGTGGTGACATTGGAGATTTTTGGCAAAACATTGGCGGTCGACAAGGATGGTCACCTCGCAAATCCAGGAGATTGGAGCGAAGCGATCGCGCGTGAAATCGCCGCAACCGAAGGCATTGGCGAACTGACGGACCAGCACTGGACGGTGATTCATTTCATGCGCGGCGTGTACCAAGAGGAAGGCGCTCCGCCGTCTATCCGGCGAATCACGAAGGAAAGCGGTGTGGATACGAAGGGCCTGTATCAACTGTTCCCCAACGGCCCGGCAAAAAGAGCCGCAAAAATTGCAGGGCTGCCAAAACCGAAGAGTTGCGTTTAGGAAAGGACGGAACAGCGTGCCGGAAGAAAAGTCTCGCCAGCCGATCGAAAGAGTATCCATTATTGTTTCACGCGGGTCGCTGGATGGAGTCTATCCGGGGCTCATTATGGCGAACGGGGCGCGGATGGAAGGCATTGAAGCCTCTCTCTTCTTCACGTTCTTCGGCCTGGACGCGATCATAAACAAGCGGCTCGACCACCTGAAAGTAGCCACGGTCGGAAATCCGGCAATGCACATGCCCACATTGCTGGGCGCTTTGCCGGGAATGTCGGCGTTCGCCACCTTCATGATGAAGAAAGAAATGGGGAAGCTGGATATTCCCCCGGTCCGCGAGTTTCTGGAGACGATTCACGACGCGGGCGGCGAGATCTACGGATGCAAGGCTTCGGTCGACATGTTCCACCTCAAGAAAGAGGATTTTATTCCCCAGGTCGACGACATCATTACCGTGGGTGAATTCTACGAGAAGTCGGCAGGCGCGCAAATCATCTTCACGTAGCGTTCACGTAGCGGGCCCGCAATGAGGGTTGGAATTGCAAGAGCTCTGGCGGGCGGCGGCAACTTTTTTTCGCGGCCGCTTCGCATTCCTTCAGGATTCCGTGGCGTTTTTGAGGGATTCCTCAGCGACCGTCTTTTCCGGCGCCAATAAGGCGTCACCAGCCTTTTTGCCACCCAGGAAGTAGAGCGAAGCGCTCAGGAACAGGATCCCCAGCGGGACCTCGCCTCGAAAAGCGTAGTCGTGCATCCACTTCAACTGGCTGAGGCCGAGCAGCGCCTGCGGCGAGACCAGCATCCATGTGCCCACCGGCAGCGTAGCCCAGCCAATTCGTTTGCCTATTCCCGATTCCGTTTCCGCCCCTTCGTTCGGTGGCAGCCAGCGGCTGTTGACATTGTCGGAGGATTGCTCCAGCCCGAGATAATTCGCGAATCGATCGTTGAGCAACGCGCCCACCAGACCATCGTTCGTTGTGTTGCCGGCCGTGGACAGCATGGGAATCAGCCCGGCATACATGGCCACGAACGTGTTCACGAAAGTGTCCGTGTCCGGCACGTGCAAGAGAATCGCGACGATGGGCGACATGAAAAATCCCGCGCCGCCCGGAATTCCGGGCGACACCAGTCCCAGAATTAACATCGGCGGAATCAGTAGAATAATGTCGGTCATGGAAATCGGGATGTGCAGCAGGCGCGTCGCCGAGATCGTAATCAGGAGCATGGACATGCTGGCGCAGCTTTTGTTCAGCACGGTCCCAAACACGATGGAGACCTCGGCGATTTCGCGGCGTAGTCCGAGATCCCGCTCGGCGGAAACGATGTTCACCGCCAGAGTTTCGTACGATCCACCCGTGCCGAAGCCGGTAGGCCACACGGCCGCAAAGTAAGAGAAGACCTGCCTGGCGGTCCGCTTGGTGGCCCAAAACGTCAGAGCGATCATCACGACGGACAATGCCACGGTGACGAGAGCGGTCCAAAGGATCGTTTGGCCGTAGGCGTTCATCCCTTTCGCGCCAAACTTCAGAGGGATGCCGATAGCCAGACAGCCGATCATGAGCGGGTAGTACCAAAGGAGATGGCTAAAGAGCCAAAGGATGGCGTCGCTGCTTCGAATCAAACCGCCAGCCACGGGACGGAGCGTGGGAACGACGGCGGAGAAATATCCAACGGCCAGGGCGCCGATCAGAGCCTGTATGAGCGGCTGTGCGGTGATAAACAACACGAAAGTGCTCACAACTTGTCCGAACCACACGCCCGGCCCCGACACGCCCGCGCCGGACGAGACGAAGGGCAACTTGGTGAGAAGGGGAATCAATGCGGTAACGAATACCAGGGATGCCACGCCTAAGGCCAAATACAGGGCCACGATCAAACCAAACAGGCGCTGAGCGCGCCGGCCGTGGAGAAGCACCAGCTTGGCCGTGGCCGCGGCAAGAAGCACAAAAATCAGTGGCCCGGCGAAGGTTACGACGCCTTTCGGAAACCACGACCCGCTCACATAGGCCGCATTAGCGAAACTGTTTTTGGGAAAGAGCCAGCCCACGGCTAGCCCGGCAGCAAGGAAGACAAGCACCCAGATTGGCAGGGATATACCAAAGTATTTCCCTACATCCGGTCGATTCCTGGCCGCGTCTGTAGCCAACTGCGTGAGCCCCCTTGACGAAACCTTCCTGGGCGTTCCCGGAGCCTATGCCGTGACAAGAGCCAAGCGACACTACTACGCGGTACCAAGGCGAGCAAGCGTTTCTGGCCCGCCTGGATTCCGAGCCCACGGACAATATCCATCCTAGTCCGGCTTTTTGTCGGAATCGCCCGCGACGGCGAATTGCTGGGACCAGGCGCAAACCGCGTTTGTTTCCTCGGGCGAAACGTCGGTGCCCTTGTGCATGACGCGGTAATCGGCCGGCGGCATCCTGCCTTCGCGGATGAGTTTGCAGGTCAGTCCCAAATGTTCCATGCCTTCCTGAGGGTTTACCTGGGCTTCCCAGTCCTGAAAATTGACGTGGCCCCTTGCCGCATTCACATCGTGCGAGACGTACCAGGAAACCGGCGCGACGTGGCTGTACCAGGGCCACACGGTCGCGTTCGAATGGCAGTCGTAGCAGGAGCGTTTCAGAATCGCTTGCACGTTCTGGGGCATCTTCACGTGAGCTTCGAGGCTGCGCGAAGGGATCACCGGCGGGTTCGTCAGGTTCGGTCGAATGGCTTGAATGAGGATCAGAACCGCGGGCAGGCCAGCTACAATCCATTTTGTTGGGACACGTTTCATGGAACAGTTTCTCCTAAAAGTTTTTGAAATCGGAATTGTTCGTGTGAATCAACAGTGCACGTTCGGCATGCTGGACAAGGAACCGCAGCCGCCGGCCGCGCTCTCTTCGGTAAATTGCGCGAACCTAAAAGTAAACACTTCCGGTCGGGCATTCGGCGCCATTCCGGGCAGGCGCAGCAGCAGGGTTACGATCACGGGGAATTTTACTTCATTGCCGAGGCGCGCCTCCAGCGTTTCCTTTTTCATTCCGGGAGCGAGGCTGATTTTGGGGGCGTCGCCGGATTCTCCGATTTGCACCGTTCCGCCGGCTTTTCTGGTTTCCTCCGCGCTCAAAGGCTTCGTGTGGTCATCATAGAGGTACACACGAAATATCCCCGGAGCCAGGAGAACTCCCTCCAAATGATGTTTGTTGTCCATGGCCATGAAAAAGGTTCCACCGTGCTTGGGGTTGTGGTCTAAGTGCGCGGTTTGATCGTGCGCCGTCACGATGGAGGATGCACTAAAAGCCAGTCCCGCAGCTAAAACAAGAATGCTTTGAATGGCGCGCATGAAAAATCTCCCTGGGAAAACGAATTCGTGTAGCCGAACAAGTGAAAAATCATTGGAGCGTGCCGCATGTCCTGGCGGAAGCCCCCCGCCTCTGAAGAGGCGGGCTACAGCAACACGTCCGCTCACGCCCCGTACACCATAGATGAATGTCTCATACCACGGACGGACTTTCGAGGACAATAGACTGGATCACAATCGCGCGGCGATGATCGGAGTTTGATGCGTGGAAACATCCATTCCGTTTTCAAATGCTGACGATTCGTAATATCCACCCCACTTTTCTGATTGCTACGAGAAAAAGTATGAATTGGACGCGTGAAGCTGCAATCCCTAAACTTCGCGTGCTGGTCGGGGCTTGCGGATCAACGGCCTACTGGCGGAAAAGGAGTCATTTATTTTATGAAGAAGACTTACGGGGTGTGCTTAGGAATGTTGGCATTAGGGTTGGTTGGACTGGGGACTCCAGCCAGCCGTGCGGCGAGTCGTATGGCGGTAGATGGAGCAACAGGGGAAAGCGAGACGGCTGTTTCAGCAGCAGTGGCACCAGATGATCAAGACAGCCCGGCGCCTGCAACTCCAGCGCAGGCAGCGCCAGCGGCAGCCGCACCGGCGGCACCGGCTCCTTTGCCGAGTCCGGCGATGACCGCACCGCTCGCAACCGCGGTGCCTCATGAAATTTCAGCGGGTCCGTTTGGAAAGCTGGAGGTTACCGGCATTCTCAGCGGCATGGGTACGACGGAAGGAGATCACATTCCTGGCGATTCACCCACGCACTGGGATCTGAGCAATGCGCAGGTGTTCGTGCAAAAGACGACCGGCTGGTGGCAATTCTACCTGCAAGCGGGCGCCTACAACTTGCCGGCTATCGGATACCCGATCATTTCGACTGGCGATACCACGAAAGAACTTTACGGGCCGGTCCCGGTTGCATATCTCAAGCTGGTGAAGGGCAGCTTCAACGTGGAAGTCGGCGAACTGCCCACGCTGATCGGCGCGGAGGATACCTTCAGTTTTGAAAACATGAACATCGAGCGCGGCCTTCTCTGGGGGCAGGAGACTGCCATCAGCCGTGGCATCCAACTGAATGAAACCTACAAGAAGCTGACCCTCGCCTTCAGCTGGAACGATGGGTTCTTCTCAAATCGTTACACGTCGCTGTCGGGTTCGCTGGCTTATGCCTTCAATGCCGCAAATACGTTGTCCTTTGTGGCCAGCGGGAATGCCGGGGCTTATAACAGGATCGTTCTTCCTCTTTCTAACTATTCGCCGACGCCTCTGTATCAAAACAACTCGGAGATCTACAACCTAATCTATACGTACGCCAAAGGGAATTGGACCGTCACGCCGTACTATCAGTACACCCATGTGAAGACGAATCCGAGCGTAGGAATACTTCAGGGTTCGCACACAAACGGTGGCGCTATCCTGGCCAACTATAATTTCAAACACGGCGTCTCCCTGGCGGGCCGGGCGGAATACATTAAGTCGAGTGGAACCGTGCTGGACCCCAACGCCATCAACTTGCTTGGTTATGGTCCGGGCAGCGGTGCCTATTCATTCACAGTGACTCCGACCTATGTCAAGGATGGCTTTTTCATTCGGGGAGACTTCTCAATCGTTCATGCTACCAACACCACCCCGGCCTACGCTGTTTTTGGCCCCAACGGGCTAAGCGTCAATCAACCGCGCGGCGTGATCGAAGTCGGCTTCATGTTCTAAGGTTCACCGGAAACTCCATCCTGGCGGTGGTGATTCATCACGCCGCCAGCAGTTTCCCGGACATTGCCGCGCGGTGAAGTGCGCACTCAGCGCTCCGCCGCGCGGCAATTTCGTTTCATTCAGAAGCTATTGGGTGACCCAATTTGGAATCCATATATGCGATGCCGCAGGCGAGTTGCTGTAGCCCGCCTCTTCAGAGGCGGGGCCTTTCGTCAGGTAATGCAATACGTTCCAGAAAAGAGATTGGTTCACGCAACGGTTTTGTGCGAGAAACGAAGATTCGGTTTTCCTCGCGGCCCTTGGGTGGGACAGGATGGGATGCCTGTTCTGCCTGGGGTGCGGAATTCAGCGCGTCATGGACTGGAATTGCCGGGTAGAATGGCCCTATAGTGTAGGGCGCTGCCATGATGCAGCGGGAATTGAATCCACGGTTCGAGTCTGAGGATAAGAAGATGATGACGAAGCTTGAAGCGATCATTCAGCCGTCCCGTTTTGAAGCAGTGAAGGAAGTTCTGACGGAACTGGGCATCGGAGGCATGACCATCTCCGATGTGCGGGGACATGGCCGGCAAAAAGGGCACACCGAAGTGTATCGTGGGCGCGAGTACACGGTGGACCTGCTTCCGAAGATTAAACTGGAAATCGTTATCCCGGACAATCTGGTGGACGCCGCGATCGATGCGATTCTGCAAAGCGCGTCAACCGGCAAAATCGGCGATGGAAAGATTTTTGTTTCCAAAGTGGATCAAGCCATTCGTATACGGAACCAGGAACGTGGCGTTTCCGCTCTGTAGAAGCCGCGGGAACGTATGATCGATTGGTTCCGCGGGCGGTTTTGTCCGGCGCTTCGCACGGTGCATGGTCCCGCCGCTGTGATTTGGGAGCCGAACGTATATTTGTTTTCTGGAAATCGTTTAGCGCGAGGCGCGGGCTCCGCGTGGAGCCCGCGGGAAAAAACAGGCGGGGGCCTCGTAAGCCGGATATGAAGCTCGATAGTCGCAATTCCAGTTTGCTGGATTTTTACGCGGAAGAATCCGCGAAAATTCAGAAACGATTCGAGGAGACGGGCGACGGCAAGGCCGTCGTCCGGGACCGCACGGCGCTGATCGATTCCGTGATCGGCGTGCTGTGGAACGAAGTCACGGCGGCAAACGGTCCGATGGAAGGGTTTTGCATTGCCGCGATGGGCGGGTACGGGCGGCGGGGATTGTTTCCGTATTCGGACATCGATCTTCTATTTCTCTACGAAAAAGACGGCAAAGAGGATTTTCTAGGTAAAAAGGCCATCGCTCCGCTGAGCCAGGCCCTCTGGGATCTGCATCTGCGCGTCAGCCCCACCACACGCACGCTCGCGGAGTGCGGAAAACTTCATCGCAACAATATCGAATTCAACATTTCGCTTCTGGACTGCCGCTATCTATGCGGCGATGAGGAGCTATACGATCGTCTTCGCGCGCGCGTCCTGCCGGGGATGGTGATTCGCGAGTCCGCCACACTGATGCAGGAGCTTACGGAACTCGCCAGCACACGGCATCGGAAATACGGCGAAACGATTTTCCATCTCGAGCCGAACATCAAGGACGGGCCCGGCGGCTTGCGCGATTATCAAGTGGCCTGCTGGCTTGCGCAAATCGCGGAGATGAAACATTCCCGCGAATGGAAAGACCCGGAGCCGCTGCTGCCGCTGCCGCTGCGCGGGGACGCCGTCAACGCCATCAATTTTCTGGATGCCGTCCGATGTTTCCTCCACTACCGGCAGGGCCGCGACCTCAACGTATTGACCTACGAACTGCAATCGGAAGCGGCGTCCAAAGGCATCGGCCTTCATGGCGGACATGCGGCGACGCCCAACGATTGGATGCGTTCCTATTTTCGGCAGGCGCGCGCCATCCATCGGCTGACCGTCCTGTTTGATGAAGTTCCCCGCGCGAAACCCATTTGGATGCGCTGGCTGGGAGTTGGCCGTTCACCGCTGTCGACGGCGGATTTCAGCGTGGTGGACGATCGAATTTCGCTGCGGCAACGGGAGTCGGTGGAAGATCACAGGGTAATGTTTCGCCTGTTTGAGCTTGTCGCCCGGCACAATCTCAAGCTGACGGCGGAAACCGAGAACGCGGTCGAGGCCGCGTTGCCGCGAATCGAGAAGTGGAATTCGACAGGGCCGGATTTGTGGGATTATTTTCGCGAAATTCTGCTTTTGCCGCACGCCGCCTCATCGCTGCGCGCGATGCACCGCGTGGGTCTACTCGCGTTGCTGTTCAAGGAATTTCATGCCATCGACTCGCTGGTGATCCGCGACTACTATCATCGCTACACGGTCGATGAGCATTCCCTCGTGACCATCGAAAATTTGCACAGTCTTCCATCGAGAAGAAACGACATGGACCGGCGCTTCCGCGACATTCTTGCCTCGCTGGAGCATCCGGAGCTGCTGTATCTGGCGCTCCTGTTTCACGATGTGGGCAAGGGAATGCCGGGCGAAAGCCACGTGGACGGCAGCCTGGAAGCGGTGAAAGGCGTATTCGAACGATTGCGCATCGATACGTTTGGCCGGGAGATGGTGACCTTCCTGATCGCCAATCATCTGCGCATGTCCGCCACGCTGCTGCGGCGAGATATCTTCGATCCCGAAGCTGTGCACGATTTTGCGAGGACGGTGGGGACGATCGAGCATCTCAAGATGCTCGCGCTATTCACGTACGCGGACATCAAGGCCGTGAACCCCGAAGCGCTGACGCCCTGGAAGGCGGAGATGTTGTGGCAACTGTGCGCCGCCACCGAAAACTATCTCAACCGTTCGGTGGACGACCAGCGGATGTATCTGGCGGGAGAAGATGCCAAGCAACTGGAGCGCCTGATTCCAACGGGCGAGGATGCGATCGAAGCCGAGAGATTCAAGAATTTCCTGGATGGGTTTCCCCGCCGCTACTTGCTGACCCATACGTCCGGCGAAATTTCCGCTCATTTCCGGATGTGCCGCCGGCTCGGGCATTCCGTGGCGGAAATCAGCATCACGAAGCGCGACCAGTACTACGAACTCATCCTTGTGACCAAGGATCGTCCCTTTCTTTTTACGAAAGTGGTTGGGACGATCTCCTCCTGGGGGATGAACATTCTGAAAGCCGACGCCTGCGCCAACAGCAATGGGATTGTGCTGGACGCGCTGCGTTTTTCCGACCGCTTCCAGACGCTCGACCACAATCCGTCTGAAATCGTCCGGTTGAAACAGCAATTGATCGCCGCGATCTCCGGAGAGTTGGACGTCACCGCTCTCATGAAAAGAAAATTTCAGCCGGAAAAGCAGCCTCCAAAGGTCAGCGTGGAAACGCGAATCCATATGGACAACGAGTGCTCGTCGCACAGTACCGTCGTTGAGATTGTGGCGCTCGACCGGCCCGGCCTTCTCTATGACATCAGCTCCACATTCGCCGAGTACAGTTTCAACATCGAAGTCGGCTTGATCGACACGGAAGGCGGCACGGCGACCGACGTTTTCTACGTCACGCAAAACGGCGCGAAGCTGACTCCCGTGCGGCAGCACGAATTGCAAGCCGAACTCCAGGCGCGCCTCTGAGCACGCGCCTCTGAACACGCACATCTGATCATTCCTTCCAAATCGGGATCAGGGTTATAATTTTCTTAGAATGTGGTGCGCGCGGCATTTCCCGTGGGAGGTGGCCCGTATGATTGTGAAGAGGAAGGGCGGATACAAAGTGGTTTCGAGCAAGGGAAGAAATCTTGGTGGACCGTACAAAACTTTGAAAGAGGCGAAGAAGCGGCTGCGCCAGGTGGAGTTTTTTAAGCATCGCAAGGCATAGGACTCTCCACGGATATGGAGGGAGATACCCCCTGTGGAAATCGTTAGGGGTATAGCCGAATCCGTGGTACTGTTAACTTGCGTTTGTTGCTCTTGTAAAACCTTTAGATTCGATTTAAAGGGGCTGCGGTGCAAACCGAGAGGCCTTTTTCTGTTGTACGGCTGGAGGCGGTCGAGAAGCACCAAATAGCTCAAATCAGTGAAAAGGAAACACCGTGAAAGAACAAGGAACAGTNNCATCCAGCGCCAGTCCGGCGAGGATATTTTCGTTCACTTCTCCGCGATTCAAGCGGAGGGGTACAAATCGCTGAACGAAGGCCAGGCGGTTGAGTTCGAAGTTACCTCCGGCCCCAAGGGCCTGCAGGCAGCGAACGTTACCAGCCTGTAACAAATCGGGGCGAAACGGCTGACCGCCGTTTCGCCCTATTTTTTTGTCCGTACGAGCATGGAATGGCGAATGGACTGCAATTCGCTGAAATATGCGATGTTAGGCGGCGCTGGAGGATTGTGGCCGGCGACTGCCGGGCTTACGCAACGAGCTGTTTCGCGCTGGCACAGTCGTCTTGCGATTGGCGAAGCCACTTTGCCAACAGCACTACATTTCCACTGATTGGCGATATGTGAATGTAATAGGTCTCGCCGGCGCCTTCGATCTCGTAGAAATTCTCGCGCCGCGGATCGCGCAGGCCCGAAGCCCCTTCAGCCAACAAACGACGAAGCTGTTCGACCGCGCCGGGTTCGTATCCCCGAGGGTTTTCGATGCTCGCTCCTTCTTTGATCTGAATCACTTTATTTCCACTCCTTCATTTTAAGTCCCAATCGCAACGGAATCGGCTATTCCCTTAATATGATGAACGAATCGCCTAAACGGTACTTAATACGGCATTAAAAGTTGCTCACGTTTCCAGAAGCGAAACATCCGCGGGCTTCCCGGTTTCCAGTGTTTTTGGTCCATCCGTCATCCGGCGTTCCTCCTTGAACCATTAGACGCCGAGCCTAGAGAAAGGAAAATTCTAAATTGTGATGCTGTTCATTTGCGCTGGCCGCGGCAACGTCCGTCGAAGCGGTTTTTACCCGCTTTCATCAAGGGTTGCGTGCGATTTTGCAATGAAAATGGCCTGAATGAATGCCTGGGTTGAGTTGCCGGTGCGGCCCTCCGCCAAATATCTCCTCATGTTTTTTCCTTGGCGAACGATGTAATGGAAGGGAATGTATGCGCCAGACGGATTGCTGTTTTCAGGGATGCCTGACAGCCGGCAGGTTACTTACGTTTCGTCATTCCAATCAATGAGGTATTGCAGTATAATTTGATTGCATTCGCAGTATTGAACGACTCGGCACTTGCGCTCATGAACTGCCACTGAGATATTCTGATTATGCCAAAACCGAAAAAGACCACACGAAAACGTACCACGCTCGGGAAAGACCGGCGCCGCAAACACAAACACTGGCAGGTGACGGTGTTTTACAAGGACGGGGAGCGTTTTGCCCGCGTGTACACGGACCGGGAAAAAGCCTCCAAGTTTGCGGAGCGGCAGCGAAAATCTCCTGTCGTCAAGACCGCGCGGGTATTGCAAGTCAGCTAATCGATTTTTACGGTTGCTTCAATGCGTGCCGATCAGGCGGGCGATTCCGGTGTGTGTGTGTCAAAGGTTTTTCGAGCTCAACTTCGTGAACCGCACCAGGTTGACGGATTCCAATTTACTGTCTAAAGTAAAAAGGTTGGGTCGTGTGCTTGGGAGCAATTCCCGGTTTGCACGGCCCATTTCTTTCGTCTCCCTCGGCTGGGAGGTCGTACAATCGGTAGTACATCAGCCTCTGGAGCTGACTATCCTGGTTCGAGTCCAGGCCTCCCAGCCAAACTTTTAGAATCAGTGGCTTAGAGACTTTACTACCGCAATTACTACCGATATTCCCACCACATTCACTGTTTTCGCCCAAAGCCAGTATTAAATCTTTGGGAGAAGACAATGGCACGCAGAGCAGAAGCTACCCTTTGGATGCTAATCAAGCAGGGCGATAAGAGCAGATACGTTTCCGTCAGCAATGTCGGAAGTGGGCGGTATCGTCCGAACATTGAAGGTCCCTTTGAACCGGGTCCGTATTATCTGCGCTTCACGCAAGATGGAAAGCACAAGTGGGAGTGCGTCGGCCCGGAATTGGTGCTGGCGCTAAACGAACAGCGCAACCGCCAGACCGCGCTGTGCCGGGGAGTTCCGGAGCATATTCGCTCGGACAACGGCCCGGAGTTCGTGGCCAAGGAGTTGCAGAAGTGGCTGGGGAGTGTTGGCGTGGGAACGTTGTACATCGAACCAGGGAGTCCGTGAGAGAACGGCTACTGTGAGAGCTTTAACGGCAAGTTGCGGGATGAGTGCTTGAATGGAGAAATCTTTTACTCGCTGAAGGAGGCGCAGGAGTCCCAACAAATCCGATTTCACAGCCGTTGGCAGTCATGTAGACTCTCTCACTCACCGTGGTACAAAAACTCGGGCTGGTCAGTGCGGATCCTTGTAGCCTGTCCGAACACCGCCTGTGAGCTTCGCAATGAGAGTCTCTCCTTTGAGCCCCTGAGCCAATGTCGGCGTTCGTCGAAAGAAATCCCGCTCTTTCCTCAGCAGTGCGTTCTCTCGCTCAAGCAAGCATATTCTCACGGAAAGCTTGATAAGCTCGTGGCTCTTCATGGGGGGCACGGTCTGGGACAGCCCAATTAGCGATGACCGCCCGATGATCCCATGGACCCGCCCGAGTGGGAAGCCGAGCCCGTCGCCGAGGTGCTCGGACTTGCAGATACGCTGGTTCCCGAACTTCCACTCATCGTTCCCGTGTTGCCGCCTCCGCCCGCACCTCCAGAATGTCTCATGAATCCGCCGTTTGAAGCGCCGCGCGCAATCAGCGGTGCAGGCGCGGAATGCGGCGCCATCATGGCACGGGGCATGGAACTTAGCCGCGTTCCTTGCGGTTGCGTGGTTGAGGCACTTGGCGCATGTAGAGATGCCGGAACACTAGCGACGCGGGCCAGTGAGGCGGGAGCGGATTGGACAATGGATTTGGAGTTTGCCGGTCCACTTGCAAGAACAGTCGCTTTCGTCGATTGCTTTGTTGGCGCGTTAAAACTTGGTAACGGCGCGGCAGCCGCCTCCAGGCTCATTCCCTCGCGGGCCAGAGGCATGCGTGTCCCTGCCCCGATTGCGCCGTTCGCGCCTTGCCCCGCCAGAATCACTGTCGACGGGAGCGCAGCCAGTTGAGTTTTCGTGGGCTTGGATGATAGGGGAGGCCCGTTGGGAATCCAGCCCAATTGATTATTTAGATGCACCCAACTTGCCGTCGCGGGCGTCCATGTATTCGCGCCGACCGGCAACCATGCCCAGCCCACGCCCGGAGTATTGACCCATGATCCAAAGTGATAAGGAAGCCAGCCCCAGGGCTCGCCGCTCATCCAATTCCAACCCGTGCCGCCCATGAACTGCCACTGCCCATCCATAAACGGCATCCAGCCCATTCCAACGCCGTAAGGCATCCAACCTGCACCATATCCCGGTATGTACGACCAGACGCCATAATTGTAGAGATCGGCATAACCCATGGAGTAGGAATTGTTCCCAAGGACGGAAGATGTTTCGCTTTGAGCGGTGTTCAATGCCTGTTCACGATGAGAAACCCACTTGTCGAAGTCATCCTGCGGTGGGTTGCTGGCGACTTCCGGCGAACTCGAGCCGCTTGCGTCCACATGTAGCGTGTGGCCTCCGCTGAGGAGAGTGGGAGTCCCGTTGTGAGAATCAACCTCAACCTTTCCATGGAACACTGTCACCCAACTGTTCGTGGGAGATATATCCATGCGAAAGCGCCCATTACGAGGCAGGTTCAAATTCAGATTGGGAGCGGCGACCGACACCGCATCCTCGCGCTTTAGTTTTGCGCTGATAATTGCAGTTCCCTGCGGAACTGTAAGTTTGGTGACTCGCCCTCCGTTTTGCAAGGCCAACCCCGTAAATTCCACTATTGCATTGGTTCCCAAGCGCAAAGTCAGGGAGTCTTCGAATTCCACTTCGGCGTATCCGTCGGTGGTCCTTAAGGCGAAGCCTTCCTGAATCGGCAAATTCAGACGTGCATCCTGCCAATCCTGTCCGGGACGCTGATACTCCACCGTTCCTTCCACGAAGCTGAGGCGCACGATGCGTATATTGCTGTAATCCTGGGCCATCGCGGGTTGGGCGAACAACACGAATCCCATTGCCAGCAGCGCCAAAGGAATCAATTTGTTTTTCATAACAACCTTCCTCCGAGAGGCCAGTTGCTTTCCACTAATCCTATGATGCACGAACAGCGGGTGAAGTGGCCATCTATTTTCCAAGATTCCCGTTTGAGCATCCGGGGCTACAGCACTGTGCATCCCATCGGCTCGTGCGCCACCGCAGATTTGAAGTGCAGACGCCAATGCCGTTCAGGGGAGGCGCCAATGCCCTCAAGATGGGGTCGGCGGCGACAATACTCGGCGGTGCAACCTCCAAGCGGAATGACCGAGAATTATCGATACACGCGCATCGCCAAATTTCAAACCGGTCATCCGGTCTAGGGAAGCTTAGGTATATCATATCCCCCTGAGTCATTGAGCCGGAATTTCCGATTTGAACGTCTGGTTTGCACATCATATGCTTCTCCTGCCAGCGACACAATGAATTTGCCACCTGAGCAGGCCCCAGCGAGATCAGCAGGGTTCCGACGGCTCGTTTTTTGCCCGTCTGACGCGCCCCGCTTGTTGCCGCGTATCTCCCCAACCTCAATAATATCCGTTCAATTGTGAGTGCCACAATTTGCGAGGTGGAAAATGAGCGACAAAAAAGATTCGTACTCCGCACGGCGAGTACCCTTCAACACAATTCAGTGGCCCGAAGACAAATGGAAGAGCGGTCGCGAATGGCACTTAGAATTCCCTTACATGCCAGAATTTCCGTATCCGTTTCCAATCGTTCCGGCGGGAACACGCGATAGACATGACGCTGTTGGGCATCTTTCGAGGGATGGCCGTGACCTGACCGGGGATTTTTGTGCCAGGTGAATTCTCTCTCATTTCACCTGGTACAAAAATCCCCGGTCAGGCCACTCCGCCGTCACGATTACTTTCAAATTGAGAAATGCATTTGAAGGTCCACGATGGGAGCAATTCGGAAGCTGATGGCAGGCATCCTAAAATCAATTATTTACGTGACAAACAGAAGCGCAGCACCGTGTGTCTGCAAGGAAACGCTAACGGCGCAAGTGCCAGCATGTAGTCACGTGTCCAGAATGGCAGAGAATTCGGAAGAACGGTGAGGCTGTCCCGGTCAAACCAAAACAGTTGCCTGACGAGGATAAATCGCCATGTTTCAATGCCATGCCTATCCCTGGCGTCTTTTGTCAAATTTTGGAACTCAAAATGCCTCTGTTACTTGAGAATCGCGGTCTATTTATGATTTTAAGAAGAGTTTATGGCGTTAGCTACTCGCCCACTGGGTTCCAGTGGACTCCATATTACAAGGGTTAGATTCGGCTACTGGGCAGTCGGAGGCGGAGGCTGGTCGTTTGGATGGGGACGGCAAGATGATTCTGGCTCGTTTGGACGGCTGGATTCAAGCAGCATCGCTGGAACTTACAGCCGCGGATCTCGAAGAGTTTGCCGCCGCACTGGAACGTACGAATGCCGGTGCAGGCCCAACTCACCCGAAGGAAAGGAAGCCTGCCACAAAGGGGCATTCCGCATAGTCGCGGGATCGGAAAGTCCTCCGGTGGGTGAATGCGCCGGGATTGTGCGATGACAAACGTTCTATACTCTTGTTCCAGGAGGTGATTTATGGCGAATCCAAAGGTATTGCTCTTAACCGGTGACGCGGCCGAGTCGCTTGAGGTGATGTATCCGTATCAACGCCTGCAAGAGGAAGGTTACGAAGTCAAAATTGCTGCTCCCACAAAAAAGAAATTGCACTTCGTCGTCCACGATTTTGAACCCGGCTTCGATACGTACACCGAGAAACCCGGATACAGTTGGGATGCCGATCTCGCGTTTTCGGACGTAAACCCTTTCGATTACGTCGCGCTCGTGATTCCAGGCGGACGAGCTCCGGAGTATATCCGGAACAACGCCGATTGCCTGCGGATCATTCAAGCTTTCTTTAAAGAGCAGCGGCCCGTCGCCCAGATTTGCCATGCGCCGCTCGCACTTCTCGCGGCAGGCGTACTGAAGGGCAGGCGCACTGCGGCTTACCCTGCCTTGCAGCCTGACGTCGAGGCGGGAGGCGCCGAGTTCGTAGATTCAGAAGCGGTGATTGACGGGAACATGGTTTCGGCACGAGCATGGCCCGATAATCCTGCTTGGATGCGTGCGTTCATTTCCATGTTGAAACAAAAGGCCCCGGTGCAAGCAGAGCGGATGGCTGCGCGCTAGCTTGCCAGCCCGCCCTCTCAAATTGAATGTGACGAAAACCGAATCGGGGGGAGGCACAATGGATCTAGGACTTAAGGGAAAGCGGGCAGTCGTCACGGGTTCCACGGCGGGCATCGGATTTGCCGTCGCCAAGGGATTGGCGCGCGAAGGCGCATTCGTCTACGTCAATGGACGAACCGAGGCGCGGGTCCAAAAGGCTGTCGCGGAAATCGGAGCAAACACCGAGGGCGTTGCGGCCGATCTCGGCGCGCTGACCGGAATCCAAAAACTGTTCGCGTGTGTCAAAGACGTGGATATCCTCGTCAACAATCTCGGAATTTTCGCGAAACTGCATATTGAACGCGGCCAGAATTGCTACCCACCACACTCCCTCGAAAACGCCCTCCACCCTCATCCCCAGGGCTACGCGACGTAGCCGGATAGACGGAGCGAGTCACCGTATTTTAACTCGCTCCGTCACCACCCGAATCGCGAAATCACTTGCACGGACAACTGAAATCGGTTGCTCGAAATGCCGTTTTAGCGGAGGAGGCATTCTCAATCTGCTCCAATGCTTGCGCGGTCCGATAACTACAGTGGCTGCATTTGGACATCTGTCGGCATGTTGGAGCGAAGTGTCGTCATCCGTCAGCCTGCCGTTCCCGAGCCAACCATCCCAATTCCCCCAACTCCCTCATTTGTAGCGACATCCCTGGCCGGCGCACGGATGAAACAAATGGAATGCAACTTGCTTTATCCATGTCTGGAGGTCGCGGACGTTCTCTTGTACGCGCGAAATTCGGGAGGGGGTTGAAATGAGGAGAATCATTGTTTGTCTAGTGTTTATTGGTTTCTTCACTGGTGCTTCGGTTGTAACGGTCCGAGCCGCTGATGGCGGAACAACGCCAAGCAAGGCCGACAACGAGCCGGTGGCGAAGTCCGACGAATCAACTAAAACTGCGGCTCCAGAAGACGAAAGGCCTGCTGTCGAATCGGAAATGCAAGAGCTGCGTGATCTGGTCCAATCTCAAGCTGAAGAGCTCAACGAATTGCGAACACGTCTGGTAGCCGTCGAGGCGGGGGTGACGGCCTCCAAAGAGGCTCCCGCGTCAACCGCCGCTCTTCCAGCAGGAATATTTCAGCCATCAACTTCGGCCGCGATAGCTAGCGTTTCAACATCGCAGAATTCCATGAAGCAGGGTGCTGCCAGCGACCAGAACGAACATAAATCTCCGCTGTCTTTCAAAATTGGATCGGCGGAATTCACTCCGGGCGGCTTTCTTGATTTCACCACGTTACATCGCAGTACGAACCTTGGTAGCGGTATCGCCACTGCGTTCGGTTCAATTCCTTTCAACAACCAATTGCCGCAAGCCGGTTTGTCTGAGACGCGCCTGTCGGCGCAGTACTCTCGTCTGTCACTCAAGGTTGATACTCATCTGACCGAGTCGACGACCCTCACCGGCTATGTGGAAACCGATTTTCTCGGCTTCCAGCCTGCGAACGCATACCAGACTGCTAACAGCGATAGCCTGCGTCTGCGGCTCTACTGGGCGGATCTGCAGCACGGTAAGTGGGAAGTGCTGGCCGGTCAGGAATGGTCATTGCTAACTCCCAATCGCATGGGCCTCTCACCGCTGACGCCTGATGTGTTCGTCACATTGGACGAAGACCCGAACTTCCAAGTCGGCCTGACGTGGGCGCGCCAGGCGCAGGTCCGAGTGGTTTATCACCCTACAGGCAACTGGGCCGTTGGAGTGTCAGCCGAAAACCCACAGCAATTCGCGCCTGGATCGGTTGTCTACCCTTCAACCTTTTTCAGCACACAGTTCGACAACGGGAGCGGCAGCACCAGCGCCGCCAGCAGCGCAACGAATACGGCCGTTCCCAACTTGCATCCTGACATCATTGTGAAAACGGCGTTCGATGCGCATCCAGCGGGTCGCTCGCTTCACATCGAAGTCGCCGGCCTGCTGCGCAGCTTCAAGGTTCTCAACGATCTTACGCCTTCGCCGACTACCAATACGATTACGGGAGGCGGTGGTTCATTGAACGTGAACTACGAAATTATTCATAATCTGTGCCTCGTCGCCAATACGTTCTACAGCGACGGCGGCGGCCGTTACATCTTTGGGCTTGGTCCCGACGTAGTCGTCAAACCCGATGGCACTCTCTCCGCCGTTCGCGCGGGTTCCGGCGTCGGCGGTTTTGAATATCAGACCACACCGCACTTCATGTTCTATGGGTACTACGGAGGCGCATACTTCCAGCGCAATTATGGATTCCTGGCCGCGACGTCAACTTCTTCGTGCGACGGCGTCTCGGGTTTCACTTGCGTGGGCTTCGGGTTCCCCGGATCCGCGAACACGTCGAACCGGGCCGTTCAAGAAGGCACGATCGGCGTGATCCCTACTTTGTGGTCAAACCCAAACTACGGGCGCCTGCAAATCATCTCCCAATATTCATATTTGTTGCGGAGCCCGTGGTCGAATCTCTCCGCGCCGGGGAACCCCAAGAACGCGCACATGAATATGGTGTACCTCGGACTTCGGTACGTACTCCCCTGACGGTGAATACGAAAGGATGACCGCCATGCAGAGTTCGACGATTGTGAACGGAAAGCGAAGCAATACGTCACCGTCTGAAAAGTCGCCGAAAGTTGGTGTGGTCATCGACGGCGGAACAGACGCTGGCCCAGTCGAGCGACCGCTTCAGCGCGGGTGTCGCCAATTCGGTGGAGGTGGTGCAATCGCAAGAGACGGTCGCAAGCGCCCATGATCAATACATCTCGAGCCTTTATAGCTTCAACCTCGCGAAAGTTTCACTGGCTCGCGCCCTGGGAGCCGCCGAAGAAGGCGTTAAGGAATATTTCAAAGGAAAATAAACATGGCAGACGAAACCCCGCTTCGTTCCAAGGCCGACACAGCCGAAACAACGGCGCCAAGGTTCCGAAAATCCAAACGTCACAGAAATATTTTCATTGTGATCATTATTCTCCTGGCGATTGTGGGCGGCGTGTTTTTGTGGTGCTACTTCAGCAGCTACGAATCAACGGACGACGCTCAGGCGGATGTTCATTTGTATCCGGTCAGCGCGCGCATTTCCGGCTACGTGGTGAAGGTTAACGTGGATGACAACCAGTGGGTAGAGAAAGGCGCCGTACTGGTCGGGATCGACCCAAAAGACTATGAGGTTGCGGCGGCGCAAGTGCAAGCCAGTCTGGCGAGCGCCGAAGCCACGGCCCAATCGCTGAATATCACGGTCCCCATAACCGCCGTCAACGCATCGAGCCAGCTCCAGTTCGCCGCGTCGGGTATTGAAAATGTCAGCGCCGGCGTCATCGCCGCCGAGCGCCAGCTCGCGGCCGCCCACGCCCAATTGGAAGAAGCAGAGGCGAACGATGTCAGGGCGCAAGGCGACCTTCGTCGTTACAAGATGCTGGTCGACAAGCGGGAAGTGTCCGCGCAGGTTTATGATCAGGCATTAGCGGCGGCCAAGTCGAGCACTTCAGCGGTCGCGGCAGCCACCGCCAACGAGTCTGCTGCGCAACAATTCGTGGAGCAGGCCCGAAGCCGCGCGGTGCAAGCCAATGCCAATAATCAATCCGCGCAGACCGGGCCGCAGCAGGTATCCTCCTCACGGGCTCGCGCCCGCGCGGCAATCGCCGATGTGCAGCAGAAACGCGCGCTCCTCGAGCAAGCCGAACTCGATCTCCAATACACCAAAATCGTTGCGCCTGTCAGTGGAGAAGTGAACAAGACGGTTGTGGTCGGGATGAACATTCAACCCGGCCAACAGCTCCTCACTGTAGTGCTGCTCGACGATGTCTGGATCACTGCCGATTTTAAAGAGACGCAGCTCAGACACATGCGCGTTGGACAGGAAGCGGATATCCATTTGGATTCGGCCAACCGCACTTTGAAGGGGCACGTGGACAGCATTGCGGGGGCTACGGGTCCACTGTTCAGTTTACTTCCACCGGAGAATGCCACCGGCAACTACGTAAAAATCGTGCAGAGGATTCCAGTAAAGATTGTACTCAACCCCGGAGAGAACCGGGACCGGCAACTCCGGCCCGGAATGAATGTGGTACCGGACGTGCACCTCCAATGAGTTCCGCATCGCTCGCTCTCGACCAGGATGTCTGGCGGCCCCGATTCAATCCCTGGCTCATCGCCGTGGTTGTGGCTCTAGCCGCCTTCATGGAGGTGCTCGACACCAGCATCGCAAACGTGGCGCTGCCATACATGGCCGGAAATCTGGGCGCGAGTAATGATCAGAGTACATGGGTGCTGACTTCTTATCTCGTTTCGAATGCCATTATTCTGCCGATCAGTGGATGGCTGGCGAGCACGCTGGGGCGAAAGCGCTTCTTCCTGTCTTGCTTGAGCATATTTACCGTAAGTTCTCTGCTGTGCGGTTTGGCGCCGAGTCTCGAAGTCCTGCTGCTCTTCCGCGTATTGCAAGGCGTGGGAGGGGGCGGTTTGCAGCCCATGGCGCAAGCCATCCTGGCGGACACGTTTCCTCCGGAAGAGCGCGGATTGGCCTTTGCCCTGTACGGCATTACGGCCATCATGGCGCCTACGATCGGACCGACCCTGGGCGGATGGATCACGTTCAACTATTCCTGGCGGTGGATTTTTTTCATCAATATCCCGGTTGGCATAACCACATGGTTTCTGGTGCGTCGATTTGTGGAAGACCCGCCCTACCTGAGCAGACTCAAGTCGGCAGGGGTAAAGTTGGATTACATTGGCATCGCGCTACTCGCTTTGGGGATCGGAGCATTGCAGGTTCTGCTCGACAAGGGGCAGGAAGACGACTGGTTCGGGTCGCATTTCATTACGACATTGGTCGTCGCAGCGGCCGTTTGTCTGGTGTCGCTGGTCATCTGGGAGTGGAATCATAAGACTCCCATCATTGACGTGCGCATGTTCAAAAGCTTTAATTTCGCCAGTTCCTGCTTGATGATGTTTGTGTTGGGAATCCTGTTATTCAGCAGCCTGGTTCTGATGCCGCAGTTCCTCCAGACACTGCTGGGGTACACTTCGGAACTGGCAGGGCTTGCACTTTCCGCGGGCGGGCTGGTGCTGCTGATTGAGATGCCCATCATGGGTCAACTGACAACGAAAGTGCAGGCGCGCCGCCTGATCGCCTTCGGCTGGCTGGCGTTATCTATTGCCATGTTTTATTCCACTAAGCGGATCGACTTGATCATGAGTTTCAATGCCGCGGTGCTGCTGCGCATCACGCAGGTGATTGGACTGGGGTTCCTGTTCGTGCCAATCTCGCTGGTGGCGTACCTCGGAATTTCGCCGGAGAAAAACAACTCAGTTGCCGGGCTCATCAATTTCATGCGCAATATGGGGAGCAGTGTGGGAACATCCCTGGTGACGACCCTGATTGCCCGCCGTTCGCAATTCCATCAGGAAATTCTTGCCGCGCATGCCCGAATTGACAACCCCAACTTTCAACGGGCAGCGTCTGGCCTGGCTCAGCATCTGGACCGGTCCGGTTTGGGCGCGCATGAAGCGCGGAGCGTGGCTTATGCCAGGATCTATCAGGGCATCCAGGCGCAGGCAGCCAGCCTCGCGTACACTGACACTTTCATGGTCCTTTCCGTTGGAGCGGCGATCATGTTTTTTATGGCTTTTGTTTTGAAGAAAAATACTCCGGGCGGGGGAGGCCACGTCGCCGTCGAATGACCACGCGGACCGATTAGCATTTTTGGCGGCCCGCCCGGCGCGAAGAGAGAGTTTCGTGGAAAGCATGCAAATCAAAATCGTTACCATTGAGCGGGAGTACGGATGTGGCGGAGGTGAAATCGCCAAGCAACTTGCGGCGCAGCTTGGCTGGAAACTCTGGGACGAGTTGCTGAGCGAGGAGATTGCACGGCGCGCCAATTGCCCCCGCGCGGTCATCGAGCGCCGGGAGGAGCGCAACGATCCCCTGTACTACAGGCTCTTCAAGTCTTTTCTGAGAGGAAGCTACGAGGGAAGCCTCAACGCTCATAAATTAAACCTGGTGGACAGCGAAAGTATTCTTAAGTTTACGATGGCCGTTGTCCGGGACGCTGCGGCCGCTGGAAACTGCGTCATTGTGGGAAGAGGGTCTCAACTCATCCTGAGGGAGCGGGAAGACACTTTGCGAGTATTTCTCTACGCCCCGGGGAAATTGAAAGTACGGCGGCTGATGTCCCGCGGCAAAAATAAGCAGGAGGCCCATGACCTGGTGGATACGGTTGATCTGGAACGCGCGAAATTTATCGAAAAATATTTCAAAATCGAGTGGCCGAGCCGCTCGGTCTATCACACGATGATCAATACCGCGATCGGCGATGAGGCTGTGATTCGCACGATTCTGCATTTCATGAAAACGCTGCAGTAGGCGGCTTAGGGTCGCCGGTCGCGACTCAAGAGCCGGCCACCAAGGATGAAAATGGCGAGGAAGGAACAACAGGCAAAACGATAATGAGAAGTTGGATTCTACGGATACCACTTCCGGGTCTCGGCTACAGGGCAAAGAAAAACGCCGGAAAGCCAACGAGAAAGCGTCCGCCATTGCCTCCGCTTCCTAGCGAAAGGGAGCAGCAGATCAAGAACTGAATCGTCTCATGGGCGCTCCATCGGGTTAACGGTGCCGAGTCAGCGATATTTGGATTCTTGAGTCCGAACGCCGGAGCGCCCGATGCAGATGAGACAACTTGGTCGGCTACCTGTCAAGTCCGAGCGTCGGTCTCGGGGCATGGGCGCGACACTACGAGAAGGCGTGCGCGGCGGGAGTCCTCCCGCATTTCATCCTAAGTTTCATCCTAAGACATCGGCCGATTTTTGATGTTTCGAATTTCCCAATGTAGTTGGGTTTTCGGTTTTCCACAGATCGCACGATTGACAGCATTAGTGTTAGCTTTTACCATTTTTTGTGGGATTTCTGATTTGCTCTTCGATTGAGTCCGGGCCTCCCAGCCAAACTAGCACGAGCCCTGATAGATCGCTGAAACTCCGGAACTGTTACCACCCCTGTTGCTACTTCCATCAAACAGCTCCGCTGAATTCCCAAAACGCTGAACTGGTGACCCGCAACCTGCCCTTTCAGGAGTGGACTGAAGTGCTGGGCTCGGAGCGGCTGACCGGCGCGCTGCTGGACCGGCTCACCCACCACGTGCCCATCCTGGGGATGAACGGCGAGAGCTACCGCCTCAAGCAGAGTAAGCACAAATGCACCCACCGAAGTCTGTGCCACTAAAAGCATCTCAAGAAATAGCTTTCGGCTGCTCAACCAATTCGACCAGCACTTTCTTGCCATTCGAGAGTGCCACCAGGAAGAAATTCATGCGCGTGCCATTCGCGCCGACGCGTGTCGCCGGATAAATCGGATTGAGTTTGAATCGCATGCGAAGAATTTCCATCGCGCGGTCCACGTCCGTCACGTCGACTTCAATTTGCTGAATTCCTTCTCCAAATTTCTCGAGAAAGCGTGCAATCGCGCCATTTCCACCGGGAATTCTTGCGGTCAGGATGTCAAGTCGAAGCGATTGCAGGGAGTCTCCCGCGAATTCGAGTTCAAATTCAACTACATCCTGTTCAGATGAGACCTCGACGAGCGGAGGAGACCCGTTCGCGGCACGAATTTTGATGAAGGTTTCCTGCAGGACTGCGACGCCGACCGTGAGTCTCGGGGAAGGAATACCGTCTCCCTGCTGCTCCTCGAATTGCTCATGGACCAGCAAGGCCCGGAAGTCCCCGTCTTTTTCTAGACTGCTGAGCCAGTCCAAAATCCGCAATTTACCGTCGGTGAACAGATATTGCGCGGCTTGCATGCGCTGTCTCGGTTCACCATCGGCCAGGAGATGTATGTATTTTGATGCCTGCATGGGATCCGGCTCGGGCCGGTCAGGATGTGCAAGCTGCTTGGTGCTGTCACTGGGAGGTCTTGCCACGACGATTGGGATGATAACGGCAATCGCGACTAAGGGCAAAGCATTTTGAAAAAGGGACCGTTCAATTTAAGTGGAGGGGGGCACGAACCATGGGGTGGCACCATCGCTATAAATATCCGGGCATAGGCAATGCTTACATGCAGAAGAATCCTGTAAGATTCGTAGTGACTTTAAGATTTTGCCGCAGCCGTTGGAAAGGCTGTGCATTCACAAACCCGGCTGGAGCATTGTTTGCTGACGGGTGTGGTGTACGTTATCGGTTGGCCGGAAAGTCAAAGTGGAAATCCCAGGTCAATTATTTTGTCCCAAAAACGCGAGGCACTCAGAACGATTCGAGGAAGGAATGTGCTCGATGAGACCCTTGGAAAAATTAAGTAAAGCGGCACGGGCGCGGGTTGCAAGACGGCTACGCCACAGCCATCCCGTCAATCACTTTGGCTTCGTCCTGGAAAAGGTCCGCAACGGCTGCGTGGTGTTCCGGATGCCTGTGCTCGAGTTGCACAAGCAGATCTATCGCGTTGTTCACGGCGGGGTTTTGGCGATGCTTGCCGACACGGCGGGGGGATTTGCAGCTTTTCTTGCCACGCCGGTGGGTTCGCGTGTCGTTACGATCGAGATGAAGATTAATTTTCTCGAAGCGGTCGGGAGTGGAGAAATCAGGGCTCATGCGCGCATATTGCGCCAGGGAAGGACCATCAGCGTCGTGGATTGCGAAATTATTGACGAGGATCGCCGCTTGGTCAGCAAGGCTCTGATGACCTTTGCGATTATCCAGCCCCCAAAACGTCAAGGGACTGGAAAACGGAAACAAGGACACGCTCACCGATAGGTCCAGGAACCCCAATAGTACCGGCCGTTGGTTCGCCCGCGGGAAATCTCTTTGCCGTCCTTATAAGAATAAATGTCGGTCTGCCGGTTCGAGTCGGTTCGATACAGTCACGGTCATGCGATTCGACTGATCCGTTGGGAAGACTCGGCGAATGCACCGCAGGATTTGGACGAGTCACCATACCATCTCAGCGCAAGGGTCACTGTCTGTCGAAAATAGTCATCCAGGTAATGGGTTCCCCTTTGGCGTTTTTGGCCTTCCAATAGCTGATTCTTGCCTTTCTGTCCTTGGAGATGACAATTTTCTGAGTCGAGACAACCTTTCCTTCTTGCTTGCGGATGACCGACACCGTTCTGGGATTAATCCGCTCCACCGCGACGGTGTCCGTGGAGACGTTCCCGAAGCCAAACTCGGAGTCCTGTGGAGCGCCGGTTACCGGGTAACCTTTGCCATCGAACATTAAACTGTATACAACATGGGCGGGCTTTCCGCGAAAATTGACCGGATCCGCCGTAACCTTTACGCCTCCTTGTTGCTGCTCAATGAGAATCGTTTCACTCTTCGGCGCGGGATAATCGCGGGTGAATTTTGATTTCTCCAGATTGAGCTTCCAGGTCCCCACCATGGGATCGATCTTGGATTTTTCCGTTTCCTGCCCGGTCGCTGCTTGCGTGCTGATCGTTGCGGCCAGCGAAGCTGTCAATAGCATCGATAAGAGAATTCCTCGCATGTTGGCTCCTCTCCGTTTCCAATTTCGAATGGATATTGCCTGGTTCTGTCCATCACACTACAGCGGCATCACGAAGCTTCTTGATGTCATCGGCCTGGAATCCAAGCAACTCCGTAAGCACGGAGTCCGTGTGCTCACCCAGGGCTGGCGGCGGGTAGCGCACCGACAGGGGCGTGTCGGAGAAGGACATGGGAATACCGAGAGAACGAAAGATACCCGCCGTAGCGTGTTGGATGTCGATCAACATGCCAGTCGCCGCCGTCTGAGGATCGGCAAGCGCCTGCTGCACTGTATTGATACGGCTGCAGGGAACTCCCGCGGCCAGCAAGACCTCGCTCCATTCATCGGCACTTCGAGAACCGAACGTAGCTTCGATCATGCCTTCTAGAACAGCACGGTTTTCGACGCGATCGCAATTGCGAGTGAAGCGCGGGTCCGAGGACCATTCCGGATGGCCGACGGCCGCGGCAAACACTGCAAACTGCATGTCGTTGCCGACAGCGAGCGCGATATCCGACTGCCGGCACTTAAAGGTTCTATAGGGAACGATGTTCGGGTGGCCATTTCCATAGCGTCCTGCCGGCTTGCCTGTAATGAGAACGTTCGAAGCCACGTTCGCCAGCAACGCGATACTCGTCGCATACAAAGAGACTTCGACGTGTTGTCCGGGTAATCCGCTATTCCGAGCCTGGATCGCGCCGAGAATTGCGATCGAAGCGTAGAGTCCCGTGCACAAATCAACGATCGCAACTCCCAGCTTCATGGGATCGCCACTCTGTTCACCAGTGATGCTCATCAACCCGCTTTCCGCTTGGAGCAGAAAATCGTAGCCGGGTAAGGCTCCTTTTGGTCCCACGGAACCGTAGCCCGAGATCGTGCAATGAACGACGCGCGGCGTTTCCTTCTCCATGAATTCGCGTCCGCATCCCCAGGCCTCGAGCGTTCCGGGCTTGAAATTCTCAATGACGACATCGGATTTCCGGATCAGCTGCCGCAAAATCTCCTGCCCGCGCGCCTCTTTAAGATTCAGAGTGATGCCGCGCTTGTTGCGGTTTACCGCGAGAAAATATGCGGATTCCGGGCCTTGGAAGGGCGGACCCCAACTCCGCGTGTCATCGCCGCGGACGGGCTGCTCGACCTTCACTACGTCGGCTCCCATATCGCCGAGGATCATGGTGCAGAACGGTCCGGCGAGAACGCGGGTTAGGTCAAGGACGCGCAAGCCGGCTAAGGGGCCCGGCGCGGATTTGGGCCCAGCGTTCATCACTTGGCCGGCGCCTTGTTTTCGTCGGCAGCAATGCCGGCCAGATAACTATCGACCAGCTCCTTATTTTGCAGACGGAATTTCTGAAAGTCCGGTTTCCGTTTCTCGAGAAACGCGTTCATGCCTTCGACCGATTCCTCGCTGCCCCAAATGTGGCCGAGCAATTCCATTCCATGTTGCCAGGAAGCATAGAGTTCGTCCGACTCATGGTTCAACGACTTTTTGGTGGCTCGTAAGGATTGAGGAGAAAAAGACTTCAGGCTCTCGCACCACTGCTCTGTTGCCTTACGTAATTGCGCCTTCGGAACCACTTTGTTGATCAGTCCGATTCTCTCCGCCTCTTCCGCCTTAAATGTACGGCAGAGAAAAATCATCTCGCGCGCGAGTCGTTCACCAACGATACGAGGCAAATACTGGGTCGCACCAACCGTGGGACATGCGCCAACACGCGCGCCCGTCTGACCGAATACGGCGTCATCCGAAGCGATCACCAGATCGCACCACAGCGCGAGCTCGTGGCCGCCTCCCATGCAATATCCATGGACCATGGCAATCACGGGAATGGGCAGACCGCGAATGGTCATGGCCAGGCCGAGCATCCGGTCGTTCCAGTGCAAGGCATTGGCGCGGTTCAAGCGCTTCATGGCATGGAAGTCGCCGCCCGCCGAGAATGCCTTGTCGCCAACCCCGGTCACCACAGCACAAGCAATCAACGGGTCGTTCTTCGTTGAACTCAAAGCGTGAATGAGTTCGTCCAAGGTCTGCTCGCGAAACGCATTCATGGCTTTCGGACGGTTGATCGAGACCCAGGCTACTCCATCCTTCACGTCATACAATATTTCCCGGTAGCCGGCTGGCTGATTCGCTTTTTTCATGGAATCCTCGTTTACTCGATTTGGAAATTTTATACATCAACTCCAGCGCTTGCGCTCGCAGGATCTTCCTCGGCAAAATGGATGGGCTGCCGAGTCATAGTGAAGGCGATCAGCGCTCCTACAAATAGCAGACCCCCGGCCACGTAAAATGCGCCATCGAAACTGCCGGTCGATTTGACAATGTATCCGGTAACGATCGGCGCCACCGCCCCAAAGCTGATGCCGCCGAGGATGGCGATCCCCATCGCCGTGCCCACCATGTTTGGATTCCAGACGAGATCGCTGCTCAAGGCGATATTCAAGGTCACCGCGGTCCCGATAAAAGTCAGGAGCAGGGAGATTAAGATCAGGACCAGAAATTCATTGCGTACGGCGTTGGTCAAAAGGACGCTGGTGGATAACAAGATGAATACAATCAGCAGCGTCCTGCGTTTTCCCTGTTTCACAGCTGCGTGGGTGAGTCTGGCGTCACTGAATCTGCCTACAAATAATCCCGCCACCGCCGCGACGAGATAAGGGATGCCGGTGAACCAGCTCGCCTTCATCAAGTCCATATGGCGTGTGTGAACCAGATAGGAAGGCAGCCAAAAAAGAAACATCAGCATGGTGTAGGCGATGCAGCCTTCCGTCAAGAACAAACCCCACATCGTTTTTTTGCGAAGGAGCCGTAGTACAGCGCCCTTGGGAGGCGGGGCAACCGCCGCGTGCCCGCCCGTCTCGGCCAGGATATAAGCTCGTTCCTCATGCGGCAGCCACGAACATTCAGAGGGCACTCGGAATATTTTCATCCATAAGAGCACCCACACGATGCCCAGGGCTCCCGCCACCACGAATGAAATTCGCCAGCCTGTATGTAGTACCAGCCAGGCGATTGCCGGGGCCGAGATCGCGGGTCCGGCAAAAGTTCCGCCGTTGAAAATTGCGGTGGCAAGTCCGCGTTCCCCAGGCGGGAACCATTGCCTCACGACTTTGGCTGAAGCAGGTACGGAAGCCGCCTCCCCGACCCCCAAGGCCAATCTAGCGGCAAGCATAGTGCCCAGCCCTGTGGCGGCCCCGGTGAGCATTGCCCCGATGGACCAAATCGTAATGGAAAAACCATTGACCATCCGGGTTCCAATTCGATCCGACATCCAGCCCCATGGAATAATGCAAAAACAATATGACCATATAAAAGCCGAAAAAATAAGGCCCATGGTTCCCGGATTCCACCCGAATTCCTTGGCAATCGCCGGCGCGGCGAGTGATAAATTGATGCGGTCCATATAATTGATGAAAAGATTAAAAAAAAGGAAGATAGCGATATAGAGACGCTTGCCTGCCCACAGCGAACCTGTTCTGACCGGTTTGGGGGGATTCTCTGCTGGCGTTGCGGCAGGCATGCCCAATCGCGCTGTCATCGTTGTGCCCTCTTCTCGGATCCGGACCAGTCAATTCGCTTCGACTTGCAATTTCAGTCGTCATAAACTATTGTTGCAACGCAATGAGCCGAAGTGTACCACACGCGTAGCGCGCACCGTTTTTGTTCCCCTTGCATTGCTTCTTCCAAGAATTATGGTTTTTCCCCGCGAAGAGCAAGAGCTATCCGTCTGGCTACTTCTTGGATAATTTTCTTTTCACTTTCTTCGCGCGTCGCCCCGCTTTGGATATAATGGGCCGTACTTCCGATACTAGCTGTTCTAGCTCAGCTCAAGGTGATTCGGATGCCGGTTCAGGCGCGCCCCAAGACCATGAAATTCGACCCCAGCCGATATCAAGGACTGTCTCGGGAGGATCTTCTTCGTATTTACCGCACGATGTATCTTTCGCGGCGGATCGACGACCGCGAAATTCAACTGAAGCGGCAGAATAAGATTTTCTTTCAGATTAGCGGAGCGGGACACGAAGGCGTTTTGGCCGCGGCGGGGCTGATCCTCCGGCCCGGCCATGATTGGGTGTATCCCTATTATCGAGACCGCGCGCTGTGCCTTGCGCTGGGCGTCACGCCGCTCGACATGTTCCTGCAAGCCGTGGGCGCCAAGGACGATCCGAACTCCGGCGGGCGCCAGATGCCCTCGCATTGGGGCATTCCCCGTCTGAATATTGTTCCGCGTTCGTCCTCCACGGGCATGCAGTACACGCATGCCGTTGGCATGGCCGAGGCTACTCAATATTTCGAGAAGTTTCCGCACGCGCTGGAACAGGCTCAACGCGCGCCGCACGGCGAGCATGTTCGCTATCAGGCGGACGAAATTGTGTGCGTCTCGGGCGGGGATGGTTCCACGAGCGAAGGGGAATTTTATGAGGCTATGAATTCCGCCTGTCTGCGCAAGCTTCCCATTCTCTTCTTGATTGAAGATAACGGCTGGGCGATTTCCGTTCCCGTGCAATTCCAGACTGCGGGCGGAAACATTTCCAAATTGCTCGCGAATTATCCCGGTCTTTTTCTGGAGGAATGCGACGGCAGCGATCCTCTTGCGAGCTATGCGGTTTTCGGGCGGGCCGCGGAATATTGCCGGACGCGAAAAGGGCCGGCGGTGGTGCACGCGCAAGTCACGCGCCCGTATTCTCACTCGCTTTCCGACGACGAAAAGCTTTACAAAACACATGCCTTGCGCGAGCAGGAGGCGCATCGCGACCCGATTCCCAAGTTTGGGCTGTTTCTCGTGCGCGAGGGGATCATCGAGGAAAAGGAATTGGAGGCGCTCGAAGCGGAAGTCGACCGGGAAGTCCGCGAATCGTCCGACAAGGCGCTCCTGGCGGAGCCGCCCGCCAGGGAATCCATCCTTGTGAACCAGTATTCTCCCGACGTCGATCCGGCTTCTGCCCGCTTCGAATCCACGCCGCATTTTTCCGGCGAACCGCGCACCATGGTGGAAATGGTTTCGGTCACGCTGGCAGACGAGATGGCGCGCGACGAACGGATTGTCGTGTTCGGCGAGGACGTGGCCGATTGCAGCCATGAGGACAATTTGAAAGAGGTCAAGGGCAAGGGCGGCGTATTCAAGGCCACCCAGGGCCTCCAGACCGTCTTTGGATCGCAGCGCGTCTTCANNGCGTTCAAGGCGCCCGCCGTGATTCGCGTGGCCACCGGCGGCTACCTGACGGGCGGCGCGATTTATCACAGCCAGAGCGGGGAATCGCTGTTCACGCACATGCCGGGAATTCGCGTGGTCATGCCTTCGACCGCGCTCGATCTTTGCGGCTTGTTGCGCACGGCCATCCGTTGCGACGATCCCGTCTTGTTTCTCGAACACAAGCATCTGTACCGCCAGCCCTACAACCGGTCTCCGTATCCCGGCCCCAATTACACCATTCCCTTTGGTCGCGCGCGCGTCGCGCGGGAAGGTACTGACGTCAGCATCATCACGTATGGCGCGGTGGTCCACCGCGCGGAAGTCGCCGCGGCGCAGCTGGAACGCGAAGGCATTTCCGTGGAAATTATCGATCTTCGATCGCTTTCGCCTTTCGATTGGGAGGCGATTTCCGCGACCGTTCGAAACACCAATCGCGTGATTGTCGCGCATGAAGACATGCTCTCGTGGGGTTACGGCGCGGAAATTGCTGCGCGCATCGCCGATAAACTTTTTGACGACCTGGATGCGCCGGTGCGGCGCGTTGCCGCAATGGATACGTTCTGCGCGTACCAGCCGAAACTCGAGGATCAAATCCTTCCGCAAAGCGGCGATCTGGTTGCCGCCGTCCGCGAATTGCTTGCTTACTGACGTGTGCCGCATCATGACGGAATCCGTGGAACGCGTTGCATGGCGCGAAGGAAGGCCCCGCCTCTGAAGAGGCGGGCTACAGCAATTTGCCGCCGGCTCGCCAATCTGTAGCCCGGGTCTTCAGACCCGGAGATTTTTTATGGTGTTCAGGAATCACCTTCCGGAGAAAATCGTCCCGCGAAATCTCCCAATCGGGATTGCATCCATTTTTTGAGCCATTGCAAAGCGAATCATCGGCTGGTAGTTTTCTTGATGGCTGTTTGGGAGGCTGGCGATACTAACTTGTGAGCAATGCGGAGCGGAAATTCCGGAAGGGGCCAGCGTCTGCCCGAAGTGCGAATCTCCCGTGAGCGTTGCGCAAATCGGGCCCGTGTACGTTCCGGAAAGCGCCCAGCCGCCGGAGGAAATTCCCGCAATCCCCGAACTCCCCATCCTGCCGGCGCGGCCGTCGTTCGCTGGATTTTGGCTGCGGGCAGTTGCCTATTTATTCGACACCGTTCTCATTTCCGCGGTATTCGGGTTGATTGCTTCTTTCTATCCATCCACTTTTTTGAAATTTCCAGACGCCGCTCCTTCGCTGACCGCGCTGCCGCAACTGACGCCGATTGCGCTGGTCCTCACGATTACAGCCACCTGGATTTATTACGCGATGTTCGAGGCTTCCAGCTGGCAGGCAACGCCGGGCAAGCGCGTGATGAAGCTCTACGTTACGGATCTGAATGGGCAGCGCCTGACGTTCGCGCGCGCGGCGGTCCGGAATCTGGCAAAAATACTTTCCAGTTTGACGCTTCTGGTGGGCTACTTCGTCGCGGCAGTCACGGAAAAGAAACAGGCCCTGCACGACATCCTCACCGGCTGCCTCGTCCTGCGAAAGCGGTAGGGAAAAACGACGCCGCTGTCTACATCAATCCTTGGTCTTGGATTTCTTTGTGGAGTTGCGGCTCGATGGGAACATGAAGGCGTCGATGGAGATTGCGCCCGCGCCGGTGGTGACCAGCGCCAGGGCCATCGCTCCCAAAAGCAGCGGCATTTCATAGCGGCCGAACGCATAAATTCCAGCCGACGGATTTACAGTGCGGTTGAGAATCAGTCCCATTTCAATGGTCAGCAGCAGGGCCACGCCGCGCGTCAGGAATCCGAGGATCAGTAATCCTCCCCCAAACACTTCCAGCATTGCGACAATGTATCCGAAATAGCCGGGAAAACCATATCCCGGAAGCTCTCTGAGGGCGCTCGCCGGATCTCTCAATTTTGGATATCCGTGAAACATAAAGCTCGCGCCAAGCGCCACGCGCAGTACAAGCAGGCCGAGCGGATTCAACTTGTCCAGAAATCTCATTCCGTTTGTCTCCCGTCGCGATCGATTCTAGCAGAATTTCCAGCGCAAATTATTTCGCGGATTTTCAAGTGTGCAAGAATTGGGACGTGTTGCATCACCTGGCGGAAAATTCCCGCCTCTGAAGAGGCGGGCTACAGCAGCGGGTCTACGCATTTTCCGTGGATTGCCAGAGTGGAATGGACTGGCCCAGGCCCCGCGCGACCGCCATTTCGTACACGCGCACGGCGGCCGCCAGATCCCAGGTCGCGATGCCATTCGATTTGAACAACGTAATTTGGCCGGAGCCGGCCCTGCCCGGAGCTTTTCCGGCAACGATTGCCGAGAGTTCGCGCACCGCGTTCCAGCGCGACGAGTCCTCTCCGAATGCCTGAATGAGATCGCCGGCTTCCATCTTCGATTGCTCGACGGAATCGACCACAATGTCGTTGGCGCGGCCAACGGCCGCGGTATCGAGTTCGCGCTTTTGCGGCCAATTCGCGCCCATGGCGTTGATGTGCATACCGGGCGCGAGCCACGCGCCTTCGAGGACAACCTTCGTCGCGGAAGTCGCCGTGATGACGATGTCCGCGCCCCGCACGGCTTCCTCGTCCGAGCTTGCCGCTTCCACTGTGACGCCGATTCGCGCGCTCATCTCGCGGCAGAATTTCGCGCGGCGTTCCGGATCGCGTCCAAAAGCGCGAATGCGCTCCAGCCGCCGCACAGCCGCGACGGCCTCGAGTTGCGTCCGCGCCTGGTACCCGGTGCCGATAATGCACGCGGTCCGTGCATTTTCATTCGCGAGATATTTTGTCGCGATGCCGCTGGCCGCGCCGGTTCGAAGCTGCCCGAGCGCGTCGGCCTCGATGAGCGCCGCCATCTCGCCGGTCGTCGACCGGAAAAGAGGCACGACGAAACGCGCAACACCGCGCACGACCGTGTACAGTTTCATTCCGATATATCCTCGGATTGGGTCGGCCGCAGCCATGTAGTGCAGAAGCGCGCTGTCCGGAAGCTTGACTCTGCGGCGCGGATGCAGGATCAGCTCGCCAATGCCTTGCTGTCGCAGGGATTCCTCGACGATTTCCAGCGCGATGGGCATCGTCAAGAGCGAACGAACGTCTGCTTCCGTAAGAAGCAGGGTCATAGCGGCTCCTTAATTTCCAGATTCATGCGAAAGCGGAATACTTTCGGCGCGGCGGGATCGAGCACGAGCAATTCCGCGTGTGGCGTAACGGCGAGTTGCGGCCCGGCAATCGGGGCCGCACCGATGTATTCGGCGAGATCGGCGTCCAGTCTGTGGAGTCCGTCGATGGTCCAGACTCGAATTTGCGAGGAGGAAGCAGCCATCGTAAATACGAAACCGCCCGCCACGGCAAATCCCGTGATTCGACTGGGCTCTCCCGATGGATTCGACGTGGCGGACCAGGACGTCATCCACGAGCCGTCGGAGGAAAATTTCTCGATACGCCCTGTATTGAAATAGGCGACGAAGACAGAGCCATCCTGTCCAGTCGCAACCCAGGATGGCCGCTCATCCGCCGATGTCGCTTTTTGCGGAGCCGCCCAGGATCTTTGCGTACGCCCGCGATTGTCAAACTTCAGGATGCGCGATGTCGCGGGGCTGGGCGCATACAGATTGCCGTCGGCATCGACGACGATTCCAAGGACGCCGGAGAAATGCTTTTGGGGCGCGATCCGCAAGGCGCGGAGAAATGAGCCGTCGGGGAAGAAAATCAGGATGTTGCCTTTTTGCGCGTCGGCGACGTAGATGGCGCCGCCCGAGTCCACGGCAATGCCCGTCGCATGGCGCACCCGAGAGTCCTCGAACGAAAGCAGGGGAGTGCCTTTCGATGCAAACTTATGAATGAAGCTGGAGCTTGGATCGGCGAAGTAAATATAGCCCAGCGAATCGGCCGCAAAGGCCACTGGCGCATCGAGTTTTCCGGGGCCGTTGCCCTTGTCGCCCCAGGAGCCGAGGAATTCAAAAGGCGGCGGGGGTTGCGGCATGGGGGCGGGACTCACGCGGTTCCCGCAGGAAGCGAGAAAAAATATCGCGGCGAGCGCAGCCGGCAGAAATGTTCCTCGCGGCGAATCGAAATGGTTATGTGTCATGCGGCAAACTTGCATTCGGATATGGAAAAAAATTTCCAGTAGGATATTACCATGCGCGCCCCGAAACGACGCGGCCCGGCGCAAGATCAGCGGAGAATCGGAACCTTTGGGGGGGCTTCCAGGTGGAGGAGGGCCAGATCCGGCCAATTAAATACGCGGTTCAGCGCATAATTAAATCGAATGCCGAGAAGGACCGCAACGAATTGGCAGAATAGCCGGCCATAAAATGCCTGCGGAGATTGTTGCATGAGCGGCACATGAAGAAACGCCCCGGCAAACACCGAGTAGGCGATGGTTGAGACGACCATGCCCGATGCGGACATCAATAGGTAAGAAAGATAACCATCGAGTTTGCGAAAGCCGGTATGGAAACCGGCCACGTATGTCCATACGTTGTACAGAACGTAGTTTTGCAAATTGGCAGCCAAGCTGGCGATGGCCGAGGCTCTCCAGTCCAGAATGCTCGTGCTTTTCAGAAAAATCGCCATCACGCCAAGATTGATAAAAAGTCCGATCCCGCCGACGATGGCCGATTTTATAAACCTGACGGTGAAATGACGGCTCGAACTGCAAAGCCGCCAAATCTGATGAAAGTATTGCAGGATCACCTTCCCGGACAATTTGGATTCGCCATGCGCTCGGGGGCGAAATGTGTACGGAACTTCCTTGATTTTCGTTGTGTGGAGGTGAGCGACAATCTCCAGAAGAATTTTGAAGCCCTTGCCGTCCAGATCCGGTTTGATTTCGGAGAAATCCTTCCGCCGGACGAGGAAGTAACCCGACATGGGGTCCTTTAGACGGACTCCCAGCAGGAGTTGCGCGGTCTTGGTGGCGATCCAGGACTGAAACCGTCGCGAAATATTCCAGTTTCCCGTGCTTCCGCCGTCCACATGGCGACTTCCCACGACCACATCCGCGCCATTTTGCAGTTCTTCGAGCATGTGGGAAAGAATCGAGGGGTCGTGCTGCAAATCGGCGTCGATGCACGCGACGGCGTCGCCCGTGGCCGCGTCGAATCCGTCGATGACCGCGGCGCCCAGGCCGGGATTCTCCATGCGGCGCAGGATTCGCACGCGCGGATTGGTCGCCGAAAGTTCCTTGGCCACGGACCAGGTCAGGTCCGCGGAGTTGTCATCCACGATGAGAATTTCGTGATCGATGCCGCGCAATGCGCGCCCGATCTGCTCCACCAAGAGAGGTACGTTCTTGGCTTCGTTCAATGTAGGGGAGATTACGCTCAGTCTCATGATTTTCGAAATTCCCAGGAAAATGTCAAATTCATGGGTCCAGGAGCCATTCGCTTGGAGCTAAAGGGTGATTCATCGTACTACGTATTTTCCCGTCCGAGGCAATCTTCTTTCAAATGCCATGGATAAGATTGGCCTATCCGGAAACGGGGGAAACATGCGAGCTTTCGCCCTTTTCACACGTCGAGAGGATTGCCAAAGCCGGATTCCGACGACCCTAAATAAATCAGATTCGTGGGGTGGAGGATTGGTTGTGCGGCGGCGATCAAATTGGCGATTCCTTTTTCCGGAAAGAAAATCCACAGGCAATGAATGTCACCAGGATCGGATCGATTGGGTGGCGAAAGCCCATATCCGAATGAGTCAGGTAGTAGACGGCAGGAAACACCAGGACGACCAGTATCAACGGATAGGCAAGGTCCATGCGTTCGCGCAGAGCCAGGAACATCCCCGCAAAGGCGGACATGGAAATGAAACTGTACATGAGAACGTTTGGCCAGCCGGACTCGTCCATGTTCCAGGGAGGTGGAAATTCCCAAATGCCTGTCCATGTGTTCAGTATTCTTCGAAGCGTCAGGCCGGCGTACCGCATCGGGCGCTGCTGGACCAGTCGTTTGGCTTCCTGCTGCTTTTCGGTCATGTAGGCCGATTCACCCACTTGCTGTAATTTTTCGAGTTCCCGTGGATTGGTTCCCGGGAGGATTTTGAAATTGGATGGATGGCTCGTGTCATCGCTGTTTCCGACCAGTATTTCCATCCCCAAATTTCCTCGAAACGCCACAAAATGCCCGTAGGTCCGGCTACATCTCCAAATCCAGGGGGCAATCACGGCGAAAAAACACAAGGATGCGACAAACGCAGTCCCCGAGCGGTTACTTCCGCGCCGCCATTGCCGGATCCAAATCCAGCCGCCCAGGAAGGGCAGTGCGGACAAAGCCGCGGGAGAAGCGAGCGCAATGAATCCCCAAAATAATCCGTAGCCGGCCCATGCGGCGATGCTTCTTGAATTTTCCAGCCATAAGGTCGCGAGCACGGCTAGGGTAAACAGCATGGTGGTCAGGCTGGTTTCCCATACGGTCGTGTTCGAAAGGGCTATCGAATACGGGAAAAATACCCAGATCCATCCCGCCAGCACGGCGGAACGAATGCCAAAGATCCTCCGCGCGATCGAGTACACCGGCAGGCAGGTCAGCGACGAAAATAAATTATTGAGAGTCAGCATGACCAGGGCCGATGCCGCGGTATAGATTCCGAATAATTTAAAAACGCCCGCGAGCAGATACGTGTAAATCGGAGGAATCAACGCCGTCGGTCCGGTCGGAGCGGAATAGGGTGAACTGAATCCGTGTCCCGTGGCGATCGATCTCGCGACTCTGCCCGTTTCCCAGCCAAATGCCCAATGATCCTGCGAAGGGTCCAATTGGAGTTTGTAGGCAAAACCCATCACGATCAGGCGAAGCAGGAGCGCTGCAACGGCCATGGCCCATGGAAGCCGGAATAAAAGCCCAATTTTGGCGCGCCACCCTGCCGCCGTATTCGTCATGGTCTGCACCGTTTGTAGGAATAAATTACAGGATGCTGTGTCTTCTGAAGCGATTGTTCATGCATGAGCACGGACCGGATGCGTCCCCCAGCTTGAAATGAAACTATGGGACGCTGGCTTCTCCCCGAACGCCAACGGCGGTTGCCTCCTCAAGAGAATTAGCCCCATGTCTCCATATGGATTTTGCACCGTAGGCGGCAAAAATAACAATGATAGGATCGATTGGATGGCGGTAGCGAAAGTCCGAATACGTCGCGTAATAAACAACGGGATAGCAAACCAGGACAATGGCCAGGGGAACCGCCAGGTCTGGGCCATCTTGGATCGCCCTGGCAAACCCGGCAAAAGCCAGGAATGACAGGAAGGAATACAGGAGAATATTCAATACGCCCGATTCGTCCAGTGTCCACCGCGCGCGAAAATCCCAAATATTGGTCCAGGTAAACAGGATTCGGCGGAGCGTCAGGCCCGCGTAGCGAAGAGGATATTGCGTGATGAAATCCCTGGCGGCGCGCTCCTTTTCAACCATGTAACCAGGCTCGCCAATCAATTGCAGCCTGTGCAATTCATTCGTGCTATTTGCCGGGAGCACGTTCAAGTTCAAGGGACTGCTCGTGTCGCTGCTGTTCCCTGAGATGAAATGCAATCCGAAACCGCCGCGGAGGGGGACAAAACGTCCCCCTATTTTACTGCTTCGCCAGACCCATGGAGCTATGGTGGCCAAAAAAATAAGGGACGCGGCAAACGCCACGCCCGTACAGCGACTTCCACGCTTCCACTGCCGAAGCCATATCCAGGCTCCAAGAAAAGGCAATACGCTCAGCGTGGCCGGGTTCGTCAGTCCGGTGAAACCCCACAACAAGCCATAACCAATCCAGGCGAGGAGGCTCGTGGAGCGTTCAAGGGATAATGTGGCCAGCACCAGAACGGTCAGCAACAGCGTTGTCAGGATGGTTTCCCAAACCCATTCATTCGATATGGCGATGGAATAGGGAAACAGCGCCCAGATCCAGCCCGACCATACGGCCACGCGAAGTCCGAAGACCCTGCGGGCAATCAGGAAAACGGGCAGGCACGTCAGAGAAGAGAGCAGGTTGTTCAACGTCAGGAGAAGCAGCGCGGATGCCGTTGTATAAATTCCGAACAGCTTGAAAACTCCAGCAACCAAATATGCGTATAAAGGAGGTATCGCGGCTGTTGGTCCAGTCGGCTCGGGATACGGTGAGCTGAATCCATGGCCCGTGGCAATGGAACGCGCCACCCTTCCCACTTCTCCGCCAAAGTGATCGTGGTCCAGAGACGGATCAAGCTGCATCGGATAGGCGAAAGCCATCACCAATAAACGGATGGCCATCGCCGCGACGATCATCGCGATGGGAGAGGAGAAAAAAAGCCTTGTCTTGACGCGCAGACCGCCCGTTGCATTTGGCATAGCTCACTACTTTCTCTTGGAAACGGGCGTTTTTTTGCGCCGCTTTCAAGTTGTCCGGGTCGGGACAACCCACAGCTATGCGATCGACGGCTGCCACCAATATATACGAAACGTTAATTCTATATCACTTTACACGTGAAGGCTGGTAGTGCAAATCCCATAAATCCCTGGAAGGCAATTGCCCCAATCCTGATCGGATGAGGATGGTGCGCTGCCTCACGATTTGAACGCTTCCGAGATTTACAAATTCGCAGCCCTATGGTTTTTTCAGCGAAAACACAGCGGATGAAATTGGCTTGCCCGCAACGCGTTCAGCGATGCGAAGAAGACGGAGCGGCGGATTTCTTCGTCACACGGCGAACCACCGATTGGTGCATGACGTACCGGCTTTCGGCGGGATTCCGGCCGTTATTTGCAAAATGGAATTCCGCGCCGGTGGGAGATCGGGTCACATCAATCGGCAACTGTCCACAGAGATCGCTTTCCACGTACGCGGTTTCGTACCGTTTTTGCGTGATGCTCCACGTATATACGCGCAGCATGGTGAAGTCGCAGGACTGGCCCTCGCCGCCATGCGATCCCGCAACCAGGTATTGAGGCGCCTGCCCCCCGGCGCCATTTGGCACGCGATTCAGTTCGAACCAAGCCACCACGTGCAAATCGGCGGAGCTCGCATAATCCTTCACCGGGCCGGGTAAATCGAGTTCCACGAATCTTGCGAGCACCCAGCCGCCGACGATCCCTCCTGGACCGCCTGCAGCCACGAGTCCTGCGTGCGCGGCCAAAGGGCCGCTGCTGACCGTGTCGCCTGTCGCCGGCTTCACTTCCGCAGAGCCCGCGCCAGCGGAAGGAGTGTTGCTTGCAGTGGAATCTTCGGCACGCAGGACGAGCAGCCAGTCTTCCTGCTTCGGTTTTTGTTCTTCCGTGCTGTCGGCCTTTTCTTCCTGAGAATTATCCTCGGCACCCTGTGGAGCGTCGGCCACGGCCCGCTCCAAGATCAATACCGGAGTTCCCCGCATGAATTGAAAGATGCGCTTGCCGTCGCGCCCAGGTTCGACGCGCACGTTGCTGACGGCCTTCGTCCGGCCGCGCGCCTGGACGGGCAACTTTCGCGAGCGTTCCAGCAACGCCGCGCTCTTTCCCCACAGGTCGGAATCCATCATTTGCCGCGAATCGTTCATCCATCCAAGCACGCCCGAAGGCGTGCGCACCTGCGCCGCTGCCCCTTCCACGCGCATGATTTCCACGCGGTCGCCATAGTGCGCTTCCGCGACGGGTTCGCGCACCTGCGCGAGTGTGTTCCAGAGGGTGACGTCGCGGTCCGCCACGTAACCGATGGCGATGACCTTGGACGGGACGGAATGAAATTTCCAATACAGCAGCGCAGCGAGGATGAGGAGAGCGGGAAGGAATCCCCAACTGCGAACGATGCGCAAAATCATCTATTGATCTCCGAAAACAATGCCAACAGCTCGAGCCGTGCGAACCATGCTTCCGTGTGGATCCACCAGTCGTGTTTCGCCGACCGCTTCGTCTATCGGGACCGACTCAATTTCTCCGGCTCGCAGGCAAACCATTCGTCCGAACTCTCCGCGCGCAACCAGTTCCACGGCTTCGACGCCGAAGCGCGTGGCCAGGATGCGGTCAAACGGGCTGGGCGATCCGCCACGCTGAATGTGTCCGAGCACGGTCACTCGCACGTCCTGCTTCAGATGCGCGTGAATGGCGTCGCCAATCAAAATTCCCACCTGGCCGGGTCGCGGTGCGGGGAACGGTTCTCCCTTGGGATCTTGCGCGGGCAGCTTCACGCCTTCGGCTACAACGACCAGCGAAAATTTCTTGCCCGTGGCGGTCCGATCGCGCAGCCGGGCGCAAACCGTTTCGATGGTGAATGGAATTTCGGGGATCAGAATCACGTCCGCGCCTCCCGCGATTCCGGAGTGCAGCGCAATCCATCCCGCGTCTCGCCCCATGACTTCGATGACCATCACGCGGCCGTGGGATTCGGCCGTCGTGTGCAGGCGGTCGATTGCGTCCGTGGCGACGTGCAACGCGGTGTCAAAGCCGAACGTAACTTCCGTGGCCGAGAGATCGTTGTCGATGGTCTTGGGCACACCCACGATCGGGATTCCCAATCGTCCGAGATCGCGTGCAATCGTCAGCGTGCCGTCGCCGCCGATGGCGATCATCGCGTCCAGCCCCAGTTTTCGCGCGTTCTCCAGGCACGTCAGGGAATAGTCGTGCGTGACTTTCTTGCCGCCTTCGTCGACATCGTAATGAAATGGATTTCCGCGATTGGTGGTGCCGAGGATTGTCCCGCCGCGCGGCAATATGCCTGCGATTGACTCGATCGTGAGCGCCATGGTGCGCTCGGTCCAGATCAGCCCGTCAAAACCGTCATTGATGCCGACGACTCGCCAGCCGTGCCCTAAAATCGCGGCCCGCACCACGCCGCGAATAACGGCGTTCAGCCCGGGGCAGTCGCCCCCTCCATTTGCGATTCCGATGGTTTGGATGGTTTGAGCCATAGATCCTCTGTGGGCGGCAGGCTACGGAGCCTGATGCGCAGGTCCTTATTCTACACCATTCGCCAAATGGGTCTCCCCAGTGGCGCGGACTTCAGCCTGCGGGGTTTCGTTGTTGCAAGAACTAAAAACCCGCAGGCTGAAGCCCGCGCCACTGGATCTTGGCTCCCTCATATCGATTTTGCGTTGCGGCGGAAGCGTTCGAGAAGCGCCGTGTGCAGACGCTCGCGAACGTCTTCGGGAAGGGGGACGGGTTCGGAGTTGCAAAAAATCTGAATGGTTTTGCGGGTGGTGTCCACGACCATGCGGCAATTGGTACAGCGGGAGAGGTGCTGTTCGAGATCGATTCGCATGGTGGAGTCGAGAACCCCGTCGAGATAGCTTGTCAATTCGAGGATGACTTTCTTGCAGTTCACCGAGATTCGCTCCGTCGAAAGTATTTGTTGAGTTTTAGGCGGAGTTTCAGCCGCGCGCGCAACAGGCGCGATTTGACCGCCGCCACGGATATTCCCACAATTTCCGCGGTCTCTTCCGTCGAAATTCCCTCGACGTCGCGCAGCAGGAAGACGACCCGGAAAATCGGCTCGAGTTCGCCGATCACGGTGTTGAGAATTTCATTGAGTTCAGTCTGGGCGAATTTTTTCTCGGGAGATGGTCCCCAGTCCTCGATTTCGCGGAAGACGGAATCGTCGCCATCGCCCATCAGCGGTTCGTCGAGCGAAACCTGGTTGGGGCGCCGCTTGCGCAATTTCATCAGGGATTCGTTTACCGCGATGCGCACGAGCCAGGTGTAAAAGCGGGAGTCGCCCTGGAAGCGGTCCAGATGCTGATACGATTTCAAGAATGCTTCCTGCATCGCATCTTCCGCGTCCTCGCGGTTTTGCGTGATGTTCATTCCCAGGCGGAAAATCTTGCGCTCGTAGCGATTGACAAGCTCTTCGAACGCGGCGGCATTGCCAGCCTTGGCCGCGGACACCAGTTGGGCTTCGTCATCGCGGACGATTGCGGAAGCCAAAGGTTTTGGGTTGCTGGCGGTCACGATCCGGTGTGCTCCAGGCGGCTGCGCCCATAGGCCAGCTGCTTTCATTTGGCAGGGTACCATAATCCTCATTTGCATGACGGGTCTCTTCTTCGGATGCTGCGGGGCGCCAATTCGATGCATATTTTTTTGGATTTTAGCGAGCACGGGCCGAGGAGTGCCGAAAGGGGCCTGCGCCGTCCGTGCGGAGCGAAGATGCTACAATAAGGCGGTTTATTGCGATGTGCGATGGCTGGTTTGCGCGTTCCGGCAGGTGTGGCGGGAATGACACGGGAATGACGCGGAGCGCGCGAGTTCGATCAAGGCTTGATTCCCGGGAGTGCGCGGATCTCCACGAACCACGATGCGAACCTTGCCCGATTATCTGCGCAGCGGCATGAAACTGGTCATCGTCGGTTGTAATCCCGACGATCGTTCGGCTCGCACTGGGCATTATTACTCCGGCAGGGGAAACGAATTCTGGCCGCTCTTATTCGATTCAGGCGTGATACCCGAGCCGATCGGTTACCGCGACGATAAAAGATTGATCGAGTTCGGCATTGGATTGACCAATCTCGTCAAGCGCCCGACGCGAGAGGTCGAGGAATTGGAACGCGAGGAATTTGCCGAGGGGCGTATCCTGCTGGCTCGAAAGCTCGAAGAGTACGCGCCCCGGGCCGTTGCTTTCAATGGAGCGGGCGTTTTCGAGCATTTCGCGCAGAGGCCCTGCAAGCCGGGATTGCAAAACGAGCGGCTATACGAAGCGCAAGTGTTTGTGCTGCCACTCACGGGCGCGAAAAAAGACGCGGGCAGCGGCCAAAAGCTTCGATATTTTCGCGAGCTTGCCGGCGTGCTCGAAAAATTGCAGTAGCGGGCCACACGAACTCGCGGCATAAAATGTTTCGATCCCGCCGCGCGGTGGCCGATGGAATCCATGTCAGGGCTCACATCCTCCAATACCGCCGCACGCTCCTTTTCACGAGGGGAGTTGATGGTGGCGGCTGCCGCGCGCGAAATTCGCGATGGCGAACTTGTCTTCGTCGGCTTGCGCCTGCCGATGATCGCTTTTGCGCTCGCCAAGCGGACGCATGCGCCGCGCGCCACCGGACTTTTTGAAAACGGGGTTGTCCGCGAGGAACCTGCCTCGACGCTGCTGTACACCATGAGTGACCTTCCCAATTTGCGGAACGCCACGTCTTGCGGGGATATGATTTCGGCGATGTCGCTGCTTCAGCAGGGCCGTGTGAACGTGGGTTTCCTTGGTGCGGCGGAAGTCGACCGGTTCGGCAATCTCAATACCACTTGGAGCCGCAGGAATGGGCAGGCGGTACGGCTGCCGGGTTCGGGCGGCGCGTGTGACATCGCCTGCCTCTCGCAGCGCACCGTGGTGATGCTTGCGCACGATGCGCAGCGCCTGGTTCCAAGCGTTGCACACATCACTTCCCCCGGAAACGGTACCGGCAAGGGCTGGCGAAGCGCGCAAGGTTTGCCCGCGAAGTCCGGACCGTCGGCGATCATCACGACGATGGGCGTGCTGCGATTTGGCGAGGACGGCGAAGCGTACCTGGCATCCATTCACCCGGGGCCGCGTGTCGAAGAAGTGCTGAGCCATACAGGATGGGCGCTGCGCGTGGCGGACGATTTGAAGACAACGCCGGAGCCGAGCGAAAGCGAACTCGCCATTATTCGCGAAATCGATCCCAACCGTTTCTGGACGAAATCATGAGCGGAGCGGCCATTTCAAAATTAGTTTCCATGCGCCAGGCCATTGCCGAGCATGTGCCTTCCGGCTCAACGGTCCTGATGGGCGCGGCGCTCGAGCACATGATCCCGTTTTCCGCGGGACACGAGATCATCCGGCAGGGCTGCCGCGATCTGACTCTCGTGGGTCCAATCTCCGACATGCTGTTCGATCAGATAATTGGCGCGGGCTGCGTTTCGCGCGTGATGGCCGCGTGGGTTGGCAACGCTTCGGCCGGGATGGGCCATTGCTTTCGCCGGGCCGTTGAGCAGTCGATTCCCCACGCGATCGAAACCGTGGACTACACGAATTTCACGATGGCCATGGCGCTTCATGCCGGTGCGCTCGGCGTGCCCTTCATGCCCACGTATGCGGCGCTCGGCAGCGACGTGCTGAAGAGCAACGCCAATCTGCGTGAATTCGCTTCGCCCGTGACGGACGAGCGGCTGATCGCGGTGCGCGCGCTGCGACCTGACGTGGCCATCATCCCCGTGCAGCGCGCGGACGCGTCCGGCAACTCGCACCTGTGGGGCAATCTGGGCGTCGCGATCGATGGGGCGCGCGCCTCGCGAAAGGTGGTCGTCGTGGCCGAGGAAATCGTCGCGCCCGATGTGATTGCGTCCGATCCGAACCGCACGCTCATCCCTGGATTTTTCGTGAGCGCCGTCGTGCACGAGCCTTGGGGCGCGCATCCCTCGCCCGTGGCGGGTTATTATGGCCGCGATCATGCCTTCTTTGCCGGGTATCACGAACAGTCGCGCACGGAAGAGGATTTCCGCCGCTGGCTTGAAACGTGGGTGCTGAAAGTTTCTTCGCGAGACGAGTATGTGAAGCACTTGGGAGGCCCGCGAATGGACGCTCTGAAAGTTCGCGAGCACGCGTACAGCGCGCCGGCCGACTTCGGTTTCTAAGGAGAGAGAAGCGTGGCAAAAGTAAAAATCAAGTTTCTGCAGAAGCCGTCCTGCACCAGTTGCCGCAAGGCCAAGGCTTTTCTTGAAAAACAGAAGGTGGAGCTGGACTTGCGCGATCTGGGCAAGGACCGGCTGACGGTCGAGGAACTCGATCATCTGATTGGCAAGCGCGACTATCGCATGTTTCTGAATACGCGCAACGAACTCTACCGCACGCGTAAAATGAAGGAGAATCCGCCATCGCGCGACGAAGCCCTGAAATTAATGGCCGGCGAGCCCAACCTGATCCGCCGCCCGGTCGTGATGCGCGGCAACGAGATTGTGCTTGGCTACGATGAGGAATCGCTCAAGCGCATCGCGAAATAAGACGAGAAATCGAAACGAAGCCTGCTTATGAATCTCATCGAAAATATCATTCTCCTCCTAGGCGACCTGACGGAAATGGACGTCGATGCCATCGTCAACGCCGCGAATAACGATTTGCAGCTTGGAGGGGGCGTTGCCGGAGCGATCCGTCGTAAGGGCGGCGATGCAATTCAGCGGGAGTGCGATGCCATCGGCAGCATTCCCGTTGGCGGCGCGGCCATCACGACGGGCGGCAAACTGCGCGCTCGCTTTGTGATTCACGCCGCCAGCATGCAGCTGGGAGGAGCGACGACGGCGCGCGCCTTGCGCAGCGCGACGGCGCACGCGCTGCGCATCGCGGCGGAGAGGGGGTTGCGCTCGATCGCGTTTCCCGCCGTCGGTACGGGAATCGCAGGCTTTCCGGTCCCGGAATGCGCACGCATCATGCTGCGCGAAGTTGCGGAGCATTTGAAGAAACCCACGTCGCTCGAATCGGTGCACTTTGTTTTATTCGATGCTCTTGCACTCTCGGAATTTGTGAAAGTCCGTGCGGAGATGGCCGCCGCCGGTGAATTGCAAAGCGCGGCCGGGGAGGGGCGGCCATGAAAGCGCTCGCAGAAAAAGTTTCCGCCGAGCTCGCCCGCTACGAGCATCCGCTTTTTGTGTTCGAGGCGCGCTCCGCCGCCGAGGGCGTCGAAGTGCTGATTCGCTACTCGCCGCCCGAGCCGCAAGTGCACACGTATATATTTCTGCTCCGACCGCGTGAAATTGAGAGCAAACAATTTCCATGGATTTTTCAGAAGCAGCTCTACGATTGTCTTCACGATTTCCTGATTGAGATGTTCACCTCCAATCCGCAGCGCCAGGACGTATGACGGCCCATCCACAGCCCGTATCCGGAGCTCCTGGCGAACACGCGCGCGCGCTTTCCGAAATTCTCGCCGCGCGGATTCGTGCGAATGGTCCCATGTCCTTCGCCGAATTCATGCGCGAGTGCCTCTACCATTTCGCGCACGGCTATTACTCGCGCCCGAGCGCCCGGCATTTTGGGGACTATTACACCAGCGTGGACGTTCATCCGGTCTTCGGGCGTTTGCTCGCGCGCCAACTGGCGGAAATGTGGGAGCTTCTGGGCTCGCCGCGCCCGTTCGTCGTGGCCGAATCGGCCGCCGGAGTGGGCCGCCTGGCCGGCCACATTCTGGATTTCAGCGCCCGGGCTCTTCCCGCATTTTATGCGGCGCTGGAATATGTTGCGGTCGAGCTGTCCGGCGCGCGCCGCGCGGAACACGCAACGCACCTCGCGGCTCACGCGGCCGCGGGACGCGCTTCCAGCGCCGCCGAAATTCCGCGCGCGATTTCCACCGGATGCATTTTTTCAAATGAATTGCTGGACGCGCTGCCCGCGCACCGCGTGGTCATCGAGCATGGCGCGCTGCGGGAAATTTGCGTGGGATTCGATGGCGGCCAGTTCATTGAAATGCGCGAAAAACCATCGACGCCGGCGCTGGAGCGATATTTTCAGGAGCAGGGAATCCATCTCGACGAAGGACAGCAGGCGGAAGTATGCCTCGAAGCGTGCGATTGGATCGAGAGCGCGGGGCGCGCGCTGGAGCGCGGCTTTGTCCTGACTATCGATTACGGCCATGAAGCCCGCATTTTGTATGACGAGCGTCACAATCGCGGCACACTCCTTGCCTACCGCGACCACACGGTAACGGAGCGTGTCCTCGATGCGCCGGGCGAGCAGGACCTGACTTCGCACGTCAATTTCACGGCGATGGATTTGTGGGGCCGGAGGGCGGGCCTGACTCGCACCGGCCTTGTCACACAGTCGCAATTTCTGGTCGCGCTTGGCCGTGGCAGTGAATTCGCGGAATTGTACGAGCCGGGCCAAACGGAAATGGAAAAACTGCGCGCCCGCCTCCTGCTGAAAAACCTCATTCACCCGGAAGGGCTGGGAGAAAAATTTCAGGTTCTGATTCAGCACAAGGGAATCGCGGCTCCCAAGCTTACGGGCTTGTCCGGCTATTGATCGGCGAGCCAGTAGTGCGGGCTTCAGCCTGCGGAGTTTGGTCCTTGCGAGAACGAAAACCCGCAGGCTGAAGCCCGCGCTACTGGTTCTGTTCTGTGTTTTGAAATATCCGGATCAGGCTCCGCTTTCGCTGTAAGCTTTCTTCAGCGATTTTTCCGCTTCGGCTTGCGCCCCGCCCGTGTCGTCCCCGGTCTGTTTCGCCTTGCTGTATTCGTTGACGGCGCGTGTCCGGTCGCCCTGAATGTCGTAAATCCGCCCCAGGTAAATGTGCGACCACACTTCGGTCCATCGTGTGGACAGGTCCGTGACCCCGTCGAGCGCGTCGCGGAAGGATTGCGCGGAGGCCGCATAATTTCGCTGATAGAAGAACGCCTCGCCCATGCGGAAGTCGGCCAGCGCGTTCAAGCGGTCCTGTTCGAGCGCACGCTGGTACTGCTGCACCGCATCGTAGTAACGGCCCTGCGAGGCGAGCGCTTCTCCGCGCGCGATCATTCCGCGCACGCGTAGCCGCTGGCTCGATTTCAGAATGTAGTTGTGCGGATCGAAGATGATCCCGTTCGGCTTCGGGCGTCCGAAGGTTTCCACGGTAAAGGTGGACTCTTTTCCCGAGATCGTGATCGTCTTGAATTCGGGGTTTCCCTCGGTTTGGACTTCTATCTCCACGTCCATGTGGAAGACGTCGAGGTTCTGTTTGGCTTTGCCAACAATCCGGAATCCTTTTTTCGTGCGGTAAACCACGTACTCCAGAGCGAATTCCGGCACTCCGGTCGAATGCAGCCATTGCGTGAAGAATGGGCGCAGGCTGGCGGGTTCGGCGGAAGCGGCGGGCGTGTTGCCCATCTTGAATTCGGCCGGCGCGGGCTGCGCCATGCGCGACTCCGCGAGTTGCTCGAAATCCTGCACTCGCGCCGCCTTTCCCGCAAAGCGCGTATAAAAATCCTTCAGCAGGGCGCTGAAATTCGCGTCGCCGATAATCGCGCGAAGCATATGAAACACCATCGCGCCCTTGTTTACGACCACCGATTGATATTCCTCGGTGCCGGGCTCAAGCCGTCCGGCATCGGCGATCGGAGCGGACTCGTCAAACATCAGCGCGCCCACGGCAAATTCCTCGAGGGCTTTGTTCAGTCCGTCCTTGCCCGAAGCTTGCTCGACATACAAACCCTCGGAGTAGCGCGAGAGGCCATCCGTGATCCAGACGTCGGACGCCGAAGCGGCCGTGACTTGCTCGCCCCACCACTCGTGCGCCGCGAGATCGGCCAGCAGCCGCGCATTGGGCTGAGCGGACCATTGCCGCGCGCTCACCAGCAGCAGGCCTGGCGCGGCGAATCCATCGACGGTTCCGTCCGGAATTTGCGCTATCGTCATGCCGGGTTCCGGCAACGCTCCAAATTCATCGTTGTAAATATCGAGAATGTGCGCGACGGTGTCCGCATAAGCCGGCGCCGTATTGGCCGACGCGGGCGGCGTGTAGATGGAATAAGCCGCGCCTTCCGCGCGCTCCGGGCTCAATTGCAGCGGCGCGATGACAAAGGTTCCTGCCGCTTCTGGCTTATCCACGCGATACGTGTACAGCATTCGCCCGTTTTCCACCGGAGGAGGCGGAGGCGCGCTTGAGGGCGCTACCGGCGCGGCGGAACGCACGCCCTTCTTCGCGGGAGCCGGAGCGGGAGCCAGAGCGGGTTTGGGAGTGGCCGGCACAGGCGCTCCCGCCGATGTGCCGGTTCCCACGACCACCATGTTTCCGGGCACTTCGAGATGGAATATGCCGGTATATCGATTTGCGGGAAAATCCGTCAGCGGAAACCAGCGCGAAGGGAGCAGCAGGTATCCGCCGTCCTTCGCGAAATACGCCATCCTCATGCCTTGATTGGGATCGTTCATGCGGCTGGAAAGAGGACCGCCATAATCGAAAAACAGAGTGACTTTTCCCCCGGCGGGCACGGTATCGGCGAGCGTGATGTGGAGTTTCAGGCTGGCGTTGTCGTCCCGGTCGTAGGGCACGGGCTTTCCCGCCGCGTCGAGGATCGAATGAACGCGCAGATTTTGATTGAGTTCCACGTCCAGCACTCGGCCCGCATCGCTGGCCACGAAATCGACTTTCGCTTGGGCATTCATCACCTGGCCGATCTCGTCGAGCGAAGCGCGAACTTCGTAGTTTGTCGCCCGGAATGCGGCGGTGGGCGCGGTCTGGGCGGGCGCGACGCCTCGGCCCGGGCCCTGCGGCGAGCCCGGCGATTGCGCGTGGCCAGGCACGGCGAGAGCGGCGAGACCTGCCGCGAATACGAGCAGCCGAAATTTCGACATGAGGTTCAAATGCCTTTCTTTCCGGTGGAGACGATCTGAAACAACTAGGATACCAACTTGGGCCGCTGAGTTGCCAGCCTCGGCTGGGTTACGGTTGCTTTAACATCTCCGCGATCAGGTCCGCTGCGCGCTCGACCGCGCCGGGCGGGCCAAGTTTTTCGCGAACTTCAGCCAGCCCGCGCCGCATTTCCGCGCGCGCATCGGGCGAATCGAGCAGGCGCGCCGCTTCGCTTGCCAGCCGCTCGGGAGTGAAATCTTTCTGCAAGAGTTCGGGCACAACCCTCCGGCCTGCGATCAGATTGACCATGGCGAACATGCGTGTGCGCACGAGCCATCGCGCGATGGCCGCAGTAAGGGGCGAGAGTCGATAGATGACAATCATGGGGGCGTCCATCAAGGCGGCCTCGACGGTCGCTGTGCCACTCGAGATGATGGTCAGGTCCGCCGCGCCCAGCGCGTCATACGTCGCGTCTTCGACCACGCACAATGAAACATCGGCTGAGAGATATTGAGCGACCTGCGACTGTTTCACGTCTTGCGCGAGCGCCAGGACGAATTGCACTTTGCGCTCTTTCTGAATCAGGCGGCAGGCGTTCAGTAACGTGGGCATGTGGTGCGCGATTTCGCCGGACCGGCTGCCGGGCAGAAGCGCGACAATCGGCTGGCTCGCGTCCAGCCCACAGTCGGCCGCGAACTGGGCGCGCGTTCTGCTGGCCGCCACGTTTCCGACAAGCGGGTGGCCGATAAAATCGGCCTTCACGCCGTGCCCCCGGTACCAACCCTCCTCGAACGGAAAAATGCACAGCCCGCGCACGAATCGACGACGCACCAGGTTCGTCCGCCACGGCCTCCAGGCCCAGAACTGCGGGCACACAAAATAGACGCTCGGCACGTTCTGGCGCTTCAAGGCCCGCGCCAGGCGCAGATGAAAGCCCGGAAAATCGGTGAGGATCGCGAAGCGCGGTTTGCGCCGCGCCGTTTCGTTCAGCAGGCGTTTCCACACGCGCTTCAGGGCTGGATATTTTTTAATGATTTCGACGATTCCCACCAGCGAAACTTCGGAGCAGTCGGCCACGATTTCGACGCCGGCACCGCGCATGCGCGTCCCTCCCATGCCGAAAAGTTGCACGTCGGCGCGCGCGCGCAACGCCGTCGCGAGCCGCGCCGCGTACATGTCGCCGGATGCTTCGCCCGCGGAGATCAGGATGGGTGTGGGAGGCATGGTATAGCACAAGCTGAAGCCTGTGTGGCAATTGTCAAATCTTTGTAGGGCACGGCTTCAGCCGTGCCGTAAAGTGTGCAATACCTTTGCGGCTTTAAGCCGCTGGCTCTTTCGAAATCGAGCTGGCACACAGGCGGAAGCCTGTGCCACTAAAGGCTAGTCGTTGCCCGGCGCGGGCGCGCCCGCGCCGCTCTCCGCAGTTTCGAAGGACGTGCGCATCTCCTGGTCCTTGTACTGGAGCTGGTACAGGCGGTAGTAAATCCCGCGCAGCGCGAGCAGTTCCTGATGCGAACCCTGTTCGCGCAATCTGCTTTTGTGGAAAACGAGAATGCGGTCGGCGTGCTGAATCGTGCTGAGCCGGTGCGCGATGACCAGCGCGGTGCGGCCTTCAAGCAAGCGGTCGAGCGCCTCGCGAATCAGGATTTCGGTTTTGGTGTCCACGCTCGACGTCGCTTCGTCAAGAATCAGGAAGCGGGGATTGTGCCCGAGCGCTCGCGCGAAGCTGATCAACTGGCGCTGCCCCACGGAAAACGTCGCGCCTCGTTCGCTGACATTTGTTTCAACGCCTTCCGGCAGCGAATCCAGCAGGGCGCCAAGCCCCACTTCGCGCAGCGCGGATTCGACCCGCTCGCGACCGATTTCCTCGTCGCCCAGTCGAATGTTGGATTCCAGCGTGCCGGTAAACAGGAACGGGTCCTGCAACACGATGCCGAATTGCCGGCGCAACTGGTGCACGTCGTACCGGCGGATGTCCACGCCATCGAGCAGAATCTGGCCGCGCTGAATTTCGTAGAACCGCAGCAGAAGTTGGATGAGCGTGGTTTTTCCCGCTCCGGTGTGGCCGACGATGGCGAGCGTTTGTCCGGGCGCGATGTGGAACGAAACGTCGCGCAAAACCCAGTCTTCCTCGCTCGGATTCTGGCCGCCGAGATAGGCGAACCACACGCCGCGAAATTCGATATCGCCGCGCGGAGCGGAAAGGGGAAGCGGAGCTTCCGCGGACGGCGCGGGCAACGGCTCATCGAGCAGCTTGAAAATCCGCTCGCACGCAGCCATGGCCGATTGCAAGATGTTGAATTTTTCGCTTAAGTCCTGAATGGGCCGGAAGAAGAGCTGCGCATATTGCATGAAGGCGATCAGCGTTCCCACGGTCACCGCGCCAGAGAAGGAAAGCAGTCCGCCATACCAGAAAACGACGGCGATTGCTGTCATGCTGAACAGCTCGACCGCTGGAAAGAAGACGGCGAAGGCCGTGATCGCATCCTTGTAAGCTTCCATATGGATGCGATTCAGTTCGGCGAACTGCTCCGACGATTTCCGCTCGCGGTTGAAAATCTGCACGACGCTCATGCCGCTGATGTGTTCCTGCAGGAACGAATTGATACGCGCGATGGCCGTCCGGATGCGCCGGTTGGCGTCGCGCACGCGGTCGCGGAAGATCCACGTGGCGATCATGATGAGCGGCAGCACCGCCAATGTGGCCAGCGCGAGCCGCCAGTTCATAGCCATCATCACCGCGCCGATGCTGATCAGCATGATGGCGTCGTTGGCCATGGCCGCGATTCCGGCGGCAAACAGGTCGTTCAGTGCGTCCACATCCGTTGTGACTCGCGTTACCAGCCGCCCCACGGGACTATGGTCGTAGAAACTCATCGGCAGGCGCTGCAGGCGCTCGAAGATTTCTTTTCGCAGATCGTAGAGTGTCTGCTGGCCTACGTTCTGCATCATTCGCACTTGCAGATACTGTACGGCGAAGTTCAGAAGCAACGCTGCCAGCGACAACAGAGAAATCAACCCGACGCCGCGGAGAGCCGCCGACCAGGGGATCGATTGATCCACTCCCGGCACGATGTACTTGTCCACGGCGTATCCAAACAGGCGGGGGCCCACCACCGTAAGCGGGCCGACCAGCAGAGTCAGCACAACTGCAAAGACCACACTCCACTTGTACGGCCGCAGATAGGTCATCAGCCGCCGCAAAAGCTGCGAGTCGTAGGCCTTGCCTAGTGCTTCCTCTTCGCGGAAGTCGCTCATTCGCGTTCCAATTCTTCCTCGAGCAATTGCTTCTGGTACAGGTCGGCGTAATATCCGGCGCGCGCCAGAAGTTCGGCATGTGTGCCGCATTCAACGATGCGCCCGTCGCGCAAGACCACGATCTGGTCGGCGTGCTGCACGGTCGAGACACGGTGTGAAATTAAAATGGTCGTGCGTTCACGCAGAATCGCGTCGAGGCGCTTCAGGATGCGCTCTTCGGTCCCGGTATCCACGCTCGAAAGCGAATCGTCCAGAATCAGGATTTTTGGATCGCGGATCACGGCGCGGGCGATGGCGGCGCGCTGTTTTTGTCCGCCGGAGAGCGTAATGCCGCGCTCGCCGACCATCGTATCGAATTTTGCGGGAAACTCCCCAATTTCGGCGGCGATGCTGGCGACATCGGCGGCTTCATGGATCTGCTCGTCGGTCGCGCTATCGACGCCAAAGGCGACATTTTCGCGCAGCGTTTCGCTGAAGAGGAACGTATCCTGCGGTACATATCCCACGGCGCGCCGCAGCGTTTCGAGTGGCCATTCGCGGATCGGTCGCCCGTCGACGAACAGCGTGCCCGGCGGCGCTTCCCACAGCCGCGCAATCAGCGCGGCCAGCGTGGATTTCCCGCTTCCCGTGGGTCCTACGATCGCGAGGATCGAGCCGGCCGGAACGCGCAGGGAAATATCCTGAAGCACGGGCTGATTGGGAGCGGACGTTCCATTTGCCTTTGTTCCGTCGGTATCGCTTCGCACGGTCGGATACGTAAAGGTCAGATTCCGGAATTCTATTTCGCCGCGAATTTCGCCGGCTTGGCCCGGGACCGCGTTTGCATCGCTGATTTTCGGTTCGGAATCGAGGATGTAATTCAGCCGGCCCATCGATGCCGCACCGCGCTGAAAAATGTTGGTTACGAATCCCAGCGCAATCATCGGGAAAATCAGGCGCGTCATGAACGTATAAAACGCGATCAGTTCGCCAAGCGTGATCCGGCTCAGAACTACCTGGTGGCCGCCCTGCCATAGCACGAGAATAAACGTCAGCCCGAACAACAACTGGAGGAGCGGCATGAACAGGCTCCAGAAAAAGATCAAGCGCAGGTTGCGGTCGATGTATTCGCGATTGGGCGCGTCAAACCCGCGAATCTCCGCATCCTCTTGCACGTAGGCGCGCACAACGCGCACGCCGGCCAGATTTTCCTGGGCCTTGGCGGAAAGCACCGCGAGCGAAGCCTGAATTTGTCCGTACAGCGCGTGGATTTGCCGGCCGAAGAGCCACACGGTGACGGCAACGATGGGCACGGGAAGCAGCACGTACACGCTGAGCGTCGCCGAAATCCAGAACATCAGCGTCACGGCCAAGACCATGGTCGCAATCGTATTGGCACTGTACATGATGCCCGGACCGAGCACCATGCGTACCGAATTCAAATCGTTCGTGCAGCGTGACATCAGCTCGCCCGTGCGATTCCGCACGTAGAACTCCGGCTCCATCAGGATGAGCTTGGCGAGCAGGTCGTTCCGCAGGTCGAATTCGATGTCGCGCGACAGCCCGATCAAAATTTGTCGCGTGCAGTACGAAAAGACGCCTTGCACGGCGCAAATGATCACCAGCGCCGTGCAAAATACGGCCAGCGTATGCGGATCCTTCGGATGATAGTAGGGAAGAAGCGGCCCCAGAGCGATATGCGTCAGGCGTCCGAGTTGCGCCAGCGGGGTCTGGGCGCCGTTGATGCAATCCGTGATGACGCCAAGGATCAGCGGCAGCAGCGTCCCGGTGATGCCCATTCCGATTTGCGTGACGAGGCCGATCATCACTCCCGTTTTGTGGCGCCGCACGTACGGGAACAAGCGGCTGAGCTGCGCCCATCCGGAGACGCGCTTCTCCGCCGTTTTCGGAATGGATCCTGACAGTGTGTTTGCTGTTGCGCTCATCTGAGAATGGACTGTGGAGTTTCCAATACCGGAATCTCGTTCAGATACCTTTCATGAGACTGGTCGAACGACTGATAGCGTTTCGTATTTTTATTCCAGCGCACATCGAACCCCGCGCTTGCTTGCCCGGCGCTTTCCGCCGGCGTGAACTTCATTTCAAAGCCTTCCTTCGCATCCTGGCTGTATTCCAATCGCCAGCCGCTAAAGCGCGCTGCCGAAGAGCCTCCGAGATAGCCATTGGGATTTTTCAAATGCTCGTCGCAGCGCAGAATCTCGGACCATTTGCCGCCATCTTTTTCGAGAATGGCCGCTCGCGTGATGAAAACCGGCGCGGGATTCCCGCCCCGCGCATTCGCCGCCACTTCCTTCGAGATCCGGTTGACCGCCAGCAGTTGCTCCCGCCCATTTGCCGCAAGGTTCCCGACGACCAGAATTTCCGCCTGCTTGCCCAAAGATGTTTCCGCAACCTGCCGCGCTTCTTCCATCACATCCGCGCCCGCCTTACCGTCGCCGGTCGGCTGCGCCGTGTGGCATCCCGCCAGGGTAAACGCAACGACGCACAACATCGTTCCCACGGTCGCACGCAATTTCCGCATCGTCATAGTATAGTCGGCAAACGCACTATGGGTTTGGGAACGCCAGCGTAATTTCCACTACCCGTCCTGTTTCCCGGGCGCACAACACTTCCATCGCCTGTGGAACGTCGGAGCCAGCCCAATTAAACTGATAATGCATCAGAGCGAGTTCCCGGCCGTGCCTGGTTGCCGGGCCGCTGGAATTCGGCTCGCCATATAAACCCACCACGCGATCCTGCGAATCGCCCATGCGCAGGCCCAGTCCCGTCAGCCAATTTCGGGGGTCGAGAAAATCCGGACGCCGGTCGCTGCACGTTCCTTCCTGGGCGCCGAGCGTCGTGATCGTCACGCTTTGAATCACGAATTTGGCGTCGACCTCCAAGCGGATCGAGCGACCCGAACAATCGTCGCGCCATTCCCTGGTTCCCGAATCCTGATCCCCAGAAAGATTCCTGGCCTTGAATCGCTTCTCGGCCACGGCGAAGGTGTCCCGTCCGGGCCGCAACCCCGCCAGCAAAGTTTCATTGCCGCGCCGCGCAGCGATTTGTCCCGCACCGGAAAAAGGGATTCGCGCGCCCGCCGCGGTGCTCATCATTGAGCTTATCGGGGCGAATGCAAGACTAGCGCAGATCCAGAATTTCATCGAGCCGCGCTTCAAAGTTTTCCTCTCCCTCGGACCACAATCGGAATCGCTCCACCGGCAGGGCTTCCTCCACCGCGCGCATCCAACCCATGAGCTTCTGGATATTCTCTCGCGTTTTCTCCTGATATTCGCGCAAATTTTGCGGCTGCGACATCCACATCAGAAAGCGCGCCTCTTCCGGATGCTGCGGCTCCGCGACGCGCTCGGCGTCTCCCGAGAGCAGCCCCGCGTGGCCCGTGAAGAGATGCTCGAAGCCGAGGTCGGCCATGAAGTGGCCCGACTCGGCGCACACGCCCTGGTCGTAGTCCGGGCCGTAACAAGAAATTTCCAGGTGCTCCGGCTGCTTCTTCCAGCTTGAGGTTTCCCGGTCGCGAATCCACAGGTCCCATCGCGCCGCGATTTCAAAGCATACGTCACTCGAACAGTGTTCCTTCGTCAGCTTGACGATCTCCTCGGGAGTCGGCAGGTGGCCGCGCAAATCGTACTCCTCGAGCGGAGTTTCGGCGAAGTCCAGGGCCCGAACCGTCATCCCCGTGAATGCCGGCGGAGTGGATGTGAGCGGCAGCGTGGCGAGAAAATGCTCGAAGTGCGTGAGCATGTTCATCTCGTTGAAGTCGCGGACCCATATGCTCGCATAAGCTCGGTTAGGCATCGCGCCATTATACAGGTAACTGCCCTCGGGACCGAAAACGGACGAGGCGAGGCAAAGTGGGGCCGGTTACGGGTAAAGGTCAGCGCGAATGCCATTCGCGCAGGGATGTTTTTAGTAGCACAGGCTTCAGCCTGTGGTTTTTTGACTTTCGCTTGCCACAAGTTAAACCACACAGGCTGAAGCCTGTGCCACTGAAGAGCATTCCGCTGTTGATGGATCGCGATCGGACGTGTTGCAATGTGAAGTTCGTGTGAGCTATCCCGGCGAACACTTGACAAAGTCGCGCCGCCCGTCTAGTTTTCCAGGGATGATCACGCCCACGCTTCAGGAGCAATTTGGACAGATCGATATCTATCTTTTCGACCAGATTCTGAAAGGCCACATTTCACCCGGAATGCGAATCCTGGACGCCGGATGCGGTTCCGGTCGAAACCTCGTCTATTTCCTGCGGGAAGGGTACGAAGTTTTCGCCGCGGACTCGGACGCGCAGTCCGTGGATAGCGTTCGTGCCATGGCGCGGAAGTTCGCGCCCACGCTTCCGGCGTCGAATTTTCGGCTCGAAGCCGTCGAACATATGTCGTTCGACGATGCCTGCGCGGATGTGGTCATCAGCAATACCGTCCTCCATCTCGCCCGCGACGAAGCGCAGTTCGAAGCCATGCTGCAGGGTTCCTGGCGCGTTCTTAGGCCGGGCGGGCTTTTCTTCTGCCGCATCGCATCCACCATCGGCATGGAGAGCCAGTTCGTACGCATCCAGGGACGCCGCTTCCGGTCGCCGGATGGCGCGGAGCGGTATATGGTGGACGAAGCGCTGCTCGCCTCACTCGCCGAACGGTTAGGCGGGGAACTGACCGAGCCGTTGAAGACCACTGTTGTCCAAAATCAACGCTCGATGACCACATGGGTCGTGCGGAAGAAACTGCTGTGAGAGAAGCAGCCCTGTTTCATCACCTGTTTTGAGGCAATAAAACAAGACAGGAACGGCGAACTCAAACCAAGCCAGACGCAGCAGGACTGCGGGCGATAAGAATGTCCATCAGCTCGATTCGTTCATCGACAGAACGTGGACGGTCGTGCACCCGATTGCGGTCACGCCCGTGATGATCGGCCCCTGGGGGCGAAAATGGTCGATCCATTTTTCGCGCTGCGGATCGAAGAGCGCTCATGCGGACGGATTCGCCCCGTCGTACGCCTCCAGAAAATGTTTCCTGAGCTGCTGTTTCACTCCATCGTCCGCGAACGCAGCATCCACACCCATAAGATTCGTGCGCAGCAAATCCTGTTCGCTCCAATGAAATACGCGCTGAAGGCTTTCGTATTCTTGCGTCAGAGTTGTCGGCGTCAACATGCGGCTGTCGGAGTTCACGTTGAGGGAGACGCCTGCGCGGTAGAGGCGATCGATGGGATGTTCCTCCATATTTTCAATGGAAGGAATGATCTGGACGTTGGCCGACGGGCAAATCTCCAGGTGGATATGTTCCTTGCGAAGATGCTCCACGAGTTTCGGATCCTCGATGCTGCGCGTTCCGTGGCCGATGCGCTGCGGATCGAGCTGGCGAAGCGTTTCCCACACGCTCGCGGGGCCGAGCGCTTCGCCGGCGTGAGCTGTGCGCGACAAGCCATGCTCTCGCGCGTGGCGATACGCGCCAATGTGCGCGTCCAAGGGAAATCCCGCTTCGTCTCCCGCAAGATCGAGCGCCACGACGCGGCTGCCGCGAAATTCTTCCACGAGTTTTGCGGTGCGCAAACTCTGCGTCTCCGTGAAGTGCCGCAGCGTGCAGAGAATCAGGCCCGCCTGCACGCCCGTTTCCCGGATCAGGCGTTCGACCGAACGCTCCACCGCCGCCACCACGCGATCAGGGCTCAAATCTTGGTCCGTATGCAGCAGCGGCGCAAACCGGATCTCGGCATAAATCACGCCATCCTCGAGAAGCTGCTGGAACAAATCCTCCGTCACCAATCGAAGCGAATCCTCGGTTTGCATGAGCTGAAATCCTTTGGGCGCGCGGGAAAGGAAATCCGCAAGATTCGAGCAACGCGCGGGCGCAATGTAATCGCGCTGGTACTCCTCGCGAGTGACAGAAGGCGCCAGCGCGGAAACCGCCCGATAGCTGAGCGAGCAGTCCAGATGCAGATGCAGCTCAATTTTGGGGAGTGATCTAAGTTCCATCCGCCTAGAATATCCCGGGCGCGAAGCCCGGTCCAGACGCGGGGCGCGGGTTTTTTTGCGGCACAGGCTTCAGCCTGTGTGGTTTTGATTTGCGCGAATCCACGGAACACAGGCTGAAGCCTGTGCCACGATTACTCGCTACTTTTTGTCTTTGGTGTGAACGACGCAGACCTGAAGCCTCTTCATCTGTGATTCTGCTGTGCCTTTGCAATCGCAAAGACGAAGTGTTGCGTATATACTCACGCCTTCAATCCCTTGGAAAATCTACAGGATTGATGCCGGGCGCGGGCGAAGCCGGTGTTGCCGGCTCCACGAGAGGCGCGGCAAGTCCTGCAAGGCGCTGGCGGAGCGATTCGCCCATCTCGGCGAACACGTTGCTGCAAACGTCCTTCAGCCGTTTCTCGGTGGCGTCGGCCATTTCGGTGATGAGGTTTTCGGATTGCTGATTGAGTTTCGTCACCGTGGTCAGCAGCCAGGAGTTTGACGCGTTGTCCAGGCGCTGCTTGTGATCGTTCATGGCCGCCGTTGCCTGGGAACCGAGCGACGCCTGGAACTGGTGTCCCAGCGACTGAGTTTCCGCGAGCAGAGCGTCCTTGGCCTGATCGACCTGGTTGGAAAGCGTCAGCTTGCCCTGCGCCAGGGTTTGCTGCGCGTGTTGCGACAGCACTCGCTGGAACTCATTGGCGAAGCCGCGCGCATCGCTTTCGAGCTTCGAACGGATTTGCGTCGTGTGCGCTTCCATGTTCGCGGTGTGTTGTTCGAAGGCCGATTTCGTTTTGGAAGCGTAGAGATCGAACTGTTCGTGCCCCAGTTCGGCGGCGCGTTCGGTGAAGATGGCTGCCGCGGTCTCGCTGGATTCCGCGATCTTCTGGCTGCCTTGCTCGGCGGCATCGCGCGCGCTTTCCTGCATCTGTCCGCGCGCGTGCTCGACGTAGGTTCGGCTGTAATGATCCAGCTCGTTTGCGAACAAGGTGGACATCTCGGCGGCCTTTTCCCGCATGCGCGTGGCGGCCTGATCGAGCCCCTTATCGAGCGTCGTCTGCATCTGGGTCTGAACTTTTTTCTCGTACCACTCCGCCGATTTGAAGAGCGCTTCAAACGTGATGTGCGAGGTTTCCGTGGCCTTGGTTTCCAGCTCCTCCAGCCATCGTGCGGAAGCCGTGCGCGACGATTCGCCGAAATCCTTTTCGATTTGCGCGAGCAGATCCTTACTGCGCGCCGCGGTGTCCTGAAGGCTGAGATCGGAGACTTGCCGGATGCGCTGTTGATGCTCGGCGATCGCTTTCTCGGCCTGATCGCGGTCGAACGCGATCTTGTTCAGCATTTCCGCGGAGAGGGCAATCTGCGGCGCAAGCTTTTCCTCGAGCTCGTTCGCCAGTTTTTCGATCGTCTCCTGGCCCGCGGCTTCGAGCATGGGGTTCAGGCGCTGGGCCATTGCGGCCACGGCGGATTCCGCGCGGCGATTCATCTCGGCTTCCTGCGCCTCAAGGATGGACGCTCCGCGCTGCGCCAGCTCTTCGGACGCTGACTGGAGAAGCGCTGAAATGTCAGCACGACTCGCTTCCAATTGTTCAATCGATTGCCGGGCTTGCGAAACGATGCCTTCGACTCTGGACGTTTCCCGGTTGATCGCGCCGCGCAACGCGCCCAGGATTGTCTCCGCTTCGGCCGTGGCCAGCGATTGCGAGTTGCCCAGCAGGCTGATCCGCTGCTGAAGCTCCTGCTCGATCTTCCGCGCGGAAACTTCGCTGCTTTTCTCGATTTGCTCGGCCGTTCGCCGGGACGCATCCTCGATCGTGGCGTCCACCTTTTCGGCCCAGCGCGCGCTGGCTGCCGCGAGGTCGGATTCGAGAAGCCCGCGCCATCCGGCGCTTCCGATGGTGGTCGTGGCGGCGATCTGCTCGGCCAGCCCTTTCGCGGCATCTTCCATTTGCGCCAGATGCGCATGGGCGTCCGCGACGGCCTGTTCCGAGGATTGCCGCAATTGATCGATGATGGCGCCCACTTCGCTCTGGTTCGCTCCCATGCTTCCGGTGAGGCTTTCCATTTTCTGTGCGGCCATCTGAAGCTGGTTCTGAACGTGCTGCTCGAAATCCGCGCGCCGTGCGCGCTCCACTTCCGCAATCTGAGCGTCCATCTGGAGACGCGCTTTCTTCAGCCGCGAGTCCAGTTCGCCCGACAATCTCTCGATCATGGCCGCGGCGCCCGTGTCTCTCTCGTTTTGCAGGCGTTGCAGGGCTTCCTGTTCCGATTTTTCAATGTGCACCAAGACGCTGGCGGCGACGGATTGTTCCAACGCATCCTGCAATTGGGATTGCATGGCGGCCAGCATCGGGCCGGTTTCCGCAGCCACTGCCTGGCTGGCGCTTTCCATGGTCGCGCTCTGAATTTGCTGCTTCGCTTCGGCGATCAGCCGCGCCACTTGCCTCGCGAGCTGCATGGAAGCGTCGGTCGCACCCGGCATGGGAAGCACGCGAAGGTTGCTCTCCACGGGTGCCGGCGCCGGCTCTTGCTCCACGGAAGTTTCTGTGCTGGACCAATCCTGGGCCTCGGATACATGCTGCTGAGTCAGGGACGGAGCTGGAATTTCCAGTTTGGGCTCGGTCTCAACATCGGGGAAGGCAAACCAATCGCTCGGGGGAAAGGCAATGCCCCAAACGTTTCCGCAAACTTCCAGCTGCACGCCGATTTGAAATAACTCGCGGACGGTTCGCGGACGCTGAATCCATGTGACGCACCCCCGGACCTGGCGCGGCTCGCGGCCCGGCTCGTTATGAGGCACTTCGAGCGTGACCCACATATTTTTCAGGACGTAGTGTTTCGATTGGTAGCGGGCGCCGTGACAATTAATAATCAGCGTGGACGTGCGCTCTTGAAACGGCCGGCCCAGCGCGTCCACACCCGTCACAGTCAGCGGAACCGCTTGCACGATTCGCGTGGAGCGTCGCTTTTGGACATCCGGTCCCGGATGAAGATTAGATTCGGCCACGATCGTTTCCTATCGTCAGTAACTAGCCTCAAGATTAGCATTGCGGCACCCCGGCGTCGAGGCGCAGGGAAAGCCTATTTCTTAAAGGTTACGTCCCAATTGGACAATTTATCGCCATGCACCGCAATCGCGTGACGGCTAACCTGTCCCGTTAAAAGCCCGACGAAAAATCAGGTGTAACGACAATCCCTCTGTTTTTCCGCGGGCCATGGAAAGGCCAGGAGCCGCAAGAGAAAGAAATTTACTACGAAAGTTCCTGGATGGCCAGAAGGCATGGAGATCGAGTTTCGGTTTACGCTACACCGCTTGCCGGGATATGGAAACGATCGCAGGTTGGGGAGCAGTCGACGCACCTTCGGATGAAGTCGCTGCGCAACAGCCGGTATCGAGTTTCGCCACGTCTCTCCGCATGTCCGGCAGTTCCCGCAAGCGGGCCAGGGTATCCTGCAACATCGAGGAGGCAACCGCGTCTCGAGGCGCAAGAAGGCGGTAGTGCATCCAGCGCCCCTCGCGCCGCGCGGCGACGATCCCCGCCCGCCGGAGATACGCCAGATGGCGCGAAATTTTGGGCTGGCTGCTCCCCAGGATCTCCACGAAGTAGCAGACGCATATCTCCTTATCGGCTACGAGGTTAAGGAGGCGAAGCCGCGTGCGATCCGCCAGAACGCGAAAGAGGCGGTCGATGGGAAACGATTTTTCCTTTCGAGGCATGGCCGAATTATATATGGCTTGACAGATATGTGCAAGGTCGCGTAGTCTTCATATATACGCACAAGCGTATGTATTGCTTGGGCGGTTTGGAGGATTCCATGGCAACACAACCCGTAATAGCCCGCAAGGCCCACGTTGCGATTCACGTGAAAAATGTCGCGGCGAGCACCGAGTTTTACCGCCGGCTTTTCGGAATCGACCCTTGCAAAGTGCGAACCGCATACGCGAAATTCGACGTCGCGAACCCGCCGCTCAATTTTACGTTGAATGAATCGGCCGACGCCAGCCAGGGCGGCTTGTCCCACCTGGGCATTCAGGTGGAATCGACGGCCGATGTCCTGGCCATGCGCCAGACCTGGCAGGAGCGAGGCTTGCTGCCTCGCGATGAAATGAAAACGGAATGCTGCTACGCGTTGCAGGACAAGGCGTGGGTCCGCGATCCCGACGGAAACGAGTGGGAAGTCTTCGCCGTCCTGCAGGACAACCTGCCGGAAAAGCCGGCTCCGGAAAAATCGTGTTGCGCGCCTGGTTGCTGCTAGCCCAAGGAACATGTCCCAAACACTTTTGTCATTCCGAGCGAAGCGAGGAATCTCTCTTCGATTTATGTCCAGGAAAAAAGGAGAGATTCCTCTCTTCGCTCGGAATGACAGAAATATAGATTTGTTCCGTGGTCCGTAAAGTCTTCACTACTCGGCAGGTTCACTCTGGCGAAAGGAATCACGATGGAGAAGCGCTACAACGTCCTCTTCCTGTGCACTGGAAACTCCGTGCGCTCGATCATGGCCGAGGCGATTCTCAACGGGAAGGAAAACCGTTTCTTCCGTGCTTATAGCGCGGGGAGCCACCCGTCCGGGCGCGTTCGAGCCGAAGCGCTCGCGCGGATTGAAGACGCGGGCATGTCCGCCGAGGGGCTTCGCAGCAAGAGTTGGGACGAATTCGCAAGGCCCGGCGCGCCGCAAATGGATTTTGTTTTTACCGTGTGCGACAACGCGGCCGGAGAAGTCTGCCCGGTGTGGCCCGGACAACCGATTACCGCGCACTGGGGCGTGCCGGATCCCGCCGCCGTGAATGGATCGCCCGAGGAAATCGAGCGCGCGTTCCGCGATGTGTTCCTGACCCTTAACCGCAGGATATCGCTTTTCGTTTCTCTACCCCTCGCCACTCTCGGCCAGCTCGCCATCAAAAAGGAAATCGATCGGATTGGCCGGCAATGAAGAATTCAAAACAGTTTCGCTGAGGAGAACATGAAAGAGACTCCCAATGTTCAAGGTGTTCAAGGCCAGATTTGCGCGCCTATGCCCCGCGCCCGGCTGTCCTTTCTGGATCGCTACCTGACGCTATGGATTTTTGCCGCGATGGCCATCGGCGTTGGACTCGGGCACTTCATTCCGCGCATGGCCGATTTTGTGCAACGCTTTCAGTCGGGCGCAACGAACATCCCGATTGCCATTGGGCTGGTGGTCATGATGTATCCTCCGCTCGCCAAGGTGCAATACGAAAAGTTGGGTGAGGTCTTTCGCAATCGTCGCGTGCTTGGGCTTTCGCTTCTGCAGAACTGGTTCATTGGACCGATCCTGATGTTCCTGCTGGCGATTACTTTCCTTCGCGGAGAACCGGCCTACATGCGCGGCCTCATCCTGATTGGGCTGGCGCGCTGCATCGCGATGGTGATTGTCTGGAACGAATTGGCTTCGGGCGATACCGATTATGCCGCCGGGCTGGTGGCGTTCAACAGCGTCTTCCAGGTGCTTTTCTACAGCGTCTATGCGTGGGCGTTTATCACCGTATTTCCCACGTGGTTTGGACTGGAGGGAAGCGTAGTCCATGTGGGAATTGGCCAGATCGCGCAAAGCGTCTTCTTTTATCTGGGCGTGCCGTTTCTTGCGGGCATTCTCACGCGCTTCGTTTTGTTGCGCGCCAAAGGAGAGGAATGGTATCGCACTCGCTTTATTCCGCGCATCAGCCCCGTGACGCTCGTGGCCCTGCTGTTCACGATTCTGGTGATGTTCAGCCTCAAGGGCGACCTCATCGTACGTCTCCCGCTTGACGTTCTTCGCGTCGCCTTGCCGCTGCTGATCTATTTTGTGCTCATGTTCCTCGCAAGTTTCTGGATGGGGCGCAAGCTGGGCGCGGACTATTCGAAGACGGCGACACTTTCGTTCACTGCGGCGAGCAACAATTTTGAGTTGGCGATAGCCGTGGCGGTGGCCGTCTTCGGCCTGAATTCAGGCGAGGCGTTCGTGGGAGTGATCGGCCCGCTCGTGGAAGTGCCCGCGCTGCTTGGCCTCGTGAACGTGTCGCTCTGGTTTCAGAGGCGCTATTTTTCTCAGTCAGTTCAATCCTGATCTGCCATAGCCCGCATTTCTCACCAACAATACGTATCGCTCTTAAATCGGGAGCAGAGGCTTACACGAAACGGGCATTTACGGTGTGGTTGTAGGGGCACGGCAATGCCGTGCCCCTACAATTTCGACACAGCCAAGATGTGCAGCGATTCATGGATTTTGTGAGCGATTTCAGCAGGGCTGATGAGAAATGCGGATTAGTCCAATATCGGGCGATGCTTGAACGTGCGCTGGCCCTTGCTGTAGCTGGCCACCGTTTGACCCTTGCCAAATAGCTTGTACTTGTAAATCGTAAGCCCTTCGAGGCCCACGGGCCCGCGAGCGTGCAATTTGCCGGTGCTGATCCCGACTTCCGCGCCCAGCCCGTAACGGAAGCCGTCAGAGAATCGCGTGGACGCGTTTTGAAATACGTTGGCTGCGTCCACAAACTCCATGAACCGGGACGCGACATCGTGGCTCTCGGTCACGATGGATTCCGTATGCCGCGAGCCGTACCGGTTGATATGTTCGATCGCTTCGTTCACTCCGCCCACAACCTTGATCGAGACGATGAGGTCGGAATACTCCTTCTTCCAATCCTCTTCTGTCGCTGCAATCACTTCCTGCCCCTTCGCAATTTCCATCGTCCTCGGGCAGCCGCGCACCTCGACCCCGGCCTTGCGGAATTCCGCGACCATCGGCGGCAAAAAGACCGGCGCCATATCCTCGTGCACCAGCAAAGTTTCCATGGCATTGCACACGGCGGGGTATTGAACCTTGGAATCGAACACGACATCGATCGCCTTCAATAAATCCGCGTCGCTGTGCACGTAGACGTGGCAGATGCCTTCGCCATGGCCGAGCACGGGGATGCGGCTATTCTCGGTGACGTAGCGGACAAATTCGTTCGATCCGCGCGGCACAATCAAATCGATATCCTCGTGCAGCGTTAGGATTTGCGCCACGTCCTCACGCGTATGAATCAGGACTACGGAATCGGCGGGAATATCGGGGAAGATCGCGAGCGCGTCGCGCCAGATCGCGACGAGCACGGCGTTGGTTTCGGCCGCTTCCGCTCCGCCCTTGAGGCACACCGCGTTGCCTGACTTCAAGGCCAGCGAGGAAATTTGTGGCACGACGTCGGGACGGGACTCGAACACCACGCCCACCACGCCCAGCGGGCACGATTCCTTATGGAGAATGAGATCGTCGTCCAGCTCCATCGTCGAAAGCCGGCGGTGCAGCGGATCGGGCAGGCGCGCGACGTCGCGCACGCGCGCGGCCATTTCGGCGATGCCTCGCTCCGAAGTTCGCAATCGCGCAAACATCGCGCGCGATAACTCGCCGCTCTCGACGGCTTTTTGCGCCGCCGCGCAATCCTTCGCGTTCGCCGCCAGAATTTCTTCCGCGCGAGCCTCGATCGCGTCGCCCGCGGCAATCAGCGCCTCGTTCCGGCGCTCGCCGGAAAGCGTCGCCAGGATGTGCGCGGCGCGGCGCGCGCGCTTTATGAGATGGCGAACGTCGTTGGCTTCGGGCTGTTTTTGCACGGTGCTCATTTTCGGTCCAGCAAAACGATATTATCGCGCTTTACGAGCACGGTTGCACGCTTGTTGCCGCGCTCGCCGGCCTCGTTGCGAGTGTGCGAGCCGTTGCCGATCATCCCTTGCGCGTCTCCTCGCGAATAATCCGAAATTCCGCGCGCGAATTCAAGTCCCTCCGCATCCACGATGCTCACGACTTCCGCCGCGTCAAACTCCCCTTCGACTCCCGTGACGCCCGAAGCCAGCAGGCTCGCCTTGCCTTCCGTGAGCGCCTCGCGCGCGCCCGCGTTGACGATCACGCGCCCGCGAACCCCCGCGGCATACGCGATCCAGCGCCGCTTGCCTGCCATGCGCGTTTTCGACAGGAAGACCGTGCCTGCCGGCGCTCCGTCAAAAGTTTTTTCGAGCGCATCCGGCTTCGTTCCATTCGTAATCACCGCCACGCCGCCCGCTTGCATGGCAATTTCCGCCGCTTCCAGCTTCGTCAACATGCCGCCGCGCCCGCCCTCGGAGGGACCCAGCGCGAGCGCTTTCAATTCCGGCGTAATCTCTTCCACGAGGGGAATCACTTTGGCATCCGGATCGATCGCGCCGGACGGCCCGAGTTGCATCAGCCCATCCACGTCCGTGAGCAGGACGAGCGCGTCGGCTTCGATGTGGCTCATCACCAGCGCGGCCAGGCGGTCGTTGTCGCTGAAGATGCGCTCGCCCGCGCGAATGTTCAGGTAGTCCAGCTCGGCGGTCGAGACCGTATCGTTCTCGTTGACGATGGGCAGCACACCCAGCTTCAGCAGCGCTTCCATCGTTTCCCGCAGATTGGAATACCGCGTGCGATCAACGAAGTCTCCCTCGGTCAAAAGCACTTGCGCGATATCCACGCCGTGCGCCCGGAAAAGTTTTTCATATTCATGCATCAATAAGCTTTGTCCGACCGCCGCGCACGCCTGCCGCATCACCATGTCATTCAGCCGGTCGCGATGCAGCCCCAGCCGCCCGCGCCCCAGCCCCACGGCTCCCGAAGACACCAGTACGATTTGCCGCCCGTCTTTCTTCAGCCGGGCGATGCCCTGGGCAACGGGCTCGAGTTGCGCGACATTAAAATGCCCGTCGCTGCCCGTCACGATTCCGGTGCCCAGCTTGATGACCGCGCGGCGCGAGGCTCGCAGCCGCTTCTGTTGCTCCGTCTCTGGATTCTGATTTTCCACGGTGTTCTACTTTATCATCGAGGAGTGCCCAGACAAAGGCTATGCAGCGTGATCGGCGTTTCTCGATTGAGGAAAGATATTTATTGAATGCAGTACTGCCGAGAATTGGCTGGCTACGGTAACGGGCAATGCCGGGAGATGTGATACCGGTTACGATTGAACCAGCGGTAGCCGCGCCAAAGCAGCCAATTAAATCCCGGCAAGCGGAAGATTGCATAGAACGGCCACGCCCACCAGATTCTTCGCGCAACAAACAGATAGGCATCGGCCCCGGACTCAATTCCGCCGTCGCGCGTCAATACGAGAATGTCATCCAGCAATTTCTCTTTCGGACATTTTAAGCTGCCGTCTTCCCAGGCGGATTGCAAATCTTTGATGGAAAATCCGCGTTTCCCGATTATTTTCTCCCAGGAGTGAACCCAGCGAGAGCAGAACCCGCATCCTCCGTCGTAAAGCACCCAGCCCACGCGAGGGAGCGCCGCATTCGATTCTTGATTCAATTTCGTCATGAAACTTGGTCGCCTCTAAAAACGGTTACCGGAGAGCCGTCGGCAAGGAACGCGGAGTTTGGCGGCCGTTGAAGGATGCGGCCAAGTTCGAGTCAGAGGAATTCCTACAAATCCCGGCGGCCTTCCATGGCTTTCATCATGGTGACTTCGTCGGCGTATTCGAGATCCGCGCCGACGGGAATTCCGACGCCGATGCGCGTCACGCGCACGCCGAGCGGCTTCAGGAGTTTTGAGAGATACATGGCCGTCGCCTCGCCCTCGGCGTTCGGGTTCGTGGCGATGATAATTTCCTCGACCCCGCCGCCCTTGAGCCGTTCGATCAGGCTTTTCAAGTGCAACTGATCGGGGCCGATGCCGCGCAAGGGCGCGAGCGATCCGCCCAGCACGTGATACAAGCCGCTGTACTGGCGCGTCTTTTCGATGGCCATGATGTTGTGCGGCTCTTCGACCACGCAGATCGTTTTGTGGTTGCGCGTCGAGCCGGTGCAGTACAGGCACGGGTCCACGTCGGTGATGTTGTTGCACACCGAACAAATTCGCATGTTCAGCTTGGCGTCGCGAATGGCGTCGGCCAGCGCCAGAGCGGTTTCGGAATCGCTGCGGAGAATATAAAACGCCAGGCGCTGCGCGGTTTTCGCGCCAATGCCGGGCAGATGCTTGAATTGATTGATCAACCGCTCGACGGGTTCGGCGAAATCAGGCATGAGAATTGTTCCGTGACGGAGTGATGCGGGACAGGAAATCCGGATTCACTCGCAATGTAGGATTCAAAAACGTTTTCAATGGGAGCGGCCTAGAACAAGCCGGGAATTTTCAGCCCGGCGATTCCGGGAATTCCGCCCGTCAGGCTTTTCATCTGGTTCGTCAGCTCTTCGTCCACGCGGCGTCCGGCTTCGTTCACGGCCGCGCGCACCAGGTCCTGCAGCAATTCCTGATCTTTTCCGTGGAAAACTTCGGGATCGATGCGAATGTCGGTGAGTTGTTTCTGGCCGTTCATCTTGACGGTGACCATGCCGCCACCGGCCGAGGCTTCCACGTGCACGGTTTCGACCTGCTTCTGCAAGCCCTCCTGCATCTGGCGAAACTGCGTGAGAATTTGCTGTAGCGCTTTCACTTCCATGGTCTACTCCTCGCCCCGGCGTTTCACGTCGGAAATCCGGCCGCCGAATCGCTCCTGCATCGCGCGCACGATCGGATCCTGCTCGAACTTAGCGCGCAATTCACTCGTGCCGTTGGAACTCGAAACCGTTTCCGCTGTTACCGGCACGTCCTCCAGTTTAACACAGACGCGCACCGAGTGGCCGAGGATGCGTGCCGCAATGTTGCGCAAACGTTCCATGGGGTTGCGCGACTGCAACATGTCGGCGAGCGCGCGGCTTTCGGTCGGGAAAAAGAGTCGCACTTCTCCGCCGCCAATTTCCCAGCGCGATGCGTGGCTCACGAGTTCGCCCAGGAATTTTTCCTGCGCAATAACCGCGTTCTTGATCGAATCCACTTGCGCATTGGGCGACCCGTCGCCCGCGCCTGCGGAATTCGCGATCGTGCCGGGCGCCGCAGCCGGAGCGGGCGCCGCGCTCACTCGCTCTGGCTCGGGATTTTCTTTTTCACGCGCCAAGATGGCGGGCGTCGCAATTTCAGCACGCGGCGTGAAGGCAGGCGCGGACTCGGATGGCATTCTTGCCGGAGCCGCGGCCACTGCCGCGCCCAGCGATGTTGCGCCGCTAAATGCCGGCGGCGCGCTCGTCCGCGCGGGAGGCGGCGTTGGCGCGGGAGCGCTCGAAGGCCGCGCGGGCGTTGGAGCCGTGGGCGTTCCGCCCTCCAGGTCGGCAAGCAGTTCTTCGAGCGGCGCGAGGCGCGCGGCATTCACCATGCGCAGCAGGCCCATCTCCAGATGCAGCCGCGCGTCCGGCTTGCGGCGCAGATCGTCGTCCGTGTGCAACAGGATTTGAAAAAATCGCGTCAGGTCTTCCTCGCCGAATAATTCCGAGGCTTTCTTCAGGCGCGGCCGCTCGTCGGCCGGAGCAGCGATCAATTCGGAATCCGCGCCGCAAACGCGCGCGACGAGCAGATTGCGAAAATGGCCGATGGCCTCGCGGCAGAAATGCTGGAGGTTTTGCCCCTCGGCAAGCAAACGGTGCACGAGCGCAAGCACGCGTTCGGCCGAGCGTGTTTCGATCGCGCTGGTCAGCTCATCGAGAGTTTCTCCGGGGACGACGCCGAGCAGTTCGCGCACCTGCGCGTCCGTGATGCTCGATCCGCAATACGCGCGCGCCTGTTCCAGCAGCGAGAGCCCGTCGCGGACGCTTCCCTCGGCGGCGCGAGCCATCACGCCGATGGCGCCCGGCTCGGCCGTCAGATTTTCCTTCGCGCAAATGTCCACGAGTGTGTCCGAAATTTCGGCGAACGAGAGCGCGCGAAAATGAAAATGCTGCGAGCGCGAACGGATCGTATCGGCAAGATTTTCCGGCTCGGTCGTGGCCATCACGAAAATAACCTTGTCAGGAGGCTCTTCGAGCGTCTTCAGGAGGGCGTTGGACGCTTCATCCGTAAGCATGTGCGCTTCGTCCAGAATCACGACCTTGTAGCGGCCGCCGGCGGGCGCGTAGCGCACCATCTCGCGCAGCTCGCGAATCTGGTCGATGCCGCGGTTGGATGCCGCGTCGATTTCGATGACATCGAGAGAATTTCCGAGGCCAATCTCGCGGCAGGAATCGCAATCGTTGCAGGGTTCCGCGGCGGGTCCCTTCGAGCAGTTGAGAGCCTTGGCCAGAATGCGCGCCGTGGTCGTCTTGCCCACGCCGCGCGCGCCAGAAAAAATGTAGGCGTGCGCCACGCGCCCGGATTGGATGGCGTTGGACAGCGTGCGCGTGACGTGCTGCTGCCCAACCACGTCGGCGAACGTCTGCGGGCGCCACTTTCGCGCGATGACCTGGTAGCTCATGCTTTAGGAGTTCCGCCTTCCCGGGGCGCTTCGTGCTGCAATCCGAAAGCGCAAACTTAACACAGAGAACACGGAAAATTACAGGGGGGCACGGAGAAAATCGCCGGTGCGCGCCGCGCCGGAAAAAGTTCCCGGCGCATTTCAGATGAGAGGAACTTCGGGTACTCCGCGGCACACGAAGCGATCCCGGTACCGTTGCTCCCTTCCGGGCCTGGCGGGGTTCGCGGGACTTCGTCGCACGGAGCCCGAAGTTCCACGCATCTGCGGTCGCTCCACACGGAAGCGGCTGCAATCGCAGTCTAGCACAGCGGCGCGTTCGAAAAAAGAAGGCCGAATATATTTTGGATTTTTTATTTCCTGGAAAATACAGCCAGCCGTCTCTATTTTTCGCGAGCAGTTTTCACAGGCTGCAAAAAAAGTTTCCATTCTTGTCATTCCGAACGAAGCAAGGAATCTCTCTTCGCTCTGCGTCCAGGAAAAGGAAAGAGAGATTCCTCGCTTCGCTCGGAATGACAATCGCGTGGAGCATTTTTCGCGCAGACTGTTTACAGCGCCGGGTAGGCGATTTGAATGAACGCGTCGTTGTTGAAAAAGGCTTTGCCCCAGGCCGGATCGAGATCGTCGAGAGGCTTTGCGGCAACGGCTTCCTGCACGGTCTTGCCGGAGGATTTTAATTTTTGAAGCCGCTCGCGCACCGTCACAAGCATGTCGCGAAATTTCGTGAGGTCGGCCTTGTTTCCGAGAGGGCCGTGCCCGGGTACGATTTTCGTATTGTTGTCGGCCACGGCCAGAAGTTTCGTCGCGCCCGCGATCATGCCGCTGAGGCTGCCGCCCGTTCCAGGATCGATGTAAGGATAGATTCCGTTGAAGAAGACGTCGCCTGTTTGCAGAACGTTGCCTTTCTCGAAATGAATATAGATGTCGGAATCCGTGTGCGCAGGAGGGACATGCACGAGCGACACGGTTTCACCGTTCATCGTGATCTTGTGGGTCTGCTGAAACGTTTGCTGCGGCAGGGCCTCCGCCGGGGAAGGCGAAAATGTCAGATTCAGCACGGCAAGCGTGTGGTTTTCCGACATCCGTTTCTTGGTGTTCTCGTGCGCGATCACAGTTGCGCCCGCGGCGCGCAGCGCCGCGTTGTTGTCCGTATGATCGAAATGCCAGTGCGTATCGATCACGGTTTTGAGCGGAGCGTTTCCGATTGCCGCGAGAGCGTCCTGGAGATGCGGCCATGCAGGCATGACGAACGTGTCGCCCATCAGCTTTCCATCGGCGCCATTCAGCACCACGATGTTCCCGCCAGGCCCGGAGAGCAGCGTAAGCGCGTCCGTAAGTTTTTGCGCCTGGATCGGAATGGCGCCAAATTGCGCGCGCATGGCGGCGAGTTGCTCGGCCGCGGACGGTTGCTGCGGAAATCCGGGAGCCGCCGCGTGAACCAGCGCCGCGGGGTAGAACCGCGCCGCCAGCGCGCCGCCCGCCAGGCCCGCCGCCGTTCGCAAAATATCGCGCCGCGAGATGAACTTGATCGTCGGGTTGGATTCCATTGGGAATGCTCCTCCGTCGGAATAATTTATTTCAATGTCAGGCGGCAATATACTCTTCCCGCCGGCCACATACAATGCCGCGATCCGGTCTTTGTCCTTGGATTATTAGTCCTGCGTAGGATCAGCGGAATTTGCTCTGCAAAAAATTTGCGAATCCATCGTGCGATTCTGGAGCGCCAAAAAAAACCGGGTCTGAAGACCCGGGCTACAGCAATCAGGAGATGTTGTAGCTCGCCTCTTCAGGGGCGGGGACTTCTGTCAGCCCAAGCAACGCGTTCTACTCTTACGAGAAACTTTTGTGCGTCGCGGCATCCGCTGCGTCGCCAGTTGGTCTGACATTTTTGAGAGTCCGGCCGCCATGTTGCATTTAGAAACACTCCACGAAGAATTACAAGTGCGGGATCAGCACCGCGAAGTATCATACATCCGGTTCTTACCTCCGCATCCGGTCCGGCAGCGCTCCCGCAGGGCGACGCCGGGCATACAGCGCCAGCGTATCGCCTCACGTCACGAGGCATTGCCCGCACACGGCCGCACCAGCGGCCGGCGCGACAGGATGGAGGATCCTATGAAACGTAGTTTTGCATCTCTTGGTGTGTCGTTTGGCGCTGTCATGTTGCTATTTGCCTCGTCCGCGATTCCAGCTCGCGCCCAGCAATCCCATGAACTTTTGCAGGGCACCGAAGTGCGCCTGCGATTGCTCACCGGTGTGAATACCGCTACTGCCAAAAGCGGCGATCCTTTTGTCGCTGAAGTGATTCAACCCGTGACCTCCGGCAGCCAGATCGTTCTGCCCGCCGGAGCGCGCGTGCATGGCGTCATCGGAGGAGTCATTCACTCCCGTCATTTTTCGATTTTTCGCGGTCAGGCGGCGATGAGCCTTTCATTTCGCGACATCGAAATCGATAGCCGCGTCTTTCCCGCAAAGATGAGCATTTTGCGCCTGGAAGGTCCGTCCTCAGGGGAGAGGGACGGGAAGAATCGGAAGGACGTCAAGATCGACGAGGGCCAGGTCGTCGAAGCCAAGCATGACGTGAAGGGCGACATCATGGGCGGAGCCATTGGAATTGGCGGCGGAACGCTTGCCGGCGTGGTGTTCAGCAATGTGTCGCGTGGATTCGGGTTTGGATTGATCGGCACCGCCGCCTACATCGTCGAACGCAAGGGCAAGGAAGTCGAACTGCCCGCGCAGACCACGCTCAGGGTCCGAATGGATAACACGGTCATTCTGCCCAGATTCGTGGCCGACAGTGGCAAAAGAGAATGGAGCAAGGCGGACACGGAATAATGCCGTTTTAGTGGTGTGGGCCTCAGCTTGCGGGGTTTAGGCATGGAAAGGCTGCAAATCCGCAGGCTGAAGCCCGCACCACTGGACCCTCGAAATCATCTACAGTTTCGACATTGCAACCCATCAAAGCTAGTTTGTTCTCGCAATTCGAGGAGGATGTGTGGCGCGCCGGTTCCAGGAGCGGAACCAGCGCGCCATATGTGGATTCTGGCGGGCTAATTAGGGGAACTGCATTCAGGCGAGTGATTGACTGGTGGAAATTGTAAGTTTGCAAACTTTTTGACCGGCCATTGCATGCCCAGGACTCGTGCGTCACCGCTATTGAACTTAAGCAATACATTGTTTTCATTCACGGCATCCATGGAAGTGCAACCGTCGTGCCAATAAAAATAATATTACGCTACTGAAAATATGCGGTTTATCGACGGCTCCCTATCGCAAGGTGTGCCAAATGAAAGATGGCTGTTCCTCCCTGAAACGCAAACCTGCGAATCGCTGAGGGGGCAAGAGATTTTTAAGGCGGGAAGCTCTTGCCCAATGCAACCTGGAATGTTTCGGGAGATTTCGCGAGTGCGTTGTTTCAGGAATGAAATGTTCGAGCTTCGAACGACGAAAAAAAAGCTCCGCCTCTTCAGAGGCGGGGCCTTTCCGCTGTGCGATGCAACCCGTTCTAATTCGCGCTCGAATTCGCCGATTTCTTCTCGGCACGCTTCAAGAACCGGTACAGGCTGGTGCGGCCTATCCCCAGCATTTGAGCGGCGCGGACGCGGTTGCCCTCGCAAGTCTCGAGCACGCGGCGGATATGCTGGCGGCGCACCTCCTCGAGCGGAAGGGGGCGCCAGGTGTCTGCACCGTGGCCGTTGTGGGCGGCGGGTTTGGTGAGGTTTTCCGGGAAATCGTCCACGTCGATAAATTCGTTGACCGATGTAAGGCACGCGCAGGAAATCACGTTCTCAAGTTCGCGAATGTTTCCGGGCCACGCATGTTGGAGCAGAACGGTCTGAGCACGTCGTGTCAGGCCTTGAATCTTCTTGCTGTAGGTTTGATTGTATTTTTTCAGGAAGTATTGAATGAGCAGGGGAATATCGTCCAATCGTTCGGCCAGGCTGGGCACGCGGATCTGGATCGTGCTGAGGCGATAGAACAGATCCTCGCGAAAACGTCCGGCCAGAACCTCGGCCCTCAAATCGCGGTTGGTGGCGGCAATGAGCCGCACATCCACGCGGCGCACTTCAGGCGAGCCAACGCGCTGGATTTTGCGGTTCTGGATCACGCGCAGCAGCTTGGCCTGCATGGCCAGTGACGTTTCGCCGACTTCGTCCATGAAAACGGTGCCTCCATTTGCGTACTCGAACAGGCCGGGCCGCGTGTCCGTCGCGCCGGTAAAAGCCCCGCGCATATGGCCGAAAAGCTGGCTTTCGAGCAGCGTATCGACCATCGCAGAGCAGTTGCATACCGCGAACCGTTGCTGCGCGACCGGGCTCATCTGATGAATGGATTTGGCGATTAATTCCTTTCCCGTGCCGGTCGCTCCAACCACCAGGATGTTGGTGTAGTGCCGCGCCACCTTGCGAACCATTTCAAAGACTTCCACCATGGCCGGGCTGCGTCCCACGATTCCGTGAAACTCCAGGTCGCTCAAGAGTTGCTGCTGCAGAGTGCGAATTCGTTTCCGCTTATGGAACGAATCGGCCAGTTCGTCCAGGGATTTCTTGAGGCGCGACCGGTCCACCGGTTTGGGGACATAGTCGTAGGCGCCGCGCTTGATGGCCGCAATGGCGTTGTCCAGCGAGTAGTAACCCGTCATGAGCAGGACGTAGACGCCCGGATCGCGCTGCATCGCCTGATCGAGGAACTGCAAGCCGTCCATCCCCGGCATTTTAATGTCGGACATCACCACGCGCACGCGGCCGTTTTCGATCAATTCAAGGGCGTACTGCGGGTTGGTCGTGCCAATGGAGCTGTAGCCGAGGCATCGAAGCGATTCTTGCAGCATTTCGATCATGCCCGATTCGTCGTCCAAAACGCATAGCGTCATGGCGTCGTCCGAACTGCCGGCAACAAAGCGGCTTTCTTTGGGTGGTGCAGTCATTGTGTTCATGATGAATCACTGGCAAGGGGATTGCCAAAATCACACTTGGAATGCGCTGGCCCCGCGATTTCTTAGGGAGACTTTAGGTCTGGCGGGAGTGTCACGTAAGTCTAATGCGGACTATCACCTGAGAGGGGATCAACCAGGCCGATCTGTTTTTCGGAAGTTCCGGGCAGGTTCAAATTGCACTGCTCTTCAAGGCGCGGCCCGGAGGCCACGTTCCAAATTGGAGAGAATCGCCCTGTATCTGTACCAAAGTCGAATTCCCTCGGGCCTGCGCTTGTCTAATTTGCGATGCTTTCGTCCATCTCGCTCAGGTGCGAAAAAAACTCGAATTCCTCCGCCGGATACCGGATCACTCCTCCCAGGTCGGAATCCATTTCGCAGTAATTGCCCTTGGTATAAATCAGTTTCAGCACGCGGTCGAGGTTCGACGATGTGGCGCGGCGAATCTCTTCCCCTGTGGCCAGCCGGTCTTGCACCGTGATTTTCATCGTCTCTGTTTTCATTGCAGAATCTCCTCGCGTTGCAAATCCACATCTCCATCTTGCGCGTCGGATGCCTTGGCCGATTCCTTTAATTCATTGGATGCACCTTTTGCCGATAGGGATTCTCTGGATCGCGGGTGCAATTGCTTCAGCTTGATCTGGCATCGTCCGTCGCCATTCGTGGGCCCAACTCCCTCCACCTGGCAGGCGACCGGAACGGGTCCGCTTGCGCACTGGTAAGCCACCAGGCGAATGAACACCATGGCGCCCTTGGGCAACTGGCGGTGCAGCTGCACGCGCTTTTCGCCGCCGGCATTCCAGACCAGATTCGTTTTCTCCACAAAAAAACCGTTGTCCAGCCCCCAGCCCGAAACTTCCACTCGGTACTCTCCGGGGGAATTAAATAAGTCGCTCACGAATTTATGCTCCCGCCTTCTGTAATGCAGATGACGGGCCAGAGTGCGAATTTTTATGCGCATTGAAAGGGAAGGCTTTAGCGGTTTTTCCCAGCGAGCGCGGCAATTCACGATTAACAAATCGAGACACTTGTTCAATTTTGAAACTGAAGAGTGCGAGACACGCCAATCGCAACAATCTAATTAGAATCTAATGTCGCAGGGTTTGGCGTTCGGCTGTAGGGGCACGACAGGTCGTGCCCCTGCAGTTGCCACACCGCCATGTTGCGGCAATTCGGGGAAAATTCAGTCTAGGAGTCTGTCCCATGGAAAAGGGCGACCACTGCAACGGTGTGGCGCCCTGCTGTTGCGATGGCCGAAGTCCCGCAGGGACGACACACCTTAGCCCACCGCTTCAGCGGTGGGTATGTGAAAATGCACAAAGCGAAGCCCCGTAGGGGCGGCACACGGTACATGGCAACCGTGTGCCGCCCCTACGGGGCTTTGCTTCATCATACCGCGCGTCCCACCGTTTCCACGGTGGGCCACGGTGTGTCGTCCCTGCGAGACTTCGTGCAACACAAAAGCAGAACGCCGCACAGGAACACTCGCCAAAAAATGTTCCACGGGACAGACTTCTAGCCGCCGTGAACTCCGGCGTAAAGCGTCCGCAATGCGAAGAAAAATACGGGCTGGAAAATTTTATCGAACAGGGACCATGCAATGATTAAGCCGAGCAGCGCGAAATTTCGGGATTTCCGCAGCCAGTCCATATACCGTTGCGCGGCGCGATCCGGCATCGCCACCATGATCCCCGCATGGCCGTCGAGCGGAGGTACGGGCAGCAAATTGAACGTGCCCAGCAGCAGATTCAAAATAAACAGAATGCTCAGCGCCGAAGTGAGAAATGTGGGAGCCCCGCCATTTGCGGGCAACACCAGGCCGGCATAGCCCCGGATGAACTCCGGCGGCCGAAAGGCCCCTGCCGCAAGGCCGATGCGGATCGCAATCCCCGCCAGAATCATCAGCGTGAAATTGGCCGCCGGCCCGGCCAGCGCCATCCACGCCGAGCGGCGCGGATAATGCCGCTGCCATTCGGGATTGAACGGCGCGCTCGCCCAGCCGATCATCCAGCCGCCCATCAGGTAGGAAAGAATCGGCACCACGACCATTCCAAACGGCGAGCGGCGAATGTGCGGAATCGGGTTGAGCGTCACCTGCCCGCCCTCGGCCGCGGTCGAGTCGCCGCCCAGATGGGCGACGAGCGCGTGCGCGGCTTCGTGGCACGTCGTCGAAAATAGAAAAACGATGTACCAGATGACGCCAAGAGCCAGGTCGGGAGTATTCATCGTCTCGGAAAACGCAAAAAGTTTGGCTCCGGGGCCTGGACTCGAACCAGGATAACCAGCTCCAAAGGCTGGCGTGCTACCGATTGCACTACCCCGGAATCGTGCAGGGCCAAGATAGAGTAGCGTAATCGAGGGCGATCAGTCCATTGCGCGTTGCGATGCGTTATTCGTGAAGCGGAAATTGTCGAGCCGGGCGCGGCAGATTGCCGTTGCAACTCTCGAGAATAAAAACCGCACCCTTCACAAAAAACGTGAAGGATGCGCCACCCGAAAATGCAAAACCAACTCAAAGGCTGTGCCACCCGACCGGATTCTCTGTGCAGCGGATGTCACCACGTGGAATAAATTCCAAGGAGAATCAGTGCCGATCCCAACAGGAGGACCGCATACGCCGACCACGTTAGAACTCTGACCTCCAACGGCATGATGACCTGTCCGTTTTTGCCCAAATAGTCCCCTGCGGGTCGTGGCATACTCGCCTTCCGGCATAACTCTGCAAACGCGGTAATCATCGCGCCGCCGCCGATAAAAATCCAGAACGCCGCTTTCAGCGCAAATGCCCACGACAAAGTCCATGAGTGAAATAGGGCATAAAAAAGCATCACAATGATGTATGCTCCGCACAGCCGTTTTCCCATTCCCCTCATGCGGCGGATTCTATCACGCAACAATGCCCGAGTGGCGTATCGCCTCAGTTGTCTTTTTGATCTATGTATTGCGATTTCGTTCGGGGAGTGCAAGTTGGCGGCAAAGATTTTTTCCAGAAATACTGTATCCAAGAAATGTTCCCCTTTTAATCCCGAAAATGTCGTGGTATTCAACGATTACATAGACGCTGAGTAATTCGTTTTCTTTCGCACGACCGCTGCATTGCATTTGCAAGAGGCGAGATTGTTCCTTGCCCGCGCCAAGAGGCTCTATTGGGCCGAAGGTAGACAATTTCTTGCTCTCTGGGATACGGGTGGTAGCACCATTGCCGATTATCTCAATGCAGCCACGCACCTCATCTACCCAGGCCGGGCTTCTACCCTCGTTTTTACAAGTCAACTTCACACTTACATCGGTATGCTCTTCAATCAGCTCGCCCCTTTGTGTGGCGCCCAAGCCCACGTTGAGTTGACCGGGATACCAGCTAAGGTCCGCAAGAATCCACGCACGTTCACTAATTCTGAAATGCTTGTCCTGGCGACGGATCAACCACCACTGCAAGAAGCCGACGAGAACCAGAAGACCTGTAAACATTTCAATCACTATTTATTCCTCAACTTTCTCCCACCCGACATATACGAGAGGCCGAGGATAGTTCATAGACCCATATGCCCAGGTTTTCCCTTCGTCGTAGGAAAACTCTGTTCTCCCAGTCGCGACGTTCTGTCGTGAAATCTCCCCGACTTTGATCTCATAATGACAAAACTTGGACCCCAGAGGCGCCTTCAACCAATCACAATCATGGGGTTTGTCTTGTGTTATGACTTGATCCATCCCAACACCATATTCAATTGCGTACCTTACTTTGCTGTGCCACATGTTGGGAATCCCAACGATCAAAGCCCATATAACCACTCCAGTGAACCACGTGGAGGTATCCGGCCACGGATAATTGTTTTTGATGGCCGCTTCAATGTTATCAAGCCTATCAACTACATCATCCAGATCGTAGTTGCTCATGTTAGTTATCCTTTGGGCAGATTCTACCCCCGGCTTGAACTTCAGTACCCAGCAAAATTAGCACCTTTGCGTGGCGGGGCGGGTGCCCCACCTTTTGAGATGAGTTTGATTTTCCGGGGCCAACCCCTCGTGGATTTCGAGGGGTCGGGGTTTTTATTTTTTTCTGTGTTTGCGATTCAATTCACGAAAAATCAAATCCCCCTACCCTGTGAAAGCGAATGCGGTGCGCCCGCCCTACCAGTTGAGCCGCAGTGCGAACTGGATCTGGCGCGGGTCGAGCGCCGCCGTTGGCGTTCCTGCCGATGTATAGAGCGGGTTGACGTCCGCAACGTTAAACTTGTTGAACAAATTGAAAGCGTCGGCGCTTCCTTGAATCTTTAGCCGCTCGTTCAGATGAAACGTCCGCGCGATGCGCAGGTCGACATGCATCGTGTAGGGAAGCGTTCCGGCGTTCCGGCCGAGATTTCCGGAGAGCGACCCGGTAAAGGAGCCATCGAGCGGATTCGAATCCACAAAGCACGGCGCCTGAAAATAGCCGCTCGGCGACGCCTTTGACGCAACGACCGGGTAGCCGCACGCGTTCGTCGTGGCGCTGGAGGGCACGACGTTTGGCCGGTCGGTGCTCGAGCTGAAATCGAAGTTGTAGTCTCCGCCGCTCAGGATGTTATACGGCCGCCCGGAATCGACTTCGATGATGGGCGCGACCGTCCAATCGCTGAAAAACTTTCCCCAGAAATCGCTGCCTGCCTTGCCGCTATCGTATACCCCGCTGAGCACAAAACGATGCCGCTGATCGAACGTCGAGTTCGAGCGCTCGGCATTGGGGTTGTAATTGTTCTGCGGCTCCAGGAGCGACGTCAGGTCGGTCGAATCGTCAATCGTGTGCGCCCAGGTATAGGAAACCAGAAACTCGAAATGGTTCTGCATGCGCTTGCGCCAGTTGACGGTCAGCGCGTTGTAGGCCGAATTGCCGGTCGACTGATTCGCAACCATGTCGCTGAACGGGACGGGCACGCCCAGGCCCAGGTTGTACATCGAGGCGATAGCGCTGGCTATTGGCAGGCATGGCGCAAGAAGTGTGGAGAGAGAGGGATTCAGCCCCGAGGGGCGGAAAAAGCTCAGCAACGCCGGTTGCACGAAGGGCCCGGCCGGGCCGACGCCGCACGGCGGCGTGCCGCTCGAAAGCAAAAGCGGATTGGATGAAGTGGGCAGTGAATTGGCGACGTCATAGGCGTTGGCGCGCTCCCAGTTTTCGATCAGGGCCTTGGGATTGGTGGCGTTCACGTTGATGGGCCGGTTGATGTGGTGCCCGCCGGTGTAGTTGTAGGCCACGCTCAAGGCCATCTCATGGCCCAGGTCGCGCTCGATGGAAAGGCCCGTCTGCTCGGCATAGGCGTATTGAAAATCCTTGGCCACGGGAAATCCGAACGGCTGCATGATCAGCGGAACGCCCGCCGTCAGATAATTTTGATTGACGAACAAAGACGTGCCGTTCGTTTGCGGCGTGGGGTCGAAGCGCTGCTGCGCCGCCATATATTGCAAGCCCGTGGCCATCCCGGCGGGCAGGCAGTTTCCCACACCAAGAAGGCCCTGAAACGCGTTCGTGGCGTTCAGGTTCAGTGCATTCAAGGGTGAAGGTGCCTCAGCCGGGTTGCACGGCGCTCCCCCGAACAGGACAACTTGCGGCGCCTGCGAACCATCGGCCACATCGGAATCAAACGCCAGCCCCAGCAACGGGTGATCGAAGAAGATGCCATAGGAGGCGCGGATGACGGTCTTGCCATTGTTTTGCGGATCCCAGGAAAGTCCGACGCGCGGGGCCACGTTGTTTTTGTCGCGTGGGATGCCCTGCGTGATGTTCAGAGCGTCCTGCGCCGCCTGCGACATGGCGTTGGAGGCCGGGAACTGCGGTGTGAACTCGTAGTCGTACCGCACGCCATAGTTAAGCGTCAGGTTCGGGCGCAACCGCCAGGAGTCTTGAGCGAAAAAGCCGATCGTGGTCTGATGAAAGGCATCGAGCGAGTTGCCCACGCCCTGCACCATGACCTGCGGCAGCCCCAGGCCGTAGGCCTGCACGGGCGAAAAATCCGGCATGCCGGAAAAGAAAGGAGAGATTTGCGTGCCTGAAACGCTGGAAAAATTGTACAGGCCGCCGAAGTTGATCGTGAAGTCGGCCGATATCGGGATGAGGTTGAAATCTCCGCCGAATTTGAAGGTGTGGTGTCCGGTCGTCCACGAAAATTTGTCGTTGATCTGGTGGCGCTGTTCGGTGCGGTGGACATAGGAGAACGGCTCACGACCGAAGTAGGCGTAGCCGATGATGTTGATGGCCACGTCGCCGCCTCCCGGCGCGCGCGAATTATCGTATTCCAGCCGCCGGCGCGAATACTGGTAGCCGAACTCGTTGACCTTGTTCGAACCAATCACCCAACTGTCCTGCACCGTGGCGCTGTAATCGTTATAGTGCTGCAGCGAGGTTCGCGAGAAGGAATTTTGTCCATAGGTCTGGTTTTGCCCATTGACCTCGATGCCCGTGACATCGCTGGGGCTGGCGCCGAAACGGAACATCAGTTTATTGCTCTCGTTCAGTTTGTGATCCAGCCGTATGGAGTAGATATCGGTATGCTCGGAAATGGGGAAATTTCCCATCTGGCTCATCAGGTTGTGGAAGGAAGCGGGCAGCGGCGCGCTCGTCGTCGGAAATGCGCCGAGCGGACCAGGGGCGCCGGGTGTGCCGGCCAGGGCCACACCTGAGCCTCCCGCCGCGAGCTGTGCGTAGCCTGCGGTAGCCAGGTTCACGGGCGCGGTGGCTAGAAACGTCGCCTGATCCGGCGTGACCAGCGAACCGGCCGGCACTGGTCCGAACGCTGCTGGGAGCGGCACCAGGCCAAAATTATTGGTCCCGATTGTCGAAAAGCCCGTCTCCTGCCGCCGCGTAATTTCGAACGAACCGTAAACATACGTCCGGTTCTTTATGAGCGCCCCGCCGGCGTCCGCTCCGGCCTGCACGCGCGTGTAGGCCGGGTCCGGCACGGTCGAAAACGGATTCGTCGCCTGAAAGTTGCGGTTGCGCAAGTAGCCAAACATATCGCCATGAAAATCGTTGGTTCCGGATTTGGTGATGATATTCACCACGCCGCCGGACGCGCGGCCGTATTCGGCTTCAAACCCATTGGTCAGAAGCTGAAACTCCTGCACCGCGTCCTGCGGCACGGTCGAGCGAATGCCGTTGGTCGAGTTGTCCACCGCGTCCATGCCGTCCACGTTCACCAGATTCGATCGCGCGCGCTGGCCGCCGAAGTTTAATCCGGAGGTAGGCGCCACGCCGATGCTGGGGGCGGAGTCCGGCGCGACCTGCGAATTGGTCAGCGTAAAATTGATGTAGTTGCGGCCGTTGATGGGGAGGCTTTCGATGGGTTGCTGGCCGATGGTTGTGCTGTTCCAGGTTTGCGACGTCTCCACGAGCAGCGGCTGGCTGCTGACGCTCACTTCGCTCGCGACGCCGGAGACCTGCAAGGTCAGCGGGTAGCTGGCCACCTGGCCGATGGTCAGTTTCAGGTTGGTCACCACGCGCTTCGTGAAACCCTGCGCCGTGGCCGTCAGGGTATAGGCGCCAGGAGGGAGCGCCAGAAACTTGTACTCGCCCTGTTCATCGGACATCGTGGTGCGCTCGATGCCTCTGGCATCGTCGCGCACGGTCACCGTTGCGCTCGCAATCACGCCTTCATGAGCGTCCCGGATCGTGCCTTCCAGGTTGGCCGTGGCCGATCCCTGCGCCCACGCGCCCGCGGCGGCAGCCAGCGCCAAAATGCAGGTCCACATGATAAATTTCATTTTCATGGTATCCCCCTGACGAAGATGCGCCGGGAAGTTATCCCGCGTTTAGTCGCAACGTGAAAGAGAAAGCAACGACCCCTGATGGGCCGCACGTTACGACACCTGCTCGCATGGAGTCAACGACGGATTTAATAATTTAATAATGTGGATGCAGTTTAGCTGGCAGGTATTGCGCGACGGCATACACACCGCACTTTGTGTGTGCAAAATAATCGTCGCTATTCTCCACATTCTTCGCCATTCCCCGATCCTTTCGCGGGAACATTATCGGGCTCGGCACATTCCACGCGAATTATTCAATCGGGAAATTCGGCGGCTGCTAGAATCGATGTACTTTCCAGTTTGCGGCGCGAATTCATGAATCAGTCTCGCCGGCCGAGGTGGTGGACGAATGAAGGCAGAGGACACGAAAACCGAACTCGGGGAGAGCGGCGCGGCGGATTTGAACGCACCCCCCGAGCCATTGCCCGATTCACCCGTTTCTCTCCCGGGCCTGGCGACTGGCAGGTTCTGGATTGCCTGTGGAATTTTTCTGCTCGTCCTCGGAGTCTATGCACTGACCAGCCCCGGGCGCATCGACATCATCGACGGCGAAGCTCGTTTCGATGTAGCTTTCAACTGGCTTATGACCGGTCATCCGATCATGAGAGACCCCTGGATTGGCTCCTTTTTGAGCGTGCCAGGGCGATACGGCCTTCGCTATTCCATATATGGCCCGGCCGGCTCATTTTTTCCGATTCCCCTGGTGTGGATTGGTCTTAATACGGGATCGCGCGGCATTGAACCGAGCCAGTTCCTGTTCTCCCTGACTTCCTCGATTTTCGGAGCTGCCATCGCCCCCATTCTCTTTCTCTTTTATCTGGAATTGGGAGTGACCATGCGCAAGGCGATCGCGTGGACTCTGGTGAGCAGTTTCGCCACCTATGTCTGGGCGATTTCCAATTCAACATTTGACAACGCCCAGCACGCTTTTTTTGTCTTTGGCGCGATTTTTTTTGCGTATCTGAGCGCTCAGCGCAAGTCCTACACACTCGCCGCGGTGGGAGGCCTGTTTGCCGGCACCGTGTTTCTGTATCAGGAGTATTTCATACTCATCATGCCGGCCCTTGCGCTGGCGACTTTGAATTTTCCTCATGCGGAAAAAATGGCCCTGCCGGAATCCACCGCGCCGGAAGCGTCGGTCCTTGGGCGAATGGCATCGGAAATTAAACGGATTTTCCGATCGCTATGGTCCATGGCGTGTTCCGCCTGGAACAGTCCCGGCGACGCCCGATCTTCTCTCATCCGTTATGGTCTGTTCCTGACAACGATGAGCCTGGGCGTGGTGTTATTTCTTATGTATAACGAGGCGCGCTTTGGATCCTGGTTCGACGACGGAAGACTTCGCTCGTATGCACCGCCATTTCGTCATCAGCCTGTGCTCGGAAATCCGCTGGCCGGTTTCCTGACGCTTCTCGTCAGCCCGGGAAAGAGCGTTTTCCTCTACAGCCCTCCCCTTTTGCTGGGCATTTTCGGAATGAGCCGGTTGTGGCGGCGCAAGACGGGACTCTCGGCATCGATTGCGGCGGCAAGCCTGATCCTGGTCCTTTTCCTCTCCTGCATTGCCTTTGTAGGAGGAGATTGGTGCTGGGGGCCGCGCTATCTGACCTCTCTATTGCCGCTCTGGGCGCTGGCTTTCCCATTCATGAACGGTTCCTCGGGAGTGAGAAAGTATGCGGTTCCTGCAATTATCGTTGCGGGATTTCTTGTGCAGGTGTTGGCCCTGAGCGTTGAGAATCAACGATTCTTCTTTGAAAAGAGTTTCAACGATTTTTTCTGGGCGGAAGATCCCTGGGTCTATTTCAAACACAGCGCCCTTTTCACTCGATTTGGCGAAGCTTTCTCGCTAAGGAACGGACTGCCGCCAACGGCTCGCCTGTTCAACAGCATTCCGATACCGGAGTGGACCACGTATAGTCTGCTGGGCCCGCCCCCCAATATACCGCGGAATCTTGTTCCCTTATGGATACGGAATTTTAAGATTTTCTTCCTGCCGAGGCCCTGGCCGCTTTGGATGTCCTCGCTCTCTCCCGCTTCACCCCCCATCAACGTGGGCGCGTGGGTGAAGGGCCTATTGGGCATGACAGTTTTGGGGTGCGGTCTGGTATATCGAGGATTCAGAAGCAACAAGTACCGGTAAGCACGATCTTCGAATTTGAACTCCAAAGCCAGATGCTTGGCTTCATACCCCCTGGCCAGCGTCAATGAGGCCGCAGCGGACTTTGTGAACGGCCGCCTTACGAAGGCTTGGTCGAAGAGTCTTTGCGGACGGCAGCCTGGCCCTGCCAGTCTTCCAGGTCCTGCTCCGGCTTTTCCTTGCGATATTTTCCATAAAGAGCGACTGCTTCGGCATCCTCAAGGATATCGACCTGGACGCCTTTTCGACGGAGCATGTCCTCATTCCCCGAGGAATTGGTGACGTCGCCGATGACCAGCCTCTGAAATTGACGCATATAGATCAGTGCCGCGCAGATATCGCAGGGGCTGAGCGAGGTGAACATCGTGGTCCGGCTGAAATCCCGGCGCCCGGCATCCCGCACGGCGGAAGTTTCTCCGTGGTTATACGGATGATTCTCCTGGACCAGTGTGTTGTGGCCCTTGCCGAGGATCTGGCGTGTTTGATTGTCGATGATGACGCCACCGATCGGCGAGCCGCCTTCGTCATATCCTTTTCTCGCCAGCAGGAAGGCTATGCGCATGAAGTCCCGGTCCGTCAGCTTCTGGAAGAATTCATTTTCGACGATCTTCGGAAGGCTGCTGGTCGGAAGATAGGCAATCGCGTTCAATACTTCATCGGTTACCGGAGTGTCCCTGGTAATAAAAGGCTTCATCGTGGCTCCTTGTAGCGTCCCGTGACAGCCGTCGCACTTCCGTAGCGCGGGCTTCAGCCTGCGGGGTTTGGTGCTTGCCCGGATTAAACCCCGCAGGCTGAAGCCCGCGCTACTTGAGCAACCCAAATGCCATTCGACTTTCTACTCTTCGTGTTCCTTGGCCATCTCCGTTTTTTTAGACATGTCGTTCCAGAAATGCCACGTCAAACCCACGGCCAAACATGCGAGATAGATGTAAGGCAGTTTACCGTACGCGCCTTCCGGCACCGGATACAAATTGCCCACCAGCGCAAGCAGCATGACGCAGAACGTCAGCCAGGGAATAATTTGGTTTCCAGGGCGATAGACGCCGTGATTGCGCAGGTAGCGCGGCAGTGCCACACACGTCAGAGCGTAGGCGACGATGAATCCATAGGTGGCCAGGGCGCCCATCCAGCCGTACACATCAAGTCCCCTGGCGCCCCGCGCGGCGAGCACAATCACCGGAAGTACGGCGGCGAGTCCCGTGACGACCACCGCGCGGCTCGGCGTTTCGTTGCGCGCGTGCGTCGCGCGGAGCGAGTCGTGCGTCAGGCCCCCGTGAGCCATCAGCAGGAGAACGCGCGCGGCAGCCGTGATGCAAGCGAGCGTGCACGCAAACATGCTCACCATCGCCCCGATGTCGATCAATAGTCCCAGAAACCCGACGCCGCCCACCGCGGCCAGCACATGCATCGGAGCCGAACTCTCGCCCAGGTCCTGTCCCACCAAGCGGAATCCGCCGACTTCGGCATAGGCGCAGATGGTGAAGATGGCTCCGCACAGTAGCGCGCTCTGGATCACGGCGCGCGGGATCGTTCTTAGCGGATCGCGCGCCTCGGAGCCGAGCGTGGTGGCGCTCTCAAAGCCGACAAAACTGAAAAGCGCCAGCACCAGTCCCAGCCGCAGGCCGCTCCCGCTCATGCCTTGAAGTTTCAGTTGCTGCCAATCGAGATGCATGCGAAGTCGAGCCAGCACCAGGATCACCACGATGACGATCATCGAAACCGAGACGGCTTCGATCCACAGCATCAGCCGCGCGGAAACTTTCACGTCGCGCCAGGCAATCGTGGCCGAAATCGCCGTGACCAGCACGGATAAAAAGACAGCCGAAACTTCGTGGCCGCTGGCATCGTGAATCAACAGATTTGTGTAGTGATAAAAGCCGCCGATCACGCTCGAACCCGTAGCCACATATGCAAGGAGCAGGCTCCAGGCCACGACGGCTTCCAGCGCCGGCGGCAGAATTTCCGATGAGTAGGAATAAAGCGAGCCGGGGGAGGCCGAATACCGCGCGAATTTACTGATGCACAGTGCCACCAGAAAGATGGCGGAAGTGGCCAGCAGGTAGGCGAACCATGTGCCGTTGCCGGCCAGCGCGCAAACCAGCGGAATCGTGGCAACCGGCGTGGCGGTAGGAGCGATGGTCGAAACCGATTGCGCCAGCGTCTCCATCGGGGAGAGCGTTCCGCGGCGCAGTCCATAGGCCGGTTTTAAGGGGTCGGGTATTGGCGACCTTTCCATCGGAGGTCGTTCCTTTTCTTGGTTCGGCGGCGATCGAATGAACACCGCCCCAATGCAGGCCAGTCGCGCACGACAACTCGCACCGCGCCAAGCAACAGCCGCCTAGTATAAGAGGAAATGGGAACGGCTGTCGAATAACGAGGCGACTCAGTGGCGCGGGCTTCAGCCCGCGGGGTTTGGCGCTTGCCCGGACTAAACCACGCAGGCCGAAGCCCGCGCTACTTGAGCAGCCCAACATGTTGCGCGGTTTGCCGCTTTTATGCCGTGCGCCCGGCGCAGGATCGCATATGGCCTTAGCGCGTGAATGGAGTTAAAATAAGAAAGTTTCAGGCGAATGCCCGGCTTGTGTGTGCCGGGCATTTTCGTGCGAAACGGTGCAAATGCGGCATCCGTCCAATGGGGAAGTTAGGATTGCGGCGGAGAAAACGCGCATCGAGAAGCGGGCGGGAAATTCAGGTTGTCTTTCGATTGAGACTTTAGCAAGATCAAGCTATCCGATCAACGGCGAGGTCCAGGGAAATGCATTTTATCGTTGCGTTTTGCGAATGGCTGGAGCAAACGGGGGTGGGCACGTCGATCCGCGAATCCCTGTGGCTGTTTCCAATCATCGAGACGGTTCATATTTTCGGCATCGTTTTGCTGGTGGGTTCGACTTCAATCCTGGACTTGCGCCTGATGGGATTGACGCTTCGTGACGAGCCGGTATCCAAGCTGGCGTGGCGTTATCTGCCCTGGAGCTGGGCGGGCTTCGTTCTTCAGCTCGTTACGGGGGGTCTGCTATTCGCCTCGGAGGCCACTAAGATGTACGGGAATCTCGGCTTCGACATCAAGATGATTCTGATCGTGGTTGCGGGGATTAACGCGCTGGTTTTCCACTTGATCGCCTACCAGAGCGTCGGCAAGTGGGAAAACGATCCGGTAGCGCCATTCTCCGCTCGCGTGGCGGGATGTCTTTCAATCCTCTTGTGGTTCGGCATTGTTGCCGCCGGGCGCTGGATCGCCTACATCTAACCCGCCATTCTCACCAGCAATGTGCGAGTAATTCAACTTTGGCGCACATCCATTGATGAAGCCGTTGGTTCATAGGATCGCCGTAGGAGTACGGCATTGCCGTGCCCCTACAATCGCTAAGCCAGCAAACGGACGCGTTTTTTTCATTGCGAGGATGAGCCGGATTCCATTTCCGCCAGCGTGGCCCGCTGCGGCCATCCGCCGATCAGCGCCGCGCCCAGCCCGCACACTGCCGCGAAGGACAGCCACAGCGCCGGCATCGCCCGGTTTCCGGTCTCATGGATGAGGTAGGTGCAAATCGCCGGTGTAAAACCTCCGAAGATTGCCGTCGCCAAACTGAACGCCAAGGAAAGACCGGAAGTGCGAATCTCCGGCGGCATGATTTCCGCGAGGTGCGGGATCATCGCACCGTTGTACACGCCAAACATTACGGACAGCCACAATTCCACGATCAGCAGTCGGGCAATCGACGGGCTGCTGACGAGCCACAGCATCGCGGGATACGAAGTGAGGATGGTGATGGCCGAGATGGCAATGAGCATCGGCCGCCTTCCCAGTTTATCGGAAATGATTCCGCCCGTGGGCAGCCAGAAAAAATTCGACAAGCCGATGCAGAGAGTGACCATCAAGCTTTCGCGGCTCGTAAAGTGGAGGACTTCGCGGCCGTAGGTCGGCGTATACGCGGTGATCAGGTAAAAAGACACCGTCGTCATCGTAGAAAGCATCATGCCGATGCTGACGATTCGCCAGTTGGCCGCGAGCAAAGTGAGAATTTCCGGAATTTTCGGATGATGCTTTCGCGCCAGAAACGTTTCCGTTTCCGCCAGCGATCTTCGCAGCCAGAACAGAAGCGGCACGATCATGCAGCCGATAATGAATGGAACGCGCCAGCCCCACTGCGCCATTGCCTCGGGCGGAATGATCGAACTGAGCGCCACTCCCAGAAGCGACGCGAAAATCACCGCTACCTGCTGGCTTGCGGACTGCCACGAGCAGTAAAATCCACGATGCCCCGGCGTGGCGATCTCCGAAAGGTACACGGAGACGCCGCCCAACTCGACGCCCGCGGAAAATCCCTGAAGCAGCCGGCTCAGCACCACCACGATGGGAGCGGCGATCCCGATGGTTCGGTATGCGGGCGTGCAAGCGATCACGAGCGTGCCGATCGCCATCAGGAATAGCGTGAGGATCAGCCCGGCGCGCCTGCCGTGCCGGTCAATATATGCGCCCAGGACAACGGCGCCGAGCGGCCGCATGAGGTAGCCCGCGCCAAACGTTCCAAGCGTCATCATCAGCGAAGCGTACGCGTTGCTCGAAGGAAAAATTTCGTGCGCGATATACGACGCGTAATACGCGTACACCATGAAGTCGTACATCTCCAGAAAATTGCCGCTGGAAACGCGAACCACCGCGCCGAATTGCGAACTTCTTTTGTTTTGAGTGCTCATAGGCCCCAAAGTGTTTTTACAATTCAGTAGCACAGGCTTCAGCCTGTGTTCTTTTGATTTTAGCTTGCCACAAATCAAAACCACACAGGCTGAAGCCTGTCCTACTAAAAAACATCACTGCTCGGAAACGCAATCCGGAGCGTCGCGCGCCCCGCTTATTACTTGCCCGCCCGTTCGGAGGCGCCCGTCAGATAAAAATAGCCGACCTTGTTGTTCGAAGGAGAGCCGTACCACATCCGGCCTTCGGCATCGGGGAAGAATTCCCGGATTGTGTTCTCCGAATGCGGGAATGGATATTCGATAATTTTTCCGGTTTGGGGATCGAGGCGGCCAATCACGTCCAGATAGTAGGACGAGTACCAGATGCCGTGGTCCGCGCCGATTCCGATGGCGTAGGGAAAAGCGTCCGCGCCTCCCGGAACATCGTACTCCTTGAACGTTTCCGTCTTGGGATCGAAGCGGCCAATTTTCCCCGCGCGAAATTCGCCGAACCAAACCGTGCCGTCCGTGTCCACCGCGATTCTGCGCTGGTAGGTATTCGGCGTAGGCGGAGTCCACTGCTTCACTTTCAGGGTCTTGGCATCCACCACGCCGATCTGGCCCGTGCCCGGATTCGTGAACCAGACGTTGCCATCCTTATCGAAATCGAGACTGTAGGTGTGCGCCGCTTCCGGAATGTCCGTGTACTTCCCGGTTTCGGGATCGAAGCGCGTCAGCGGGTAGCCGCTCGACCAGACCATTCCCTTGGCGTCGATGCGAACGGTGTGCCGCGAGCCGCCCTCTTCCGTTCCTTCCTTGCCGGGAATATACGTGTCCTGATATTCGGTGATCTTTTTCGTCGCGGGATCCCATCGGCCCAGCTTGTTGGAAGCCTGCTCGGTGAGCCAGACGGAGCCGTCCGCCGCGCCAATGGCGGAGTGAACCGCGGCCGTGCCAACATTCGGCACGGGATAATCCTGCATCTCGCCGGTCTTCGGATCGAGCCGGCTGATTTTATTTCCGATGCCGAAATTTGGAATCCATACGGACCCGTCCTTGGCGGGCGCGGCGCTGAACGGCATGCGGCTGGGTCCTGGCATGTCATATTCCACGTATGCGATGCGCATGGCATCACTCGTGAAGGGCCGCAGGGATTCCTTGTATCCGGGCGCATCGGCGGCGGACTTGGGCAGGGCGGAATCCGTGCCGTACAGTTTGGTTAAATACGCCGCCACGTCCGCGGCATCCTGATCGGTGAACCGCCAGGACAGGCTGAAATGCATCGAATCGCGCATGAATTGCACGCGGTCCGTCCATCCGTCCGCATCGCGCCGCACCGAGGCCATGCGCGTTTGAAATCCGTGGCAGATGAAGCATCGCGCGAAAATCGTCTGCTTGGCTTTTTCCTCGGGCCACAGTTTTTTTGCCTGGTAGATGGAAAGCTCGTTCCAGCGAACCACGCCCTTGTCGAGTGCGAAATCCAGCGACGCAGTCTGGTCCTCCGCGAGTGTGACGCCGCTGCGAGGATCGGCGCGCAACCCCGTCTCCTTGACCTGCACGCGGTATTCGCCCGCCGGCAATTTCTCGACGCGATAATGGCCCTCATGATCGGACAGGACAAAGAAACTGATTTTCGTTTTCGTGTTTTGCGCCTGCACAAACGCGCCTTCGATCGGCGCGCCGTCCGGCCCCTTCACCGTGCCGTTGACGGTTGCTCCTTGGCAGGATGACGCGAGGTAAAGCGCAAGGCAGGGAAGAGCCAGGAATTTGATTGAAAACTTCATTCTCACTCCTTGGAGTTTCGTTCTGAATCCGCCAACCCCAACTTTGCAATCGTGCCCCGCATTATGCCCCAGAAACCCGGGGAATTGGTATCGCGCCGTCGACAATCGCGCCGTCAACTCTTCGACGAAATTTGGAACGTGTTGCATGACTTTACGAAAGGCCCCGCCTCTAAAGAGGCGGGCTACAGAAACGTGGCCGCAATTCGCAAATGTTGTAGCCCGCGTTTCCAGTTAAATCCTGTTTATTATTTCGCTCGAAAACCGCTTGGTTTCGACAAATGGAATCGCTATGCTTGCCCACTATGAAAATCGCATTCATCGGACTGGGCAGAATGGGCGCGGGCATGGCGCGCAATTTACTTCACGCGGGGCACACCGTGGCGGTCTACAACCGCAGCCGCGAAAAGGCCGACCAGCTGGCTGCGGACGGCGCTCGCGTGGCAAGTTCTCCCGCGGATGCTTCGAGGGACGTGGAAGCCGTCATGACCATGGTCGCGGACGATCAGGCACTCGATCAGATCGTCTTCGGAAACGATGGCATCGCCGGGGCCATGAAGCCCGGTTGCGTTCATCTTTCGCACAGCACCATCAGCACGGCGCTGGCGCGCAAATTAACCGCTGAGCACGCCCAGCGCAAGCAGGGGTACCTCAGCGTGCCCGTGTTCGGCCGCCCGGATGCCTCCGAAAGCAAAAATTTGCTGGTGGTGGCCGCCGGGTCCGGCGAACTGATCGACCGTTGCCGCCCGCTGTTTGACGCCATCGCCCGCCAGACATTCGTCGTGGGGGCCGAGCCCTGGCACGCGAACGTCGCCAAGGTGTGCGGCAACTTCATGGTGATCAGCGCGATCGAAGCGCTGGGCGAAGCCTTCGCGACGCTCCGCAAAGCGGGCGTCGATCCCGAGGCCTTTCTCGATATCATGCACGCGTTATTGGGATGGACGGTGATTACCAACTATGGCCACCTCATCGCGCAAGAAAAGTTCGAACCGGCCGGATTTGCCCTGAAGCTGGGCTTAAAGGATGTGCGCCTGGTGCTGGCCGCGTCCGAGGAATGCGTCGCGCCCATGCCGCTGGCCAGCCTGGTTCACGATCAACTGCTCGCGGCCCTCGCGCAAGGCCAGGGAGAAATGGACTGGTCGAGTGTGACGCAGGTCGTGGCGCGCAACGCCGGCCTGAAATCGAAATCATAGTAGCGCCGGCGTCCCGCCGGCAGGTTTTACGCCGCAACACGAGCACGGCACTACATTACGTTTACGAGCATCGCCGTTCGCCACCAAAAGGAGAATCACACATGTCTCTAGTGGATTTTATCCCCACGCCCAAGTTCGAGGAATACAAGGAGCGGTTCAAGCAGCATTACAAACTGGAGCGCCGCGCGGACGGCGTCATTCTCGTCCAGGCGCACACCCAGGGCGGCCCCATTCAGCTGAGTGTCGAAAATCATCGCTCCATCGGACAGCTTTTCAAGACCATCGGCGCCGACCCTGAAAACGAAGTCATGATTTTCACCGGGTCAGGCGAGGATTTCATGATGGACGCCGATCCCGAAGGCTTTAAATTGGAACAAGAGGACTTGCAACACTGGGCCTACGAGTATGCCTACAAGGACGGCCGGATCAACGTCAGCTCACTCGTGAACGATCTGGAAATTCCCACCATCGGCGTTCTGAATGGACCGGGCTTTCACACCGAAATCTGCCTGATGTGCGACATCAGCATTTGCAGCGAAGACGCCGTCGTCTTCGATCTCCACTACGACATCGGTTCGGTTCCCGGCGATGGCATTCATAGCTGCTTCATGGAATTGCTGGGCGTAAAACGCGGAGCCTATGCCTTGCTCACAGGCCAGGCGATTGACGCCAAAAAAGCCCTGGAGTATGGAATAGTCAACGAAGTCGTTCCCCGTGACAAGCTGCTGGAGCGCGCCTGGAAGCTGGCCGACCATATCATGGAGCAGCCGCGCATCACGCGCCGCCTCACCACGCAAATCGTCCGCCGTCCCTGGAAGAAGAGAATCACGGACGATCTGGACGGCGGCTTCGGCATCCAGATGTTCGCCCATCTGGCCAAGAAAAAGTCCATCCACAGCCGAAATCACATCGCCACATCCGTCGCCTACGTAAAAGAAGGAAAGGAAAACAATATTAAATAGACAGTCAGTCGACAAAAGTAGCGCGGGCTTCAGCCTGCGGGGTTTCGTCCTTGCAAACATTAAACCCCGCTGGCTGAAGCCCGCGCTACGGAAAAGCGTCCTTCCGCCCTAAAACTTCAGCATCGTGCTGCGCGTCAGCGTCACCTGGCTGGTGACCACCGTGGGCCCGCCCTTGAACAGGTGCCAGGCCGCGTACTGCTCCGTGTAGGTGTCTTCGGACGACAGGCAGTCGATCGGCACAATCACTTTGTAGCCGCGCTGCGCCGAACCGCCGCCCGTGCCAATCCCCACGCCTTGAAACGATGTGCCGCAGACGATCACCGTCTTGATCCCCCGCGCCTTCAGCTTCTCCTCCAGATTCGAACCGATAAACTTGTCCGGCCCGTTCTGGCGCATCCATTCGCCCTCGCGCGGCATGAATCCCGGATCGATCAGGTCCGCGGGCGTAGCCTTGCCATTGCTCCCCACCAGGCTGTACCACACCAGCGCTCCCGCCGAGCGCGCCGCGTCGTGCAGCCGCTTGACGTTCGGGACCGTGGCCACGCAGCGCGGGCGCACGCCGCAGTTCATCTTCATCATGTCCAGGATCAGCAGAGCCGTCGTCGAGCCGTCGAGCGTGACGGGTTTCAGCTCCACGCGCGGCGGAGCCTTCGCCGCATCCCAGTCGTCGAGAATATCGGCCGCCGCAGGCGACACCGCCAGCGCAATCATCAGCGCCCCGGCCGCCGCCACCGCGCTGCGCCATGCAATTCGCTTGTTCAACATCGTAACCTCCGTGGAATCAATTCTGAGCCGCCTCGCCGGTCGAGCCTCGCCCGCCGGACAGGCTGCCTTCGCCCCGCCCCTCGCGCATTCCAGCGCGGCTCCGGATTTGCCCCGCTTCCCGGCGCATCATATGACTCTCCTTCTCCCGACACAACGAATTTGTCGCCACAGCAGGGTTTAAGGGTAGCAGGGCAGTTTTTACAACCACTCCCCATGGGCTGCGTTCCCGCATGTGGAAATGCGCCATTTTTACTATCTAGCACATTACATGGAGGTTAGGTGTGTTTCCTGCATGGCATCCGTCTCTTATCCGCTCAAGGATGGTCTTGGCCGACGTTTGCACCTTGGAAACAGGACAAGAATGAACCATGGCCGTCCCAATACGGGAAACGCTAACCTAGTCAGGTGCATGAGGGACCGCACAAGAGTCGTAGCAAGGCAACAATCATTAGAAACAATGGTCCAAAATAAACCTACGGAGAGAAAATGAAAAAGCAGATTCTGTTCCCAATACTGATGCTCGCAATGATCGGCTGCCTGGCGATTGCCCCAGCGCAGGCCCAGGATACGGGCAAGATTAGCATTTTCGGTGGTTACTCGTATGCGTCCAACAATTTCGAACTGACCAACAACACTTACAATTGCAACTACACATATAATTGTGTAGACGGAACGATGGGAATGCATGGTTACACGCTGGCCGTAACCTACAACGCCAACAAGAACATCGGATTTGAGGCAAATATTACGGGCCATAACGGTGGGGCGGATCTTTATGATTATCCGGCCACAAGCACGAATTATGGCTATGCAGAAGGCCAGAAACAGGATCTCTATACCTTCACATTCGGGCCCAAATTCACCCTGCCCGTCGGGAATTATTCGCTGTTTACTCACGTCCTGGTTGGCGCCATGCGTGCGCATATTGCCGATGCCGCAACCTGCACTCCTCCAATCGGCAGCTCATCGACCTGTGGCACACCCGTCTATTATAATGCCAATGCAAAGGGCACTGGCATGGCCGTCAAAACCGGCGGAGGCATTGATTGGAACCACGGACATATGGGCGTTCGAATCCTCGAAGTGGATTTCGTCCACTCTATGGTTCCTCTTGCGGGTAATTATTCGAATTCCGGAGGTACAGTCTATCCGTACAACATGACGTCGGGAGCCAATAATTTCGAGTTGTCCACCGGCTTCACGTTTAACTTCTAATAGCTGGAACCAGTAAAGCATCAGAAACGTTTCCGCCCCATCTCTGGAAGCTGCCGCCGCAAACGCGGCGGGCAAGTTTCCCAGGGATGGGGCGGATTTTTTCATATGTTGTTAAGAAATATGGTCGTTCGAGATTCGGTTTGGTATGCGCGTGTAGGGGCACGGCATTGCCGTGTCCCTACGGCTGCGACGCGGCTGGCGGAAGACCCTCGCCTCTGAAGAGGCGAGCTACAAAAGCAACGCAACCCCAAAGCGCAGCCCCAAAACGCAACCCAGTAATACAATCCATGAACGCAACGCATTGTGCGCGGAAGCTGGCAGGCGTATATTGTCACGCAGCACGAAACACACTCTATAAACCAATATTCGGCCCGGAGGATTTTTCAAATGAAACGATCCGCTTGGATGTTCGCCGTCCTGATTGCCATGTTCCTTGCCATGTTCTGCTCCGCGGGCGCATTGAACGCCCAGACCACGAAAGGGGCCGTTGTGTTCGAGGCGCATTGCGCCTCATGCCACGGCAATCCGAGCGCCGCGGCAGCCGCGCCGGGCGTCCTGTCCCTGTGGAACATGACGGCGGATGCGATCTACGCCGCGCTCACCAAGGCGCCGCATGCGGCGTCCCTTGCGGGCGTCGCGGACGCCGACCTGCGCGAAGCGGCCTTCTATCTGGGCCGCCGCCGCGTGGACATCGCGAAGGTCGCGGACGCCAAGCTCATGCCGAACCCGTGCCCCGGCAATTCGCCAATTGGTGACCTGTCGGCCAAGCCGCTGTGGAACGGCTGGGGCAACGGCGTCACGAATGCGCGCTTCCAGTCCGCAAAAGGGGCGGGCATGACCGCCGCTCAGGTGCCAAACCTCAAATTGAAGTGGGCCTTCGGTTTTCCGGGCGCTGAGGAAATGTACGGGCAGCCCACGGTCGCTGGAGGGCGCGTATTCCTGGGTGTGGATACGGGAGCGGTTTATTCACTCGACGCCGAGACCGGATGCGTCTATTGGTCCTACCAGGCGGACGCAGGCGTGCGCACGGCGATCAGCATTGGGCCGGTGAAGGGGCAAAGCGCGGTCAAATTCGGTGTCTATTTTGGAGACATCAAGGCGAATGTGTACATGCTGGACGCCTCCACGGGCAAAGAGATATGGAAAGTGAAGGTGGAGGACCATCCCGTGGCCAAGATTACGGGCGCGCCCACGCTGTATGAGGATCGCCTGTATGTTCCGGTCTCCTCGCAGGAGGAGCGCGCCGCTGGCTGGAGTACGGTGTATCCGTGCTGCACGTTTCGGGGCAGCGTCGTTGCGCTTGATGCGGCCAATGGCCACACGGTCTGGAAGACGTACCCGGTCCAGGACGCGCCCAAGCCCACAAAGAAAAATTCCAACGGTGTGCAGCAATATGGGCCGAACGGCGGAGCGGTGTGGAGTTCGCCGACGGTTGACCCCAAGAACCACGCCATCTACATCGGCACGGGCGACGCGTACACGCCGCCGATTTCGAAAAATACCGACGCCATCATGGCGCTGGACATGAAGACCGGCAAGGTCATGTGGTCGGTGCAGGACACGGAAAACGATGCCTGGCTCTCGGGGTGCGGTGGCGAGATCAAATCGGAAAACTGCCTTGATCCGAAGGACCTTGGCCCCGATTACGACTTTGGCGCTTCTCCCATCCTCGTGACCTTGCAGAATGGGCACCGCATGCTGGTTGCCGGACAAAAGAGCGGCATGGTCTGGGGACACGATCCCGACCGCGAGGGCACGGTGGTCTGGAAGGCGCAGATCGTGAAGAAACTCGCCCTCGGCATGATCACCTTCGGCGGCGCGGCCGACGAGCAAAACGCCTACTTCGGATTGCGCACGGGCGGCGTGGCGGCGGTTCGCACGGATACGGGCGAGCAGAAATGGTTTACGCCGATCGAACCGACGAAAGGGCCGGGGGCGAAGGGCGAAAACGCGGCCATCACGGCGATTCCCGGAGCCATTTTTTCAGGAGGCTGGGACGGGATGTTGCGCGCGTTCTCGACCGAGGATGGGCGCTTGCTCTGGGAATACAACATGGTTCGCGACTACGACACGGTCAATCACGTCCCGGCCAAGGGCGGTTCCATGGCGGCCCCTGGACCAACCGTTGCCGGCGGGATGCTGTTTGTAGGCTCCGGATATGTGTTTTCAGCGGGCACTCCGGGCAATGCGCTGCTGGTTTTCGCGCCGCAGTAGCCGCGCCAAAAAGTAGCGCGGGCTTCAGCCTGCGGGGGTAAAAGTTGGATATACGAATCCCCGCAGGCTTACGCCCCGTTTCAAACCGCAACCTGTTCAGCCTGTGTTCTTACGACTTTTGCTCGCCGCGAATCAAAACCCCGCAGGCTAAAGCCCGCGCTACTCAAGACACATCTCCTTGCATCTTTAGGCTTCCCATTTGGAATGTGGGCTAAACTTTTATGGGGGCATTTGCCCTGGCGAAAGGCGGACAATTGCAGCATTTCGGCGCGTTTCTTGTTGGGATTGCGGCCGGATTTCTCGGCGGGTTATTCGGAAAGGGTGGCAGCGCGATTGCCACGCCCCTTTTGAGTTTTCTCGGCTTTCCGGGATTCATCGCGGTCGCTTCGCCCCTGCCCGCCACGATTCCGGGAACGCTGATCGCCTCAAGGCAATACTGGCGGTCCGGCCTGATCGACTGGCAAATCGTCTGGTGGAGCTCCGCCATTGGAATTCCCGCGACCATCCTGGGCTCCCTTCTCACAAAGTTCACCGGCGCGCGGCCCTTGTTGATCCTCACCGGAATTATGGTGTTTGGGTTTGGACTTTCCTTCTTGTTTTCACCAAGAGAAAGATATTCCGAAGGATCTTCGCCCGATCATGAGGCTGGAAGCCGTCCGGCCTTTTGGCGGATGCGGCTTGCGCTCATCGCCATCGCGGTTGGAATCATATCGGGACTTCTGGCCAATGCCGGGGGATTCCTTCTGGCTCCGGCGTACGCTCGATTTCTGCGGCAGCCGATCAAGAAATCGTTTGCCTGCTCGCTCGCCTCCTCCGCCGTACTGGCTTTGCCCGGAACCATCGTCCATGCCTACCTCGGGCATATTTCCTGGGCGGTCGCGGGACTCGTCGCGCTCGGCTCCGTGCCATTTTCATATCTTGGCGCGCGCATTGCGATTCGCACGAAGGCCAGCCGGCTCGAACGTGTGTATGGACTGGTGCTCACCGCGCTGGGAGCGTTTTTCCTGTATCAGTTGTGATTGCCAAGTTCGATGAAGGTAATGGAATTTGTTGCATGCCTCGCGGAAGTCCCCGCCTCGGAAGAGGTGGGCTACAGTCATTCGTTACCTCCTCGCCAATGTCATGTTTTTGGGCTGAAATAGGGCGCAATTCCGGCGTTGTAAATCACTCAAGAAAGTGACGACTATCACAGTAGAAACGCTTATCCAGACTCATAATCCCGCTTGATGGATACGCCCATTATTTTTAGGGACCGGGTGGAGGCCGGGCGCGAGTTGGCTAAGCGGCTGGAGGCGTATGCCGATCAGCCGAAAGTGCTGGTGCTGGGAATTCCTCGCGGCGGCGTGCCTGTTGCATTTCAGGTGGCCGTGAAACTGCACGCGCCATTGGATGTTTTTATCGTGCGGAAGCTGGGCACGCCCGGGCAGGAAGAGCTTGCTTTTGGCGCAATCGCCAGCGGCGGGATTCGCTTTCTCGACCGGGAGATTATCGATGCGACGGGAATTTCGGAAAGCGAGATGGAACGAATCACGGCAAAGGAAGAAGAAGAACTGGCCCGCCGCGAACAAGCGTATCGCGGCAAACGGAAACCTCTCTCCATAGAAGGACAAGTCATCATTCTGGTTGACGACGGAATCGCTACCGGATCGAGCATGTACGCCGCGATCCGCGCCATCCGCCGGATGAAACCCGCTCGAATCGTAGTCGCTGTTCCCGTAGCTCCCATTTCCACTTGCCGGTGCCTGAAGTCCGACGCCGACGAAATCGTTTGCGTACAGATGCCCGAATCCTTTCATGCCATTGGCCAATTTTATGAGGACTTTTCGCAAGTAACGGATGGGGAAGTCGTTGCCCTGCTTCAGGACGGCACAAGCAAATCGATGCATATCGCTTCATAGGCCGGTCGCGAGGCAGGGCAAGGGAGGGGCTCGTGATTCTCCATGAAAATGAAAATAAAGATCAAAATCTGGCCGTGCTCGATGTTTTTATCGAGCTGGCGAAGGTGACGCTGCAGGGAATTCTGGGTCTACCCGCGGCAGCAAAGGGCATTGTTCTGTTCGCTCATGGCAGTGGAAGCAGCCGCTTCAGCCCTCGCAATGGATACGTCGCCGAGGTGCTGCAATCCCGCGGCATCGCCACGCTCCTCTTCGATCTGCTTACGCCTGAAGAAGAAGCCTTTGACCAGCGAACCGCGGCTCTTCGTTTCGACATTCAATTGCTCACTAAGAGGCTGGCGAGCGCCACGTCCTGGGCGATGCGGCAACCGAAAGTGCGAGGGCTGGATATCGGCTATTTCGGTGCAAGCACGGGCGCCGCCGCTGCGCTGATGGCGGCCGCGCAGCGGCCTGAGATCGTGTCCGCCGTCGTATCGCGCGGAGGAAGGCCCGATCTTGCGGGCAAAGCGCTCGCTGCCGTGCGCGCGCCCACACTTCTGATCGTGGGAGGCAATGACGGGCCGGTGATCGCCCTCAACCAGCAAGCCCTAGCCGAACTCGGCTGCCGCGAAAAAGAAATCGTGATTGTGCCGGAAGCCACGCACCTGTTCGAGGAACCGGGCGCACTTGAACAAGTCGCCGACGTTGCGGCGCAGTGGTTTGGTTCTCACTTTGCAATCGCCGGCCAGGGTCTCGTTCGACACGCCACGCAAGCGAGAAGATCCGGATGAGGAGTCCTCCATGGCTTCCAAACGTTTGCTGATCCGGTCCGCCGCTCGCGAAAAGATACTGAGCGGCGCGACGGCGCTGGCCGATGCCGTCCGCATCGCCCTTGACCATATTTAATTTCTAGAAATTTGTGGCGCGGAATTTCTCTGTTCCCGTGGCTCCCCCATCCTTCGCGCTTTTTGCGAAGGATGGGGTCTTGCTCCCTACTTTCCGTTTCCTGCGTCGATCCTCAGCCTCAGACCCACCCCTCGTACAAAACGCGAAGGATGGGGCACCCGGCTGTGTCAAGAGTTAGAGCCGCCGTGTTTTTCCAATCCGCGATGAAACGACGAAAATCGTGTGGACGGAATTACAAACATGGGGATTGGGTGGCGGAAAAAGTAGCACAGGCCTGTGCTACTAAAACCACACCTGGCGGGCTAATGAGCCGGGGGAATATGGCCGAAGTAGTGTCTGAAATGCGATTGCGGTGGGAATTGTAGTTTCTCGCAGTTGCAAAATGGTCCTTTGGAGCCCCGCTGGCTTAGTTTCTGGTTTCTCGAATGGCAAAATCGTTGTATACCGGGAAAGAGCCGAATACGATGCGCGGGGCGGGTTCCCAAACGGGAATTTTCTCTGGTGTGATTTCAATCCTGGTCCCATCTGACTTCCGTGTCATTTATTCCGAATAAATTCTGGGACGATTGACCGGTTGTGAAGTGACCAGATTCGGCGGCTTTCAAGGTGATCATTGAGCGGAAAAAGAACTTTCGATCTGAATCAATTAATGGAAGCGGCCCCCGACGCGATCGTTGTGGTGAACCGTGAACGTGAGATTGTTCTGGTCAATACGCAGGTCGAAAAGCTGTTTGGCTATAAACGGGAAGAGCTGCTGAACAGTAAGATTGAGATCCTGATTCCCGAAGCCTTGCGTGACAAACATCATGGTCTTGGTAACGGGTTTTTCGCCACTCATCGGACAGGTCCGATAGGAGCGGGGCAGCAGCTCTTTGCCCGGCGCAAGGACGGCAGTGAATTTCAGGTGGAAGTCAGGCTGAGCCCCCTGGAAACGGATGAAGGAACGCTCGTCATGAGCGTCGTCCGGGACATTACCCACCAAATACGGGCGGAAGAGAAACTCCTTCGTTACGAAGCGATTGTCGAGTGGTCGAACGACGCAATTATCGTGCTGGGGCTGGATGGAGTCATTACAAATTGGAATATGGGCGCCGAGAGAATATTTGGATTTGCTAAAAGCGAAGCGGTCGGCAAGCCGATTACGATTCTCACTCCTCCCGGGCGCCACGAGGAACCCCTGAATTTTTTGGAAGGAACGAAGAAAGGCGTGAGTCTGCTGGATTTTGAAACCGTCCGAATGAGAAAGGACGGAAAATTAGTCGATGTTTCCATCACGCTATCGCCGATCCGAAACCGGGACGGCCAGATCGTGGGAGGCTCCGGCGTCGTGCGAGACATCTCCGAACTCAAGAGGGCGGAGGAACGATTCCGCAAAACATTCAATGCAAGTCCGGAGCCCATCACGGTCGCCACGTTTTCGGAGGGCCGCTATATCGACGTGAATGAGAGTTTTCTTCGTGTAACCGGATTTCAGCGCGACGAGGTGATTGGGCGCACGTCCCTGGAACTGGGCGTATGGAAGGACCCGGAAGAGCGCGCCAAGCTTGTGGAGCTGCTTCAAACAAAGAAGGTCGTACGCGACTTCGAGCAGGTTCTGCGGACCAAGAGCGGCGAGAAACGCACGGGACTGACGTCGTACGAGGTAATCGATATTGCCGGCGAGAAGTGCATCATCTCCATTATAAAGGACATCACGGAGCGCCTGAAATTTGAGGAGCAATTGCGCCAGTCCCAGAAGATGGAGTCGATCGGCCTGCTGGCGGGCGGCATCGCTCACGACTTCAACAATGTGTTGAATGTAATTTTCGGTTACAGCGATCTCTTGCTGGAAGATGTTGGCTCCGATTCGCCGTATCGCGATAAAATTCGCGAAATCAAAAGAGCCGGGGAACAGGGGGCATCCCTGGTCCGGCAATTGCTGGCCTTCAGCCGGAGGCAGATCCTCGATCCGCGCACGGTAAACCTGAATGACGTTGTGCAAAACATGGAGACGATGCTGCGGCGCGTCATCGGCGAGGACATTGAACTCGTGAGCCGGATGGATCCAGAGGCGAAGACCGTGATGGTGGATCCCGGACAGATGGGGCAGGTGATTCTGAATCTGGTGATCAATGCGCGGGATGCCATGCCCCATGGCGGCAGGATTACCTTGGAAATCACGAATGCGACGCTGGATGCGGAACACTTCGTCACGCACGGTTTTCGAGGCGCGGCCGGAGAATACGTCATGCTCTCTGTGAGCGATACGGGCACCGGCATGGACGAAACCGTTCGAAAGCAGATTTTCGAGCCATTTTTTACGACGAAAGGGCCGGGCAAGGGCACGGGGCTGGGCCTCTCAACCGTTTACGGTATCGTGAAGCAGAGCGGAGGCTATATCTTCGTGTACAGCGAAGTGGGCCGAGGCACGGCCTTTAAAGTTTATTTTCCGCAGAACAACCAAAAGGCGCACGCGCCGGCAGCGGCAGCAGCTGCGCGGAAGCCACCCCAGGAAGAAGTGAAGTGCACGGAGACCATACTCATCGTCGAGGACGACGAAGCGATGGGCACCATGCTTCATGATTTCCTCAACCTGAAAGGCTACACGGTCCTGAAGGCAGTCAACGGCGGCGAAGCAATCCAAATCGCGAAAAGCCACGCTGGCCCGATTGCACTGGTCATTACCGATGTGATCATGCCGGAGATGAGCGGCCCGGAGATGGTCGTACAATTCTCGAAATTGCTGTCGCGGACCAAAGTGCTGTACGCATCAGGGTATACGCGGAGCGCCATCAGCCACGACGGAGTGCTCGACCCAGGAATTACGTTTGTTCAAAAGCCATACAGCCTCGCCGATTTGCACCAGAAAATTCGCAGTCTCCTTCAGTAAGATTGCCGCCCTGAACGAGGTTTGAGTAGCACAGGCTTCAGCCTGTGTTCTTTTGACTTTAGCCTGCCACAAATGAAAACCACACAGGCTGAAGCCTGTGCTACTGAAAAGCATTCCATTGTTTGGCGGATGGAACGCGATTGGCTGCATGGCGATTGGGAAATTCTTGGGAGAAGCCCCGGCTAGTGAATGTGGCGCGTCTTTTTCTGCATGTAATCCATGAGCAGGTATTGGCCCAGGGTGTAGGGGGTGGTGAAGTAGGCTTTGCCGCGGCACAGCTCCGTCACTTTTTGCACGAACTGGATGAGGCTGTAATCGCTCGCGAGCATGAACGTGTTGATCAGGATTCCGGAGCGGCGGCAGCGGCCCACTTCCTCGAGCGTTTGCGTGACGACGAAGGGATCGAGGCCGAAAGCGTTTTTGTAGATGCGCCCGTCGTCGAGCGTAAGGGCCGAGGGCTTTCCGTCGGTGATCATCACGATCTGCTTCATGTCTTTTTTCTGGCGCGAGAGGAGGCGGCGCGCGAGGCGCAGCCCTTCGCGCGTATTGGTGTAGTACGGGCCGACCTGCACGCGCGCGAGTTCCCCAAGCGGCATCTCTTCGGCGGAATCGTGGAACAGCACGAGCTGCAGCGAATCGCCGGGATATTGTGTGCGGATTAGATGCGAAAGGGCGAGCGCCACTTTTTTTGCCGGCGTGAAGCGGTCCTCTCCATAAAGAATCATGCTGTGGCTGCAGTCGAGCATGAGGACCGTGGCGCAGGAACTCTGATACTCGGTCTGGTGGACCATCAAATCGGGGTAATCGAGTTCAATGGGAACTTTCGAGCCTTCGCGGCGCACGGCGTTGAACAAGGTGCCGCTGATATCCAGATTCAGCGTGTCGCCGAATTCGTAAGGGCGCGAGATGCCGCCGGATTCGACGCCGGTTGCCAGGTCGCGCGTGTCGTGCCGCCCGAGGCTGCTCTTGCCGAGCGATCCCATTAAATCCTTGAGCGTCTTGAATCCCAGAAAGTCGATGGTCTTGTCCGTGATTTCAAAGCGTGGTTCGTTTTCCCGATCGCGTTCGCGGGCCTGGCCGACTTGCCCGCGTGGCGTCTTGTCCGGCGGCGCCGTGATCTGCGGCTGCCCCGTGACGTAGCCCTCTTCCGTCAGCCGATCGATCAACTGGTCGATCAGCTCTTTCATCTTCGCGTCGAGCTGCTCGGGAGTGCCGTCGAGCAGGTCCTGCAATTCCCGATCGGGAAGCAGATCGCCTTCTTCGAGCGCGCGCTGGATTGCCTGGCGCAAGGCTTCCATCGACTTTTCCGGGTCCATCTCGGAGATGCCGTAGAATTGCGATTCGTAGCCGCTCTGGAGGAAGAAATCGGACAGGCGCTTGACGAGTTCCTGCAGGTCGACGCCGTCGGCGGGTTCGCCCGTGTATTTCGTGTAGCGGATGAATTTCGTCATAAGCTGTCGCTCACAAAGTGGCGCAATCTATCGTGTCGCGGGTCGAAAAACCCCGCCTCTGAAGAGGCGGGCTACAGCAGAACCGCGCCCCCGCATTGGGGCGCGCAACCGCTTCTAGTTGAACTGGCGCCTTGGCGGGCGCTGTTGTTGGTCGCGCGGGTCGGGCGTCTTGGGGCGCTCGGCGTGAAAGCCGCGCTCTTCGTTGCGGCTGATGCGCTTGTGCGCCCACAGTCCTTCGAGAATGAATTCTGCTGCCGCAGCCGATCCCGCCGGGCCGCTGCGTCCATCGGCGCCCAGGCGCTCGACGTGGTCCATCAGTCCTTGAATTTTCTTGAGCTGGGCGAGGGCATCGGCGGCCGGAGCGTTTTCGGGCACTTTCAATTCGCCGCCCAGTTCAAACCACTGGATGACCGGCTGAAGATTCACGCCTTCCATGCGGCTTGTGAAAACTTTTCCCACTGCGCCGCGAATCAGTTCCCGGGCGATATTTTCCGCGCCGCGCAATTCGCCTTCATACTCGAGTTCCATTTTTCCGGTGATGGCCGGAAGCGAGGCGTAGACATCGGCGATGCGGGCCGAGGAGCGCGCTTCGCGATTGCGCACGGCGCGCTGCTCCGCGCTGCTGACCGCGCTTTCGAGACACGCAATCGGCAGGCGCTGGCTGACGCCCGAGCGCTTGTCGATGCGCTTATCCTCGCGCCCGAGAAACGCAATCAGCTCGACGACTTCACGCAGGTAATCGGGTATATCGACGGCCGAACGCCCGCCATCGCGCGCGACCCACGCTTCTTGAGTCGTGATCGAAATGCCTTCCTCGACCGTGGCGGGATAGTGCGTGCGGATTTCCGAGCCGATGCGGTCCTTGAGCGNNTCTGAATGTCGCCTTCCTGCATGATATTGAAGAGCCCGACCTGAATTTTTCCGGCGAGGTCGGGGAGTTCGTTTACGGCGAAGATGCCGCGATTGGCGCGTGGCAGCAAGCCGTAGTGAATGGTGAGTTCGTCGCCCAGGGCGCGGCCCGAACGCGCCGCTTTGATCGGGTCCACGTCGCCCAGAATGTCCGCGATGGTCACGTCCGGGGTCGCCAGCTTTTCGACGAAGCGCGCATCGCGCGCGAGCCACGAGATGGGCGCGGCCTCTCCCTGTTCCGCAAGCAAATCGCGGCACGCGCGGCAGAGCGGCACGAGCGGATTGTCATGAATTTCGCAGCCCGTGATGTACGGAATTTCCTGGTCCAGAAAGTCGACAAGCCCGCGCAGAATGCGGCTCTTCGCCTGGCCGCGCAAGCCGAGCAGAATGAAATTGTGCCGCGCCAGCAGCGCGTTGGCGATCTGTGGCAGCACGGTTTCCTCATATCCGTGAATGCCTGGAAAGAGTGGCTCGCCGGCTTCGAGTTTTCGCAGAATGTTGGCGCGAAGTTCGTCCTTCACGGTGCGGCGCGGAGATCCAGGGGCATAGCCGGGAAGTTTTCGCAATTCGCCGAGCGTGGATGGTTTCGTCGTCATCGGGGGCCTCAGTTAAATCAACCCAAGCATTATATGCCACATGGGAAATTGCTGCTGCATTCGTGGAGGGATCGGGATGCCATTGATTATTTTTTGGCGAGAAAGATGGCATCGTACAGCCAGCCGGCCATGACGCCGCCGGCCATGGGGCCGACCCAGTAGACGCCGTGGTTGGTCCAGTGATTGGTGGCCAGAGCGGGGCCAAAAGCGCGCACGGGATTAAGCGCCGCGCCCGTAAATGGTCCACCAAAGAGGGCGCCCATCGTGATCGAAAGGCCGATGGCGAAGCCCGCCACCTTGTTGGAAGCGCCCAGCGTATCGACGGCGGTCGCGAATACGACGAAGACCAGGAAAAAAGTCATCAGCGCTTCGATGATCATTCCGTTCGTGCGCGTGATGCCGCTTGCCAGGTCCGGCGTGCCGAGCCGCACCGGCGCCCATACGTCGAAGGGCAAGCGGCGAAGAAGATAGGCGGCCGAGACGCCTCCCGCAAGCTGCACGATCCAGTAGGCCAGTGTATCGAACGTCGAAAGCTTACGCGTGACCCAGAATCCGATGGTGATCGCGGGATTGAAATGGCCGCCGGAGATGTGGCCGAGCGACGTCACCATAATGCCCATGGCCAAGCCTTGCGCGAGCGCGATTCCCAGCAGCCCGAGGCCGGCCTGTCCCGTGGCGCTTGCGCGGAGGTACTGATCCGCGCAAATCGATCCCACGCCGAAAAAGATGAGCGCGAACGTGCCGATAAATTCAGCGGCAAGTTTTTGTGGCTTCGAGTACATGAAAACCTTTCCTCGCGGACCGGGTCAGAGAATCAGTGTGAATCGTTAGCGGCGCGGTTCATGGCGCCGGGCACACTGCGCGCGGCTGCTTTTTCTTGAGGCGCAATGGCGGCGACGGGATCGTTGCGTGGTTCTCAGCGCGTGCCGGCGCTTGCGGGCACGCCGACTGGCGTCAGCCAGTTGTGGCGGTCCGGCTTGGCTCCGGAGAGAATCGCGAAAAATTCTTCCTGCAGCGTCTTGGTGATCGGTCCGCGCGATCCCTTGCCAACCTTGATGCGGTCGACGGAACGCAGCGGGCTGATCTCGGCCGCGGTGCCGGTGAAAAATATTTCGTCGGCGATGTACAGCATTTCGCGGGGAATCAACTGCTCGCGAACCTGGATTTTCATTTCCGCGCACAGGGTGAGAATGGTGCTGCGCGTGATGCCCGGCAGGACGCTCGATCCCACGGGCGGGGTGTACAGCACGCCGTCCATCGCGACGAAGATGTTTTCGCCCGAGCCTTCGCTCACAAAACCGTTGGTGTCGAGTGCGATGCCCTCGGCGTAGCCGTTCGCGTGCGCTTCCATGTGAATGAGCTGCGAATTCATGTAGTTCGCGGCGGATTTGGCCATGCTCGGCAGCGTGTTGGGCGCCATGCGGTTCCACGAGCTGACGCAGACGTCCACGCCGTTTTCAATCGCTTCCGGGCCGAGGTAGCGTCCCCATTCCCAGCAGGCTATGAACACTTCGATCGGGACGGCCAGCCCGCCGACGCCCATATCGCCGTAGCCGCGCAGCGCGATGGGGCGGATGTAACACGAATTCATCTTGTTCACGCGCACGAGTTCCAAAGCCGCGTTCGACAGTTCCTCGGCCGTGTAGGGCAGTTCGAGCCGGTAAATCTTCCCCGAATTGACCATGCGCTGCATGTGCTCGCGCACGCGGAAGATGGCGGGACCGCTCTTGGTCTCATAGCAGCGGATTCCTTCGAAGACGGCCGAGGCATAGCTGACCACGTGGGATAGGACGTGAATCGTCGCGTCTTCCCATCGAATCAGCTTCCCGTTGTGCCATATTTTTTCTGTTGGCTTGATCGGCATCTTCATTCTCCACGCTGTAATTCAACGCAAGATTTGCGCTGCACTGATAAAGTACCCGCCAAAATTATAGCACAGGGGTTCGCATCGCCTGTGGGCGGCCTGTGCTTTATCTCCTTCCTCCTAATGTCAAAGGGGTTGTGCAGGACGGGGGGATGGGAACTTCATCCCTGCGAAGCAATTCTCGGCAACATCAAGATTTGTTCTTGGCCCGTTCGCGGGAAATGAGTGTGTCTCGGGCCCCGTGGCGAATGGTCAGCACCCAAACAATCTTTCGTGTCTCATCAATTTCATATGGGACGCGATAAACGTCGGGTTTGGTCCCATACAGGAGGTGTCGTAGCGGCCGTTTGGCTTTCCGTGCTTCAGGAAAGCGAGGACAGCGGCGTGGAAATCTTTCCAGCGTGCCAATGGCATCTTCGAGACCATTTAGCCAGCGGCGTGCGACATTGGAGCGTTCAGCGGAAAGGAATTCGTAAAGATCGTCGAGGTCGCGCTCGGCGCGAACTGTTAATTCAACGGCGTATGCCATATTTTCGCCGCAACGCAAGAAAGACTTCGCGAGAAGGGCGGGTCCGGCCATGCGCGACGTCATCCATGCCTTGCCGAATCGCCTCAAAAACGTTGGACTGCGCGGCGATGTCCAGAAGGCGCTGATAGGATTCCGCGTCCTGCACAATGGCTTCCGCCTTGCCATTGATGGTAAGAACCACGGGCCGCTTGGTCTTCTTCAGACGTTTCATGAATTCGCCCGGCTTGCGGCGAAAAGCAGTCAGAGATTGTATGTCCTTGGAGATGTCCAGCATCGCGGATTCCCTTCCTTCGAGCACCTTTAAAGGTGCTCTCTCCCGAGGTGTTTGTAAAGAGAAAAAGTCACGTGCAGCAGAAGTTGTAACCCGAAGCGGTGATTCGTTCGAGGGAGCATGCCGGCGGGGCATTGGACGCCGATTCACTGGAACGTATTGCGTGACCTGGCGGAAGACCCCGTCTCTAAAGAGGCGGGCTACAGCAATTCACAAATGTTGTAGCCCGGGTCTTCAGACCGGGGGATTTTTGTAGCGTTCGCGAATCCCCTTCCTGAAGACATCATTTCAAGAAATCCACCCATGGATTCCGATTGGGGGTTATGCAATAGCTCTTAGTGGTCGATGCGCTCGATCGAGTAGGGTTCGTGGATGGATTGCAGATTCTTCATGGCGTGGCTGCGCAAATCGCCGTTGACTGTTTCCCAGATGCCCAGCAGGAGGAAGGGAATAATCGCGGCGACGGCCCAGAGCTTGGCCTGGCGCGGGGCCTTGGATTCCGGCTCCCAGCGGAAGAGCTGCGCGGCGACGACGAAGGCGATCAAGGCGCAGCCGACGAGTGAGGCCATGTACATTCCAAGGCTGCCGAGGCCCGCGTGGTCGATCATCGCGCGCTGCAGGCCACTGACGAGATAGGTTGCCGGCAGGAAGACGGCGACCGCCTGCACCATGCCGGGCAGCATCGGAAAGGGAATCGTCGCGCCCGAAATAAACAGGAAAACAAACCAGAGGATCTGATTGATGATCTGCGTTTCCTGCATCGTGTTGGTGACGCTGGCCACGATCAGGCCGAGCGAAGCGAACGTGACGGTTCCGACCGTCACCAGAACCAAGGTCGTCAGGAGATTGCCAAGCCCCGCCATGTGGAACACCGATCGCGACAGGAAAAACTCGATGACAATCGTGGGCATGGTCAGGAAATAGTTGGAAACGAGGCTCGAAGCCAGCATCGCGCTCGCGCCCACCGGCGTCACGCGGAAGCGGCGCAGGATGCCCTGCTCGCGGAAGGTCACGAGCTGCACGCTCAAGCCCCAGAAGCTGCCCATCACGGTGAGCGCCAGGACTTCGGCCAGCAAATAGGGCACGGCCTGTGTGTTGCCGCGCCCGAAAATTCCCGCGTAAATGAAGAGAAACGTGATGGGCATGATCAGGCTGAAGAACAGAAACGCGCGGTTGCGCATCGCCAGACGCATGCGGCTCAAGGTGAGAGCCCAGGTATGGTGCAAGAGGTGGCTCAATCGCGCAACCTCCTGCCCGTCAGTTCGAGGAAAATGTCTTCGAGTGACGGAGCGGAAATATCCAGGCTGACAAGCTCATTATTCTGTTCTTCCAGATGCTTCACGAGGGCCACGATCGTGCGCGGGACGCGAGTCGAGTACAGCAGGTAATCGTCGGCTTCGATGCGGCATTCGGTCACGCCTTCGAGGCCGCTTAGCGCGCCGTTGGTTTCCGGCCTGGCCACGCGCACGGTGATTCGCGTGACCGCGCCGGAGCGCTCTTTCAATTCGCGCGGCGAGCCGAGCGCGATGACTTTGCCGTGGTCCACGATCGCGACGCGGTCGCAGAGTTTTTCCGCTTCCTCGATGTAATNNGCCAGCGCCAGGCGCTGCTTCTGCCCGCCGGAGAGGTGGGAGTAGAAGGCGTTGCGCTTTTCCTCGAGGCCGAAGCGCGCCAGCAATTCGTTTGTCCCGCGCCGGCGCGGATAGAAGCTGCCGAAAAGGTCGAGGGCCTCGCGGACGCGCATTTTGTCGGGCAGGGCGGTGGATTGCAGCGCCGCGCCGATGACGTACTTGAATTCCGCGCCGCTCGTCTGAGGATCGAGGCCGCAAACACTGACGCTGCCGCTGTCGGGAGTCCGCAGCCCTTCGAGAATTTCGACTGTACTGGTTTTTCCTGCGCCATTCGGTCCCAGCAGGCCAAAGACTTCACCCTCATTAACGGAGAAACTCACCCCGCGCAGCGCTTCCACGTCGCCGTAACGCTTGGTTAGGTTGTTAACTTCAATGGTTGCCCCAGTCAGCATGAACCTCTATCTATAACACAATCCGCTCAGGTGGCGCGAACCGCAACGGCGCGCCCTGCTGCGCCCCGCGAAAATCCCCGGGCGAAATCCCCGGACATGACGTGGATCGGCTGTACGGATTTGCGGAAAAACTATAAGCTTTGTGTTGAGCGGAGCGTGGGGCGGGTTCGAGCGCGGCGCGTCCTCGCGATATTCCAAATTCAAGGGGGAATCGATGTCGAGGCCTGGGGCGGTCCTGTGCGTGTTTTTATTTGTGGGAATCATTGGCTGCAATGGAAAACCGGCGGCGGAAACTAAAATCCCCCAGGAAGAAGTCGACCGCAAGAATCCAGTCCCATCGAATGCCGCTTCCATCGCGGAAGGCCAGCGGCTGTATGGCGCCACCGATTGCGCTCTTTGCCATGGCAAGGAGGGAGGAGGACGAGGCGTGCTGGCCAAGGACGTCAACATGAACACGCACGATTGGCGGAAGCCCGAATCCCTCGCGCATTTCACCGATGGCGAACTTTCCTACCTCATTCTGAAGGGCAAGGGCCGAATGCCCGGCTACGAAAGCAGGGAAACTCCCGAGCAGGTCTGGCAGATCGTCAACTATATGCGCTCGATGCCTGTGGGCGGCGCGCCCAAGTCTTAGCGTGCATTTCTTGCGAATTCTTAATGGATTTGCCTGCTTGATGGATCGCATGGCGTTTCGGCGCGGATATGTTTTCAGTGGCACAGGCTTCAGCCTGTGCCACTGAAAAGCACCCGCAGCGCGATCAGCCGACAATCGTTTTTTCCAATGCCACGCTGAACGCTGGAGTGGGATTACTCCGCAAGAAGAATTCGCAGGTCGCGCAGATTGTTTCCTGTGGGGCCGGTTTCGATTGTGTCGCCCAGCGCGTGGAAAAATGCGTAGGAATCGCTGCGCTGAAAATAATCAGCGGGATCGAGCCCCAGGGATTGCGCGCGAGCCAATGTTTCTCCGTCCGCGATGGCGCCTGCCGCGGGGCTCGATCCGTCGACGCCGTCGGTGCCCGCGCTGAGCACGGCAATTTTTCGGCCTGCGATTTTTTTCACGGCATCGAGCGCGAACGCCAGGTTTCTGCCGCCGATGCCGTTGCCCGTCACGGGTGAACTCACTTCTCCATCCGCAATCACGGCCACACGCTTCCCGGGATTCGCCTTCTTGAGTGTGCCGAGCTGCTCCAGTAGAAAATCCACGGCCTTTTCCACCGGCCAATTATCCGTGGTGTTGTCGCATACGGTGACGAACTCCGCCGATTCCGAGGCGCGGCGCGCGAAATGAAACAAGTCATCCTGTCCAAGCAGAATCTGAAATGAGGAGCGACGCGCGTCAAACGCTGGGTCTCCCGCCTTCGGAGTTTCCTGGATGGATTCGGGATGCTCGAAGCGCGCGCGAATGTTCGGCGGCAGCTTCGAAAGCAATTCGTAGCGGCGGACCACGCCACACGCGTCTGAAACCGTGGTCGGATCGGGCAGCGTCGGGCCCGACGCCAGAGCCGACTCCTGGCCTTCGGGCACGTCGGTGACGGCGAGCGTAATCTTCATCGCGGACCCCGCGGCGATGGCCAGTCGGCCGCCCTTCACGGCGGAGAGATGTTTCCTCACCGCATTGATTTCATCGATGGATGCGCCGCAGGTGACCAGGGCGCGATGCAGCGCCTGCATGTCTTCCAACGTGATGCCGGGGGCGGGCGGAATATCGAGCGGAAGCTCGACGAGCGCCGATCCTCCGCCGGATAAGAGAAAGAAAACCAGTGTCCGTTCGTTCGCGGCGGCGAGCAAATCGAGAATTGTCCGCGCCGCCGCGAAACTTCCTTCGTTCGGAACAGGGTGTCCTGCAACCATCGCGCGAAAACCTTGCGGCAAGCCGGAAGCGGCGGTTGGGGCAACCACGATCCCTTCGGCGCGGAAATCCGGGGAAAACGATTCGGCAAGTCCGCGGGTCATCGCCGCGGAAGCCTTGCCGATGGCGATGGCGCAAATGCGTTCGAACGCGGAAAGATCGACGGGCGCTCCATTTACCAGAATTCGCGAGCCCTCGCGGCTTAGCTTGCGGCGCATCGTCCTGGGAATATCGATCGCCGCAAGCGTTTCGTGAAACATTCCCAGCGCGATTTGTTTCAGATTGGCCATTCGGTTTTGGAGTTGGTGGCACAGGCTTCAGCCTGTGTGGTTTTGATTTGCGCCACGTCAAAGTCAGGAGAACACAGGCTGAAGCCTGTGCTACTAGAAACTATCCTTTCGCAAACGCGGCCACGCCCGCGTGCGCCACTTCCGTGTCTTCATCCTCGCTGCCCGCGCTCACGCCAATCGCTCCCACGCATTGGCCATTCGCTTCGAGCGGGAGTCCGCCGCGGATCGGCGTTTGATTTGCGCGGCTGGCAATCGCCAGCCCCAGGGACAAGAGAATGTTCACCTCGTCGCCGCTGCGCACGGGACCGGTGGCCTGCCGCCGAATGGCCGCCGCGTGCGCTTTATTGAGCGCGATGTCGATCGAGGAAAGTTTCGCGCCGTCCATGCGTGCGAATGCCATTATGTAGCCGCCATCGTCCACGACGGCGATATTCATGGGCACGCCCATGCGCGCGGCTTGAGCCTTGGCCGCGGCCAATACGGCTTCGGCGCCTTCGAGCGTGAGTTTCGGATGATTGAGCGATACGTATGCCATTTGTTCTCCTTATAAATAAAAAATCGAGTAGTGCGTTCTGGCATTTAGTAGCGCGGGCTTTAGCCTGCGGGGTTTAATCCCAGTAAGAACGAAACCCCGCAGGCTAAAGCCCGCGCTACTAAATGCCAAGGCGCAGCACGTCCGGGTTGAGTATCGTTGGCGGACGTTTTCCATCGAAGAACGCGATTGCGTTCTCGACCGCGATCAGCGCCATTTTCGTGCGCGTTTCCACCGACGCCGACCCAAGATGCGGCGCGAGAACGACGTTGTCGCGGCGCAAGCCGTCGGGAATGATTGGTTCACGCTCGAACACATCGAGCGCCGCGCCGGCGATGACGCCTCGCTCGAGAGCGTCGATCAGCGCCGTTTCCTGCACCACAGGGCCGCGCGTGGTATTGATCAGGAACGCCGTCCGCTTCATCCGCGCAAGTTCCGCGGGCCCAACCAATCCTCGCGTGGCGTCATTGAGCGGAACGTGAAGAGACAGAAAATCTGCCTGCTCGAATACCTGGTCCCGCGACATGTACTCGGCATGCAGTTCTTTCTCGATCTCGGGCGCGGCAGGTTTCGTGCTGTTGTAAATAATATTCATTTGGAATCCCGATGCTCTCCGCGCTACCGCACGCCCGATGCGGCCGAGCCCGATGATCCCCAGCGTCTTGCCCCACACGTCGGTGCCGCAAAGCTGGTCCAGGTTCCATTTCGTCCAGGCTCCCGAGCGCGCCATGCGATCGCCCTCGACGAGGCGGCGCGCGACGGCCATCAGCAGCGTCCATGTGAAATCGGCGGTCGTTTCGTCCAGCACGCCGGGCGTGTTGGTCACGGCAATTTTTCGCGCGGTACACGCGGGAACGTCGATATTGTCGAAGCCGACCGCCACGTTCGCCACGATTCGCAGATTCGGTCCCGCCGCGTCCAGCAGCTCGGCGTCAATTTTTTCGGTGAGCAGGGAAATGAGTGCGTTCTTGCCCGAAACGAGCTTCAATAATTCCGGCCGGGGCGGGCGCTCGTTTCCTGTCCAGTATTCGACGTCAAAATGTTCCGCGAGTTTCTTGCGCGGCTCGTCGAACAAGACATGCGTAGAAAATAATTGCGGTTTGCCCACCCGTCGCCTCTGCGCCATTACCTCTGCGATTGAAGAACAACTTGGGGAGATTAACACAAACTCGAGGAGAAGGTTCCTTCAGAGGAAGCGACTCAGTTTGAGACTCGCGCTTGTTTTAGTAGCGCCGGTGTCTCGCCGGCGGTTTCACGCCGCGACACGGGCACAAACCCGCCGGCGAGACGCCGGCGCTACTAAAACCAAAACATCCGAATAATAAGGTATATCTGAAAATGAGTGAGTGCTCCGGCAGAGCGCGCGTTGACTCTCCCCGAAGCCACGGACTATAGTGACCGAAGGATCTAAAAATACTTTAGACGATGCAACCGCAACTCATCCGCGAACTCGTCACGCTCCTCGGCCCGCAGGCGGTCTTGTCCTTGCCCGAGGATTTGATGCTGTACGAATACGATGGATCGGTGGACCTCGGCTCTCCCCAATGCGTTGTTTTTCCTGCTTCCGCGCGCGACGTGTCGGAAATCGTTCGCCTGGCGAACCGCTATGAAACTCCGATCGTGGGGCGCGGCGCGGGCACGGGACTTTCCGGTGGAGCGATTGCGCGCAGCGGCGGCATCGTGATCGTCTTCTCGCGCATGAACCGCATTCTGGAAATCGACGAAGCAAATCTTCGCGCGGTCGTTCAGCCGGGCGTCGTGAATCTCGATCTGTCCCGCGCCGTCGAGCATCTGGGCCTGTACTTCGCGCCCGATCCTTCGAGCCAGAAGGCGTGCACCATCGGCGGAAATGTTGCCGAGAATTCCGGAGGGCCGCACACGCTGGCCTACGGCGTGACGGCCAATCACGTCACGGGCCTGGAACTGGTTCTGCCCGACGGCGAAATTGTCCGGATCGGCGGTAAGTGCATCGAGACTTCGGGCTACGATCTGGCCGGCCTGTTCGTCGGGTCCGAAGGAACGCTCGCTCTGGTCACGGAAATCACCGTGCGGCTGATGCGCAAGCCGGAAGCGGTCAAAACGCTGCTGGCGGTGTACGACACGCTCAACGACACGACCGAAGCCGTCGTCGAAATCACCGTGCGGGCGATTACTCCCGCCGCGTGCGAAATGCTGGATGGATTCACGCTGCGCGCGGTCGAGGATTACGTCCACGCGGGATTTCCGAAGGACTGCGCGGCGGTGTTGCTGATCGAGGTCGAGGGGCTGACCGAAGCCGTGGAGGCGCAGGCCGCCGAGATCACCGAAGTCTGCCGCGAGCATCGCGCGCGCGAAGTGCGCGTTGCGCGCAACGACCAGGAACGCAACCTTTTGTGGAGAGGTCGCAAGGAAGCGTTTGGCGCGCTCGGGCGTCTTTCGCCCATGTACTACGTGCAGGACGGCGTCATCCCGCGCACGCGCCTTCCGGAAACGATCCGGCGCATCGAGGAAATCGCGCGTAAATACGATTTGCAGATCGGCAATATTTTTCACGCCGGCGACGGCAACCTGCACCCGCTCATCCTGTTCGACGAGCGGGATCGCGCGCAATTTGATCGCGTGGTCGCGGCGGGCGGAGAAATCATGCGCCATTGCGTCGAGGTGGGCGGCGCGCTCACCGGCGAGCACGGAATCGGCATGGAAAAGAACGAACTCATGCCGCTGATTTTCACGCCGGACGATCTCGCCCTGATGGAGCGCGTCCGCGCCGCGTTCAATCCCGATGGGCGATTGAATCCTGGCAAGGTTTTACCCATGGGCAAGGGTTGCGGAGAAATTCGCGTGCCTCGCGCGCCGGCCTCCGCGGCGATCCCCACATGAGCCGGCCCGCGCAAATTTCCTTCACGCGTCTCGAAGAAATCGCCGGTGGCGCGCACGTCGTGACGGACGCCGCTCAAATTGCCGCGCGCGAAGTGTGCGGCGCGCGCCCCGCCGCCATCGTCCGGCCCGCGGACGCCGCGCAGATTGCGGAGATTCTTCGTTTCGCCGCCGAGAATAAACTGGCCGTGATTCCCACGGGCGGCGGCACAAAACTCGGGATCGGCGCGCCGCCCGCGCGCTATGACATTGCCCTCGATCTCTCCCGGATGAATCGCGTGCTCGCCTACGATCCCCAGGACTTGACGCTTGGAGTCGAGCCGGGCGTGCGCATCGAAGATTTACTGCGCACGCTGACGGAGAAAAAACAATTTCTGCCGCTTGCGGTTCCTTTTTCGGATCGCGCAACGATTGGCGGCATTGTCGCCGCGAATTCGAGTTCGCCGCTGCGCCACGCCTACGGCGCGGTTCGTGATTTCTGCCTAGGCATGGAATTTGTGACGGGAGCGGGCGCGCAGGCCAAGAGCGGCGGGCGCGTCGTGAAAAATGTGACGGGCTACGACCTGCACAAATTGCTGATCGGCTCACTGGGTACGCTCGCGGTTATCACGAGAATCAATTTCCGCACGTTTCCCATGCCTGCGGCGCAGGGCATGTTCACCGCGTCTTTTTCCTCGGCCGAGGCTGCTTTTGATTTCTGTCGCGTTGTTGCCCATTCCGTCCTTACGCCGCAGATGGTGGAAATCGCCGATCCGGGCGTCGCGCGGCTGCTATTTTCCGGTCCGCCTTCCGTTCGCATGGAACCGCAAACGTGGTGCGTATTGCTCGCAGCCGCGGGACAGCCCGCCGTCGTCGAGCGGCACGCGCGCGAACTGGGACGCCTGGCGAGCGCGGCGACCGCCGAGGAGTTCGTTTCGTTGAACGATACCGAAGCTCTTTCGGTCTTCACGCGAATTCGAGAATTTCCAAAATTAATTCTGGAAGCGGAGCCTGCCGCCGCGATTTTCCGCATTAGCGCCGTGCCCGGCGCGATGGCTCCCTTGCTCGGAACTCTGCGCGCGCTGGCGGCGCAAAATGGGCTCGACTTTGCCGCCCTCGCGCGAGCGTCCGGAATTCTATACGCCGCGTTTCTGCCGGGGGAGGGAAGTGCGAAACCCTCCGCGCCCTTGGCTGTGGCAATCCCCGAAGTATTTCGGGCGTGCGGCGTGCCGGAAGTGCGGGCTTCGGCCATGCTGGAATGGTGCCCGGCGGAAATAAAAACCAGTCCGGATGTCGTATGGGGAGCGCCACGTCCGGATTTTGCGCTGATGGGCCGCGTGAAACATTCTTTCGACCCGCAAAATATCCTCGCGCCGGGGCGTTTCGCGGAAGGAATTTGAGGCCATGACCGATCGAATCGCGAGCGTGGAACAAACTTCCGGACTGAAGCCGCACAGCGGATTTTCCGGCGCGGACATTCCCGCGTATGACGACTACGCGCACTGCGTTCATTGCGGCCTGTGCCTGAATTCCTGCCCCACATACAAACTTTGGGGCCTCGAAGCCGATTCTCCGCGCGGACGAATCCGCCAGATTGTGCTGGTCGATCAGGGCCGCCTGCCGCTGGGCGATTCCTTCGTGAAACATATCGACCAATGCCTCGATTGCCGCGCGTGCGAGTCGGCGTGCCCCTCGGGCGTGGAGTACGGCAAGCTGGTGGAAGCGGCGCGCGCGCAGATCGAGCAAAATTACCGGCGTCCGTTTTTCTCGCGACTCGTGCGGGATTTCGTGTTTCGCGGACTGCTGCCTCACCCGAAGCGCATCGCCATCCTGGCGCGACTGCTCTATGTTTACCAGCGCTCCGGCCTTCAATGGCTCGCGCGCGCAACCGGCATTCTGCGCCTCGCCGGACTGGCAGACAGGGAAAAACTTTTGCCGCCGATCGATCGTGAGTTTTTCTTCTCGAAGCTCGGGCGCACATTTCCCGCCGTGGGACATCGGCGCGTTCGCGTGGCCTTGTTTGCCGGATGCGTCGCGCAGGTCAGTTTTTCGTCGCTGCATGAGGCGACCATTCGCGTTCTCACCGCGAACGGCTGCGAAGTCGTCGTCCCCGCCGGACAAACCTGCTGCGGCGCGCTCGCGTCGCACGCGGGCGTTCGCGATGTGGCGCGGTCGCTCGCGCGGACGAACCTCGACATTTTCCTCGGCGAGGATTTCGACGCCGTGATCACGAACGCCGCGGGATGCGGATCGACGCTCAAGGAGTACGAGGATTTGTTCGCCGCCGGGACCGTGGAACACGATAAGGCTCATGCGTTCCGCCAGAAAATGCGGGACGTCACCGAATTCCTCGCCGACCTCGGACTCTCGGCGCACCTTGCGGCGCTTCCGCTGCGCGTTACGTATCAGGATTCCTGCCATCTTCTGCACGGGCAAAAAATTCGCGAGGCCCCGCGCAAGCTGCTGCGCTCCATCCCTGGATTGGAACTCGTGGAAATGGCCATGGCGGATTATTGCTGCGGGTCGGCCGGCTCCTACAACGTCACCGAGACGCGAACGTCGCTCGCGCTGCTGGCGGAAAAGATGAAGCACGCACGCGCCACGAACGCGCCGGTGATCGTCACCGCGAATCCCGGATGCCTCTTGCAAATGCGCGCCGGGGCGGAAATTCACTCCACGGGGCAGGAAGTTTTGCACGTGATCGAATTGCTGGATCGTGCGCTGGCGAAGAATTCCTGAACTGGATTGCATAAGCTGGAAGAAGAACCCCGCCTCTGAAGAGGCGGGCTACAGTGATTGGCTGACGGCATGGCAAGTGTTGTAGCCCGGGTCTTCAGACCCGGGGCTTTTTTTGCGGCCTACGAGAACCCCCCTCTGCGGCCCGCGCTACTTTTCTCCGATCAAATATTTGCAGTCGCGCGACCCCATCTTTGCGGAATGCACGATGCCGGCGGGAACATCGCAGCGTTCTCCCGCGCCATAGTTGCGCGTTTCACCGGAATGCGTCAGCGTCATTTCGCCCTCGAGGATGATGTGCGCCGTCTCGACCGCATGCGTGTGGTCGGAATAAAAGGCGTTCGGCGCGTCCTGCCAGACGTAGGTGCGCGGAAAACCTTCCGCGTGCAACTCCTGTTCCAGCGATTTCCGTCCGGCGCTCATGGGAAGCATTTCCGCGGCGATGCCCGCCGCTTACGCCTTGCGCGGACGAAACATTTCGCCCGTGACTCGCGCGACGATCCGGCGCGGGACCAGCCGCACGGCTTCCGCGCCCAGCCAATTCACGAATCCGGAAATCACCGAACTTCTTCCCGCCGCGAGCGCCGCAAGCCCCACATGCGCGACCTTCTCTGCTGTTTCCGGCGCGCGCCGCGTGTGATTGCGCTGCCCCGCAACCTGAAAAAACTCGGTTGCCGTGGAGCCGGGGCATAGTGCGCAAACGCGGACGCCGTACTCGCGCACTTCCTCGGCCAGCCCTTCGGCAAAATGCAGATCGAATGTTTTCGTCGCGGCATACGTCGAGATGTAGGGCACCGGCTGAAACGCGCCCGTGGAGGCCACGATCAGAATATCGCCGCCGCCCCGCTCGATCATTCCGGGAAGGTAGAGATGCGTCATGTGGACGACGGCCGTGACGTTGACATGCGTCATTTCGATGAGACGCTCGACGGGCACCTTGTGAAATGCGCCATAGGAGCCAAAGCCGGCGTTGTTCACCAGCAAGTCAATCGTGACCTTCCTTTCTTCGGTGAACGAAAATATTTGTTGCGGGCCGTCCGGTTGCGCCAGATCCGCAACGCAGATCAGCGTGCGGATATCGTGCTTCGCGCTTAGTTCCGCCGCGAGGCCCGCGAGCCGGTCGCGCCGCCGCGCCGTCAGCACCAGATTCGTTCCACCCGCCGCCAGTTCCCGCGCGATGGCCGTGCCGATTCCGGCGCTTGCGCCCGTAATCAGCGCCCATTTGCCCGCCCATTTGCCCGCCAAGTGATTCATGCCGTCCTCCAAAGGAATTCTACAGGATGCACCTGCATTTCAGGAATGCGCGATTTGACTCGGGCAGGGATGTACGCGCGCATTTTTAAGACAGAAACATTTTTAAGACTCAGCTCCCGGACGCATCCTTCGTCCGTGGAATTTAAATTCGAGGAACACGCAAGCACCGCGGATTTTTGTCTGGAGGGGAGTTTGTGCTAGTCTGGATGAGTTTCCTCCAGCGGAGAGGTGTCCGAGCGGTTTAAGGAGCACGCTTGGAAAGCGTGTGTCGGGGTAACTCGACCGTGGGTTCAAATCCCACCCTCTCCGCCATTTCGTCTTCTCTCTCTCGGTTGTTTTCCGCTCAAAAGATCGATTTTGCCACCCATAATGCGCATGCTTTGCTCTGGCCAATATCATCCCTGTGCCACGAACGCTGATACGAAATTACGGAAGATTTGAAATTGAGAGTGTTGAGCAAATGGGTAAATCCGCCATTGGAGATCGAATCGAGGGTTTACTCATTGCGCGCCAAGAACCTGCCCGACATGTCGCGTGAGAATCTCGCGAGTAAAGGGTTTTTCGAGGAGAGTCACTCCGGTTTCCAGAATTCCCGATCGCACGATTCCGTCATACGGATATCCCGACATATACAGCACCTTCATCTCCGGGAGAAAGCGCAACAACTGCGCGGCGAGTTTCTCGCCCCCCATTCCCGGCATGATAACATCGGTCAAAAGCAGGTGAATGGGGCCGCGAAAGTCTTGCGCAATTCGAATGGCCTCGTTACCGTTCTCGGCCACGAGAACTTTGTAGCCGCAATTCGTCAGGATTTCCTTGATCAGAATCCGTAGTGGCTCGGCATCTTCCACCAGTAAGACCGTTTCCGTTCCGGTGTGGACGCCCATGAGTTGTTTGCTGGGAGGCGGAGGCGCGGGAAGGTTATCGACCCGAGGGAGATAGACTTTGAATGTTGTTCCGTGGCCACATTCGCTGTAGACCCAGATAAATCCGCCACTCTGTTTAACGATTCCATAGACCGTGGCCAGACCCAGCCCTGTTCCCTTGCCAAGTTCTTTTGTCGTATAGAAGGGTTCGAAGATGCGGTTTTGTGTTTCTTGGTCCATGCCGCAGCCCGTGTCGGTTACGGAGAATAGGACATATTTGCCAGCGGGTACAGACGAACGATTTGACTCATGCTTCTCTTCCATATGGATGTTCGAAGTTTCGATTGTAAGTTTTCCTCCCCGCGGCATGGCATCCCGTGCGTTGAGGATCAGATTCATAAGAACCTGCTCGACTTGCGCGGGGTCCACAAGTACTTGACCCAGCGCAGGGTCCAGCGCGGTGAACAATTCGATGTGCTCACCGATCAATCGTCCGAGAAGTTTTTCCGTATCCACGACGATGGCGTTCAAATCCAGGGCTTGTGGATGGAACACTTGCTTGCGGCTGAATGCAAGAAGCTGGCGAGTCAGAGCAGCGGCACTATCCGAAGCTTTCTTGATCTGAGTCACATTATTGACAGCCGAATCGGTCGGGGCGAGCCCTGCGGACAAAATCTCGGTATGTCCGATGATCACGCACAACAAATTGTTGAAATCATGGGCCAGTCCTCCAGCCAGACGCCCGATCGCTTCCAACTTTTGGGATTGCCGGACGATGTTTTCCAAGCGTCGTCGTTCGGTGACATCTCGAGCGATCCCTTGCACGCCCTCCTTCTTGCCCCCCGATTGAATCAGGCGTACGCTGGTCTCGAGAATCACTCTCTGGCCGTCCTTGCGAATCATCTGGATCTCAAAATTTTGTAAAGGTTCCTCATTCAGGACGCGCTGCATCATCTCGCGGCAAATGCCATGGTGCTCTGGAGCCACAAGGTTTTTGATATTGTTTCGCAGAGCTTCGCTCCGCGATAATCCCATTACCTCCTCCCCCGACTTGTTCAAGGAGGTGATATTCCCGACCAGGTCAAGCGTGAAGAGGATGTCCTTTGTGTTTTCAAAGAGGTCATGGAAACGCTGCTCACACTTCCACGCCGCGTTTTCCACTCGTTCGAATTCAATGGCGTAGCGCAGAGTCTTCCGCAGCAATTCCTGATTGAGACTCTCTTTCAACAAGTATTCAGCGGCGCCCTCAGTTAGAGATTGCTTGCCGAGTTCTTCCTCTTTTTGGGAAACCAAAACAACGATTGGCAGAGGGCCGCCATGAGAGCAGATCTCAGTTATGCTAGCGAGCCTTTTGAACTCACGAACATTCGCGTCGAGAAGAACCGCATCAAATTTCTCGGACGCAAGCTTGGACGAAGCGGCTCGCAAAGACTCCGCCGACACCACCTGGAAAACAAGATCCTGGCCGCCCTGCACCATGCACCAGATGCTTTGGGCCAACGAGGGGTCATCCTCAATCAATAGAATTCGATATAAACGTGCCAACATGATTTTGCCTTCCTTTTCCTTTCGAGCTTTCAAGGGCGCCTTCGCACGGAAGCCACGCGCTCGACAATCGGGTTGACTCTGATCCACCTTGGCAAAACCCGATACGAGCCAAGAGCTAGTCTCCGCCGGTGGGGAGCGCTGAAAGTCACTTCTGCGCGGGATAACTCGGGAACAGCCTGCGGACCTCCACCATAAGTTTTTCAGGCATTTGGCTCTTTTCGACAAAGCCATCGGCGCCACTCCGCAGGCACTCGTCCCGAAGGGAAAGACCGGTCATTCCTGTGAAGATAATGATGCGCACTTCAGGAAAGGTCTTTCGCAACTCCGTCGTCGCCTCGAGCCCATTGATTTGAGGCAAACTCAAATCGGTTAACACCAAATCTGGACGGTAGCGGTCGGCCTTGTGCAAAAGTTGCAGTCCGTCGGTAGCGGTCGCGATAATGTCGAAATATCCTTCGAAATCGAGGTAACTGCAAACCGAAAGCAAAGCCATTCGCGAGTCATCGGCGATCAAGGTGCGGATGCGGTATTTGCCAAGGTCCATTGCACGCTCCAACAGATCAGTGAATGTTCTGATCTGCCGCGTAGTGTGCCTTGCCACGAACGGGAATGAAATCCGGCTGATTGCCTAGGGAATTACTTGTACATGAGGAAGTGGGGGTTTTAGCCTTGAATGATGTGGTTGCGTACCGCGTACCGGACAAGCTCCGTGATCGAGTGGAAATTGAGCTTGAGCATGATATTGGCGCCGTGTGTCTCCGCCTTTTCTACTGCTTCACGCCCGTTAGCGGATTCCGCACAGACCTGCCACCCGCTCTCGGTCTCCAGGAGGGTACGACATGGTGCGACTATGCGTTTCGTTTAGTAAACATAGGCTATACTAGCCCGGGTGGGGTTACCCTTGCTTCCTTCCGGCAGGCATTTTAGGTTCTCCATCGCCGTCGCGGGTCTGCTTACCGCGCTTCTAATCTATGTCAACGAAGGAATCTCTCCGTCCCCCGTAAGTCTCTTGCTTTCCGATGTTCTGCGCGCTGCATTGATTTCTTGGGCAGCTTATTGCTCTTTTTATATCGTCCGGCACTCGCGTGGATATCTGCGCCGGCTCTGGGTGCTGTTTGCTGCGGCGCTTTTTATAGACGCCGCTGCAATGGCGATAGCGACCTACTACCAATATTTCGCCCATGTACCGAGCGCAGCGCGATGGCCTTCCGATGCCTTGTTCATTCTTTGGGTGACTCCTGCGGTCATGATGTTCCTGCCGCCGACCGCGGAAGAGACCGGTAAAATCGATTGGCAGCAGATCTTGGATTTTGCACAGATTGGAGTCGTGGGCGTCACCGCTTATTTCTGTCTTTTATATGTCCCTTCGCTTTCGGAGGGCCACGCACCGCAAACGCTTCACCGGATGTTGCTGGCGCAATTGCTGCGTGACGCGGCGCTTGGTACAGGCTTTCTAATGCGAGCGGCGAAGGCCCACCAGCACTCTATTGGCGCATTCTTTCGGAGAATGTTTTACTTCTTTCTCGCTGCCAGCGCCGCCGATTTTATTTACCTTCTGGGTTCTCGTACTTTTCCGAGTACGCCGAACTGGACGGATATTGCCTGGTGTGCACCCTATTTGTTTGCAGCCATCTTCGCATCCACCTGGAACGGCGGAGAAGAACCCGTCGCTAAGGAAATGCCTTCTCCATTTGGTGTGAAAGTCGTTTCGCGGATTTTGCCGGTCTGCCTTCCCCTGCTGGTTCTTTTCTTGGGCATGGGGATCGCTGCAAAACACCTGGCGGTCGCCTCGGTGGCTATCGCCGCTTCCTTTATGGTGTCCGCCACGCGCCTTATTCTGACCAGCGAAAAACAACGCCGGATTGCAGACCATTTTCTCCAAACCGAGCAGGAGCGACTGGGATCGGAAATGATGTTTTCCGCCGCCTTCCGCTTGAGCCCCGATGCGATGGCGATCAACGCGGTTCCGGGAGCGCAGTTTCTAGAAGTCAATGACAGCTTTACGCGCCTTATTGGCTATACGCGCGAAGAAACGATCGGAAGAACAGGAACAGAAATGAACTTATGGGTTGATCCTGACCACCGGACAAGGGTCATGGCTAGACTCCGAGATGGCTCGGAAGTGCGAGATGAGGAGTTTTATTGCCGGGTAAAGTCCGGCGAGGCGCGCCTCTTCCTGTTTTCGGGCAAAATCATTGAGGAGGGCGGGCGGCGGCTTTCCCTAACCCTCGCTCGCGACATAACGGCGCGCAAAAAGGCGGAAGAAACGCTCCGCGCCAACGAGGAGCGCTTCCGCACTCTGATTGAAGACATGCGCGTGGGTATCCTCTTGCTCGGACCCGACACGGAAGCTAAGTTCGCCAATCAGGCGATTCTTGACATGTTTGGATTGAGCCGGGAGCAAGCCCTCGGGAGCCGTATTTCACAATTATTTTTTACACCTACTCGCGAAGACGGAACGAAAATCCCATCGTCAATGTTGCCCGGAGCTCAAACGATCCAAACCAAGCAGGCGATTCGCGGTCAGGTGGTCGGGTGGCGCCGGCCCAAGTCAAACGATGTCCTGTGGACTTTAATTGACGCTATCCCTCAATTTTCCGACCAGGGCGAAGTCGCGAGCGTAATTTTATCTATTACAAATATAACGGAGATGAAGAGGGCCGAGTTGGCCTTGCGCAGGAGCGAAGAGCTATTCCGCGGTCTGGTCGAAAACTTGCATGTGGGCATCGCGCTAATCGGAGTGGATGAAGAACTTCAGTTCGTAAATAAGGCAGCCCTCGCGATATTCCGGAGGAAAGAAGGGGAAACGGCAGGAAAGAAAACCTTCGATTTCGGCATGACTCCTGTAAATGACGATGGAACGGAAATGCCATTCTCCATGCGCCCCGTGGCGCGAGCGATTGCCACCAAGCAACCGATCCTGAATGAGGTGATGGGTTGGCGATTGGCAGGCTCGAATGAACTTTTGTGGCTGCAAGGGGAGGCCGTGCCTTTGTTTGGCGAGAACGGGGAAGTCGAAAGAGTAATTTCATCGTTTAGTGATATCACCAAGCGAAAGAAGGCGGAAGAAGCGCTTCGCGCCAGCGAGAAGCTATTCCGCACTCTGGTTGAAAACACACACATGTGCGTCGTGTTGACCGGCCCCAATCAAGAAATTCAGTTCGTAAATCAAGCCAGCCTCAAGCTGTTTGGGATGAAAAAAGAGGATGTAGTGGGGAATAAAGTCGCGAACCTTGGGATGACTTCGTTTAGCGAAGACGGAACGGAAATGCCGTATTCGATGAGTCCTGCGCCACGAGCGGTTGCGTCCGGGCAAGCGGCCTTGAATCAGGTGATGGGTTGGCGGCTTGCAGGCTCGAATGACATATTCTGGATTCAAGGGGGAGTCGTACCCTTGTTCGGCGAAAACGGGGAGCTGGAAAGGTTGGTCGCATCTTTCAACGACATCACCGAACGGAAGAAAGCAGAAGAAGCGCTCCGCGACAGCGAGGAGCTATTTCGCACTCTGGTTGAAAATCTGCACGTGGGTATCTCGTTGATTGGACCAAATGAAGAAATTCAGTTCGCAAATCGGGCGAGCTCCGAAATGTTCGGGTTGAAAGAAAAGCAAAGTTTGGGGAAGAGCACGATGGATCTTGGCATGATTCCGTTTGACGAGGATGGAGTGGAAATACCGGCTTCGATGCGCCCCGTGGGACGAGCGATTGCGACCAGGCAGTCCGTCTTGAATTGGGTGATGGGTTGGCGGCTCCCAAGCTTGATTGATATTTTGTGGATTCAAGGGGAAGCTGTGCCTATGTTTGGCAAGGACGGCGAACTAAAATACGTGCTCACAGCATACACAAACATCACCGAACGAAAGAAGGCGGACGAGGCGCTCCGTCAACTGTCAACGCGTTTGCTTCAGCTCCAAGACGAAGAACGGAGGCACCTCGGCCGGGAACTCCACGACGTTATGGCCCAAACCGTGATGGCTGTGAATCTGGATCTGGCGCAAGTGGCGCGCTCTTCGGTTCCTCTGGACAAAAATGCAAAGCATGCGCTTTCCGAGGCCCGCAGTATGCTGGGGGAGATGTCACGGGAGATTCGAACGCTCTCCTATACCTTGCACCCTCCGGTGCTGGACGAGTTGGGCCTGGTGTCGGCCATTCAAGAATTTGCGGCCGGATTCAGCGCGCGGAGCGGCATTGCCTTGGAAATGGACCTCCCAGCGGACTTTGGAAGGCTGACTCAGGAAACCGAGACAGCGCTGTTCCGTATCCTGCAGGAAAGCCTTTCGAACATCCAGCGGCATTCTGGCAGCGAAGCGGCTAGAATTCAGTTGCGCGGCGGGGGTGAATGTATTGAAATGCAGGTGAGCGATCAAGGTCGCGGGATGGATCAATCCACGATGGACCGCAGGGGCAGCGCGGGAACCCGCCTGGGAGTCGGAATACTCGGGATGCGCGAGCGGATGACGCAACTCGGAGGAAGACTCGAAGTGGAATCCAGTTCATCGGGAACTACTGTGCGGGCTATCATCCCTTTGAAAGTCGAGGTCTCTCGTGCCGGTCCGCATTCTAGTGGCGGATGATCATCACGTCGTGCGAGCCGGGCTCCGTACCCTCCTGGAGACCAAGAGCGGGTGGCAGGTCTGTGCGGAGGCCTCTAACGGGCGTGAAGCAGTGGAAAAGGCTGGTGAACTAAAGCCGGACGTGGCCGTCCTGGATATCGGAATGCCTCTGCTGAACGGGATTGAAACCACTTCTCAGATCCGCAAAGTTTCACCGGAAACCGAAATTCTCATATTGACCATGCACGACTCCGAACTCATGATCCGAGGCGTTCTGGAAGCGGGAGCGCGAGGGTACATTTTAAAAGACGATGCGGATCGCCATTTGATCGCGGCTGTGGAAGCTCTCCGCCGTCACAAACCGTACTTTTCCTCGCGAATATCCGCGGCCGCGCTCCAGGCAAAGCCGCCTTTGGGTGAGGCTTCCGCGCAACCGCGGCATCGCTTGACCCCCCGCCAGCGCGAGATCGTGCAGCTTCTGGCCGAAGGAAAAGGCAACAAGGAAATCGCCGAATTCCTAAATATCAGTGTAAAAACGGCGGAGACACACCGCGCCAATATCATGCTCAAGCTCAATTTCCACTCGATCACGGAGCTGGTCCGGTACGCGGTGCGCAACCACATCATTCAAAGCTAAACCCCCCGCTTCCTCATGTACAAGTAATCCCCTAGGTAATCAGCCGGATTTCGTTCCCGTTCGTGGCAAGGCACACTACACGGCAGATTGGAACTTTAAGGAAATGCCGCCTGCGCGGCAAAGGTTCCACAAAGAGGCTTCCGAGAAATGTCACCGAAAATACTGATTGAAACCACTTGTCAGATCCGCAAAGTTTCACCGGAAACGGAAATTCTCATATTGACCATGCACGACTCTGAACTCATGATCCGAGGCGTTCTGGAAGCGAGAGCGCGAGGGTACATTTTAAAAGACGATGCGGATCGTCATTTGATCGCGGCTGTGGAAGCTCTCCGCCGTCACAAACCGTACTTTTCCTCGCGAGTATCCGCGGCTGCGCTCCAGGCAAAGCCGCCTTTGGGTGAGGCTTCCGCGCAACCGCGGCATCGCTTGACGCCCCGCGAGCGCGAAATCGTGCAGCTTCTGGCCGAAGGAAAAGGCAACAAGGAAATCGCCGAATTCCTAAATATCAGTGTAAAAACGGCGGAGACACACCGCGCCAATATCATGCTTAAGCTCAATTTCCACTCGATCACAGAGCTGGTCCGGTACGCGGTGCGCAACCACATCATTCAAAGCTAAACCCCCCGCTTCCTCATATACAAGTAATTCCCTAGGTAATCAGCCGGATTTCATTCCCGTTCGTGGCAATGCACACTACACGGCAGATCGGAACTTTAAGGAAATGCCGCCTGCGCGGCAAAGGTTCCACAAAGAGGTTTCCGAGAAATGTCACCGAAAATACTGATTGTCGACGACTCGAGTACGACTCTTCTGATGGAAGAAATGCTTCTGAAGAAGTACACCAACATTGAAGTGGTGCTGGCGCGCGATGGCAAGGAAGCAGTCGCCACAGCGCTCTCTGAAGAGCCCGACCTGATCTTGATGGACGTGATCATGCCGAAAATGGACGGGTTTGCGGCCTGCCGCGAAATGCGGCGTCATGAGAAATTGCAGGCGGTTCCCATCATCCTGGTAACCAGCCGGGGCGAGCCGGACAACGTGGAGAAGGGATTTGAAAGCGGCTGCAACGACTATCTCACCAAGCCGGTTGACAGCAACGAACTCATCCAGATGGTCAACGGCTATCTGGCCATCGAAAAGGAGCGCTAGATGGCATCCAAAACCAACGAAGGTTCTGGAGCTTCCACGAACGCGGCCGGTATGCCGGCCAACGGACTTGCCGAACAGCTTGAGGTGCGCTCGGAAGAATATCTGTGCTACTGCCAGAGCACTCTACCCTCAGCCGAGCGCCACACGACGTGGAGCAGGTTATATGCGGCCAGCCAAAAACTCAGCCAGGCGGTGAGAGAGAACACCGTAGCCGACATGGTGCTGGAGATCGCTTCGAATTTCATGGGTTGTGAAGAGGTCGCCATATTGAGGCTGGACGCGGATTACAAGCAAATCTCTTTTCTGTCTGGCGTCGGGGTCACGGGGAAGCACCGGCATGCGCTGCAGAGCCACACCGAACAGCTCATAGCGGAAATCCAACGCGGCCAGGTTCGCATTGTTAATAACAAGGTTCCAGGAGACGAATTGCTGGCGAGTCTCGGAATCACCGGGCTCATCCCGCTCTCACAAGGCCATGACGCGGAAGGCGCGATCGTGTTTTTCAATCTCTTGCCCCAGCGGCAAGGTTTCGATTCAAGAGACCGCGAACTGATGGGATTGCTTGCGATTTACGTGGGACCGAGCCTGTTCGCTCCGCAGGAAACTTCCGGGAGAATACGCTGATGAGCAATTGGACTGAGCCGGGGATCGATGACCAGCAGGGTTCCGCTGAGGCCGTGAAGGCCGCGTCGGAGTTAAACCAAATGTATCTTCATCCGGGAAACTTATGCGCCTCGCGGGAACCCGTCAATCTTTCTTTCATCGTGGGTTCGTGCGTGGGGATTTGCATATTTAACCCGCGTCTTTCGATTGGCGGAGCAGCCCACTATCTCCTGCCCCTTCAAGGGGACGAGGGTGCGCCTTCGCCCCGGTATGGGGACGTTGCCATCAAGCAACTGTTGGACGGCATGATGCAGGCCGGCAGCACGAGGAAAGATCTGCGCGCACATATCTACGGCGGGGCTTGCGTGGTGCAGGCGTTTCAAGACAGCAAACACGCGTCGATCGGCGATAAAAACGTGCGCGTGGCGCTGGACATGCTTTCCCAAGAAAAGATTGCCGTTGTCCATCAGGAAACGGGCGGACAAAAAGGACGGAAGATCAGCATGCGGACCGATACCGGCGAAATCATCTGCAGCCTGATAGGAAGCTAACCATGGACATCTCCCGCGATATTATTTTGAAAAGCTTTCTCACCGAAGCCGGCGAGGGTCTCGCGAAAATGGAGGAGGCCATCCTGGCGCTCGAGACTCATCCGGACGATACCGAACTGATCCAGACTATTTTCCGTGTGGTGCACACCTTCAAGGGCAATGCCAGCATTCTCGATTTGCCGAAATTCCAGAGTTTCGCGCATACCCTGGAAAATCTACTGGACGAGATACGCAACCTGACTCTCGGCATCACGCCGGAAATCGTGGATCTGCTACTGGCCTCGCTGGATGTGCTCCGGGAGATGACGGCCGGAGCGGGCGAAGGCCGGGACGAGACGAGCGCACGCACGCGCACCGTCGTGGGCAAAATTACCAAATGCCTGGCGGCCAGCGTCGCGGACAGGAAAGAGAAGGGGCCGGAAGAGATCGCCGCCACGGCCACTCCGGCGGCCATGCAAAGCGCGGGCACGAATGATGCCATACAGACCGTGCGGGTCGAGATCAGCAAGCTGGATCGTTTGCTCGACCTGACCGGAGAAATTGCGATTGCGCGCGGGCGCATCGGCAAATTGCTGGAAAACCCAGAACACACCGATTTCGACGAACTGCGTGAAACCTCGCGTCTTTCCGACGCCCTGTATACGGAGCTTCAGGAAACCGTGCTGAAAGCCCGCATGGTACCGGTGGGGCCTCTTTTCCGCCAGCATATCCGGACGGTGCGCGACTTGGCGAAGTCCCACGGAAAGATGGCTCGCCTGCAAATCGAAGGCGAGGACGTCGAAGTGGATACCTCGGTGATCGAGCATCTCAAGGATCCCCTGCTGCACATGATTCGGAATGCGATTGACCATGGCATCGAAGTGCCCGCGCAGCGGAAAAAGATAGGCAAGCAGCCGGCCGGCTTGGTTACCGTGCGGGCCGTCCATCAGGGCGCCAACATCGTGATCGAAGTTTCCGATGACGGTTCGGGACTGGACCGCGAACGGATCGCGGAAGTCGCCCGAAAACGCGGGATTGCCGCTGAACCGGAATCGATGCCGGAGCAGGATCTGTTCCAACTGATTTTCGAGCCGGGCTTTTCCACCTCCGCCAAGGTCAGCGACATGTCGGGGCGCGGCGTGGGGATGGATGTGGTTCGCCGGAACGTGCAAGCGTTGCGCGGCAACGTCGCCATCAGCAGCGTGCGAGGCGCGGGTTCCACCATTCATATCAACCTGCCTCTGACGCTGGCGATTATCGAAGGCTTTGGAGTGGGCGTGGGCGATGAAACGTACGTCATACCGCTGGATCAAGTTCTGGAGTGCGTGGAGTTGCCCGACGATAGCAAGAATTCGAAATATGCGACCGGGGTTATGGAACTGCGCGGCGAACCTGTGCCGTTTCTTCAGCTGCGCGACCATTTTCAATTGCCCGACGTGCGCGGCGCCCGGCAGAACATCGTGGTTGTGCAACATCAAGGCAAGCGGGCCGGTCTGGCCGTGGACACCTTGTACGGATCGTCGCAGACGGTCATCAAGCCCCTCGCTCATCTCTTCAAGGATGTTCCGGGGGTTTCCGGTTCGGCCATCCTGGGCACCGGCCGTGTCGCGTTGATTCTGGATGTGCCGGCGCTGCTGCGCAGCTTTGAATTGGAAACTGTGGAAGCCGTATAGCCGCCGAGATTGGACGAAGCATGCGGCAAACAAGTTTGCAATTGGTTCCCGGGTCCGTACGAATTCTAATTTGAGGAGTCAAGGAGAAACAATCATGTTGAAGAATATGAGAATCGCAAGGCGTTTGATGCTGGGGTTTGGCGTGGTGTTGGCCCTCCTGGTGGTGGTTGCCGGCACGGGCTATTGGGGACTGGACTCGGTCAAACGAGAGACTATTTCCATGCTGCAAGGCGACGCCCAGATGTCGCAGCTGGCCGCTCTGATCAAATCCGACACGTTGGAATTGCGGCGGGCGGAGAAAGATACATTCTTAAATGTCGACGACTCCAAAATTCGCGAGGGATACGTTGCCACGTGGAAAAACATGCGTGAACAGTTGAAGACCCACCTGGCTGAAGTCGGCAAAAAAAATCTGACCGCGGACGACAAACAGACGATTAAAAATATGGATGAAAATGCCGCAGCCTACGAGGCCGGCTACACCAAAGTTCTCGGCATGATCGAGGACGGGAAGATAAAAACTCCGCAAGGCGGCAATGAGGCCATTATGGAGTTTAAGATTCCTATTCACGCCCTGGAGCAGGAGGCTACCGATTTATCGGAGGCACATTTCAAGATCATGTCCGGCATGGACCAGGTGATGACGGACTTAGCACAGCGGACAATGTTTATCATGATGATAATTGTTGTCATCGCGGCGATCATCGCGATTTCCATAGCGCAAATCATTGCCCAGGGCGTGAGCCGTCCGGTGGAGACCATGAATAATCATCTGTCGGAGATGGCTTCGGGCGGAGGCGATCTGACCAAGCGCATCGATGTGAAGTCCACGGATGAAGTCGGCCAGATGAGCGTCTCCCTCAACGCATTCCTTGAAAAGCTCGAGAAGATCATCATCGAGGTGAAGGGCGGGGCAGGCTCGATTTCCAGCGCCGCGCAGCAGATATCTTCTTCCGCATCGTCTCTCTCGCAGGGCACCAGCGAACAGGCCGCCTCGGTCGAGGAAAGCAGCGCCAGCCTCGAGGAGATGAGCGCCTCAATCAACCAGAACTCCGACAACAGCCAGAAGATGGAGCAGGTGGCCACCAAGGGCGCGCGGGAAGCGGAAGACAGCGGCAAGGCTGTTACCCAGACCGTGGACGCCATGAAGTCCATCACCGAGAAGATCAACATCATCGACGAAATCGCCTACCAGACTAATCTGCTGGCCCTGAACGCGGCCATCGAAGCGGCCCGCGCCGGCGAGCATGGCAGGGGCTTTGCAGTCGTGGCTACCGAAGTCCGCAAGCTGGCGGAACGCAGCCAGACGGCGGCCAAGGAGATCAGCGCGCTGGCCACGGACAGCGTCAAGGTCGCGGAACAGTCCGGGCGGCTATTGAGTGAATTGGTGCCCTCGATCCAGAAGACCGCCGATTTGGTGCGGGAAGTATCGGCGGCCTCGCGCGAGCAGGCTTCCGGCGTGAGCCAGATGAATAAGGCCATGGCCCAAGTGGACCAGGTGACGCAGAGGAATGCGTCTTCGGCGGAAGAGCTTTCCAGCACGGCCGAAGAGATGGCGTCGCAGTCGGAAGCGCTGTCGCAGTTGATGGGATTCTTCAAGACGAGCGACGGAGAAGCCACCGGGTTCCGATTCCAGCATCATGGCGGCACGGGAACCAGGACCAAAACACTGCACTCTCCGCAACAACATGCCAACAAGCCGTCGGTTCCGGCAACAAAACCGAACGGACGCGCGGCCGAACATGAAGAAGAACTCAGCTACTCGCGATTCTAACGAAGGAGGAGACGATGAAAACTGCGATGAAAGAAGTAGTCGGGCAACAGCAGTATCTGACGTTCTTCCTGGCCGGCGAGGAGTATGCGATCAGCATCCTCAAGGTAAAGGAGATCATCGAGTACGACACGGTGACGACTGTACCGAAGATGCCGAAATGGATCCGAGGGGTCATCAACCTGCGCGGCGCCGTGGTGCCAGTGGTGGATCTGGCGGTGAAATTCGGGTTGGAGGAACGGCCCGTCACCAAGACGAGTTGCATCGTGATCGTGGACGGGCAACTTGAAAACCAGAACACCACGATGGGCATCGTGGCCGACTCCGTGAGCCAGGTGATGGACCTGACGTCGGACGACATCCGCGAGGTCCCCGAGTTCGGCACGCGGGTGCAGGTGAGCTACCTTCTGGGCATGGCCCAGTTGGGCAAGAAGTTCGCCCTGCTGCTGGATGTGGACAAGGTGCTCTCGACCGATGAACTGCTGAACCTGGAAGCTGTGGCAACGGCGAGTGCGGAAGGTGTGGAAGGTACGGAAGCGGTCGCGGCGGAAGGTTCGGAGAATGCACCCGAATCCGACGCGTCCAGGGAGTTGGAGTCGGTATAGCAGGCAGGGGCACGGCAATGCCGTGCCCCTACAAGCAAGACACGCCGATGGTGCAGGCGACATCAGCACTATCGGCATTTTTTTGAAAGATGCCGGGCGGCATGTGCGAAGCAAGGCGAGCGAACGAAAAACAACGGCCTGCGTCTCGCGTTCAATTTGTTGAGGAGGAATGAAATGAAAGTATTGGGAACGGTATTGCTGAGCATGTGTCTAGTGACGTCTCCGCTGCTGGCGAGCGATGCCAGGGATGCGGGCAAAGAAGACGTGGCTGTCGCGACGAGCAGCGCGCCGGAAGCCTCCGCGCCGGCACCGACATCCACCGCGACGGCTGCGGCCGGAACCTCCGCGCCCAGTCAGGCGGTCGCGACGGCCCCCCAAGCCGAAGAGAAACCGTCGCCCTTGTATTTCAAGATCGGGGCCGCGGAATTTTTTCCGCTGGGCTTCATGGATTTGACGAGTATCACGCGCACCACGCAACTGGGAGGCATTGGCACCAGCTTCGGCTCCATTGCCTTCGGCAACACCGTGGCCGGACGCCTCAGCGAAGAGCGCTTGTCCGTGCAGAACTCGCGCATCGGTTTGAGGACGCAAGCCAAGTTCGGCGAAGCGGAAGTGACCGGTTACCTCGAGGCCGATTTCCTGGGCTATCAACCAGCCAACGCCTACGATACCAGCAACAGCAACACCCTGCGCATGCGCCTCTACTGGGTGGACTACAGGCGGGGCAAGTTTGAGGTGCTCGGCGGGCAATCCTGGAGCTTCCTGACTCCCAACCGTAATGGCCTTTCCGCACTGCCCGGGGATCTCTTCTACTCCCAGGACGTGGACACGAACTATCAGTTGGGCCTGACTTGGGCGCGCCAGGCGGGAATTCGGTTCATCGTGCACCCCAATAGCAACTGGGCGGTCGGCGTGGCGTTCGAAAATCCAGAACAGACTCTGCCCAGCTCCGTGGTCGTTCCAGCGGCAGCAGGCACGGGATACGCCTCGCAGTTTGACTCCAACAGCGGCAACACCAGCAGCTCAACCGGCGTCAACAATCCGAACACGCCCAACCTTAGCCCCGATATTATTCCCAAGATCGCTTTTGACGCCAACCCCGCCGGTCACCAGGTTCACTTCGATTTGGCCGGGCTGTTTCGAACGTTCAAGGCCGTCAACGTAATTGCAACGCCCGGTTCGATCACCGCCGCCAATACGGTTTACACCTCCATTCACGGCGGTGGATTGGCCGGCACGGTGAACGTCGAGCTTGTTAAAAACTTGCGGTTCATCACCACTGCTTTCTATAGCTACGGCGGCGGACGTTACATTGCCAGCACCAGCGGCCCGGATGTCATTGTCCGGCCGGACGGAACGCTTTCCGGGGTCCATTCAGGATCGGGCATCGGCGGCTTGGAGTGGACAAGAAATCCGAAGCTGGTGGTTTATGCGTATTACAGCGGAGCGTATTTCGGCAGAAATTACGATTTGACCGGCGCTACCTATACAGGGTACGGCTTCCACGCCGCAGCGGCGCCGAGCAGCGCGAGCCTGGCCGCCGATCGATACCTCTATGAGCCTACGTTTGGCATTCACTACACCATGTGGCGGAACCCGAATTACGGCGACCTCAGGCTCATGACTCAATACTCGTATGTTTCGCGAGCCCCGTGGTCCTTGCCGGCCACCGTCCCGAACACTGCCCACAGCAGCATGGTGTACATCGACCTCCGCTACGATCTTCCGTAGACGGCGGGGCGCGAAATCAATTTAGGAAACGGGCCGATGACGCACACGATAGCGAGATCCGATCCTTCGCAAAGCGCGGCGCTTAAGAAGCGCCGCGCATTGCCGCACAATTTCAAAATCGATCCGCGCGCAAAAACCATCACCAACCGGGAATTTCAACTCTTCCAGAAATTGATTTTCAGGGTTGCGGGAATCTGGTTGACGCCGTCGAAGACGTCGCTGTTGGTAGGACGCCTCTCCAAGCGGCTGCGGCAGCTCGAACTCGATACGTTTGACGAATATTATAATATTGTATGCGAAAGCAAGGATGAGCTGACGTGCATGCTGGACGCGATCTCGACGAACGAGACGCATTTCTTTCGCGAGTCCATGCAGTTTGAATTCCTGGAAAAGCGAATCGTGCCGCAATGGATGGCCGATGCCAGCGACGGGAAACGCAACCGCACGGTCAGGGTGTGGAGCGCCGGATGCTCGACCGGGCAGGAGCCGTATTCCCTGGCCATGACCTTGCTCCACCACCTGCCGCCGTCCGCGGGATGGACAATCGACATTCATGCCACCGATCTCTCGACCCGCGTTCTGGACATCGCCAAGGCGGCTACCTGGGAATTCGGCAAAGCCGGCGAAATTCCGGACCATTTCCTGAGAGCGTTCATGCTCCGGGGGTACGGCGATCAAAAGGGCAAAATGAAGGCCAGGCCCGAGATCCGATCTCTAATCCATTTTTCGCAGCTGAACTTAAATGACGCAAACTATCCCGTTCATGGCAAGTTCGATCTGATTCTTTGCCGCAATGTGCTGATTTATTTTAACCTCGACACCCGCACGCAGATTGTGCGCCGCCTGCTGCAACACCTTACGCCGCAAGGCTATTTGTTTGTCGGGCATTCCGAGAGCCTTCATGCGATGACCGGCGAACTCCACAGCATCATTCCGACAATTTACAAACAGGGAGCCGGAGAAAAAGGCGGGAAGCGTGCCCATGCCACGAAATAACGAGGGCTCCACGATTCAAGTTCTGGTGGTGGACGATTCCGCCGTGGTGCGCCAGATGATGCAGTCCGTTCTTTCTCAAGAACGCGACATGGTCGTAACGGTTGCCGCGGACCCCATCTTCGCAATGGAAAAGATGAAGCAGCTCCGCCCGAGCGTCATCGTCCTGGATCTCGAGATGCCGCGCATGGACGGCCTTACCTTCCTTCACAAAATCATGACGGAAGATCCCATCCCCACGTTGATCTGCTCCAGTGTCGCCGCGCGCGGAACGGTCGCGGCCATCCAGGCGTTGCAGGGAGGCGCGGTTGGCATCGTTACCAAACCCAAGCTCGGAGTGGGCAAGTTTCTCCACGAATCGGCCGTGATGCTGATTGATGCCGTGCGTTCCGCGGCGGCGGCCCGGGTCGAACGGCGATTCAAAGTCCGGGACCAGGAAAGGGACCAGGAAAGGGACCAGGAAAGGCCCAAGCCGGTTGTACCCCGTGCCCCTGTTTTGTTCCCTGCGGCCAGTGGAGAACGACTTGTTGCCATCGGCGCTTCCACCGGCGGCACCGAGGCGCTTGCGGCCATTCTTACCGCCATGCCCAGGAATTCGCCCGGGATTGTGATTGTGCAACACATGCCGGAACTGTTCACCGCCGCATTCGCCAAATGGCTCGATAATGTTTGCCAGATGGATGTCAAGGAAGCGGAAGATGGCGACGTGATCGCTCCCGGAAGAGTATTCATCGCTCCCGGCAACCTGCACACGTCCGTGATTCGCCGGGGTTCGCATTTCAAAATTCGAGTAACCGACGGGCCGCTGGTTTCGCGCCACCGCCCCAGTGTTGACGTCTTGTTCCAATCCGTGGCCCGAACCGTGGGCAGCGACGCGTTGGGCGTAATTCTGACAGGCATGGGGGATGACGGCGCAAAAGGATTGCTGGAAATGCGCGCAGCGGGTGCTTATACCATCGCACAGGACGAAGCCACCTGCGTTGTGTTCGGTATGCCGAAGGAGGCCATCCGGCGCGGCGCAGTCCATCAGACATTGCCGCTGGAGTCGATTTCCGGGGCGCTAATCCATTTTGGAAGCAGCGACGCGGCGATACCGGCGACGCGGCCCATTGCTCGTTAGCGGCAAACACCTTTCCAAGGAATGGCATGGCCGCAAAGCAGGGGAAACCTGACGTAGCCATCGTTGATATCACTATGCCCATTTTAGATGGGCTGGAGCATTGCACACTGACAGGGTTGGGTGTGCGTTATCAGTCGGCGGGGAAGTCAAAATGGAAATTCCTGCTGAGTATAACTTTAGGGCTGGAGATTGAGGCTGTGCAGCAGACCGGCATTCCCCATCTAAAATACCTAGAATAAATATTAGTATTGACAATAGTTATCCAACGAACTATATAGGTTGTATAAATGAGTTGAGCAACTATTCACTCATCGCCTATATGAACTTCATGCTGATGGAATCTCTTGTGCCCCCACGAGAAAAATATGTCTGTCAGTCAAAGGGTTGTCGCCGTGAAATTGAGATCGAAATCCCACCTCGCCACGGAGCCAAAGAAATCTCAAATCCGAGATGCACGTGCGGTTCGGAAATGAAGGGTCCTTGTTCGAGGCCTGTTATTACAATACTCTCCATAGCCCATCAAAACCTCTCAGCCCAAACATCGAATGGTACGTACATGACCCCTGGTTTTGCCGGCACTCATTGAACCGCAATGAATATGGTGCTCGGGGAAGGATATTTCATTATGAGAAGGATATCGACACTAGTTGAGATCGTCCTAGCAGCAACTCTTTTGATCCTGGGACTCTATATAACGTCGTACGAATGGAGCCCAAACAACAAATTGGCCAATGACGGAGTTGCCCTGATCGGTGGTGCATTCTGCTTTACGCTGGGTTCAATCGTTTTAATCCCGGCCGTCAGATCTGTCATTTGGCATTGGCAGATGCTGCGACAGTCAGCGCCAAGTCGGCATCTGGACAAAGCCGCTTCTCACTCCAACCATACCTAATGAGAAGATGCGTACCACTGAAACTGGCTTGCCTACAAGCCATCTCATAAATGGTTTTTGTGGCTTAATCAGCATGGCATATTCCACGTTGATTCCGAATTACACCGTGGTGATTCCAGACCAATGTTCTTATTCTCACGATGCATGAGTCAGACCAGATGGTCCGGCGCAGTCCATCAGACATTGCCGCTGGAGTCGATTTCCGGGGCGCTAATCCATTTTGGAAGCCGCGACGCGGCGATACCGGTGGCGCGGCCCATTGCTCGTTAGCGGCGAACACCTTTCCAAGGAATGGCACGGCCACAAATACCGCCGAATTGCTTACGTTTGGGGTCGTACCACTACGGGTCACGGAGGCCAGCGCGGCATTGTTCGTTGCATTTCCGATACAAACTGCGGCGGAAATGTCCTCGCGGATGGGGCAAGCCAAGCAACTGTTGCGGATTGGTTCATTAAGTATGCAGGCATGCTTTTCGAGTAGTGCCAGTTTGGAACATTGATTGTTTTTTAGTATTTCCTTCACGGGGTATGTATTATAATTGTTATCCTCAGCAAGATTTGTGAATTGTTTCTCTGAGGTCCGGAAATGCCGTCCAGGGTGGGCGTCTTTCCGATGCCGAATCGATAGAACGAATTCTAAATCGGGCGTTTGCGACTTGCCAAGCAAATCGTCAGCGTCAGCAATGCAACGAGGCTAATGAAAATGAACAGTACCCGGCAAATCCGACTGGCCCAAATTCTACCTGGGATTTCCAATGGGAATCCTTCCGGCAAAGCTTCCGATGTTCGTCGTAGGCGGGTTCCGAGTCTGACTTCAACTCTCCGACTTGCGGCTGCGATCATGGTGGCTGCGCTCGCGGCGGGCCCCGTATTTGCGCAGAAGGAAACCGCCGGATTTCCCGAAGACTGGAGCCATCACCACGTGGTGTTCTCCAACCCAGGGACGTTTGATAAGGCCATCCGAAGCGGCTCGTTCGACGGTTGGTATAAGACCGTCAACGATCCCCGCTTCACGTTCCAACAGCTCAGGCGGGCGGCGCATCATAACAACGGTAAGCCGAAGCGGGAGCGGCAGGACGCCACTCTTCAGCGGGACTGGAGCGCCACACTCGGCGGTGCTGGAGTTGCGCCGGGCATGTACCCTGCCAAGTATCAGTTCATCAACGGCCCCGGTACGCCGAACTGTTCTGACTATGTCGTTTTCTCCGTGAACAAAGGCGGTGTCTCGGGAAGCCAGCCGAATATCGTTGGGTACACAAATCTGTACGTAAACGCGGCGGGCACCGGTTTCTGCCCGGGCAACGCGCCCAAGGTTTTGTTCTCCTACTTCGTTGGTAATGGAACGCTGCGAACCTCCCCAGTCCTGGGGCCCCTCAGCGGCCAGGTAGCTTACGTGGGATCCCAGTTCCACGTGCTGAAAGGCGCGGGGACCGGAGGCAGTAACGGCACCATCGCGGCTCCGGTCGCACCGGGAGCTGGAAACACCGCTTCCGACACATCCTTGCTGTTGAGCGGCTCCGTGGGCATCACGCGTTCGTCACCGTTCTACGATTACGCAAATGACGTGGCCTACGTGGGAGACGACAGTGGACAGCTCCACAAAATTACCCCTGTCTTCAACGGAACGCCAAAAGAAGTAATCAGTTCGTCGGGTGCGAATATCTGGCCCGCGGTCGTGTCCACTCAGTCCAGCAAGATTCTGACCAGCCCGATTTTCGACGGCGGGACCCATGTGTACGTTGGGGACTCGTCCGGATATCTGTACTCTGTCAATTCCACAACTGGTAGTGGAACGGGCGGCGTTACCGCGTCGGGCCAATTGGGTAGCGGAGTCGGCATTGGCATTGTGGACCCTCCGATCCTGGATGGCACTGCCAAGAGCCTTTATGTTTTCGTTAGCCAAAGTATCGCCTCCCCCACGCATGGCGCTGTGGTCGTATTCAACATCTCCAGCGGCCTTACCGCCGGCAGCACAGGGACGTCCGCCAACCTGGGAACGAACAGCGGCACGTTGCCGCTCTACGCCGGAGATTTCGATAACACGTACTACTCGTCGTCGAATGGCGCTGAACCCGCCGGAAACCTCTATGCCTGTGGAAACGTGGGCGGAAATCCCACCTTGTACGTAGTCCCCATCACCTACTCCAGCGGACCACTTCTGGGCACCGTGGTTACGGGGCCGGTCCTAGCCAGTGGCACCGTCGGCTGCGCGCCATTTACCGACTATTTCAACACGAGCACGAGCCAAGACTGGCTTTTCGGGAGTGTTCCTGGCAATTCGTGTGGCGCGACGGGAGGAACCACAGCGGGCGGCTGCGTCATGAGCTTCAACATAACCACAGCTCTGACGAACACGACGCCCGGACCCTGGACGCCATCGACGTTGTATGCCACAAACGCCGAAATCGTGGACACGAGCGGACGCATTCAGAAGTGCACGGGCGGCGGGTGCGGCGGGACCGTCTCGACTAGCGGCACCTCCGCGCCGGCTTGGACCGCGACAACAACGACCGATGGCATTAACGCAGCCGCCACCTCTACCCTGACCCTCTCCGCGAATGGCGCAGTCAGTGGCGCTACCGTAACGATCGGATCGGTGACTCTGATGGCCAGCGCGCCCGTTAAGGCTACCGGTACCGTCACCGTTGATTCCACCTTGGCTTCGACTGACACTGTCCAGATTGGGAGCCTCACTTACTCCTTCGCTTCTGCCGGCACCCCAGTACTCAGTAGCACCCATTGGGTGTACCGCTCGTCGACGAGCAATTGCAGCTCGGGCTGCACCGCCGCCTCAACCACTCAAATCGCGGCCAACCTGGAGGCTGCAATTAACCTGGATCCGACAAAGTGCGCTACAACAACAGGTGGCACCTGCTATTTCACCGGAACCGGGGGAGTTACGGCCAACACAACCGTCGTGGCAACTGCTCAAGCTACGACTAGGATCAGCCTGAGCGCGATAACGCCTGGTACGAGTGGCAACTCCATAACCATGGCGTGCACCGCCGGAACTGGCACCTTCAGTTTTAATGGTGGTGCCGCCTGCGCAAGCACAGCGACGACTTCGTTCACCGGTGGCACCAACGGTTCGAATGGCGCCCCGAACTTTCAATACTGGTCGGGATCGGCTGCAGTCACTGCCACTCAGTTGGCCGCCAACATCGTGGCGGCTATCACCGCAGCCGAGGAGACCACTGCCGGGATTACCGCCCCAACCTATACCAGCGGCAACGCATTCTTCACGATCACTGCCGCCTCCACCGGAGAGGCCGGTAACAGTATCACCGTCGGCGGAACTTTGGCCAGTGCCACTTGGAGTCCGTCGTCGACCCACCTTGCGGGCGGGACGAGCGCCTTGACGTGGTCAAGCCAAGGCGCCGCTACCGCTACGAGCTCGACAACGGTCCCGGAGCCTACGGGCGCCAGCGGAATCATTATCGATAATTCGGGCAGCGCCGCCGGTGAGGCCAACATCTATTTCGGCACGTTGAGCGGCACTGGCGCACAGAACGCGGCGATTAAGATGACTCAATCGCTGTTGCAGTAGAAAGCCGCAGGAGAACGCGGCGCAGAGTGAGCCGACACGTTTGTTTTGGAAATCGCACAAGCAAAATTGCCGGCGCCGTCAATACTTCTCGAACCTTTGCACTTCGCTACCTAGGGATGAGGCTTGCACTGGAGCCGAAAAAGGGGATAAGATAAGCCGGGTTGGTGGAAGTGATATGCATTCCTTGCGCCGGTCACTACGCGGAAAGCAGAGGTCCGAAGCATGAAAAAAGAATTCCAGGGCAGGCTTCCCGACAAGGTTAAGGACGAGTCCGCTGCGGAAGCAGTGGCTTACCAGAAGCCTGCGTTCCGATGCGAGCGTGTATTCGAAACCATGGCGTTGTCCTGTGGAAAGGTCGGCCCCACACAAGAGCAGTGCAAGTTTAATCGAAAATCCTCCTGAGAACATGCGGTGAAAATCGAATCGTCGCCACAATCCCGGCAGACCATGAGAGTCAAGCTCGGATGCGAGTTGGTGCGCAATTTCGGACAAGTCCGGTTTACCGCGCTCGGTTCCAGCATGATTCCCACGCTTTACCCCGGGGATATTCTGACTGTCCAGGGGTGTTGCGCCTCGGAAATTGTGCGCGGAGAACTTGTTGCCTATATGCGCGACGATCGGATGTATGCCCATCGTGTTGTGGGCAAAAGGGAATCCGGAGGCGTCCTGGAATTCGTCACGCGAGGCGACGCGCTCTTGCAGGACGATCCCGCCGTCGATGAAAGCGAGATGCTGGGCAGAGTCACGCTCGTGAGGCGTGGTTCGCGGGAAATAATTCCCAGTAGAAAACTTTCCGTACTTTTGCGGTTCGCGGCCTGGACGATCCGGCGATCCGATGCGTCCGTAAGATTGCTTCTGTGGCTGCACTTATTTCTCGGGCGACTTTCGCAACGATCCGCACAACGATCCGCACAACGATCCGCGCAACGATCCGCACTACAATCTTCACGACAAGTACCCATGGTTCAAGCCGATGAGAATTGCCGGCAGGAGCCCTCATGAGTACGTCCGCGGCTGCATCATTGCGTCGCGGCAAGGGCAATCGGGCTGGAACCTGCTTGAAGAGGGACGTCACGATCGAAATTGGCGGCCTTTCCGTGCGCCTGCACAAGATCGAACCGCAATTCCAGACGGTGCTCGAGGATCGCTATGCGGGATTCGTGAACGATTCCGCGGTCCCTCAATTCCACTTTGACGTGGAATCCGCATCTCCTCAAACGAGGGATCTCGACAAGGATGTCGCGGTGACGAGGAAAAACGGAATGTGGAAGGTCGAGCGCGGCGATTTCCGCGCCAATTGGGATGTGCAGACGCGTCGCGGGCGTGTGCGCCAGCCGGCGCGCCCCTACGCGCCCTACACGCCCTACGCAATTGATACGCTTCTCAGGATCGTTCACTCCATCGACCTTGCCGGCGATGGCGGATTTCTTCTCCATGCCGCGAGCGCAATTCGCGGCAACCGCGCATTTCTTTTTACAGGAGTTTCCGGGGCGGGCAAGACAACTCTGACGCGGCTGGCCCCGCCCGATGTCCAAATCCTCACCGATGAAATTTCCTATGTCCGCAGGGAGGGAACGGGGTTCCGCGCATATGGGACGCCCTTCGCGGGTGAACTGGCCCGCCCAGGCGAGAATCTTTCCGCTCCCGTTGCCGGAGTGTATCTGCTGGATAAGGGGCCGGAATGCCGCCTGGAATCCGTGGATCCGAGCACGGCAGTCAGGGCTTTGCTGCGAAACATTCTGTTTTTGACGCGAGATTCCGAGCTGGTTCATCGGTTATTCGAAACGGCCATGTCCTTCATCTCTCGTGTTCAGGTCCGGCGTTTTGTGTTCACTCCGGATGAGCGCGCTTGGGGGTTAATCGAATGAACGAGAAATATATTTCCAGGAGCAGGGACATTGCCGCCGGTCTTCTGGGCGGCGAAATGATGATCATGTCCGCGGCCGATTCGACACTCTTCGTTCTCAACGGGACGGCCACGGCGATTTGGCGGGCCGCGGATGGCAAGACCCCGCTCAAGGAAATCGTCAGGAATTCCGTGTGCGCGGGCCAGAAAGTCGATCCCGATGTCGCCTACCGGGACGCCGTGGAATTCGCGGAAGCCCTGGCGGAACACGGCATTCTGAAAATAACCGACCGGCCATTCGACGGGACTTTCGACGGGACTTCGGATCAACGGGGGGAGATTTCATGAGCTTGATGGAAGAAATTAATAACCGGGCCCTCGCGCTGGGCATTCCTCTCAGCGTACATTTTGACCTTACGTATCGTTGCAACGAACGCTGCGAACACTGCTATCTCGATCATGACGACAAGGGCGAGTTAAGCACCAGCGAAGTCCACGATTTAATTGGCCAATTGGCTGGGGCCGGTGTTTTTTTTCTGACGCTCAGCGGGGGAGAGCCGCTTTTGCGGGACGACTGTTTCGATATCATCGAAACGGCCCGATCGTATCAGCTCAACGTAAAACTGAAGACGAACGGCATTTTGATTCGGGAAGCGGAAGCGAGGCGTTTGCGCGCCCTCGGCGTGGAGCAGGTGCAAATCAGCGTCTATTCCCACCGGCCGGAGGTGCACGATGGAATCACGAAAGTTCCGGGATCGCTGCAACGCACTCTCAATTCGATCCGTTTCCTGAAATCGCAGGGACTGAAAGTGACGATTGCCAATGTCATGATGCGCAAGAACCTGCAAGATAGCGATCGAGTGCACGATCTGGCGAAGGAATTGGGCGTGAATTTTACGGTGGACCCCACGATTACACCCAGGATGGATGGCAATACGGACTTGCTCCGGCTACGGATCCCCTCCGAAGATCTTAAAAATGTGTTTCAAAACTCCAGGCTGGTGGGCAATGTCGAGGAATTTTGCGCGCCACCGAAGCCGGTGGACGATAGCATTCAGGAAGGCCTTCCCTGCAGCGCGGGGCACACCATGTGTTACATTTCGCCGTACGGAGATTTATTTCCCTGCGTTCAATTTCCGCTCCCTTCCGGCAACATTCGGCTGGAAAAATTTTCCGACATTTGGCGGAATTCGCAGCAATTGCGCGAAGTGCGCTCCATCCATGCGCGCGATCTCCCCGTCTGTTCCTCCTGCTCCCATCTGGGGACTTGCACGCGTTGCCCAGGCCTGGCTTATATGGAAGGAAATATGCGCGGCCACTCCACCGCCGATTGCGAAAAATCGCTTGCAAGGACGGGGATTGTGCCCGCGTCCATGCTGTTGCAACCCATGATGGAGCAAAATTTAAATTTTCGCGTCTTTCCGCCGACACCGTAATTCCGCCGCCGGCGTCGCACCCGCCGCCGGCAATCCTTCGGAGCCGCGGATAAGCAGGGAAGTGTTTTGAATGTTGCGGAGTGTTTTGAAGTTTGAGCGCTCCGTCTCTCGGTTCGAGAAGGGCGGGGATTGATCCGCGCGCCCGATGGTCTCCATAAAAAAAGAGCAACGGCCAGTGGCGGGCGCCTTCCAACCATGCGTAATGGTTGGCGCGTCGAAAGTCGAATACTACTCTACGGCTTCGCCTGCCTGACCGCTGCTCCCGGAGATCGATGGCTCCAGTTGGATGCGTTGAGGACTTGCGTCCTTCAGGACTGCTTTACTGCATGCAGTCCCCATCCGTGTAACCATCCATCATCCAAGGAAGTAATAAAACAACACTCATTCCAATGCAGTGGCCGGCGTCATGCTTCGTCGTGACCACTGACACGTATTTCATCCGAGTTCGTAGGCGCATTAAAGCGGTTTGTCGAAAGGGCGGGATGCGGATTGCGCGGCCCGCTCAGGGATGGAAAGAGGAAGCGTGAAATTGGTGGAGGCAGGGGGGGAGTTGGAATAAGAAAGTGTATTGAAAACAAATGAGTTGCTGATTTTTCAACATGCTCAAAACGGATCAGGGTCGCAAATCATAAAAATAATCCGCAACAAAAGTGGCGCATTCCATGAGAAAATGAATGGTCATATCGAAACCCTGCATTTGTAAAGGGAACAAGGACGGTCGATCTTGAACTGGCGAAAATATATTTCACACCTGCTCGGCTCGATGATTTTACTTTTTGGAATTTGCGCATGGGCCCGCGCCGCGGAAGATCCTATCCAGCCGGAACAGGCGTATCGGTTGCGCCTCTACCACACGCATACCAATGAACGGATCGATGTAATCTATCGGGTGGGCGACAATTACATATCTTCTGCCATCGATCGGCTAGACCAGTTTCTGAGGGACCATCGCACGGGTGATGTGATTCAGCTGGACCGGCGCGTGTTTGACTTGCTTCACGATTTGACTGCCGCCGTCGGCCGGCCCGAAACCGAGATCGATATTATTTGCGGTTACCGCACACCCTGGAGCAACGAATTTCTCCGGCGCACCTCTCAGGGCGTCGCATCACACAGCTTGCATATGCAGGGTGAGGCCATCGATATACGCATGCCAGGCGTCTCGACTTCCAAATTGCGAGACGTCGCACTCACGCTTCACCGCGGAGGGGTCGGCTTCTATCCGGGGTCGCGCTTTGTTCACGTGGATGTAGGCAGAGTTCGCCGCTGGTAATTTCTATTGCTTCGTCGGGAACTCTGCAACACCATATGGCCTGTCTTGCGCTAGAGCATGTTCCAAGGCTGCATCCAGGGCGTAGATGTCATCAAAGAAGTGAACCTCGCCGCCTTCCACTACCACGGCAGTGTTATACAAGATCAGCACTGGAATGGGCACCTTTAGTTTGACTTCCATTGTCTTTTCGCCATTCATAGCGGCTCGTATGTTCTCTTCACTCCACTCCTCCATGTTTCGCATTACCCACTTCGCCAGTTCGACGGGATCTTCGACGCGGATGCAGCCATGACTAAGGTCGCGCCTAGACCTGGAGAATAATTGTTGGGCGGGCGTGCCGTGCATATAGACGGCATACCGGTTGGGGAATTCGAATTTCAGCAAGCCGAGAGCATTTTCTGGGCCCGGTGTTTGCCGGACTCTCAATTTTCCGCCGCGGAGTTGAGCTATGATCTCTTTGCTCCCTGCCTCTTCGCTGACAACCTGCTCGTTCCTGTCCACGATTTCATAAGAGTTTTTTGAAAAATAGGATGGATTTTTTTGGAGATGCGGAATCAACTCAGCCTTCAAAATGCTTTCGGGAACGTTCCAGTAGGGCCGGAAAATTACGGATTTGATCTCGCTGGCGAAAACGGGCGTCTGGTGACCATAGGCTTTCCCTACGATCACCTTCATCGTGAAGGCGCTGCGGTATTCCCCGTTGACGGCGTAGAGGCGGAATTCGGGAATGTTCACCACAATGGGCGGCGGATCAAACTGGCGAGGAAGCCATCTCATGCGCTCCATGACAAGTTGAAGCTGCGTGACACGGCGGCTCAGCGGAATATTCAGTTTCTTTAGTGTTGGCGTGTCGAGAATTCCGTTTGGTTCGAGTCCGTGCCGCCGTTGAAAATGCTTGACAGCCTTGACGATTGCGCCTTGATAGCGCCCTTCCGCGTGGACCTCCCCAAATTGCTCTGGAAGATCTCCCAGAAGTGTTAGGAACTTCGCGAGCCGAGGCAAGCCTGCGTAAGTATCGCCAGGTTTCACCTCGTGTGCGCTAGTGGGAAGATGTTCGCCACCATCGACGCGAGCGAATTCCATGTATTTTTTCAATGCATCCTCTGTGCGGCGGTAAATCGGAAATGGAGGTTCAACGCTTATCAAAACAGATTCGACATTCGTTGCACCTACGAGTCTTTGCCCCAGAAACTCAGAGAGATCGATCTGCTGGTGATCAATGTCGAGACCAAAATGAAACAAACGAGGATTGACTCGTCCAATGTGCAGGTCGGAAATGTACCTCATCGCGGAAACCGTGAGCGCCAGATCAAATTTTACCAGGTCCGACTCGGGCACAACTGTCGAACGGTCGAATTTTGAAAGCCGCTCGTCCCATTGCGGGCCGTCGTAATCTTCCGGCCTGAGACCTTTTTCCGCGGCGCTCTTCAGTGATTGGATAATCGCACGAGCTTGAAGAGTCGGCTTACCCTGCTGGATCCAAGGGAGCGAGTCGCTAAAGGCGTCATAGAACTCAGTGGCTTCTTTCCGGTAATTCGCAAAATTCGGCCAGTATAGATCGGGCATCTCTCCTGAATCCAGGAAATTCCGAAGTAATCCTTCGCCATCCGCCGAAAGCCGATCGGGTCCCAAAACCGATCCGTAAAGGGCGGAATCGCTTTGCGCGTCGACTCGAGTTACGAGATCGATCCGGTTGGCTGAGGTTGAGAACAGAAGAAATCCGAGGCCAGCCACTATTTGAATGCGACGTAGAGTCATCAAGGGCCATTTGCAAGTAAACCATCCTCAGCATAGTTCAAAAAACCGTTCGTAAGGGAGATACCTGAAGAGTTTGGTGATTTCCTTAACTCTTCAATTTTGTGATTTTGATGGTTTCGGGAGGCAAATTAACTGTCGCCCATATAGGAGCTGGAACCATGTCGCAAACACAAAAAATCGCATTTATCACTGGAGCAGTTCCACGCCCACGTGATGGCAGTTCCCGGAAGTGGCAACCACTAGGTCAAACAGAGCTTGCAGACACCGCCTGGCATTAGCTCGCCATCCTGACATCTAACCGAATGAAAGGTCCGCAGAAGTTACGAGGGGAATTCGGACCCGCCAAGCAATTGAAAACAAAAGCGCGAAAATGGTGGAGGCGGGGGGAGTTGAACCCCCGTCCGAAAAGCGCTACGGCTCGAAGCCTACATGCTTAGCTCAATTCCGATTGTTTCGCCAGCCACGCTCAGAATGAGCAAGAAACGCAGCCGACTAGTCCGATTGGTTCTCGCCGTCTCGCCGCGGACCGAGACTTGACGGCCAGCCTACTGTGTGACGTTTCTTACCGGGCCCGTAGGCGAAGCCCGGGGAAACGTAACCGTCCTAGTTTAAGCTAGGCGGCCAATGCCAGTTGTTGATTGGCAGTTCTAGTTTTCCACCCGATTGCGGGCAGGTGGCGCCCGGCATGCCTTCGAGTCGCGACAGCTTCCGTCGAAACCGTGTCGCCCCCATTTCTTTATTTTAACACTTTTGCGGGGGGAAGAGTTGAGAGTTAACAGTCGAGAGTTAGGAGTTAGAGCACGAGGCGGGCGGCAGGAAAGCAGGGAGGCAAGGAGAGAAGAAGGTAGGGAGTAGGGCCGAGTTTAACGGGGTTTGGTGGGTTTTACGCTTAACTCCCGACTGCCGACTCTCGACTTGCACGTTGGACTTTTCCGTCTTACGGCACGCTTATCCTGCCACGTGCGCGGGTCGAAACACCTGGCCGATGCGGAGTTGACAAGGCTTCCCCCGGCTTCCGATAATTGTTATTGGGATTATCTCGCGGGAGGCCCACGTTTATGGCGGCAGATCCGAATGCGGTTGAGCAAGTCATTTCGCGAACCTTGCGTGACAATCTGGAAAAGATTCAGCGCACGGTGGACGAATTGCACCAGGCGGTGAACGATATGGTCGCGGCATGCGCGAGCAGCCGTCCGAGCAACACGCTGCCTCCGATGGTGCGTGCGCAAGCGTCCGCGGCGTCGCTTTCCGCCACGCTCGAAGTCCTTTCGCGCTTTGTGACAGCCGCTTTGCAACCGCACATGCAGGTCCCGTTTGGACAGGATACGTTGCAGGTTCCTTCCATGGCCGAGCCGGAGGTTGTCGCACCGGAGCCCGTGCACACGCCCGCGCCGAAGATGGAGCCGCCGGAAGTCATGGCTCCGCCCATGCCCGAACCCGTGGCGCCTGTTTTTAGTCTGGACGCGCTGCCGCAAGAAGAGCAAGATTTACATAGGCGGGCCTATCGCGTTGCCAAGGTGTCGATGCAGGATATCAAGATGCTGCGCGCCGAGGATGTGCGGATCGGGCGCGAGAAGAAAGATTTGTGTTCCAGATTGCGGGATGACATTGAAAAGGCTCACAAAGAATACGATCGCCGGTTCCAGTCCATCCAGTCTCATCCGGTGGATTATTTTTACGACTGGATGGTGGAAATTCTTGCCGATGGAGATGCACAAGCGCTCGGCAAGTACCCTTATTCCTCGCCGGTCGCGCACGGATAGCGCGAACGCGTTCGCCGGGAAGAGTGTCCTCCGCCACGTCCTTACTGGAGTTGTAGCCGCGGCTTTGTCGCTGGTTGCAGCGCCGCGATGGAGCGCGCAAACGGCAGCACAGCCCGCGGACCCGTCCGCAAGCAAGCCCGCGAATAAATCTGTAATCAAGTCTCCAAACAAGCCCGCGGCGAAACATTCCACCAATCCATCGGCGGCAAAGAAGCCGGCGGCCAATACGGTTTTCGATACAAGCCTGCTCGAAAAGCAGCTTGCGCAACTTTCCCGCGCGCTTCACGACCATCCGAACGCAACCGGCTACGCGGCGCTCTCGGCTTTTGCATCGCGAAATGCGAAGGATGAAATTGGCGCTTGCGCCGCGCTCGCGCTTGGCTATTACGATCTCACGAATGACAGGCCGGATTTGGCGCTGGGCTGGATGCGGAAGGCCGTCGGCGATACGTTGCTTAGCGAATACGTGCTGTACTGGCAGGCGCAGGTTTCTCTCGCACGGGGCGAGAAGGAAGCGGCGCTCGAGCAGCTCCAAAGCGTTCTGCGGGATTTTCCGGGCAGCGCGATGACCGAACAGGCCGTGACATCTCTCGCGCAGACGGCGCTGGCCATGGGAAAAGGCGAAGCGGCTCTCGCGGCGTTGGATGCCTATCCGAATACCAATGGAAAACCCGCGCTGCTTTTGCTGCGCGCGCAAGCGCATGAAAAAATCGCGGCGGCCAAAGGGGAAAAGCCCGCGGCCGCGGCCACGGATTATCTTGACCTCTTCTACAGGTTTCCGCTGAACGACGAGGCGAAAAGCGCGGGGCAGAAAATTCCGGCGCTGCAATCCGCGCTGGGCGAATCGTTCCCCGGCGTGCCGATGCAAACGCAAATCGCGCGAGCCGAGGCCTTCTACATCGCCAAGCGCTGGCGCGATGCGAGCATGGAATTCGCGAGCCTGCTTCCCAAGCTTTCGGGCGTGGATCATCAGCGCGCCGATCTGCGCATCGTGCAGTGCGAAGCCGAATTGAGCGGCAAGCTCGATCAGTTGAGCGAGCTTTCGCCCGCCGATCCTGAGCTTGACGCCGAGCGCATCTACTCGCTCGAGCAGGCGCATCGCACGCAAAAGCTAGAAGTGCAATTGCTCGATGACGTCGACCAGCTCGTCAGGCGATATCCGCAAAGTTCCTGGACCGCCGACGCTCTGTTTGGCGCCGGAAACTTTTATTGGGTGAATCTGGATTACGCGCACGCCTCGGATTTTTATCGCCGCTCGCTGGATCTCTCCCCGAACGGAAGAAACGCGTCAACCGCCGAGTGGCGTATTGCGTGGATGGCGTACATGGACCGCAAGCCCGAAGCCGCCGATATGCTCGAAGCCTACGTTCGCCGGTTTCCGCTGTCGAACTACGTTCAGGACGCATTGTATTGGCTTGGCCGCTCGTACGATCGCTCGGGAAACGCGGATTATGCGCGCAGTTTTTATCTGGCCGCCGCCAGCCGGTTTCCGCTGACGTATTTTGGATCGAAAGCTGCCGAACGCATTCGTCCAGAGCCGGATGGAATTGGGGATTCTCCCGTAAATCCCGCCGAATTTCTTGAGATGATTCCCGGCGCGCCGCCATTGCCGCATCTGGACCGGACGATGGATGCGCCCGATGACCGGCTGGATGAGCGGCTGTCGCGCGCTCGCGCGCTCAGCGACATTGCGTTCGATTCCTCGGCAGAGCTCGAATATCGAGCCGCGTATGCGGCGACTCGCGAGCCACAATTCCTGATCGATGCGGCCGGCGCGGCGATTGCCGCCGGGCATTATGGGGCCGGCATGGCCGCTGTGCGGCAGGTGATCCCCCAGCTGGAAGCGCGGCGCATCGCCGATATTCCGAACGCCGCTTGGCGCGCGGCTTTTCCTCTCCCATTTGAATTGAACCTCCGCAGCGAGGCGGCGCACAACCGGTTGGATCCGATGCTGGTGGCTGGATTGGTGCGGCAGGAATCGGCGTTCGAGCCCAAGGCGATGTCGCACGCGGGCGCTGTTGGCCTGATGCAGGTGATGCCCGAGACCGCTCACAAACTGGCGCGCGAATTAAATGTGCGATACGCGCGAGAGCGCCTGACCGATCCGGGTTACAATTTGCAGCTTGGTTCGCGCTATCTGGCCAATCTGCTGCAGTCCTTCGGAACACCGGAGGCTGCCCTGGCCGCGTACAATGCCGGGGAGGACCACGTGATGGAATGGACGATGGGCCGAAATTACCTCGAGACTGCGGAGTTTGTGGAATCGATTCCGTTCACCGAGACGAGGGAGTACGTGCAGATCGTGATCCGCAACTCGGAAGTTTACCGGCAAGTGTATGGTCCAGTGCTTTCTTCTTCCGCTCCAATAGAGGCGCATCTCCCACGGCACGGCTCGGTGAAAGCCGTGGCCGCGCATCCGCCCGCGCCGAGTGAAGCGCCTCCCGCGGCGACAGAGCCCGCAGTGACAGGGGAAGTTCGTTGAGCGCGGCCGAGGCGTCCACCACAGGATCGAGCCGGGTTGCGGCAGCGGCGCAGAAAACGCTGTCGGCCAAGGCCGAGCGGTTCACCGAATCCGTGATTCGGGAGATGACCCGCCTGGCCATGCAATACAACGCGGTCAACATGGCGCAGGGATTTCCGGATTTCCCGGCATCCGCCGAAGTCAAGGAAGCCGCGCGCCAGGCCATTTCGGACGACATCAATCAATACGCCATCACCTGGGGCGCGAAGGAATTGCGCGACGCCATCGCGCGAAAGTTCGAGCGCACGCAGGGCGTTCGTGCGGATCCCGAACGTGAGATCACCGTTTGCTGCGGTTCGACCGAAGCCATGATGGCGACGATGATCGGGATCATCAATCCTGGCGATGAAGTCGTCATCTTCGAGCCGCATTATGAGAACTACGGTCCCGACGCGATTCTTTCCGGCGCAACGCCGCGATTTGTGCAGCTCCGGCCGCCGGACTGGAGTTTTGACCGTAAGGAACTTGCGCGCGCGTTCGGCCCTCGCACCAAGGCGATTATCGTCAACACGCCGAACAACCCCACCGGCAAGGTTTTCACCCGCGACGAACTCGAATATATCCGCGACCTCTGCCTGCACTGGAACGCGTTCGCGGTCACGGATGAAATTTACGAGCACATTATTTATGACGGCACGCGGCATATCTCCATGGCTTCGCTTGAGGGCATGCGCGACCGCACGATCACCATCAGCGGGATGTCAAAAACCTATAGCGTGACCGGATGGCGAGTCGGCTGGGTCATCGCGCCTCCGGATGCCTCCACGCCCATCCGCAAAGTCCATGACTTTATGACGGTCGGCGCCGCGGCCCCGCTGCAACAGGCCGGCGTGATCGCGCTCGAATTGCCGCCGAGCTACTACCAGAAGCTCGCGGAAAACTATCTCGTGAAACGCGACCGCATGCTTGGCATCCTCACCGATGCAGGCTTCCGTTGCTTCAAGCCCTCGGGGGCGTATTACATCATGACCGATATTTCGGGCTTCGATTTTCCGGACGATCTTTCCTTTTCGCAATACCTTGTGGAGAAAATTGGCGTCGCGGCCGTGCCCGGCTCCAGCTTCTACGATGATCCGAAGATGGGCGCGCGCCAGGTGCGCTTCACGTTCTGCAAGAAAGAATCGACGCTGGCCGCCTGCGCGGAGAAGCTGTCGAAGCTGCGTCCCGCTTAGCGCATGCTGCAGTTGCGTGTTTCGTGCCCGCTGCGCGGGCCCTGTGTTAAAATTCGCCGCGAAAGGCGGGGGGAACATCGCATGTCCATGGAATTCGATCTGATCCCGCAGGGAACGCTGGTCCAGGAAAACGGCCAAGGTCCGGTCGTGGACATTCGCACCAGCCCGACGCGCACTTTTTTTTGCATCCTGGAGATCAGCGATCAAATCGAGCAGGAGTCAGTCGATGTGTCCATCTGGGGTTCCGCGGACGGCGAAAACTGGGACGCGCATCCCATCCTGAAATTGCCGCAACAATTCTATCGAGGCGAGACGCGCGCTGCCCTGGACCTTACCCTGGTTCCGAATGTCAATTTCATCCGTGCGGGCTGGGAATTAAACCGCTGGGGGCGCGTTGCGCCGCTGCCGATGTTCGTGCTGGGATTGCATCTGGCGGAGATCCCCGCCATGCCGGTTCGTGTGCCACAGGCTCAGGCGAGCGCGGCAAAATAAAAATTGTATTTGAAGTATTCCCAACCTACCATTTCGGAGTTAAGGGGCAGGAAGCTAATGGTCGGTTGCATTGTGGTGGTGGCTTCCTGCCCCCCAAGTGGTCTTGCCTAGTAGACGTACCGCCATCCTCAAAAGTTGCGCAAAAGTCTTGCGTCCACAAAGAATCCTTGTGCGATCTCGGAAGTCCACACAAGCCGCAAATTACTACTGATTGTTTGAGACAGGTGGCGCGAGCGGAGGCAGCCCCGATGAATCCGGGCCGGGGGGCGGAGGCGGTTCGTTTTCAGGTGCGGGAGGTGGCGCGTTCGCCCGAGTCGAATTTTGTGTCTCCGGATGAACCTTTTCCTGAGCGCTCGCGCGAATCTGGTTGTCCGCCTTCTGCATGAATGCTTGCAAATCGTCCCGCGTCTTGCGGGCCTGGTCGGCCTCGGGGCCGCTCGGCACGAGTTTGAGGTAGGCGTCGAGATCTTTTAGAAGCGCGGGATAGTCGCGCCGCTGAATAAGGATGTTCGCCAGCAACAAATAGACAGGGGGATTATCCGGCTTCATATTCCGAGCCTGTATCGCGCTCTTTTCGGCCTCTTCCATCTGCTGGAGCCCTAAAAGCGCCCGTGCTAATTCGAATGGACCCTGCCAGGAGCTATCGTCGACTGCTATTCCTTGCCGTGCAAATATGACGGCTTCCGAATATCGCTTGGCTTCGGTGAGGAATGCAGCGAGCATGAAGAGTGCATTGGAATACTGCCCTGAACTGAGGTCGACGGATTTCCTCATGGCCTCTTCAGCAGAAGCCATTTCTCCAAGCCGCAGGTACGCGTTCCCTTCCTGCGCGTAGGCCTCGTAGAAAGACCGGAAATCCTTGATGGCGCGCTGAAACTGGACGATCGCGCCCCTGTAGTCCGATTTGCCATACATCAAATTCAGACCTTTCACATATTCCTCATGCGCTTTGGAAGGGACACTGAGTTCGTGGGCTGAGATCGACGCGCCGGAATTCGAATTCACCACAGTCGCCGGTCTAGTTAGGAAAATGTTCATTTCTCGGCGCCCAAGGCCGGAGATCGTGACCCTTAGCTGGACCGGTTCGTAATCTTTCACCGCTACATCGATTACATACTCGCCATTGGGTAGCCCTGTGAACTCGAATTCGCCATTCCCGCGAGTGAACGTGGTGTTCACGGGGACGCCTGTCACCTGTTTCAAATCCACGCGAATATTTTCCATGCGGTGCTGGCCGGTATCGTCGCTGACGCTGCCCGCAATGCTGTATGTTGCTCTTGAGTTGGGCCGCGTTTGTCCTACACCTGGCAGCACACTTGCGGCGAGTATCAGCAGGAAACCCAGCACATGGCCCAGCACATGGCGAAGAAACATGATTCCTCCAAGGGGGGAGGGTGAGCTGATTCTAACACGCGTCGCGCCGGGCAGCGCAAGAGCGGGCGGGATTCCCGGTTAAAGCTCGCGGCGTCCTTCCATGGCCTTCATCATGGTGACTTCATCGGCGTATTCGAGATCGGAGCCGACCGGGATGCCGACGCCGATGCGCGTGACGCGCACGCCAAGAGGCTTNNGATTGGTGGCGATGATGATTTCTTCCACCGTGCCTCCCTTGAGGCGCTCGATCAGGCTCTTCAGGTGCAATTGATCGGGGCCGATGCCGCGCAGCGGCGCAAGCGCGCCGCCCAGAACGTGATACAGGCCGCTGTACTGGCGCGTTTTCTCGATGGCCATGATGTTGTGCGGCTCTTCCACGACGCAGATCGTCTTGCGATCGCGCGATGACCCCGTGCAGTACAGGCACGGGTCCGCATCGGTGACGTTGTTGCACACCGAGCACAGCCGCATGTTCAACTTGGCGTCGCGGATGGAATCGGCGAGCGCCAAAGCTTCCTCCGGCTTGGCGCGCAGAATATGAAATGCGAGGCGCTGCGCGGTCTTGGCCCCGATGCCGGGCAGATGTTTGAGCTGGTCGATCAAACGCTCGACAGGTTCGGCAAAATCAGGCATGAGGAGTGTTCCGTAACGGAGTGTGGCGGGCCGGAGGAATCGGTTTCACTCGGGGCATCCGCTTTAATACAATTTAGAAAACGGGTCGAAAAACGGGATTACAAAAAGACGCGCTCAAAACAACCCGGGAATTTTCAGCCCGGCGATTCCGGGAATCGAGCCAGTCAAGCTCTTCATCTGGCTGGTCAGTTCTTCGTCCACGCGGCGCCCGGCTTCATTCACGGCGGCACGCACCAGGTCCTGCAGCAATTCCTGATCTTTTCCTGCAAACACTTCCGGGTCGATACGAATCTCCGTGACTTGCTTCTGTCCGTTCATCCTGACGGTGACCATGCCCCCGCCGGCCGAAGCATCGACATGAACGGTCTCGATCTGCTTCTGCAAGTTCTCCTGCATCTGCCGGAACTGCGTGAGCATTTGCTGCAGTGCTTTGACTTCCATGATCTAGTCCTCGCTCCGGCTTTTGACGTCGGAAATCTGGCCGCCGAACCGTTCCAGCATTGCGCGCACGATCGGATCTTGCTCGAACTTGGCGCGCAATTCGCGCGTGCCGGAGGATTGCGCTGCAGGTCTCCCGCCCGGCACGGCCTCCAGTTTAACACAGACGCGCACCGTCTGGCCGAGGATGCGGCTCGCAATGTTGCGCAAACGTTCCATGGGATCGCGCGCCTGCAGCATCTCCGCGAGAGCCCGGCTCTCGGTGGGAAAAAATAATCGCACTTCGCCGCCGCTCATCTCCCAGCGCGACGCATGTTCGACCAATTCACCGAGAAACGCTTCCTGCGCAAGAATCGCGGCCTTGATGGAATCCACTTGCGCTTGCGCGAGTCCATCGCCAGCAGCTGCGGTCAGCGCAATCCTGCTCGGAGGAGCGCCGGGGACGGGGGCTGCGTTCGTTCTCTCCGGCACAATATTCGCGGTTTCACGCGCAAGTCCGGGGGGCGCCGCATTTTCTGGACGTGGCGGGGCAGGGGGCTGCATTCTTGCGGGAGAGGGAGTCTGCGCCGCACCCGCGCCCGGCGAACTCGCAGCGGCAAATGCCGCAGGCCCGCCGTGGAGGGCCGCCGGAGCGCTGTTGCGAGCGGGCGGTTGCGCGGGGCTAGCCGGCCGCGCGGGGATGCCGGCAGGATTTCCGCCTTTGAGGTCCGCGAGAATTTCTTCCAGCGGGGCTAGGCGCGAGGCATTCACCATGCGCAGAAGGCCCATTTCCAGGTGCAAACGCCCATCCGGCTTGCGGCGCAAATCGTCGTCGGTGTGCAGCAGGATCTGGAAAAATCGCGTGAGGTCTTCCTCGCTGAACGATTCGGCGGACAGCTGCAAGCGCGGGCGCTGGCCAGCGGGCGCGGCAATCAGGTCGGAATCAGAGCCGCAGACCCGCGCGACGAGCAGATTACGGAAATGGCCGATGGCTTCGCGGCAGAAATGTTGCAGGTTTTGTCCCTCGGCCAGCAGCCGGTGCACGAGTGTGAGGACGCGCTCGGCCGATTGCCCTTCGATCGCGCCGGTCAATTCCTCCAGGATTTCTTCGGGGACGACGCCGAGCAGTTCGCGGACTTGCGTGTCGGTAATGTTCGCGCCGCAATAGGCGCGCGCCTGTTCGAGCAGGGAGAGCGCGTCGCGCAGGCTGCCTTCGGCCGCGCGCGCCATCACTCCGAGAGCGCCCGGCTCCGCGGTCAGATTTTCTTTTGTGCAGATTTGTTCCAGCGCATTCACGATTTCCGCGAACGACAGCGCGCGGAAATGAAAATGTTGCGAACGCGAACGAATGGTTTCGGCGAGTTCATCAGGCTCCGTCGTCGCCATGACGAAAATTACTTTGTCGGGAGGTTCCTCGAGCGTCTTGAGCAGAGCGTTCGAGGCCTCGTCGGTGAGCATGTGGGCTTCGTCGAGGATGACCACTTTGAAGCGGCCTCCGGCGGGCGCGTAGCGCACCATTTCGCGCAGTTCGCGGATCTGATCGATGCCGCGGTTGGATGCCGCGTCGATTTCGATCACGTCAAGCGAGTTGCCCAAACCGATTTCCCGGCACGAGTCGCACTCGTTACAAGGTTCCGCGGCGGGGCCTTTCGCGCAGTTGAGGGCCTTGGCGAGAATGCGCGCCGTGGTTGTCTTGCCCACGCCGCGAGCGCCGGAAAAAATGTACGCGTGCGCCACGCGGCCAGACTGAACCGCGTTGGCGAGCGTGCGCGTGACGTGCTGCTGCCCGACCACGTCCGCAAACGTCTGCGGCCGCCATTTTCGCGCGATGACCTGGTAACTCATGCCCTCGAACCTCGATCTTTTCGTCATTCCGTCTCTGTGTTCTCAGTGCTCTCTGTGGTGAAATCCGAAAAGCGCAACACAGAGGGCGCAAAGGTTCACAGAGCGCACAGAGAAACCCGCCGCGGCGGGTTCGGAATGACAACGCCAAAGAGACTATCTTGCTCCGCTGCAGATGAGAGGAACTTCGGGTACTCCGCGGCACACGAAGCGATCCCGGTACCGTTGCTCCCTTCCGGGCCTGGCGGGGTTCGCGGGACTTCGTCGCACAGAGCCCGAAGTTCCACGCATCGGCAGCGGCGCGTTCAAAGAACGACTGCAAAAGAAGTCTAGCACAGCGCTCGGTTCGAAAAAAGAAAACCGGGCAGAGACAAGACAAAACACACAGGACACCGAGTGCGCAGAGAGCACCGAGAATTTAAATTGGCGATGAGGAGTGCTCTACATTTCTAAATTGTAGCCATCAATTTTTGTGTCGCGCGTAATTCTGCCAGTGTCTCGTTCCGCAAATATAAAGAGCAGGTCGACCGATTTTCAGTCTGTGTTCTCCGCGCCTCTGTGAACTCTGTGTTTGGCACTTTTCTGCCGCGCGAGCGCCTATGCAAAAGTTGGCGGTTTCGAAACACGATGCCGCATTTAGTCGAATTCAGAAAGCGCGGCATCGTATGATTTGTCCGGACAGCACCTCCGCATCCGGTCCGGCGCGCTCCCGCAGAGCGTCGCCGGGCGTACAGCGCCAGCGCAACGCCTCACGGTACGAGGCTTAACCCGTGCGCGGCCGAATCGTCGGCCGGCATGGCAGGATGGAGGATCCCATGAAACGCATTGTTGTTTCTTTAGGAGTATCTTTTTGTGCTGTAGTGTTGCTGTTTGCTGCTGCCGCGATCCCAACCCGCGCGCAGTCCCAGGAACTCCTGCAGGGCACCCAGGTGCACCTGCGCTTGCTCACCGGCCTAAGCACCGCCATGGCAAAGAGCGGTGACCCATTTATCGCCGAAGTGGCCGAGCCCGTGTATGTCGGCATCCGGATGATCTTGCCGGCGGGTGCGCGCGTAAACGGCACAGTTGGAGGAGTGATTCACACGCGGCGCTTCTCGGTGTTCCGCGGTCAGGCTGCCATGAATCTTTCCTTCCGCGATCTCGAGGTCGATAGCCGCATATTCCCGGCGAAGATGAGCATTCTTGGCCTGGAGGGCCCATCCACCGGAGACATGGTAGGCAAAACCCGGAAGGACGTTAAAGTCTATGAGGGCCAGGTCCTGCAGGCCAAACATGACATCAAGGGCGACGTGATCGGCGGAGCCATAGGAATCGGGGGCGGCACCGTGGTGGGCGCTGTGTTCAGCCATGTAGCGCGCGGTTTCGGTTTCGGACTGATCGGAAGCGCCGCATACATTATTGAACGCAAGGGCAAGGAAGTGGAATTGCCGGCGCAAACCACGATTGTGGTCCGGATGGACAACACGGTAAGTTTGCCAAAGATCACCGCCAACAGCGGCGAGCGGGAGCCAGGCAAGGCAGACGGACTATAGAGGGAAAACCGTGCGTCCGGCAACGTTCGGCTACATGGCTGGGTATTTCCCAAAATTAGTTGGAACGGCAATAGTCGAGACAGAGAGACACCACGACAATTACCGAGTTGTGGTATCTGCCAATTGTTTCTCGGACCGCTTAAGGAACCGATAGAGGCTTGTGCGGCCTATCCCAAGCAACTGGGCGGCGCGGACGCGGTTGCCTTGACATGACTCGAGGACCCGCCGGATGTGCTGACGCCGAACTTCATTCAGAGGAAGTGGACGCCAGGTATCCCCTGGACGTCCGGTGGGTGCTGCTGGTTTCTGGAGGTTTTCCGGCAGATCGTCCACGTCGATAAATTCATTTACCGAGATAAGGCACGCACAGGAAATCACGTTTTCGAGTTCGCGGACGTTGTCCGGCCATCCATGCTGGAGCAGCACGGCCTGCGCCCGCCGGGTAAGTCCCTGAATCTGCTTGCTGTAGGCCTCATTATATTTCTTAAGGAAATATTGGATGAGCAGCGGAATGTCGTCCAGGCGCTCTGACAGGCTGGGCACGCGTATCTGAATCGTGCTGAGGCGGTAAAACAGGTCTTCACGGAAGCGGCCGGCGAGGACCTCCGCGCGCAAATCGCGGTTGGTCGCGGCGATCAGCCGTATGTCCACGCGGCGGACTTCCGGAGAGCCGACACGCTGGATTTCCCGATTCTGGATCACTCGAAGCAGCTTGGCTTGCATGGCGAGAGACGTTTCTCCGACTTCGTCCAGAAACACGGCGCCTCCGTTCGCGTATTCGAACAAGCCCGGGCGTGTTTCGGTTGCGCCGGTAAACGCGCCGCGCATATGGCCGAAGAGCTGGCTCTCCAGAAGCGTGTCCACCATCGCGGAGCAATTACAAACCGCAAACCGCTGCTGGGCAACAGGACTCATCTTGTGAATCGATTTGGCGATCAGTTCTTTTCCAGTGCCAGTCGCGCCAACTAACAGAATGTTGGTATAGTGGCGGGCCACCTTACGGACCATTTCGAACACTTCGATCATGGCCGGACTCCGGCCCACGATTCCGTGGAATTCCAGGTCGGTCAGAAGCTGGTGCTCGAGATTGCGTATACGTTTGCGGCGATTGAACGATTCGGCAAGCTCATCCAGGGATTTCTTAAGCCGCAAGCGGTCAACCGGCTTGGGGATATAGTCGTATGCGCCACGCTTGATGGCTGCTACGGCGCTGTCGAGCGAGTAGAACCCGGTCATGAGGATGACGTAGACGCCGGGATCCCGGTGCATCGCCTGTTCCAGGAACTGAAGCCCATCCATGCCGGGCATTTTGATGTCCGACATTACCGCCCGCACGCGGCCCTGGCCGATCTTTCGAGCGCGTATTGCGGGTCGCAGGTGCCAAGCGAGCTAAAGCCAAGACATCGGAGCGATTCCTGCAGCATTTCGACCATGCCGGGCTCATCGTCGAGCACACAAATCGTCATCGCGTCATCGGAACTGCCGCGGACCAAATGGCCTTCCTTGGAGGGTGCAGTCATTGTGTTCATGCGGGATCAAGGGCACGGACAATGCCATAATCGCACTGCGCATGGACCCGGCTTGCAACTGCCATTCAGTGGTTTTCAGGCTGGCGTGGGGCTCTTGTAAGTCCAAGGGAAACAATAAATTAGGAGGGGTGAGAGCAACCCTGAGGAATTCCTAATGCTTGGCACCCATCCGCAACGAAACTTGCGGATTATTTCCATCGAGCGCTCAAGTTCCATTTTGGATAAAATTGCCTTGTAACAGTGCCAAAGGCGAATTACTCAGGCGAGTGGTTTCCGTCAGTTCGCGGGCGCGTCGTCCATCTCGCTGAGATAGGCGAAAAACTCAAATTCTTCGGCGGGATACCGAATGATGCCGCCAAGGTCGGAATCAACCTCACAGTAAGTCCCGTTGGCGTGGCAAAGTTCCAACACCCGGTCCGGTGAGGACGACGTTGCGTGCCGAATCTCCTCCCACGTGGCGAGGCGGTCTTGGGTAGTTGCTTTCATTGGTTCAGTTTTCATTGGAGGATCTCCTCGGGTTCCGGCTGTATCGAGTTTTCCCTCGGTTCGCATGTACTCGATGAGTCCTCTCTTACATGAGATGCAGTTCCGCCCTCGATGGGTGCTTTTGAGCGCGGGCGCAATTGCAGCAGACGCATCTCGCACTGGCCATTGCTATCCATCGGTTTTATGCCTTCGACTTGATAGGCGACCGGGATGGAACCGTTCATGGATTGCGGGGCCACCAGACGGACAAAGATGATTGTTCCGTCGGGCAAGGCGTGGTGCAGCCGCACCTGCTTGCCGCCGCTTTGTGACCAAAGCAAATCGGTCTTCTCCACAAAGAAGATGTTGTCGAGGCCCCAGCCCGAAACTTCAATCCGGTAATTGCCTGGATAATTCAGTGTGTTGCCCATCGATACCATGCTCCTGCTTGTATCCATTGCAGATGATGGGCCACATGGGCGAAATTTCAGGGAATTGACAGAGAAGGACTTAGCGTTTAGTTGACGGCACGTAACGGTGCTCACTGTCCACAAATTGAATTCCATGTGCAGTTTTGAAACGGAAGCTGTAAGGGGCCGAAAGATCGGGCGCCGATCCGGCGGCCTGCGCGGCCCAGTGCCGTTCCAACTGATTTTGACTAATATCCAACCAAGTTGCCATCTGCGACACATAGGCTCATCAAGTTGGAACAGCGGGATCCCGAATTTCTCACCAAAAGTGAACAGGATGCAGTGATTGGGAGTAGAAAAAGGCCGTCTTTTGAGGCATAACTGCGGTGTTCAGACGCAGTCCATGCCAGAGGAAGGACGGCCTTTATGATGACAGCGTGTAACCAGTCGCAGTTGTTATTTGAAGGGCATTTTTCGCAGCGGGTGGTGGCGGAGTTTTCCGGCGACCGGCTTCCCCCTGCACGGGCATCGGGAGATGGAAATCGTCACCTATATCATCGAAGGCGCGGAGAAAATCAGGCAGTCAGGTTTTGTCGGGGCGGCTCACCGGATCGTCTATCAGGCGGCGATTAGGCTGTATTGCGATCGACGGCGGGATGGCGCACATCGCTTCCAGCAACCATGTAGATCACATCTTCGGCGATGTTGGTGGCGTGGTCGGCGATGCGTTCGAGATTCTTCGCCACCAGGATCAACTCGAACGCGGGAAACACGACCGAGGAGTCGCCCATCATGTAACTCAATAGCTCACGGAAGATCTGGTCACGGAGTTGGTCCACTTGATCGTCGCGGGACAGCACCGAGCGCGCCAGCTCGACGTCGCGGCGCACCAGGGAATCCAGGCTGTCGCGCATCATTTTCTCGGCGAGCTCTCCCATCCTCGGCAGATCGACGTAGGGCTTGACGCGCGGATGGCGCGCGATACGCTGCGCCGATTGCGCGATGTTCACCGCCTCGTCGCCGATCCGCTCCAGATCGTTATTAATGCGGGCAATGGCCAGCACAAAACGAAGATCGGCGGCCATCAGTTGCTGCAAGGCCAGTAATTGCACCACGCGGTCGTCAATCTCGATCTGCAGCTCNNAGACTGCCCATCCAGAGCAACCGCTCCTTCAATTCTTCAAGGTCGCGCTCAAAATGACGTTCCATTCGTTAACCCTCTCCGCGAAATGTTCCCCGGCTGCGCTGGTCACTGTCAATGACTACGCCACACGGGCTGTTGTTTCCAGTGTGATGCGCTTTTCCCCGCATATGAGGCCGCTGGCTGGGCAAAATCATCCGAAGCGGCCGGTAATGTACGCCTCGGTTCGAGGATCCGAAGGCGTCGTGAACATCTGCCGAGTCGGTGAAAACTCGATCAGTTCACCATTCAGCATGAACGCGGTCGAATCACTGACGCGCGCGGCCTGTTGCATGTTGTGGGTGACGATCACCAGCGTGCACGTCAGCTTCAATTCGAACAGCAACTCCTCGATCTTTGCGGTATTGACCGGGTCGAGCGCGGAACACGGTTCATCGAGCAGGAGCACCTCAGGATCCACGGCCAGCGCCCGCGCGATGCATAGCCGCTGCTGTTGCCCGCCAGACAGAGCATACGCCGACTTGTGCAGCTTGTCGTTCACCTCATCCCAAAGCGCCGCGCGGCGCAAGCTCTTCTCCACCGCATCGTCCAAGCGTCCGGTATGGCCGTTAATCCGCAGGCCATACGCCACATTCTCATAGATCGACTTCGGGAACGGATTCGGTTTCTGGAAGACCATTCCCACCATGCGCCGCAGCTTCGTGACGTCCAGTGTGAGGATATTCACACCGTCAAGCGTGATCTCGCCCTCGAGGCGCGTGTGGCGAAGCGTTTCGTACATCCGGTTGAGCGTCCGCAAGAGCGTCGATTTCCCGCACCCCGACGGTCCGATCAGCGCGGTCACGCGATTGGTGGCCACATCGAGCGAAACGTCGTGAAGGGCGTGGTTCTTGCCATAATAGAAATCGAGCTTCGTGACTTTCATTCGTAGCGGGGCAGCGCCAGATGTCGGCATAGCAGGAATATGAGCGGCTGTCTTAGCCATGGGGGATGCCGCAGCAGCCCCCGAATTTGTCATGAGTGGGAAAGCGGAATTCATCGTCAGGTACTCTCATACGAGGTCCCGCGCGATAGAAATGCGCGAACCAGGATATTGGTCACCAGGACCAACCCGAGCAACACCAGTCCCGCGGCCCACGCCTGCCGATGCCAGTCTTCATACGGCCCCGTGGCGTAGGTGTAAATCATAACCGGAAGCGACGATGTCGGCTGATTCCAGCCAGGGCTCCAGTAACGGTTGCCGAACGCGGTGAACAGCAGCGGCGCCGTTTCTCCCGCCACGCGCGCCAGGGCCAGCAGGACGCCGGTCAGAATGCCGCGCGAAGCAGCAGGCAGCACCACGGTCGCAATCATCCGCCACTTGTTTGCGCCCAGTGCGAAGGAGCCCTCGCGCAGGGCGCTAGGCACGTCTCGCAAGAAACTCTCGGTATTGCGAATCACCGTCGGGATCACCATGATCCCCAGCGCAAATCCGCCTGCAAAAGTCGAAAAGTGATGCATGGGCATTACGACCAGAGCGTACGCAAAAATACCGATCACGATCGATGGCACGCCGTTCAGCAAGTCCGCCGTGTACCGGACTAGAAAGGGGACCGTCCGCCCGCCGAATTCCGCCAGATACACGCCGCCGAGCAATCCGATCGGAACACCAAACAGCGCCGCCAGCAACAACAATTTCAGGCTGCCCACGATTGCATTGGCCATTCCTCCACCGGTCTCGCCCACGGGAGCGGGGAGCCGCGTGAAGAAATTCCAGGAAAGATCTTTTCCGCCATTCCACATGAGATAACCAAGGATGAAAAAAAGAACCAATACCGTGATCAATGCGCACAGCCCCGTGAGCGAGAGCATGAACACATTCAGCGACTTTCGCCACATCAATCGGGCGCTCATGACGGCAGCGCCCCACTGCCCCGCGCCGTGGTGACCAGAATCAGGAGCCGCGCGAGGCCATTCAGCACAAACGTCAGCAGAAACAGCACCAAACCCAATTCAATCAGGGCGCTCAAATACAGATTTCCAGTGGCCTCGGAAAATTCATTGGCCAGCACCGCAGCGATCGAATATCCGGGTGAAAATAGAGATGCCGCGACCTTGGGATTGTTGCCGATGACCATCGTCACGGCCATCGTCTCGCCAAGCGCCCGCGCCAGCGCCAGAAACACCGACCCGAAGATGCCGATCCGCGCCGCCGGCACGACCACTTTCCAGGTGGACTCCCATTTGGTCGCGCCGAGCGCCAGGGCAGCTTCCCGTTGGTCCTGCGCCACTGCCAGCAGGACTTCGCGGGACACCGAGAGGACAAATGGCACGATCATCACTGCCAGGACGATGCCTGCCGTCAGAAATCCGATACCGTACGCAGGCCCTTGAAATAGCGGCAAGAATCCCAATGTCTTCTTCAACGCCGGCTGGACCGTCGTCCGCATGATGGGCACCAGCAGGAACACGCCCAGTAATCCGTAAATCACGCTGGGGACCGCCGCGAGCAAATCACTCACGAAAGTAAGAGAAGAGGAAAGTTTGGGAGGCGCAAGCTCCGCGAGAAAAATGGCCCCGCCCACGCCCAATGGAACCGCCAGCACCAGCGCCACCGCCGAAGTCACCAAAGTTCCATAAATGAACGGCAGAGCGCCGAAATTGCCGGCGACGGGATCCCAAGTGTTCGTAACGAAAAAACTCCAGCCAAATTTTGCCCGCGCCTCCGCCGAAAGGACCCAGAGCTGATACACCAGCAAAACGGTAATCAACAGGAGGGTCGCCGCCGCGATCAGCGTAATGAGATGTGCAATCTCGTCAGCGCCTCGCATGCGGCGCAGGAACGCCCGCGGACTCCACGCGAGACCCGCGGGCGTTGCTGCATTTGGTGTAGTGGCCATTTCAGCAGACTCGGACTTTGCTATCCGAAACGTTAAACGTTACTGGATCTGCGCGATCGCCTTCATCTCCTTGGCGACGATTTCCTTCGGCAGCTTAGCATACGACAGCGCTTCGCAGGACTGCTGTCCATCGGTCATCATCCATTTCAGGAAGTCCTTCACGACGTCGCGCTTGGCGGTGTCGGTGAACTTTGCCGGAATCAACAGCCAGGTGAAGCTCGCGATCGGATAAGCCGCTTTCCCTTCGGGGTTGGTAATGGAAACGCGGAAATCGTCGGGCATGAATTTCGCCACGGCCGCTGCCGCCGCGGAAACACTTGCCAGGTCCGCTTTCACGAACGCACCGGAGGAATTCTTCACGCGGCCGTATGCAATCTTGTTCTGGATGGCATAAATCAGTTCGATGTAACCGAGCGAATTCGGCGTTTGTTGAACCAGCCCGGCGACACCTTCGTTGCCTTTGCCGCCCAGACCTACCGGCCAGTTCACCGATGTCGCTGTGCCAACCTTTTGCTTCCACTCCGGGCTGATTTTCGAAAGGTAGTCAGTCCAGATGTAGGTCGTGCCGCTGCCATCAGAGCGGTGCACGACGACAATATCGTCACCCGACAACTTCACGCCAGGATTCGCCGAGGTGATTGCCGGATCGTTCCATTTGGTAATCTTACCCAAGAAAATTCCCCCGAGAGCCTCCGGAGTGAAATTCAACTCCGCGCTTACTCCGGGCAAATTGTAGCTTGGCACATCTGCGCCCAAGACGGTGGGAAAATGCAAGATCGGAACACTGGCCTGCTTGAGCTGCTCATCGGTCATGGGTCCATCCGATGC
>PLUM01000010.1:189603-191922 GCA_003165465.1 Acidobacteriota bacterium
GAGCAAAACTGCCATTATGCTGAGGATCTTTACAATTCGCATTTTTTCTCCTGAAACTCGTTATGGATTTTGACTCCCAATTGTTACAGCCATGTTACAAGGCAGTGATCCCGGCATAAAAACCAAAAAATCTTACAACTACCTTATTTTGTGTGTGTTACCTAAAAAAAATGAGGATGGGCCGGCGCCAGGGGAGCGCCAGCCCGGGGTGGGGTTGCAACGCGGAGTTCGTTGTTTTGAGCGAGAATTTAGCGTGCAATTCCAATTCTCTTTTCCGGATAGTTCATTTCTTCCAGTTGGAGTCGCGTGCCCCCATGCCGTACGTCCAAGCCACGCACCCAGAAAATAATGTCCTCGGCGATATTTGTGGCGTGATCCGCGATGCGCTCGATATACCTGGACGCCAGCACGAACTGCAAATGCGGCGCCGCTTGCGAAGGCTCCTGGATCATTCCGGCGAGCAGGTGCTCAAAGATCTGGTCCCGATAGCGGTCCACCACATCGTCCGAATCGAGCACTTCGCCGGCCAGGACGACGTTGCGGAAAATCAGCGCCCCAAGGCTGCGGCCCAGCATTCCGCGCACGGCGCCGATCATAGGTTCGAGATCCTGCGGCGCCTCGGTCACATTCATGCCTGCAAGCGAAATCACGCGCTCGGAAATATTGACGGCGAGATCGCCGATGCGTTCCAGGTCGTTGGCAATCTTCTGTGAGGCGACAACACGCCGTATTTCCTCGTCTTCGAGCAGCCCCGTACGCAGCATGCGTACGGCATGGTCGTCGATCAGCATTTCCATCTCGTTGATGCGTGGCTCGACCAGAAACACCTGGCTCGACAGCGCCGCGGCCCGTTCCGGATTCGGGCGCAATAGGGCATCCAGTGCATGCTCGACGCTGTTCTCGACCGTGCGGGCCATCGAGATCAAGTAATTTGCGAGCACATCCTCATAAATCGTTTGTATGTTGCTGACAGGGGTCGCCATCACTTCACCTTTAATTAGAACTTCCCAGCGAAGCGATCCTATCTGGCGTATGTGAAAGAGGGATGAAGCGGGGATGAATTTCCCGCGAAACTCATTTATTCTGGCGGGCTCCACGTCCCGGTCAGACCGGGGCGTTCGGCGTAAAGTAGAGCCCACACCTGTTTGCTATCGGGCGCAAGCGACGCTGAAATGAAACCGCGATCCCTGCCCAACAGCGCTTTCCACCCAGATGCGGCCTTTGTGGGCATCCACGATATGCCGCGCGATGGCCAGTCCGAGCCCCGTGCCGCCTGCCTCGCGCGATCTTGCCGCATCCACGCGGTAAAACCGCTCGAAAATTCGCTCCAAGTCGGACTCTGGAATCCCGATGCCCGTGTCGGCTACCGTGAACGTGACCTCGCGCCCGTCCGAAACGGCCGTCACGTCAATTTGGCCGCCCGATGGCGTGTACTGCAATGCGTTGTCGAGCAAATTCTGCAAGACCTCGGCTAGCTGCGCGCTGTCGCCACGAACCGGCGGGAGGCCTTCCGGTAATTGGACGTGAATGCGNNTGGCCGCAATTCGAGCTCAAGCCGCCCCGCTTCGATTCGCGAAAGCTTCAGCAGGTCATCGGTAAGCCGCGCCAGGCGCCACGCGTGCTCGCGGATAATTTCGACGAACCGCTTCCGATTGGCCTTGTCGTCAAGCGCGCCACCGAGAAGAGTTTCGGCGAATCCCTGAATTGCGGTCAATGGCGTCTTGAATTCATGCGAAACGTTTGCCACGAAATCCTGCCGCACGCGCTCCAGCCTGCGTAGTTCCGTGATGTCATGGAGCACCAGCACAGCGCTGCTGGCCCCAGCGGCATGCACGGGGGCGGCCGTGACGCTGAAGCTGCGCGGGCGCACCGTGCCGACCTCGACTTCGCCGGTAACCTCCTTGCCCCCCACGAGGACCTGGCGCACCGCGGCCACGAGCTCAGCCTGCCTCACCGCTTCCACAAGTTTCTTGCCCTGGGAGCTTCCCTCCCGCAGTTCGAGGATTCGCTCAAACGCGGCATTACAGTAGAGGACCCTTTCATCGCCGCCCACCACCGCCACGCCCTCGACCATGCTCCCGAGGATAGCCGCCGAACAATTGCGCTCATCGATAAGCGTGTGAATGGTTTGCCCGAGTTTCGAAACGGTCCCACCCAGGGCATCGGCAAGGCGCGCGAGATCATCATGGCGGTGATCGCGCGTCAGTGGGGTGAAATCGCCGGCGGCGGCACGGTCCGCAAATTCCTTGAGGCGCCGGATGCGGGAAGCGGTCGAGCGCAAGAATATAAGTGATGCGATCCCCGCTGCCAGCAGGATAA
>PLUM01000010.1:192080-192327 GCA_003165465.1 Acidobacteriota bacterium
GCGTCGAGAGCGTTACCGGCGCGCCGTCACGCGTTACGCGGTAGGAGGAAGGATCGATGGTCAGCCCGCGCGCCTCAATCACGCGAGGCATCTCGCCGGCGGGCTCCGTACGCCGCAGAAGGGCTTTTACACGAGCACCCAACTCTCGTGGGCTGAATGGCTTGGTGACATAATCGTCCGCCCCCATTTCAAGTCCCACCACGCGGTCCGCTTCCTCGCCTCGCGCGGTGAGCATCAAAATCGGCAG
>PLUM01000120.1 GCA_003165465.1 Acidobacteriota bacterium
GGCGTCGAACGAAACTCCTTTCTTCCAGACGATCAACGTGATCGCCGCAATTTTCCGCGCCAGCGTCAGTCGCGCCATTTCCGGGCGCATTCCCTTGGCCACCAGAGCAGCGTAAAATTCCTGCAAGGGTCCTGGTTTCGTGGCGGCGATGATGGCTGCGCCCTTGAAAATGTTTTTCAGTTCGTGATTGTGATTGCGGTTGAGCCCGCGCAGCGAGACTTGTCTCTTCGATGGTTGCAGTTGCCCCTGCACGTAACGATGGTCGGCGCTGCTGTGCGTTTCGATGGCCAGGCCGCCGTAGGCCCACAGCTGTCTCTTGCCGCGGAAGCGGTACGGTGTCTGCAGAATCGCGATCAACTGCGCTGCGCGAATCGGACCAATCGAAGGAATCTGGCACAACAGTTTCGACGCCTTGTGCTTCGCGCTCTCGGCCAGCAGTTCGCGGCGCACTTGTTGCCGCAGCGATCTGAGCGCATCGAGTTGCTCGTAGTAAATCTCCGCGCGGCGGCGCACGCCCGCTTCGCTGAGTTTGCCCAGCCACTCGGCACGACAGCGCGGCGCATAGATTTGCTTGCCCGCACAGGGAATAGCCCAACTGCGATAAAGCGCTTTCAGGCGCGTCATCACCCGAGCCAGATCGCCGCTGATCGCCAGATAACTGCGTGACAGCTCTTTCAGCGTTCGCACGCCGTGCTCGCCGTGATAGACCGCGTTGAGCTTGTCTAAGTACAGCAGTTCGGCCAGCTTGCGCGCGTCCATGCGATCACTCTTATTTCCGACCTTCAGCAACGCGTTCCTGCGCGGATCGCACACCACCACTCGGTTGACGTGCGGCCTCAGCAGGTCGTACAACCACGCGGCCCAGGTTCCTTCTTCCAAAGTGACCTGCAAATCCCCGCGCAGCCCTTGCACAAACTGAATAATCGTGAGGGCCTTGGTTTCAATCACCGATTCCATCACCAGCTTGCCAGCCGAATTTAAGACTGCGATGGAAATCGTTTCCGTGTGCACATCCATCCCGATATACTTCGTGTTATCCATAAAAAAGGGTGCTCCTTTCTGGAGACGGTTCGAGCGGAACACTCAAAACCTACTCCATACGGGGCGCCCTTTTATACTGCGTCGTCTTCTCGGAATATGGGTTGGAACCATTAATGAGAGGTTGAGCCGAATGGGGTGTCTCATTCGGCCCGGGGTGGAGGACGAACTGTGGGATGTTTCTTGTCGGAGAACTTTTATTGTTTATACCGTCTTGGGCTTTGCACGTCTGTTCAATTGAGCACATGTATCCGATCCAGTCTGACCTATTTCAACGGCAGAGCGATTTGCGGTAATCCAATTTTCTGGCCTAGCGAATGAAAACAGTCTCAAGCGACACACAGAAGAACTGAATGCATTCATCAACGCCAAAAACCTTCAAGTTCTATCAGCCCCTGACCAGCCCGTTTCTCGGGCGCTATCGTGTTGGAAGGAAATTGGGACGGCACTGAGAAGTTCTATAAAAGCGTGGGATAGCTGACATCCAGCGGGAGCTACCCCGCGCCCCTACTTACCTTTGCGCTGACACTTCCGTCACTTTGTTTTTGGTCATCACCGCAGCCTGTTGCATCGTAACTGACTGAGGCAGCGCCTTGAATTCATCATCGCTCTCCTTCTGCCGCACGGTGATGGTCTTGAAGAAAAGCGCTTTGCCGTTCATTTGTACATCCAGCGTCGTCACTTCCCAAACTCCCGATCCGACTGCCTGCTGTTTCACCAAGAAGGTCCCGCCCTTATCCAGATGACCTAATAGGCCCCCGCCGAACTTTACGGCGCTATCCAGACGCCCATTAATCTCCGCGAGCCGTTTTTCTTTCAAGTCGAGAACCAGCGTGCCTTCCATGTGGTGAAAAACCTCCGCTTCGTGTCCCGAAGGACGAAACGTGGGATTCGGCGTGAAGTTCAGCTTGATCCGATCCCCTTCTTTTCCTTCCAATTGATACACGAACGCGTCCGGAATTAGTTTCAGCATATTAGTCGCTTGTATGGCGTCTTCGTGTTGTTGTTGCGCTTGTTTTTTCAGCTGCCCCTGGTTTTGTAACAATCTCTCAATCCGGCGATTTTCCGCTTCCCGATGTTTTTCATCGAGCACCTGGCCATTCACCGCCAACAACCGGTCAATTTCCGCACCCTTTGCCTGGCACGCTGCAAACAATTGCTGCTTGCCGTCTTTCTCTTGCTTTTTGCGGTAGCACCACAGGGACGTATCCTTTGCCTCCGCATCAATTTCATGGTTAATGGTGTCCCGTACCAATTGACCCCAATTTTGCTTCGTGTCCGGGGTTGGAACGGATATGGGCGGGGGCGGCGCCATGACGGAAGTAACTGATGGGCTTGTCGAACCAGGAGTAGAGGGACTAGAACCCCCACCGCAAGCTGAAAGACCAAGCAGCGGGAGAACCGAAAACAATAATAGTTTCCATTTCATGGCTGGACTCCTTGCTGTGAGCTATAAAGCGGGATGGTGAGGCTGAGGCGCTGTGCAAAGCGCCTATCAGAAAGTTTCATGCGAACACCTCCGCGTCAGCAAACAATCTCTGGTCAGGCTAGACGTATGATGGATCAAGTTTTAGCTGTTCGTCGATGCGGGCGATAAACCCTCCCTGTATCACATGGGAGCGAAGGCATGTCACTGCCCTTGCCATTCCTGAAGTGTACTCAAACTGGGTTCGGGCGTCTGTCCATTACAGCACACGCTTGGTAATGACTGGCTAAACTTCACGACAAGAGGATGATACGTTTTGCTTTCCCGCGCGTTGATTGGGGCCATGTCCTGGGACCCGAGTGCTAAGTCGAAATCCTAAATTGTAGCGGCCATACCCTGAGGAGTCCGCTTATCGTCATGTGGGATGCCCTGATTCCCAGTTGACGATAACGCCGTTTATCAGGCGCTGACGGCCTTTGCTTTCGGGCATTCTCTGACAGCTACTTACGGACGGCCAAATTTCATTTTCTCTTTGATGGTGGCGGCACTTGCGGAGGCTTGTTCTTCTGATCGAGTCGGCATTGTCCGCAGGGGAACGGTTTACCGTGCTTAGGGCATTTGGTCGCACTCATGGCGTTTCACCTCGGTCTGACTATTAGTTAAAAGGGGGCCAGATGGCGGGACAGCTGCACCCGGCCCCAGTGATCTGGACTTCCTAGCAGGAAGCTAGACTCTACGCCAATCTCTCATTCGCAGTCAAGCTCCGGCGGCATGGCTTCTCGGAGTGTGGAATGGTGGGTCCGGGCCACCTACCGATAATCCCGTTTCTCAGGACTTATCTTCGTCCAGCCAGATTTGTGCCCTGTCTAATTCTCATTGCAACATCCAGCATCTCTTGGGTCGCCCAGGGTGGGCTGGTCATAGTAAACAGGCTGGTTGCGAGTCGCTCCGCTGATACATTCGATAGAATTAATGAGTTTGATTATCCGGCAGGTGTTTCACTTTGTGGCTCGGTCTTAGATCGAAAGTACTCCACAGGAAAATCTTGATGATTTCGATTTGTGTAAAGCCGGCCTGTTTTAGGCTGTAACCAGCACAGTCTTCTTCCGCGATTTCGGAACAGAGGGCGCTGCGGCCGGTGAATCCTGCATCGGCAGGCTGAACCGGCGAATTCCGTCATAGGAATGCAACGCAGCAGCCACCGCGCCTGCCGTGGGAACGAGCCCTATCTCACCCACTCCTTTTGCCCCATACCCTCCCACTTCGTCGGGCACTTCAATCAGGATGACGTCGATCTGCGGTGTATCCTTGGCCTTCAGAATGCCGCAGTCACGCAGGAGCAGGGAATCGGGCCGCCCATCGGTCGACGTAAAATTTTCGGAGAGCGCGTAACCCAGCCCCATGTGCACGGCGCCTTCGATTTGCCCCGCACAAGCCTTTGGGTTGATGGCGCGGCCAACATCGTGCGCCGCGACGACGCGTTCAAGGCGCCCGTTCTCGTCGAGAATGACCACCTGTGTGGCATAGCTGAAGGTCATGTGCGTGGTCGGGTTCTTGACTGCCTCAGGAGTGCCGGGCTTTGTAGTGATGTCCCAGACGCAATCCCCGCGGTACTCGCGGCCCACGAGCTTCTCGATCGGGAATTGCTTCAAGTCGGCGGCAAGCTGCTGTCCCGCCCGCTGTGCCGCTGCACAACTGAGCGTCGTAGCGCGCGATGCCCATGTCTCCCCGCACTTTGAACCCATCTCTTTATCCCAGCGGACCGTCATGATGTCCGGCGAAAGGCCGGTCTCCTCGCAGATCGCCTGCCGAACCGTTGTGAAGAGACCCTGACCCATTTCGGTGAAGCCGACCAGAAGTTCCAACTTGCCGTCTTCGAGAACCCGTATCAGCAAGTGCCCGCTCTCGACTGTGCCATTGCCGATGCCGGTACTCTTGACGCCGCAGCCGATGCCGGCATATTTCGCATTCTTGTAGATGTCCTTCACGGCTTCGAGCGATTTCCGCATGCCGCGGACGCTTTCGCGCATAATCTGGCCTGTAGCGAAGGCGTCGCCAGGATTCAGAATGTTCCGTATGCGGATATCCCAACCATCGACGCCCACTTTTTCCGCGAGCAAATCCATGATGCCTTCCATCGCGAACTGAGCCTGGTTGCTGCCAAAGCCGCGCATGGCGCCGCTGGTCGGATTGTTAGTGAACACGGCCTTGGAGTTCACATCCACGTTGGGTACGCGATAGACGCCGCAGGAGTGGCATGCCGCGCGCAGCAAGCATTTGCCGCCAGTGCCCGCGTAGCCTCCCGTATCGCCTACGATGCGCACGCGCACCGCGAGCAGATGGCCTTCCGCGTCTGCGCCGACCTTGTATTTCAGAGTCATGGGATGGCGCTTGACGTGATGCTGCGTCGATTGCTTGCGCGTGAGTACGGTCTTCACCGGACGCTGCAGTAGGTACGCCGCCAGCGCGGTTTGCGCCTGGATCGTGAGTTCTTCTTTTGCGCCAAAAGCGCCGCCGCTTGCGGCCAGCTCGACTTCCACTTTTTCGAGCGGCAACTTCAAAACATTGGCAACCTGCTGCTGGTCATACGTGGAGCCCTGACTCTGCGAGTAGAATTTAATTCCATCCCCTCGAGGCATCGCCAAGCAAGCTTCCGGCTCTAAGAATGCTGGTTCAATCGGCTGAGTGGTAAATGTCTGCTCGATGATGTGCGCCGACTCGGCGAACGCTGCATCCATATCGCCCCGCGAAAAGGCGGTGGTATCGAGGAGATTGTCATGCACCCACAAGTTGCCGGGGGGATGCACTTGTGGCGCGCCAGGTTCCATCGCGGCAAACGGATCGGTGACAGGTGCGAGCACCGTGTAATCGACCTTTACTTTGTCGGCGGCCTGGCGCGCGTGGAAGCCTGTGTCCGCGACCACCATGGCCAGAAAATCTCCAACACAACATGTGGTTTCGCCGACCGCCACAAAAATCGGCAAATCGGGATAATTGAGTCCCGTGCCGCGCCCTCCGGGGACGTCCGCTGCCGTGAAGATCCTCACGACTCCCGGCATGGCCAGAGCGGCGGACAGGTCAATCGCGTTGACTTTAGCTCGGGGGTGTTCGCTGAGCACCATTCCGCCATGAAGCATGCCCGGAACGCTCATGTCGTCGACGAACGGTCTCTCGCCGAGTGCCTGTTCAAAGCCGCGATAGCGGGAAGGGGAGTCGCCGATTCCATTTCCATTTCCCTTTTTGCCGTTTGCAAATGCCGGGTTGCGGCTCAATCCGAAATCCTCACCGAAATAAATATGGCGGCGGGGTTCCTTGCTCGGCAGCTTTCCACCGTTTTTCCAGGCGTCACCGGCGGTCTGAATGGCGTCAACGATCCGCGCATAACCGGTGCAGCGGCAGAGATGGCCGCTGAGCCCTTGCTTGACCGCCTCGCGATCATCCGTGCAGCCTTGACGCAACATGGACGTCGCGCGAACCACGATACCCGGGATGCAGAAGCCGCACTGCACTCCGCCTTCGAGGACGAACGCTTCGCCCAACAACTCGCGCATATCTTCCGGAACGCCCTCAAGCGTCACCACATCGTGACCTTCCATTTGTTCTGGTTTCCGCAGGCATGAGAGCACAGGCCGTCCATCCACGAGGATTGCGCAGCAGCCGCACGTTCCTTCGGGAGCGCAGCCATTCTTGGGAGAAACGACGCCGCCCTCCTCGCGCAGAACTTCGAGGAAGTGCATCCCCGGCTCATAGGAGCACGTGGTGCGTTTTCCATTGAGGGTAAAGCTGGTCTTCGGCATAGGTGCGGTCACTACTCCAAGCGAACAAGCTAGCTCTCTTCATGAATTATACGTTGCTTCCGGCTCGGAACAAAATGCCCCATCGCTGCAAGCGTGTCGATGTCTGGTATTGGCCTAATTTAGAAATTGTCCCGATGATTGCCCTGCTTAGGAGTTCGGGGCTTCAGAGTCTGTGTGAGAATTCGGTTTCGGATCAAAGGGGCGAATGCGAACCGTCTGTGACAAACTAATTCGTGGTTGGCGGCGTCGCTCCGGGATTTCAGTAGTAACGGCGGAACCAAAACTACAGGCTTGCCCGAAGTAAAAGCCAGATTCCGAACCTGATCTGGCAACGGAAGGCAGCATTCCAATTAGTACCGCCTTTTCTTGCGCAGTGCCACATTCCGATAATCCGTTTACCAGGACCTATCCGCACCATGGTTCCATCCTAGCAGCCGTCCTCTATAAATACTGCATTACTCAAATGCTGGGTGGACATGCTTGTCAACACGGCAAGTGTGAAATGTCAAGAATACGTCTTTGTTCACAAGGGAACAGACAAGGAATCCCGATGCGTCTACCATGGCTTTCGGACGGGAGTCCAACATGACTGACCGAATGCAATATGACGAGAAAGATCCGCGCCATCACACTCTAAAATTGAAGCAAATGCTGAACGACACGGTCGCACACGCACGGGAGGATGCGTCCAAAGTCTCCGACCCAAAGGCGCAGGCACTGTTTGAGACGACAGCAGAAGTGCTGAAGGGCCTGGTGAAAGCGTTTGACGATTTCGAGGAAAAGCGCGAGGAGGCTTGGAAGACTGCAAGTTCTCGATAAGTTTCGTTCTCCTGATTGAATAGAGTGTGAGAGCACTCGATCCGGCCCTCTCCCTTCCACATCTCGAGAAGTCGGCTTCCCGAAATGTGGAGGCCACATTCCAATAATCCCATTTCTCGGGCACTAGATCAGGCTAGCTGGTCATAAGGCATACAGCAGCGATGAAGCTAAACGGGCCTCTTGCGCGCAGCAACCCCATAACCGCTGATCCGGTATGCCTGCAGCCTTTTTACGCTGCCCATCTGGACCGTTGTTGAACTCGATATTGGATTGTCTCGTGTGCTGTTCTGCGCAGTCCCTGATCGCAAAGTGGTCAGAAACTGAATCGACCCGCGCATCTGCGTATTCGAGGCTGAGAATCCTCAGCGTCGCGAAGGAAGAGGATTAGTGATGAAAAGCGAGAAGTCGAGTATGTTGTTGTGTCACCCCTTAAAATCGCGAATGCAGAAGACCTTCGTGATCTTCACTCCAGCCACTTCTCTCCGGCGACGCGTCTTGTATAGCTTCGCCTTAGTGAGACTAGTTCTTGCGCCGGTTATTTTATTGGCTGTTTATTATCTATTCCAGATGGGCTGGATCGTGGATCGTATTGTCAGCGTGGATGCCCCGGCAGCCACTCTGGCGCAGCAGGCTTCAATTCAAATGCAGGAAGCACGACGCGCCGAACGAAACTATTTCCTGCTTCGCGATACAGCATACGTCAACACGAATCACGATTTGCTTGCTGAGGTCACTCATACTCTGACCAAGATCCGTGACCTTGAACCGGAAGAAGAAGCCACGACTCAAAAAGTCTTGGAAGCGACACAACTTTATCAGCAGCAATTTGCTTTTGCGGTCGCGGCGATGGGGCAGCCAGGCGACGCCCCCAGTGAGCGGATTGAGGCCGTTCTCAGCAATTATGAAACAGAATTAAATGGTTTGATGAAAAAGGACAGCCACAAGAGCCGGGCCAAGCTCGTCGACGAGCTTCGCACCCAAGCTAATTCATTCGACGCTGAGATCACGAAGACAGTGGAGACGGGCGATCCCTCTTTTCGCCGATATGCCAGCGATATCGAAAGTTCGAGCCAGCAGGTATTCGACCTTACATCAGGATTGGAAGAACGAATTTGGCAACGGGTGCAAGACGATCACAGGGAGGCTCAAAGGCTTCTCCGTCGAGCCGAATGGGTGTTGAGCATTGTTTCCGCAGTTGTCATCCTGCTCAGCGTTTGGATTACTTTCACGCTTCCGCGCGAAATAATCAAACCACTGATTAGCCTTAAGAATGCTGTCGATGATGCAGCTTCTGGAAATTATCAGATCGAGTTTGAGCTAGAGGGAAAAGGCGAAGTTGTGGAATTGGCGAAAAGCGTTTGCAACTTGATCTCGCACATTACACCAGTGCGTCAGGCGGAGGCAGGCCTAACGGCGCTGGGAAAAGACAGAGAATGATTACGCACTCGGCAGCCTCCGCCCAAAATCACCTAAGCCTCGCAGGACGCACAAGTTGGATTCCCAAAAGGCTAACTAGCTTCATGACGATGGCGTTTAGTGCCCGATAGTCCTCTTATCGGATTGTGGGATTTGCCACCGAATTCGACTTGGGCCACATTCCGATAAGCCCTGCCGGCTCAACTGGTCGATGCAACACCCGCTAGAAATACATTTAGAAAGTGGCCGTGCACGTAGGATTCGAAGCCCGAGAGTTCTAGAAACGAAATTCCAAACCGATATTTGCCTGCCCCTGCTCGGCATGGTTACTGATGGGCGTCACGAAGCAACCCAAGGACTGATCGCAGAAAGTTGTGCTCGAACTCGTCGTGCGTGAAGGCGACCAGCGCATTTCGGCGCGCAGGGCCAGGTGCGGAGCGAACAGATACTTCACGCCACCGCCGAGGTTGTAGGAGAAGCGATCACTAAACGACAAAATTCCGTGCGAATCAAAATGCGTGAAGCCGATCCCGCCTACTACAAAGGGGCGAAGCTTCGAACTCGCCCAGATTTCGTAGAGAAGGCTTCCCTGGTACATATCCAGGTGCGCGTTGTTGGTTAGCGGCACAATCTGATTCGAGAGAATATCGTGGGCGCTCAGCGTGGTGGTTTGCCGGTTCCACATGAATTCGCCAAAGAAGTGCGGCGCGAAGCGCGCAGCTGCATTGAATCCATAATTGAACGAGTTGCTGATCGGCAGGTAGTCCACGTTCGGCGTGTTGATGGCGATATTGCCGCCGAAACGAGAGCCCAGGAATAGCGAAAACGTGTATTTCGGCTCGAAGCGATTATAACCGGCAGTGCTCGGGGGGCTCGGCGGCGGATAGCCAGGTGGCGGGTAACTTTCGGGCGGATAGCTTCCTTGCGCGTGCGCTGTGTTTGGCGCGATTGCCGCAAATAGGCACCCCAGCGAAATCAGAATTCCCGCCATTTTGACGGCTCTCAACACGTGCGCTTTCATGGTCATCGAATCCCTCCGGTCAAAAATAGCCTCCGCGGCTGGGCTATCTCAGACGGGGCCACAACTCACAACTATGATGCGAGTTTGAGACCACATGGAACGGATCGGGGAAAGATTGATCTTGCTCGGTCGGTGTGCCAAGCGGCTGTTTCGGGTTCAATCCCAACAAAACGGGCCCTGGGAAGATCACGGATCCCGAACAGCCAACTCCCTGGAAACGGGGCGATCGGAATGCAGGAATTCGATCACTCCAGCCCAAACCCACATTCCGAGAAGGCGGGCCAGATCAACCGGTCGATGCAACACCATCTAATCGATTGATCAGACAATACTTCCCATCGAAAATTGATCTGTACTGCAGTACTCAATCAGAACCTAAACAGGGCTTTGTTTTGTTTGAATTGACGCCCGCGAGCGAAATCAGCCTCCTAGACTCCCATACGAAGGCTTTGAGCAAGTGTTGCAACGACCCCTTGAGACTGCCCGACTTCACGGGACTTGGCTCCGACGGCACTGATTGAGGTTACCGGTGTACGGCTGCGAGCAAACATACTGACGAAAGAATGGCACCTAACCACACCCAATGGCATGCCGAGGCAGGAAGTAGAAGGAGGGCGAACCAAAGGCCGCACTCCCTACCCCTAATTGAGTTTTCAGATTATGGCAGTTGAAACGCTTGGTCGCTTCCGTGGAATCGCACCTGCGTGATTTTGTCATTGTCGGTGTCGACACCCTGCGTTTTCTCCGAAGTTTTGACCCACTGTCCTTGGACGGTCGCGATGACTTTGCCTTTCTGCGAGACATTGAGTTCCATCTTGGAATCATCAGCCGTGAAATCGTATGACCCTGGTTTGAGTTGCGTGCTTCCGATCGTCTTGCCCGTGCTGAAAACCATCGACTGCTTGTAGGTGCGGGCCCACACAGGAATTGTCAGCACCAGTACCGCCAACCCAGCGAGGTAATACTTCACATGAAAATGCATTTGTGCCTCCCTATCAATAATCGGAATGAGTACCCCTGGGAAAGTCGCGCAGATCGGCAGAATTCCTGTGGGGTGAGTTTGCGGTACCGGTAGAACATCTATCCCCAGAACCACCGCTCAGCCAAGTTATATACCGTCAACCTTAAGGTCACCTGAAAACCTGGCGCTTCTTGGGGCGCTTCGAACGGTTCGGGGCTTGGGTTACTTCATTCGAGACCCAGCGAGGGCATCCGCCCGGGCCAAGTCCCGAGGAACGGGGTGGTCTCAATGGGTCGAC
>PLUM01000052.1 GCA_003165465.1 Acidobacteriota bacterium
GTTTCCCGGCGAGCACTCAAGGTATTTTAAGTCCGCTGCGTATGCCATTCCGCCACGCCCGCGTGGCCCGTCGTCTGCCGCTACGTATCATAGAGCAGGAAGCCGGGAGCGGGAAGCCGGAATTTGCAGGTCTGTTTGTGGCCGGTGGAGCAGCCTTCACGGCTTCGCATCGCTTCCTGGCGAGATTTCCGCATCGCGCCATCGTATAATCCCCATCGTTTTGCCCAAACAGCAATTCCACCGATCCCCCGCGTTGTTTCAACCGAAGACTTGCCTTGCGCCGCCTGCGGGCAAGCCGGAAGTTCACTCGAAGCACGCCGTGGAGAATCAGCAACAGGGACCTGCTCCCGGCCACGAGAGCTTAGGGGGACGGGAAGCGGGGAAGGCAATCCGAACATCGTGGTAATTTATTACTACTCTTTGCACATGCACCCCCATTAAGTTCATTTCAAAACCTCTCCTAAATATCTTTGTAGAAAAGACTTAAGCAGAATTAGACTGTGGCAATCGAATTGCTCTTATCCCACCACAAGCTGAAGTAAAAAGAGGAATGCGCAAGACGCAACGAAAAGGGTTCTTCGGGCAAGCTCCGCATGATCGACTATCTGAAAAGGATCGGCATTCCCGATAGGCAGGCCTTATAGGACGCATTCAGCGCGAGGGCAGGTCATAGGAGCCAAGATGGAAATCCCGGCTAAATCGAATTCCGCTACAACGGTAGGGATTCTCTATTGTGGCGAAATGGGATCGACGTTCGGAAAACTGTTACGCAAGGGCGGTCTGCGAGTGATCACAACTTGTCAGGGCCGCAGCCGCGCCACTGAAGAACGGGCCCGATCGGCTGGAATCGAAATACTCCCGAGACTGGACGATGTGGTTGCCCAAAGCCACTTCGTCTTCTCGATCGTTCTTCCCTCGGCGGCTGTCGATGTGGCACGGCAATACATCGGTTGCCATCGGATGCGCCCGCAAGACAGTATTTTCGTCGAAGCGAACGCAATTGGCTTGCAAACACTGGAGCAGATCGAACGCTTGATGGCCGAGCAGAACATCCCGTTGGTGGACGCGGCCATTCATGGCGTAACACGGTTGCAGGACCTCGGCGTGTTATACATCAGCGGCCCAAAGGCCGAAAGCGTCGAAGCGTTTTTTCGAGGCCTCTTGCGAGTGAATTGCCTGGGTGCACAAATTGGATCGGCAAGCCGTATGAAGCTGCTGATGTTAGTGATATCGAACGGCTTGAACGCACTCTTCCTGGAGGCCGGTGCGTTGGCCGAACGAGCTGACATGTTGGAGTCTTTTTTGGAGAGTTGCCAGCAGTTGTATCCTGGTGTTACGACGATCATTGAGCGCATGTTACCAACGTACCCTCGCCATGCGGCCCGCCGAGCCGGTGATATACGGGAGATCGAACAATTGGCACACACTTTGGATTTACGCGTAGGTATGACTCACGAAGCCGGCGAACTGATACAACTCATCGCCAGTCTTCCCTGGGATCAAAAGGAATTGCGATCTCCAGTTGACATCCGCAGGATCATTCAATCCGTGGCGAGAGCCTGTCCGCCCGAGAATCGATCAGACACATTTTCGGAGGTTTGAAGTGATATCGCAAAGGCCAAAATCCGCTGACTTGTATCCAGGCCCCGGTTTTCGCGTTCGTATGGATTTTCCGAGGTTGGATGCGGCGTTATTGAAGCGTTTCCAAGAATACGAAGTGCCGGAAATCTCGGATGTACTAAACCGGCTTTACGCTTTAGATGCGGCCATTATATGTCAAACGAATAAGCGCCATCGGCTGTGTGGGCCGGTGTGCACCGTTCACGTATTTCCGGGCGATAATCTCATGGTTCACAAGGCACTGGATGTTGCCAAGCCAAACGATATCGTTGTTGTGGACGCGCATGGTGTTCGCGGGATGAATGCTGTGCTTGGGGACATCATCTGTACCAAAGCCAAACACCGCGGGATCGCGGGTTTTATAGTTGACGGGTTGGTGCGAGACATGCCCGGGATCGAGCATCTGGATTTGCCCGTCTTCGCGCGTGGGACCACACCCGTAGGCCCGTTACATCGTGGCCCCGGCGAGATTAACTACCCGATTTCGTGTGGCGGTATTGTGGTCAACCCGGGCGACGTGGTTGTTGCCGACATTTCCGGGATCGTCTTGATACCCAGAGAAAGTGCCGAAGATATCTTGCAGCGGCTAGACGGTCAAAAAGCTCATCAGGAAACGTATCTTGCGGCCGTGCGCAAGGGGGAGTTCTCGAACGCGTGGGTTGATGAACTGTTACGACAACAAGAGTGCCCGGTTTACGAAGGGGATGTCGACACGGATAAAGTCCTCCGGTCTTCAAACGATGCTCAGTGAATCAGTGGCCATGGTCCACCCAAAACAGTTTGACACCTTTAGGATCAGTGGAGGGAGTTTAGCTGTGCTTCCCATATCGATGTTCTTGCAGATTTGCGGCAATGCCCTTCGCGCGAAATCGATGCTCGGAACAGCAGGTCATCAAGCGGGCCTGGCAAAAAGCCACCGTTCGCAGTTTTACGAGGACGTCTGGCGCGAGGCGGCGGGCGAGTTGGGCGCGACCTTCGAGGTGTTGGGCAAAGGAGTTTTGAAAATCAGCGAGGGCCGTGTCAGCACCAGAGTGCGTGAAAACTACACGACGTTGGACGACCCTGTCACATTGCTTGTTTCGCTCGACAAACCTCTGGTCCACGCCATCCTCCGGTCGCACAGCTTGCCAACGCCGAGTCACGCTGAGTTTTCGTTGGACAATCTGAACAAGGCCTACGAATTTTTGGCTGAGTATCGACTGTGCGTCGTGAAACCGTCAGACGGCACCGGCGGAGGAGATGGCGTCACAACGGGTATAGAAACACGCGGCCAGATGCTCAAGGCCGTGGTCATGGCTGCCGGTTACAGCCGAAGGGTACTCATAGAAGAACAGATGAAAGGAGAGATCATTCGTTTGCTGTATCTCGATGGGCAACTGTTGGATGCCGTGAAACGAGGTCCCCCCACAGTTCTTGGAGACGGCAAGTCAAGGATTTCTCAATTAGTCCAGCGACTCAATCGGCGGCGGCTCGATGCGGGGTACGAGCTTGCTCAGGTTACTCTCAAATATGACCTGGACATGAAGCGGACTCTGGCACGCCAAGATCTCTCATGGCGGTCTGTGCCGGCGGATGGCCGGCGGGTGGTGCTTAAGGGCGTCATCAACGACAATATGGCGGACGAAAACGTGTCGGTCGCGGATCAGGTGTCGGAATGCATGATTGCGGCTGGGCGCCGGGCGGCAGAACTGATCGGTTCCAGGCTCGCGGGCGTGGACATTATTACGCCGGACATTCGTCAGGGACTTGAGGAAGCAGGCGGTAAAATCCTTGAGGTAAACACAACGCCCGGCTTTCATTATCACTACTTCAAGCAGGGCGGAGCCTGTCGTGTGGCAGTGCCCATTCTAAAGACTTGTTTAGAGCACGCTCGTGGATGCCGCTAGACTGAAAACTAATATGGCCGAACCTCGCTCCCATACGCCGCTTCCGCCGGTCATTATCTTTGGCGGGTATTTTGTCACATTGACGGTAGGGGTGAGCCTGGCGGCCCGATCCATTCCGGTCTATGTCATCAATGAGCGGTGGGAAGACGCGCGATTTAGCCGCCATGTTCGAGCGATTCGTTTGCCCGCAGATGCCCCATATCCCCAGTCGGCAATGGGTTTTTTGACAGGAAACGATTCCAACCATTTGAAGGGAAGCGTGCTATTGGCGGGAGGCGATGAAGAACTCGAAATCATGGCCAAGAACCGCAAAACGCTGGCGGACAAGTTCCGGCTGGACTTGTCAAACCCCGTCGCCCAACTGATGATGCTGGACAAGTTGGCAACATACACCGCGGCGAAAGAAGCGGGGGTGGCGACGCCGAGGTTTTGGCAGGTTCGGTCGAAGGAAGACATACATCGCCTGCGCGATGAGCTTGTCTATCCGCTGATTGTCAAACCTAAGGTGTCGCACATCTTTCAGAAGAAGTTCAAAGCTAAATTTTTTGTAGCGGAAGGTTTTGACCAGCTTCTTGAAGCTCATCGCGTAGCTGAGAGCGCAAACGTCGAAACTCTACTCGTCGAGAAGATTCCTGGCCCGGACAGCATGTGTTGCAGTTATTACACGTATTTGGACGAAGAAAGCAACCCGCTGTTCGATTTCACAAAACGCATTATCCGTCGTTATCCGATGAATATGGGATTGGCGTCTTACCACATCACGGACCGAGTCGAGCATGTACGCGAATTATCGCTCAAGCTGCTTCGACATGTCGGGCTTCAGGGACTTGCCAATGTCGAGTTCAAATACGACGAGCGCGATGGCCAGTTAAAATTGATGGAGTGTAACGCGCGATTCACTGCTGCGAATAGTCTGGTCGCAAGGGCCGGGTTTGACTTGGGGAATTTTGTTTACAACCGCATCGTCGGCATCTCACAGCCGCCGCTAACCGACTTTCGAGCAGGTGTGCGACTGTGGGACCCGTTGAGGGACTGGTGCGCGTTCTTGGAGCTTAGGAAACGCGGAGAGCTCACGTTCATGCAGTGGATCGCGAGTATCATGCATTGGTCCTCTATCTCCTATTTTTCCTGGCGCGACCCGCTACCAAGCATTTTCCGATTGTGGAAGACTGCCAAAATAATTCTTCGTTCGTAGAACCTGTGGGTAAGCCGCAACCCGAACGTCAAACCGCATGATCGTGTCCCGGTGAACGCCCGTGATTCGTTCGATTTGCCGGATGTCCGACCCCTCTGCTAGTCCACTAATGATTGCTACTTGCTTGTCGATGCTCAGGACATTTGCCATATTCGTTCTGCAGGCCAACGCGCTTTAAAGGTACATCGCACGCTTCCAGAAAACGGCGGATCTCTTCCGGATCGGTTCCTGTTTTCTCTTGGCGAAAAATACATCCCTCCTGATCCACAATGCAGATCGAAGTGCTATTCAATGAAACATCAAGTCCGGCGTATTACGACATAATCTGGTTTCCTGACTATCGTTGCTGAGCCAGCGTCGGCGCATTTAAGAAGAGCCGACCATTTTTTATATCCCGGCCCCAAACCCGATTACAGTATCTCCTTCAAAAACGCGAAAGTGTGAAAGAGTTGTGTAACAGCATCGGAGGTGGCCTGTTATGTCTCTAAGTTGCTGTATAACAGTAAGTTGTCGTTATTTTGTGATATGGAAAGTATGATTTTAAGTCCCTCGCGTATGCCATTCCGCCACGCCCGCGTGGCCCGTCGTCTGCCGCTACGTATCATAGAGCAGGAAGCCGGGAGCGGGAAGCCGGAATTTGCAGGTCTGTTTGTGGCCGGTGGAGCAGCCTTCACGGCTTCGCATCGCTTCCTGTTGAGATTTCCGCATCGCGCCATCGTATAATCCCCATCGAGGATTTTCCCATCACGCGATCTCCCACAGCAGTCAAGCAGATGGCGGCGCTTGGGTCCATTGGCTCCGCCTTGGCCCTATTGGGGCTGAAGGTGTTTTTGGCTGTTTCCACAGGCAGCCTTGGCGTGCTGTCCGAGGCGCTGCATTCGGGGCTGGATCTGATCGCGGCCATACTGACGTTGCTATCGGTGACCGTGTCCGACCGTCCGGCGGATTCCGGGCACACGTACGGCCACGGAAAATTCGAAAATTTCTCGGCCTTCGTCGAGACCGGGCTGCTGCTCGCAACGTCCGTGTACATCATCGTGGAAGCCTTCGTGCGCCTCCTGTACAAGCAGGTGCGATTGCAGCCGAGCGCGACGGCCATGGCGATTCTGGGCCTCGCTATGTGCATCGATCTGATTCGCTCGCGCGCGCTGGCGCGCGTGGCGCGGGAATTTCCGAGCGAAGCGCTCGAGGCCGACGCGCTCCATTTTTCCACCGATGTGTGGAGCACGTTCGTCGTGATTCTGGGCATGGGCGCGGTGTGGCTGGGCCAGCACTACGGCGTAACCTGGCTGCAGAATGCCGACCCGATCGCCGCGCTCGGCGTTGCGGCCATCGTGATCTGGGTGGGTTCGCGGCTGGGAAAACGCACGCTGGACGCGCTCTTGGACGTGGCGCCCGCCGGGTTGCAGGAGCGCGTCACGCGAGAGGTTGCGGGGCTCGAAGGCGTGCTGTCCACCGAGCGCGTGCGCGTGCGGCGCGCCGGAAACAAGCACTTCGTGGACGTCACGATCAGCGTTCCGCGCTCCGCCAGCTTCGAGCAGGTGCACGCCATTTCTGACGCCGTCGAGCGCCGCGTTGGCGAGATCGTGCCCGCCGACGTGATGGTGCACATGGAGCCGAGGGCCGCCGCCGGAGAGCATTTGTTTGACGCCATACGCGCCATCGCCGCGCGCAAGGGCCTTGCCGTGCACGAAATCTCCGCCGACCAGCTCGACGGACGCCTGTTCGTCGAGATGCACCTGGAAGTGGACGAACACCTGAGCCTGCGCGAGGCGCATCGCCGCGCCACCGAACTCGAGGAGGAAATCCGCACGCTTCCCGGCGTGGCCGCGTCGTCCAATCGCTCCGACGCAAAAGTGAATATCCACATCGAGCCGCTCGGCACGCACATCGCCGCGGTCGACGGCCAGCGCGGCGAAATGACCGGCCTCGGCCGCGCCATCGAAAAGTACATCAACACGCTGCCCCGCGAATTTCATGAACTGGTCGACTGCCACGAAGTACACGTCCGCCAGGTCGAGCACAAAATTCTCGTCTCCTGCCACTGCGCCATGGATGGAACCCTGCCCATCACCCAAATCCACGATGTCACCGGCACGCTCGAAGACCGCGTGAAGGAACATTTTCCGCAGATTGCGCGAGTCACGATTCATCCCGAGCCTGTGGAAGAACGCTGACCCGCGCGGCGCGCGGCCCGATACGCATTGCGCAACGCGTCCATCGCGGCGGGAGTCGCCCCCGGAGCGCTGTGCTATGATTTTCGGCAGTCATGGACATCGCGCGGAGATTTTCTTCGAAATTTCGCAATGCCAGGCGCGGTAAACCGATCGGCACAACGATGATAAGCGCTAGTCCATCCAGAGTGTCCCGCCGCGCGATCCTTTTTCTATTCGCCTTAATCATGGGAATTCCCGGTGTCGTGCGCTCGGCGACTCTGGACGATTCGGCGAGGGAATTCGCGCGGAAAATTGCCGCCGCGCTGCCGTCCCGAGAGAATGTGGCCTGGGAAATTCACAATCTCTCGTCCCTGCCGGCGGACGAAGCCGCGCGCGTCGAGCAAACGCTCAAGGCGGAATTGCAGAATCAAAATGTTTCCGCGCCGGACGGCGGCGCGCCGATTGCCGTGGTGGTCACGCTCTCGGAAAATGTAAACAGTTACGTTTGGACCGCCGAAATCCATCGCGCGGAAAATCTGCAAATAGCTGTCATGTCGTTTCCGCGTCCGTTGGAAAATCGGATCGTCTCCAATGCCGTGCTGACGACGCTCCACGGCGAAAAAATCTGGGAATGGCCGGAGCGCATCGTCGATGTCACGTTCGCGCTCTTGCCGAATCACGAGCAGCGGATGATCGTGCTCCTTCCCGATGGTTTGCTGATCACCAAGGCCGAGCCGGGTGCTACGTTCAAAAAAGTGGAATTCCCCCCAGCCGCGGCAAATGTGGATCGCGAACCGGCAGGAAATCTCCGGCAGGTTGGAAATCGCGTCGAGAGCGTGTTGAACGGACAAGAGTGCGACGTGGATTTCGATGCCGGGACATTGGTTCGATGCTACACGCCGCCTGCTCCGGAAAATGTGCCGCCCGTGGAAGCAGCGGTCTCGGAAAAACCGCCATACGGAGATCAGGCCTGGAAGTTGCCGGGTATTTGCGGCATCGGCGATGCCGTGCTTGCCTCCGGTAGGGGCGACTATACGCAGCCGGATTCGGCGCGAGTGTTTGAAAATAAAACGGCCATCAGCAACGAACTGAATTTGCCAGGTCCGGTTCTCAAGTTTTCCGAAGGGGCCGATACCCAATTCGTGACCGCCATTGTGCGCAATCTGAAAGACGGGGACTATGAAGTGTATCGGTTGTTCACTTCTTGCGGGCAGTAGGGCATCCCGGTCATTTCTCCCGGCGCTGGTGGCCGGGGCTGTGGCTGGAGCCATTGCCGGAGCAATGATCGTGGCCGCAGGCGCGGCTGCTTCCACGCGGCCAAAAGTCGGCGGTACGTTGCGCGTGCAGATGAGCGCGCGCGTTGCCATAATCGATCCACGCCAATGGCCGTCGTCTCCTGCGCAAGCGGCTGCAGCCGAGCGCGTGGACTCGCTCGTGTTCGACCGTCTCGTCCGTCTGGATGAGCGCGGCACTCCCCGGCCGGCGCTCGCAATTTCCTGGCAGCACGTCGCGCAATCCGGCGAGTGGCAATTCCGTTTGCGCGACGGAGTGAAATTCAGCGACCGGTCGCCACTCACGCCCACGGTCGCGGCGCTTGCGCTTCAGCAATTGCTTGGCAATGCGTTCGATGTGAGCGCAACGTCCGATTCCGTCGTGATTCGGGCGGATCGTCCGCTGCCCGACTTTCCTGCAACGCTTGCCCGAGGGCGTTATTTTATTTTCCACGTGGCGGATGACGGCTCGCTGGCGGGTACCGGACCATTTCGCGTTGCGGTATGGCCAGCTGGCGGCTCATCCGCGAAGCTTACGCTCGTGGCCAATGAATCCTGCTGGGCCGGGCGCCCGTTCGTGGACAAGGTGGAACTCACGATGGGGGCCGATCCGCAATTGCAGGCGAGCGCCATCGCTTTCGGTCAAGCCGACGTGGTCGAGTTGCCCGCATCGCAAGTGCGCCGCGAAGCGCAGCGAGGGCTGCGCACGGTTTCCAGCAATCCCATGGATTTGTTCGCGCTGCAATTCGACATGACGCGTCCCGGCGTTCAGGACGCGCACGTGCGGCAGGCGATGTCGCTGGCCATCGATCGCGCGTCCATAGCGGATGTAATCCTGCAGCGGCAGGGCGTGCCCGCCGAGAGTGTGTTGCCAAACTGGATTTCCGGTTACGCGCATTTGTTTCCCGCCTCTCTGGATCTGCCTCGCGCAAAGGAACTCCTCGCGGCAACCGGACGCGAAGTTTCTCGCTCCGCTCCACTCGTACTGGTCTATGATTCCGACGATGCGGAAGCTCGCGCCGTTGCCGAGCGCGTGGCCGTAAATCTGCTCGATGTGGGAATCACGGTGCAAGTGACGGGTCAAAATTCAGATGGAAAGACGAAGCCTCCGGCGGCGGACATGCGGCTCGCGCGCCATCGCGTCGCTTCGCCCGATCCCGCGGTGGCTTTGACCGAGCTGTTGGATGCGTTGGGAGAAACCGCGATCGATCTGGAAACGCCGGAACGAATGATTGCCGCTGAGCGCGCGACGGTTGTCGCGTTTCGCGCGATCCCTCTCGTTTACCTTTCCGAAAGTAATGCGCTCAGTCCGCGAGTGCGCGATTGGATGGCGCCCGTCTGGGGGGGATGGAGGCTGGAAGATATCTGGCTTGGGCCGCCATCGCCGGCGGGAGGGAACGCGCCATGAGCTTCCGCACCAAACTACTCGCGTTCTTTGTGGTGACGATCGTCGCGGCCGTGACCCTGGTGACGTGGAGCGTGTCGGTCTACACGCGCCGGGCGTTCGAGGAATTCGATCGCCAGCGGACCGATGCGCTGGTCGAGCAGTTTCGCCGCGAGTATGCGCAGCGCGGAGAGGAAATCGCGCATCGCGTGCAAAACATTGCCGATGACGAGGCCACCTTGCGGATGGCCATGGACCTCAACCGCCCGCAGGCCGACTCCTCCCAGTACTACAACGACGCGCGCGGCATCGCCCAAACGCAGCAACTGGATTTTCTCGACATCGTGGCGGATGACGGCACGCTGATCTCCTCCTACGAGTGGCCCGCGCGCTTCGGTTATAAAAACGATTGGGTGGGCAAGGAGCCGGATTGGAATTCGAAGGGCGCGTTTCTCCGCCGCGTGGACGGGCCCGACAGTGTGGATTTGGGCATGCTCGCGGTTCGTACGGTGGGGATCGGAAGCAAACGTCTCTTTCTGATCGGCGGGCTGCGCCTCGATCAAAATTTTCTCGCGACGCTCGTGCTTTCCGAGGGAATGCGCGCGCTGCTCTACAGAAATCTGGAGCAGGGATTTGTTCCCACCGAACTGACTGACCCGCGCGGCCAGGTGAGCCAGCCCGCGCTGTTTTCTCCCATGATCGCCGAAGTGCAGAGAACCGGCCATGAATTCCAGACGACGGTCGTATCGGGCGCGCCTCCCGCCACGAATTCGGAAACGTTCCATGCCATTCCGCTCCTCGGCCGCGACGGCGATTTGCTCAGCGTTCTCCTCGTGGGCAGTTCGCGGCAGGGGATGGTCCAGATGCTCTACTTCATTCGCAAGCTGGCCGAAAGCATTGGCGGCGGAGTCATTGTGCTCGGCCTGATTCTCGGCTGGTGGTTTTCGGCGCGCGTCACTCGCCCGATCGAGAAGCTTGCCTCCGGCGCGCGTGAAGTCGCCTCGGGAAATTGGAATGCGCGCGTGAACGTGCGCTCGCGCGACGAAGTCGGCCAGTTGGCGAATGCGTTCAACGAAATGACGCGCCAGCTTGCCGAGCAGCGCGAGCGCCTGGTGCAGACCGAGCGCGTGGCGGCATGGCGCGAATTGGCGCGCAGGCTCGCGCACGAATTGAAGAATCCCCTGTTTCCACTGCAACTGACCGTCGAAAATCTGCAGCGCGCCCGAAGCCAGTCCTCCGAGCAATTCGACGAAGTGTTTGCGGAATCCACGGAAACGCTGCGCGCGGAACTTGAAAACCTGAAAGCGATTGTCGGACGCTTCAGCGATTTCGCCAAGATGCCGCATCCGGAATTCGAGCCTGTGGACGTGAACGAATTAGTGCGCAGCGCCGTTCGATTATTCGAGCCGCAGTTTTCCGCCGTCGGGCGTCCGCCGATCGCGCCGGAGTTGTACCTGGACGAAAACCTTCCGCGCCCGCAGGCCGATCCGGTCCTGCTGCGCCGCGCGATCGAAAACCTTGTTCTCAATTCCATGGATGCCATGCCGGCGGGCGGCACGCTGACCGTGCGCACGGCGATGCACGCGGGCACCGTGCGGCTGGAAGTCACGGACACCGGCGAGGGCCTGACGCCCGAGGAATGCGCGCGCCTGTTCACTCCGTACTACACGACCAAGCGGCACGGCACGGGCCTGGGGCTGGCGATCGTGCAGTCCGTGGTCAGCGATCACCACGGAAAAATTGAAGTGGAATCCGCGCCGGGCGCGGGCGCGACGTTTCGCATCGATCTGCCCGTCGAGCAAACGATTTCCCTGCAAGGAACGAAATCCTCCGGGGATGGGCCGGAGAATTTTCTGGCGATCGGCGCGGACTGATCCGGTGAAAAATACATGACCTCCCCGAAGCCGCATCTTCTGCTCATCGACGACGATCCGAACACGCTCGCTTCGCTGTCCCGCGCATTTCGACTCGCGGGTTACGAAGCCACCGTTTGCGACAGCGCCGTGCGCGCCCTCGATCTGATTCGCGTGGAGCGCTTCGACCTGATTTTTTCGGACGTGGTGATGCCCGGGAAGGACGGCATTTCGCTGCTCGAGGATTTGAAGGCCGCCGGAGTGACGACGCCGGTGGTGATGATCTCAGGGCAGGCGAATGTCGAAACAGCAGTGCGTGCCACGCGCCTCGGCGCGGTGGATTTTCTCGAAAAGCCGCTATCGACCGAAAAACTTCTGGTCACAATCGAGAACGTCCTGCGGTTGCGCCATCTCGAAAACGAAAATCGCGATTTGCACCGCCGACTTGGCCGGCATGAGATCGTGTGGTCCGGCCCGGCCATGGAGCGGCTGATGGCGCAGGTCGAGCGCGTTGCGGCCAGCGAATCGCGCGTGGCCATCCAGGGCGAGACGGGCACGGGCAAGGAACTGATCGCGCGGTCGATCCACCAGAAAAGCGCGCGCCATGCCGGGCCGTTCGTTACGCTCAATTGCGCCGCCGTACCCGCCGAACTGATCGAGTCGGAACTGTTCGGGCACGAGAAAGGTTCGTTCACGGGCGCGGCCACCCGCCACGTCGGAAAATTCGAGCAGGCTTCCGGGGGCACGCTGTTTTTGGATGAAATTGGCGACATGCCGCTTGCGATGCAATCCAAGCTGCTGCGCGTGTTGGAGGAAGGGGAAATCGAGCGCGTCGGCGGAGACAAGCCGATTCCGGTGGACGCGCGCGTGGTGGTCGCCACGCACCGCGATCTCGAGGAAATGGTTCGCCAGGGAACGTTTCGCGCCGATCTGTTTCACCGCGTCCATGTGTTTCCGATTACCCTGCCGCCCTTGCGCGAGCGCCCCGAGGAAATTCCCGCGCTCGCCGAATATTTTGCGGCGCAGGTGGCGTTGCAAAACGGCTGGCGAACCAGGCATTTTTCGCCGGAAGCGGCGGAAATGTTGCAGCGCTACGCCTGGCCCGGCAATGTGCGCGAATTGCGCAACGTAGTCGAGCGCGTGCTGCTGCTTTCCAGCGCGGAAATCATTGGAGTCGGGGATGTGAGTCTCGCGCTCCCGGCCACGCGCGGCGCGGAACCAGCGCCCGCGGCGGGCAGCGGCCCTCTCGCCCAACGACTCGAATCGTTCGAGCGGGAAGTGCTTCTCGCCGAGTTGCGCCGCAATCATCACCACATGACCAACACGGCCCGCGCACTGGGCCTCGAGCGCAGCCATCTCTACAAAAAATGCCAGCAACTCGGGATCGACCTTCGCTCCGAACGCAAGACGGACTGATCCGCGCATCTCACAAAGCAATCATTTCAACGGGGGTTTCCGTGGAACAGGCTTCAGCCTGTTTTCTTTTGATTTGCGGACAATCGCAAAATCACGCAGGCGAAAGATCCTGTGTGGCAACTGGCAAATTTTTGCAGGGCACGCCTTCAGCCGTGCCGTAAAGTGAGCGCAATCAATGCGGCTTTAGCCGCTGGCTCTTTCGTGATCGAGTTGTCACACAGACTCGGAAGCCTGTGCCACGTGCTGTCAAAATTGTCCACGGGAAATGTCTACGGGAAAACGGACTCCACAACGGGATTGGCTGGGTGCATGGTCCACAATCCCGCCGCTCCTTCCCGCAACGCGTCGAGAAGCATCGCGGCCATTTCGTCGTGGAGCATGGGATCGGAAAGTTGCGCCATCACCCGGTCGAAGCCGCCGCCAAGTTCGAGGGCCGAGATCATCGCATGGAGCGCGTAGCGGTCGCGCGAATCGACCACGTTTTGCAGAATGTCCACCGTTTCGTGTTCGAATCTGGCGAGGATCGTCGCCGCACTCATTCGAATCAGTCTGTTTGTATCGCGAAGCGCCTCAAGCAGGATCGGGATCGCGCGTGGATGGCGAATGTGATTGAGCGCCAAGACCGCGCGCAGCCGCACGAACCAGACATCGTCGCGCACCAGGTTTGCGAGCGCTGGAATCGCCAGCGCAAGCGGAGCGACGGCCAGAGCCTTGGCGGCGCAAGCACGAACCTGCGGCCGCGGATCGTTCGAGAGAAAAATCATTTCATCGGCCATTCCCGCCGTGGCCTGTTCGCTGGCCGCACGCGCCAGAATCTCGCGCAATTCTCCCTGTGAGCGGCGCAGATGCGGCAGCAACGCTTCCGGGCGGTCCATGCAGCAATGCACCAGAGCGTTGGTGACGGGACCTGCGGGCGTCTTGAGCTTGCCGGCCATATGCATTTCGACGATTGGTTCAGCCGCTTCCGCGAGGCGCGTGCAACCGAGCGCCTGCACCGCGGTCATGCGCGTGTCGAAGCACCAGTCGCCCAGCGTTTCCGCGAGTGGCGCAATCGCCTCGGGCACGCGCATTGCGCCCAGCGCCAGCATCGCGCGGCGCTTCGTCCATCCGTGTCCGCTGCGCATGATTTCGATGCAGCGCGCGATGAGGCCGCTTGCGCGCAGGAACTCCTGCAGCACGGCGCGATCCTTGTTGGCCGCCGCGCCAATTTCCTGAATCACGATCGACTGCAGGATTTCGCACTGCACGGGATCGTTTCGCCACGCCCCCGCGGGGATTTCTCCCCTCACGATTTCGCGCCATTCTTCATGAATCTTGAGCGACAGCGAGTCAAATCGGCGCGCGCAAAAATGTTGCCACGCGCGGCGCGCCACGAGGAATAAAAACAGAAATGCAAATGCGGTCGAGATGGCCGCAAGAATAACGGCGGCTAGAAGTGCCGTATTCATCCGCGCAAACGTATGAAACATCAAATCCATTTATTGCCCCCGAATGGTTCCTCGTGCGGAGAGGAAAACATCTCCATCGCATTCACGGCTTACGGAATTCATTTGGAATATCGTTCGCCAGGCGTATCAGGTTTAGAGGAAAGAACATGTTTTGCATGCCACGCCCTACCTGCCAGCTGCATATGGAGCACGAATTGCGCCAACCCGATTGCATGTGGATTATTTTCTTGTAATGGCTAAATCGAGAAGCGGCTGTCATTTAGCGGCAAACGGATTTGCGGAAGGGAGCGCGGCACTCGATGCGATGTTCCAGAGTGAAACGAGTGTTTCAGAAGTCGTCCACGCGGGGATATTTTTGCGATTCTTTGATTGCTTAACTTTGATTACCTGACAAGGTTCAGTCTGGTTGCGGCGAGGTTTGAGGCGCGGAGTTCGGAGGGCGCGCCACGCGCGATCCGAATCCAATCGCCATGCCCGTGTCTTTCGGATACACGACATCATGGCCGCGCGAAATGAAATGATTGTAGACCGACATGCCGGCGCCATAAACGCCGAAACCGATGGCGAGAACCCGCGAGCGCGAGAGTGCTCCCACGGCAAGGCCAACCAAGTTGTATCCGGACGCGCCGTCCAGGGTTCGATTCAGCATGTCGTCGCTTGAGAAAGCCGCAATCCCGACGGAGATTCCGGCGATCAGGTATCTCGTCTTTGAAGTGGTCGCTTGAGCGCCGCCCTCGGTATCCAGCTTCAGATATTCGTCATTCTTTGCTTCGACGCCTTCGAGACTTGCTTCAACCTTTAGCTCCGTCGAATTCGGAGGCACAAGCTCATGGAAGACGATTCGAAGCTGTCCGTTTCGATGCAACCAGCGCGCGGGACGAACTTGCAGGACGGAACCTTTCACCAGCGTCCCCTCGGGAAGAACGAGCAGGCCGTTTGCGAACAGGGGCTCTTTCATGACCGCTTCGACCGCGGTTCCTTTTTGAGCGTTGGCGGAACTCAGTGGCGTTTTTAAAAGTGCGTGAATGACGCTTCCTTCAGCGGGAGCGGCGCCCACTATGCGCACTTTGTCCGGCGTCAACTCTTCCGTTCCAAAATCAAGTGGATCGAGGAGTTCCGCGTTGAAGCGGGTTCCCGCATCGAGATATTGCGGATGGATGGGCAGTTCAGAGATGAATCGCTTTTTCAGACGGTGCATTTTCCCGGGAGCGGTTACCTGCTTCTTCGCCGTTTCCCATTCCCGGTTGATTTCCTGTTTCTTCTCGCTGATTGTTTCCGATGCTAGTTTTACGGCGGCGTTCTGTTTCGTATTTTTGTCATGTCTTCCGGGTTCCGGCGCCGTGGCGAACTGCAAGACTCCTTGGGATGCGGGCGAAACGTGCGTGCGAAGAGAGACGCGCTGTCCGTCGGGCAGCGTCAATTGATCGAAAGTAATTTCAACGTCGCGCGGAGGGGAGAAATTCGAGTCGAGCGCGGCGATCGCGCGTTTCCGGCGGGAAACGTCAGCGATTCTCATCACCCTGCCGGTGACTTCGCTGCCTGCGGGAATCACGAGCTTGTCGAAGGCGTATACGGGCTCGGCAATCTTTCCGTGAATCGGCTGGCCCTCTTTTTGGATGCGCACTTCTTTGTCCAGTACCACTGGAAGCGGAGCGCCCCGCGGGACCATGAGCACGAATGTTGTGTGGGATCCCACGTCTGTTTCTGGCCCGGCTGGATTGTTCACCTGTCCGGAGACCATACCTGCGGAATAGAAAATCAAGGCGATGGCTAGAGGGATGTTGCGCATGAGATTCTTTCTTACGTTGGATCTCCGATCGACCGCCGCAAATACACGCCTGAATCCGTAAAGCCCGGACCGTGCACGGAAACAATCCCGCAGCAAAGTGTATGTTTAGAGATGCAACGCTTTAACGCAATGTTGTATGGTTGGGCGGGCTTCACTCTGGGGGTCTTACATTATTCAGAGGAAAGCCGCGGGCTGAAGCCCGCGCCACTGGTCCCCGATCAATTATTTGGGGGGATCGTCGCGGAAGCTGCGGGCTTGGACGCTGGCCGAAGCGCGAAATAATTGCGCGCAAACGCGGCGTACGCCGTTCCCGCGTCGACCACGATGGCCAGCACGGTGTAGCGACCCGCGGCCAATTCCGAGAGCGGCAGGCTGAGGCGGAAGGACGCCGTGCGGCTGTTTTCGTCGTATTCCGTCGGTGCGACCATCGGCGTGTCCGAAAGGCGCTGCCCGTTGCGGAAAAATACGATGCCGGCGCGCAGTGCGTTTGCATCGGCTTTTTGCGGCGCGTAAGCCTGGAAGAAAACATACAGCGTTTGCTCGCCGGTGAAAACGCGCGTCACGCTCGGAATGATTCGCTGGCCGCCCACGTCGAGCGGCGACGATTTCAGTTTGGCGTCCTTTGCGAGCGCCTGCGTTTTGATTTGCGCCGTGTTTTGCACGGCTTCCACCTGGCTGGACAGCAGCAGGGAACTGACCTGCAGGCGATCGGCTTGCTGCGGCGCAATCGAAAGCTTTTCTTCGAATGTCCCGATCCGGCCGGACTCGTTTTCGCGGGCCAGGAATTTCAGTTTGTACTCGCCCGGCGCGAGAACCATGCCGCCCTGGTAGACGAGCGCATGTTGCTGGATGTCCTGAAAATGTTCGGCGTCGATTTTCACCGTGATCGTGTCGCGCAGCGCGCCCACCACGCGGTTCGATTTCGCGTCGCGCACTTCGGCCGCGAAATCGAATGAGGTTTCGCGGCTGCCGCGTTTTTGCGCCCATTGCAGTGCGCTGGGCGCGAGCTTCGCGGAGATTGGCACGAACACCTGGTTCGCATTCAGCCGGAACCGAGCCGTCTCCACGGCCACGGGCAGCTCGACTTCCGGAGTCGCCGATTGAAACGCCTCCTCGAGTTGCCGCTCGCGGTCTTCCGTCGTGAAGACGCCAAAACGCTTTGGAGCGTAGTAGCCTTCGCGGGCGCGAATGTGCGCGCCGGCGGGAATCTTGTCGATTTTTACGTGCACGCGCCGCCACGCGCCGTCGTTCGCCGCGTTTGTGCTGTAATACCCCACCAGGTAGTAACCCGAATTGTCGCTCTGCACGCTTTGAAAAACCTTGCCGAAATCTCCGACATCGAAAAAGGTGCGCCCTCCGGTGTCTCCCGCAAGCGTCGCCAGCGTGTCGCGCGAATCCTCGCGCGATTGGCTCTGGGAAACGACCGTCGCGCCCGTGAACATCGCCGTGCCTCCGGACGCGCCCACGCTGGCGTCGCCGCCCGGCGTCGCGGTCAGCAGCCCGCGCGAATCCACGCTGTAGATCGAGACGTTCGAGCGGTTCGCCGCGTTCGTCGCGGCAATCAGTTCCGAGCGATTGTCCTCGCCGGTCTGCGTGATACCGCTGGTGAATTCAATCAGCGACTTCTTTCCGGGAATTTGTTCGAGGATTTCACAGAGGGCTTCGACGGCCGCGAGTTTCCGGTCCGTGTTGAAAATGTTGAATTCCGAATCGTCAGCCGTGAATGCAGCGCCGGTATCTTCGGTGACGGCGGCCTCGCCATTCGCGGCTGTCGCCGCATCGGCCAGTTGCGCGAGCGCCGCTTCGTGGCCGGGCACGATGGCGTCCACCGCCTGCTTGAGCAACTCGCGATCGTTCGTGAAATTCGTGACAACCTTCAGAGTCGTGCCGAAGGCGACCACCGCCACCAGATCCGCCGCAGTCATCTGTTCGCGGAGATACGCTTGCGCGGCGCGCGTCGAGCGCAGCAAATCTTCCGCTTCCAACGACGTGAGGTCGAAGAACAGCACGATCATCCGGTGATCGCGCACCACCGCCTTGATTTCCTCGGGCGAGGTGACGGTTCCGAGCGGCACGGTAATGGGCGACTCATCCGTTTTTCCGGCGGTCTCTATTTGCTCGATGTCGTTATACTCGAACGTCGATATTTTTTGCGCCTTGCCATCCTCGGTCACGCTGAATTGCTCTTGCTTCAGACCTTTCATAGGCTTGCCGTCGCGCCCTGTGACTTGCACGTCGATTTCCACGAGGCTCACGGTCGAACGAATGGCTCCCTTTCCGCTCGGCGTCGCCGTGTTTGCGGGCTTTGGCGACTCCGGAGCCTGGCGCGGATTGACGGGCGCGGCCTGCGGTGGTGTTTGCGGCTGTGAATTCTGTGCGCCGAGTGGAGTTGCGGCGAGAGCCGCGGCCGCAAGCGCGGCCAGAATCCGCCGGCGAATGTTTGTCTGCGCGCGCATCAGAAATTAAACCTCGTTGTGAATTGCATGGTGCGCATGTCCGCGACGCTCGTAATTTCGCCAAACGTCCTGGAACCCAGCACCGTCGACAGCCCTGTGTAGTTCGGATGATTCAGCAGGTTCGTCGTATTCCAAGTGAAATCCAGCCGCCGAAGTCCATCGCGCCCAAAGGGAATCGTTTTGGATAATCCCGAATTGATGGTGAACGCTCCGGGGCCAATCACCGAATTGCGCGGCGCGTCTCCGTAACACGCGGTGGGAATGATGAACGCCGCTGTGTTGAACCACTGCAACGTCGTGGGATTGGACAGAGAGACACTGCCGGACTGATTGGCTCGCTCTGAGTTCGTGCCGGGAACATTCTGGCATGCCGGATTCGCGGAAAAAACGCGCACGGTGTAGGGAGCGCCGGAATGCGCCGTGAACGAGCCATTCATGCGCCACGCGCCAAACACGTTTTTCTCCCAGCCCTTCGCGGCAAAGCGCTGGCGTTCGCCAAATGGTAGTTGATAGCTGAAATTGGCGAGGAACTGATGTGTCATGTTGAACGACGAAAGTCCGTAGTCTCCTCGCGGGTCGAGATTATTTTGAATGACGGTTTGGCTGCCACCGCCGATCGTGCTGGCGTCATCCAGGGATTTTGAAAAGGTGTAGCGCGCCATGAACATGAGGCCGCGCGTCATGCGCTTCTGCAAACGTACCTGCAACGCATGCAAGTTGGAGAACGCGCCGGTCGTATCGTACGTGAACCCCGCCGCGTTCGTCGTTGCATTCGTCGTTGCGCTGAATCCCAGAAGTTCGTCGAGATGAATTCCGCGCGTGCCGGTGTACATCGCTTCGAGAAACGTGCTTTTCGTTAAATTGTATTCGATGCCGGCATTCCAGATCATTGCGTACGGAACCTGATAGTTGGGATTTACGGCCACGGTATTGGTCACCGTGCCCGGCAACGCCGTGGAGAGGTTCGTCAGGAAACTCAGCGGCACGGTTGTCGCCGCCTGGGCTGAAAGCGTATTGGCCGTCGCAAAAGGCGGCTGGTTGGCCATCGCGCTCGCCAGCGTATTCAGATAGGACTCGACATAAAACATGCTGAAGCCCGCCCGCAGCGTCATCCGATGATTTCCGGAAAAGAATTTTCCAGGCGGCTGCCAGGCGATGCCCACGCGCGGCGCCCAGTTGTTGTAGTGCCCATGAAACAGCGACGCCGTGGGCCCCCCCGCGCAACTGCCCGTGGCAACGGGCGTGACGCATTGCACTTGGGAAAAGTCCGGGCTCACGGAGAGATTCGCGATGCGGCCTTTGATTTCCGTAGGCGGCGTAAATGCCTCGTAGCGCGCGCCGTACGTGAGTGTGAAACGCGGGAACATGTGCCAGTCGTCGCTCGCGTAGCCGATAAAACCCCAGTTACGGAAGTACGTGGCCGTATTGCCGTATTGCACTTTTGTGTTTGCCGGATAGCCGAGCAGAAAATCCGCGAAATCGTTTCCGATGCACGGTCCCGAGGGCGTGGCCGACTGGCAATTGGCGGGAGACGCGACCGGAGCGCCCGTGGAAGTAAGTTGGCTGGTCATTAATCCGGTAAACGAAAACTGGCCGTTCGGCGCGGGATCAGAGTCTCGGTTAATGTCCATCTTGCGGATTTCTCCGCCGGCGGCGATCGTGTGCTTGGCCTTCATCCAGCGCAGGCTGTCCACGTAGCGATATGTCTGGTTGCGGTTCAGCGAAAAATTCGGATCGCTCAGCCCCGTGAAGTTCGTGAAGTTGATTGATGGCAGGCCGTAGTCGATTGACGCGGATGAAATTCCCGAGAGACCGAGCGCCAATCCGATGTCGGTGCCGTTGGAAAATTCGTTTAGCCCCAGCGACCGGTTGCGCGAAAAATAGAATTGCGACGTGTGCGCAAATGTTTTGGTCCAGTTCTGCGTCAGCCCGATCATCGCGCTCTGCCCGCGCGTGAACGTGTTTCCCTCGATCCCCGGAAATTCGCTCAGCGAATGCGCTGTGCCGTTGCTGAGGTTGTAGTTCACCTGCAAGCTCAGCTTCGCGGAAATTCGGTGCGTGATGTTTACGTTCAGACGGTTGCTCAAGCCGGGGAGATTGGTCTGCAGGTGATAGTTGAAATTCTGCCCCGCGACATTCGTTGCCGAAATGTTCGGCAGAGGAATGTAGTTCAGCAGACTGATCGCCTGCGAGCTGATCATGCTTGTGGGAATACACGTGCCAGTCGCGGGCAGCGGGGATGACGGCGTGGCCTGGTAGCAGCCCGCATTCGTCATCAGAGTTCTCGGCCCGGTCAGGTTGGATAGTGGATTGTAAATCTGCACGTTGTCCGCGCTGAAGTCGCCGTTTCGCTCCGCCTGAGTTGGCACGGTTGCGAACTGGTCCACCGGACTGCGCGACCATGTACCGCCAAAATTGATGTAGAAAAATGTTTTGTCGCTGCTGTCGTATACGTGCGGAATTTTCAGCGGCCCACCGATGTTGATCCCGGCGGATTCCGTCCAGCTGGAAATCTTTGGCGGGTTCGCTTCATACAGGGAATACGGCCTGGCGTTGAGCGCCGAATCTCCAAACGTATCGTAGAAACTGTAGTGGATGCGATTGATGCGCTGGCGCATCACGCGCTGTGCGCCCCACAGCGCGTCGATCCCCGCAGGCCCACCCTGCGGCCCGCGCCCGCCGCCTCCGCCGCGCCCGCCAAATCCGCCGCGTGGCCCGCCGCCAAATCCGCCTCCATCCTGGCCGCCCGATCCGCCGACGCCTCCTGGAAGGGCTTGTCCCGGGATGGCATTGTCGCCGTTGCCGAATCCGCTGCGCGTGTCCGGCCCGCCGTCGCCGGGCTGGGGAAAGCCGCCCATCGGGGACTGGCCCATTGCCACGGTTCCAATCATCTGCACGGCGTCGGCTGAAGCGGCTTGCCCGAGTTGCCCGCCCGGCTCCGGAATATTTTGGTCTTCACTGGCGCTTTCGGCGGGATTCTGATTTTGTCCGTTCAGTCCCACTGGCTGAAACGCGCGTCTTCCGCCTCCCTGGCTCGTGCCGCCGGGGCCGCCCTGCTGTCCATTGCCGCCGCGCGCCCCGCGCGCGCCCCCATTGCCAGCGCTTCTTCCACTGGGAGATGAAGTCGCGCCGCTATTCGCCGCGGATGTAGTTTGGTTTGTTGCGGCAGTCGAGGCTTCGCTGGCGGCGGTTCCGGCGGTGGTTGCGGAAGGCGTGACGCTTGGAGTTTTTGCGGGGCTCCCTGTCGCGGGCGGCGCGGTAATTGCGGCTAGAGTTCCCACGTCCATTTTCAGATCGACCGGCGTCTGCACACCTGACGCCAGATCGATCTCCCTGCTTGCGGGCGCAAAACCAAGCTGCGAAATTTCTACGCGATAATGGCCCGAGGGAAGAGCGGGGAATTTGAATTGTCCGTTTTCATCCGTCCACGTCACCCACGCCTTGCCCGTGGAGGTCTGAATGACGCGTAAGGTCGCGCCCGGAATCGCCGTGCCATCCGCCATGTGCACGGCACCCGCCATTTGCGAATCGGCGGGCGCATTGGTGTTCGGATGATCCTGCGCGGCCAGCGGCGCGCCAAACACGGCAAGCAGCGCAATCAGCCCCGCAACCAGAACTGCTAATCTTCCACCCAACAGCATTCACGCCCCTTCGAGCCCAATGAAGATACCGTTTTCCCACTCTCCCAGTTCCATTATTCGCTAATCCAGAGATGACGGATATCAAGCCTCTTTCACGTCACGCACTATTAGACGGCATGTTCAACGAAAGCGTTACTCCGCTTCCGGCACGCCGCGCTTGGATGTCTTAAGTAGCACAGGCTTCAGCCTGTGTGGTTTTGATTTGGGGCAAGCGAAAGTCAAAAGAACACAGGCTGAAGCCTGTGCTACTGATAAGCCCCAGAGTTTTCTCCTTGGGGATGCCGCACGATTGGCAATGCGGGATTGCGAAGTTCTTGAGAGAAATGCCGGCCCGGCCGTGCGAAAATAGTGGCGTGGAGACGTTTTGAATCTTTTGCCCATCGTCGCGCCCGGCGCCGCGCTGGCCGCCGCGGGGATTGCCGCGTGGGGTGCGGTTGCGCCGTCGTCCGAACTGTTTGGGCCGACGCTGCGGCACACATCCTCCTCGCGGAAGATCGCGCTCACGTTTGACGATGGGCCGAATCCGGCCGTCACTACGCGCCTCGTCGAATTGTTCGACCGCTACTCCGTACGCGCGACATTTTTCCTGGTTGGCAAATTCGTGCGCGCCTGCCCCGAACTGGTGAAGGAAATTTCCGCGCGCGGCCATCTGATCGCAAATCATACGGATACACATGCGAATTTGATTTTTGAATCGCGCGCGGAAATTCGCGGTGAACTGGCGCGCTGCCAGGATGCGATCGCCGAGGCCACGGGCGCGGCGCCGCCTCGCTGGATGCGCCCGCCGTACGGATACCGCAGTCCGCTCTTGCAAGCGGAAATTGGCCGGGCGGGATTGCAGGGCGTCGTGATGTGGTCAAAAAGTTACTGGGACTGGAAACCGCAGCCGCCACAGCGCCTGATCGAGCGGCTCGCGCGCGTCGCATCTCCGGGCAGAACGCAGGGCGACATCGTCTTGATGCACGACGGCGATCATCGCGCTCTTGGCAGCGACCGCCATCACGTCGTTGCCGCGCTCGAACACTGGCTCCCGCGCTGGCGCGATGCGGGCATGGAATTTGTTACAATGGAATCGTCGTCCGAAACAGGCGCGGGCCGCACGGACAGCCCGCGACGATAGATAAACGATAAGCAAGCCGCGCGCATGGCCCGGTCGCCGCGCGCTTTGCCCGTTGAACGCGGCCACGGAGAGAGCAGGGACATCATGGACGAGCGGCAATTTTATACGGAAAAACAGGAAACCAAGACCATTCCCCTCACCTGTCCAGCGTGCCGCAAGGAAGATAACTATCCGATTCGCTGGGTCGTCCGCATCAAGAAAAACGAATTGCCGCGCGGCGCGGGAGAAGAGGACAAGAAGCGCTTTGCTCTCGCCCGCTCGTATATGGTTCGCGTGGATGAACTGGTCGCGTGCCGCAAATGCCGGAAGCGTTTCGAGCTGACGGGGCAGAGCGTCGTTCTGCTTACCTCGAACGCGGTTGCGCCAGGCTCGGCAGATTTCGATCCCGAAAATTTTGGAAACCGCTGAGGTCGGCAAGTAAAATAGGCTTCACAGGTTGCGGAAAAAGTCCCCCAGACCTTTTGTCATTCCGAGCGAAGCGAGGAATCTCTCTTTCTTTTCTTGGCCGTAAATCGAAGAGAGATTCCTCGCTTCACTCGGAATGACAAGATTAGGAGCTTTTTCCGCAACCTGTGAAGCCCGTTCCGAAATTGGTCAGGCTGAAACCTGTCCACTTCAAATCTCGGGATACATCTCAAAAAACGCTTCGACCGATTGCCGAAGCGTTTCCTCGATCTGCTCCTTGCTTCCTTCGATCAGGTGCATGGTCACGCGTGTCTTGCGCCCATCCTTCAGCGTGACGCCCGCTTCGCCGACTTCGCCCAGCTCATCCGCCGGAAATAGCCTCATGCCGTAAACCAACGCCAGCTTCGCCATCTCGTCTCCTCGTAAAAAAGCAAGCTTAAGCGGGACCGTGCATTTCGTCAAACAGAGGGAACCGTGAGATCGCTCCGGCGGATCGGTGGCAGGACGAAAAAACGCCGCAAAAAATTCACCGCTTCATGGCCGGGAAAGCCATGAAGCGGTGGATGGATTTTGAGGATGGCGGAATCTGTCTGCCAATTCTCAAATTAAATCTCGAAACTTACTGTTTGTTCAAGCCTTCGTTCAACTCGATATACGTTCCCCAGGGATCGGTGATGAACGCCAGCGCGATGCCCAGGTCCGGCCTCTTGGTATAGGGCATGTCGAACTTCACTCCGCTCGCTTCCGCCTTCTTGCAAAAGGCCTCGAGGCCCACGATTTCGAATCCGATGTGATCCAGCATGCGCCCCTTGGTCGGCAAGGTGGGCGTGTCCGATTTTGTGAAGGTAAGATTCGCTCCCGGCACGTCCGCCGCATCGAATTGGCCGCGCTTCCCGGGTTTCGCGCCGAACATTTTGGCGTACCAGGATTGCATCTCCAGAATGTTCGAAGAGCCCGCGGTGTCCGCGATATAGAAGTGCACGTGGTGAAACGCGATGGGAACGGTCTGCGTCTTGTCCTCCAAAATTTCGACACGCAAAAGATTATCCGGCGTCCACACAAATCCTTGGCCGGGATTCTGGCCGACTTCCGTTTTCAATCCGGCTGCTTTCCAGCGGGCCAGCGCCGCTGTAGTGTCGGGCACATGAAATCCGATGTGACCCACAACCGATCCCACGGTGGGTGTCGTGCCGTCGCCCTTCCGGACCAGAATCAAGACGCCAGGGAATTTCAACACGTCGTTCGGCCCCAGCTTTCCGGGAACGCCTCCCATGGCTGTCCAGAACTTTGTTGCGGCTTCCACGTCCGGCACCAGAAAATGCACGTGGCCGATGGATACGCCCGCTTCATTCGGAGCCGCGACTTGCGCCCACGAGGCGCGAGCGGGAATCAGCATCGCCAGACCGAGAATCAGAATCAGTTTCTTCATTAAATTTCTCCTTGTGCCAGCCGAGTCGGTGAAACCCATGCCGCCCATATCCTGGCGGAATATCTGTTTTTGGATTGTTCCGTGAATTGCGTTGCAAACAGTAAGGCATGCGCCGTTGCGTGTCAAGAAGCGCCCGTTCGGGCAAGGAACGTGGCGGCAAGAAATGCAAGCTATGTGTTTGCCGAGCGGTCGTTGTTCTCCCGCCGGAAACGCAGCGGGCTGAATGCTTCCCAGGAAAAACTTGTCCGGCGCTCGGCGATCCATTCGCCGACGAGTTTCGCCGTGATCGGAGCGAGCAGAATTCCGTTGCGGTAGTGTCCGGTCGCAAACACCAGCCCTTCGATGTTCGCCGAACCCAGAATGGGCAGTTGATCGGGCGTGCCGGGGCGCAAGCCGCACCAGGTCTCGACGATTTCCGCATGGGCGAGTTCGGGCACAAGCTCATTGGCGGCGGCGAGAATTTTTTCGAGGCCGCCCGAGGTGACCCGTTTTTCATAGCCCGCGTGTTCGAGCGTGCTGCCCACGATCACCGTTTGAGGGCTTTCCAGGTTTCGCGGGACAAGGTACACGTGTTCGGAGCGCAGCACATGCCGGATGGGCGTGCCGCAATGCCGCAGAACGGCGATCTGGCCGCGAACGGGAAAAGTCTGGGCGTAGGGCGCGGCCTCCGGGATTTGCGAGGACCAGCAGCCCGCGGCAAGGACCACATGCGCCGCGTGAAAAGTTTCGCCACTCGCGGTTTTCACTCCCACGCATTTATCCGCTTCAATCGCGAGCGAAATCGCTTCCACGCCAGGGCGAAGCGTAACGCCGACGGAAACCGCAGCGCTCAGCACCGCCCCCGCGAGCGCGCGCGGATCGACCGAGCATTCGTCCGGAAGCAGCGCCGCCGCTCGCGCATCGCGTCCCAGGGCGGGTTCCATCGCGCGGGCTTCGTCCAGCCGCAGCGGTTCGCAACCGAGGCCGAGGCCGTGGTGTAGCGCGACCAGCGTGCTCAATTCGCGTTCCGCGTCGCCGTGGCGGATGATTTCTATCGCGCCGCCCGCCCGGTAGCCAGTGCGCAGGCCGGACGCTTCCTCAACGGTGCCGATAAACTGGGGATACAGCGCGAGGCCTGCGCGCCCGAGCGGAACCAGGGGAAACGCCGCGGAACAATTCGGAGCGGGAGACAACATGCCCGCCGCGGCCCAGGAGGCTTCGCGCATCAATTCCCGGCGGTCGAGTATCGCAACACGCAGCCCGCGTTGCCCGAGTTCATACGCAACCGAGCCGCCGATGATCCCCCCTCCGACGATCGCGACATCGTACGTTTTCACACCACTATCTTATCAGTTTGGGCGCCGGAGTTCAGTCACTCGACTCGTGTGGAGCGGGGAATTTGCTTGAATCAGAGTTGTGAGATCTCCTTGAGTTTACTCAAAAGAATTGGTAGACGATTTTGGCTGCTAACGTCCGGCAAAAGGTAGCCGGGCAACGAATCAACGAAGGCCGGGGTTTCGAGCAAAATCAGAAATTGTTTGGCGATGTAGAATCGAACTTCACCCGCACGGGTAATCTCCCCAGTGATTGCTTCGCGGCCGTCAACGACGGCCAGCATATCCTCGAGGTCATGGCTGTTCGCGTAATCGCCCCGCCCGCGGCCTTTGAACGCGTCGAGCTTTGTGGCAATGAAATACGGGGCAGTGATTACACGAATGCGGAGCGTGGGATCAACTTCAGTCTCTATCGCCTCATCCATGGCGGCGCGATACCAGCGATTTGTAAACCCGAGAATGTTTTCATCAAGAGGCATTACGTCCAACTTCATGTCGTCAATTAGCCAGCGGCACCGTGGTGCGCCCTCGGTTGTATCCTCTCGAAAGCCCAGAGATCGCAAACGCTCGGAAAAAGTTTCATAGCCGGCGTAAGAAGTAATTTCAGCGATCACGTCGACGTCGAATGTTGGACGAACCTCCGCGGCGGCCTCGTCGGCGATCAGCAAACCAGTGGCGCAGCCTCCCACGAGGACAACCTCGTGCAAGAGAGGTCTCAGGTGTTTGGCGATTCTTTTGAGAAGCTCGATGTTGGAGTTAGGCATGGTGCGATGACCGCAATCTTACCTTGAGCTCTTCTTCGGCGATATGTCGTTCACGGGTTCTCCCATCGCGAATTGCATCGATCAGCGCCAGCATTTCGTAGAGAAATGAGTCGCGCAATGCCGCCTGCGGGACTGTTTTGTACAGAGGCGCAAACGAATACCCTCGAGTCCCCCCCTTGGCAAAAGGCCAAACCGGAGGAGGTTCGTTCCCCGCGGAAATATGGCTCTTAAGTGGCTCGGCTCCGAATGCGGTGGGGACTCCTCGCGTGAGTTCGCCCCGTTGTGGCGGGAAGGCATATTTCAGTCCATGGATAAAAAACTCTTCCATGGCAGACGGATTGGGGGTCTCCTCGCGTTCCGGGCCAGTAAGCAAATGGGCCTGCTTAGCTCGTTGGACGGAAGCATGAACCTCGGAGGCGCTTAAGAAAAGTTCCTTGGCAATTTGAGCATAGGGGGGCCGTTTAGGCCCGTATTCGAGGAGCTTGATAAGAACCACGACGTCCTGGGGCTTCATCTGCATGAAGTGATTGTACATTTGCTGTTCGCGAATAGCAAACGCGTGGAATGCCAATCGATACCGCCAACGCATGGGTGGGAGAAGGTCAGTTTTTGGCTTTGAGATTTTGCCGCTGCGGGCGGAGAGGCTCTGCACTCAGAAACCTGGCTGGAACATTGCACACTGACGGGGATGGGTGTACGTTATCGGTCGGCCGGGAAGTCAAAATGGAAATCCCGGCTGAATGGCGAGAAGTGGAGCTGGGTGAACCAAAGAATTCAGTATGAGTTGCGGGGATGGGCGTATTGGCTCGAGTGTGCGAATCCGTTTCGCAAGACAGTGACCGCCCGAAACCTGCCACTGGGGCTACGGATCGAGGGCTTCAAGCGCGACGCGGTCGGTCGCGGATTGTACCGCCGAGGCGTGCACGAGCCGGGACTTACAAAATTCTTGCTGGACAAGTTCTTGAAGTCTGGGCCGTGCAACTTCCTCGATGTGGGCGCCAACCTGGGTTACTTCTCCTGCCTGCTGGGAAAACTCGCTGGGGACAGCGGAAAAGTTGTATCGATCGAGCCGGAGCCGAATAACTTCAAGCTTTTGCAGCGCAACCTGAGGAACAATGGATTGAAGAACGTGGCCGCCCATAATTGCGCGGTGGGAGCCGAGGCAGGCACGGCAAAAATGGGGATTTATAAGGCCGCGAACCGCGGGCGGCATTCCCTGGTGGACTTGGAGAGCTGCGAGAAATTCATCGAAGTGCCCGTGCGAAGGCTGGATGATCTGCTGAAGGATGCCGGTGTTGAGTCGTGGGACCTGATGAAGCTGGATGTCGAGGGTTACGAGTGGTTTGTGTTTGAAGGGGCGGCCGAGACGCTTGCGCGCACGAAGATGCTGGCGATGGAGTACGCGCCAGCTTACTGGAGAAAAGCTGGGATTGATCCGGCCGCTGTTTTTCAAAAGCTGGCGGGACATTTCTCGCGCGTGCACCGGTTCGAGGAAATGGATTTGGCTGCAGCGCCTGTCGAAGATCTCCTGCGGACGGAGAGGACCTGGGATTTGGTGTTTCAGAGATAATCGGGCCCCACTCGGTTAGGACATATCCAAGCATTGGTCTACTGCTATTGTCACAACCTTTGTGTCCCCGCAACACTTCCGCAATCCAATTTCAAACTCAACGCGATCATTCAAGCTAAAACGATTTCACAAGTTCGGCGGAAAGCACGCGCGCTTTTTCGGCGAGGTTCAGCGCGCGTACCCAGTCGTCGGCCAAAATCGCCTCGTGCGCTTCACCGAGGAACGATTTAATTTTCTCCGTGAGGTCCTTTTGCGCTTCGCTCAACTGCTTTCCGCTGGCGAGCTGCAGATTCTGCTCCGCCGTTGTAATGTTCGCAGTCGTGTTTTTTTTCGCAGAATTCAGATCCCTGGTCGAGATCTGCGGAGAAATCTGCGGTGGCTCGGGCTTGGGCGCCGGTGGCTCGACCACTTCGGGCTGCGCCGGGCGCCGGGGCGCAACCGTGCGCTTGGCCGGCGCGGGCTCCGGTGCCGGCGCGGGCACCTCGGGCGCGGGCACCTCCTCGGTAATTACCGGTGGAGGCGCTTCCGGCTGCGGCATGGGCGAGGTTTCGTCCGGAGGCGGGATGCTCACGGAGGGCGGCGCCGCGCTCACAATGTGCTTGCTCGCGCATCCGGCCAGGCCGGCGGAGATCGCGCAGATCACCGCGAGAAGTTTGAATTTCCGCATCAGATGCTCCTCGCAATGGCCGCGCCCGGATCCCGGGGACGAGAGGTCGCGGGCTCCATTCGGCGGGCAAGCGGCAGGCCGATTCGAAACGTCGTGCCGCGCCCAACTTCCGATTCAAAATCGATCGAACCATTATGCAATTGCACGGTGCGAAATGCGCTGGCCAGTCCGATTCCGCTTCCTCCCGGCCTCGTCGTAAAGAAAAGCTGGAAGATGCGTTCCCTGTGTTCGGGAGCGATGCCCCGCCCCGTGTCCTGAATTTCAATTTCGGCCATTTCCGCCAGCAGGCGAAGCGAAATACGAAGCTGGCCCCCTCCGGGCATGGACTCGATGGCGTTCACCAGTAAATTGATCAGCGTTTGCTTTAACAATTGTTTGTCAACCAGCACGCGCGGCACGTCGGCGTCAAGGTGCGCCTCGACACTGATATTGGCCTTGTCGAGCCGAGCCTGCTCGACGGCCAGCACCTCTTCAAGAATTTCCTTGAGGCCGGCTTCCTCCTGATGCATGTCTGGAGGACGCGTGAAATCCAGAAAGCGTTTCACGACACTATCCAGCCGGTCGATTTCGTTGTCCAAAATGCGAACGGCCTGTTGCGGTATTCCCTCGATCGCCGGCATGCTGTCCTTCAAATTTTCCAGCCAGATGCGCATCGAGTTTAGCGGATTTTTCACTTCATGCGCCACGCCCGCATAAATACCGCTGAGGTTGGCGAGGCGCTCGGAAACCTGTAACTGCGTCCCGATCCGTTCTCGCGATTCCAGATCTTTAAATTTTACAAGCGTGCCCATCCGTGCTTCGCCCTCGCCGATGACTTCGACGCTGACTCCAACGCGCCGCGCCGGACAATCGATCCCGGAGAGCACGACCTCGGCCGAAGCCACCGGTTCAAACTCGCCATTGTGCAGCTTCACCGCCTCCCGGACAGCGTGATCGGGCGGGAAAATGTCCTCCGCGTGCCGCCCCAGGAGCTGGTCCGCCGGCATGGAAAGAAACCTCTCGACGGCCGGACTCACCATCACGGCGCGGCCGTCGGCCGAAAACAGCAGCAATCCATCGTCGAGTCCGCCGAGAACCTGGTCGATATTTTCTCGCAAATTACTGAAAATTTCGCGGACGCCGCGCAGTTGCATCCCAATCTGGCTGATCTTCGTGCTGACCTGGTCGAATTCGTCCCCCCGTTGGAGGGGCTTCAGGTCGAACTCTCCCTTGGAAATGTGGTCCAACTGCAGAGCGATGCGCTGCAGTGGCGCGAAAGAAATGCTGCTGACGAGCGCCGCGAGAAAAACGGAAATTACCACCGAGGCCAGCGCAAGCAGCGCCGCCGAACGCAGCGCGGGAGTGATATTGATTCGCAGCAGCCCCGTTTGCACCGACACGCGAATCACTCCAAAGGGAACCTGCTCGCCCGGCCTTCCGATTTGGAAGGGATAGTCCACTTCGTAGGTGCGCGGCGGTCCATAGAGCCGCCGGATCTGTTCGGTGAAACCGCTGGAAGCGAGTTGCGCCAGGTCCGTTCGGACAACCGCCGATTTCCCGGGCTGGGACCGGTCGCTGGAGATTAAAACCGTCCGGTTGACGTCCGTGATCGAGATTTCGTAGACGAGCGGGGAATATCCGACTTCCGCGTCGATGGCCGATGCCAGTGGCGCGCTTTCGTCGAAGGCTTTCTGGACATAGGCGCGCACGTCCTCGGCGCTGTCCGATTCCGGCGAGTCGCCCTCTTTAGCGGCGGCCATAAGCGCGTTCTGCGCCTCGAAAAAAATCTGCCGGGAGGCCAGTTGCGCGCGATCGTTCGCCTGGCGGATGACTTGCCGCGTGAGATTCCGGACATAGAGCGTGGAATTCACGCTTACGACGGCCAGAACCAGAGCGGCGGTGGTCAGCGTAATCTTCGTTTTGAGGCGGAGTTGCATGCGTTGCCCCGTCCCTCAACGTGAGGGAGTTTTTGCAGCCTCGTATTCTTTCAACTTATTGTGCAGTGTTTTTAGGCTGATTCCGAGCAGTTCGGCGGCGCGCGTTTTGTTGTTGGTCGCGGCGAGCGTTTGCAAAATCAGTTCGCGCTCGACGGCCTCCACCGTGGTGCCCGGCGGAAATCGCAGCGAGGCCAGATCGGATGCGCCCGCCGCGGGTGTATGGCCGAAGTCATTGGGCAGGCTGGCGCGGCCGATGAGGTCGCGATCGGAGACAATCGCGGCGCGCTCCAGCACGTTGCGAAGTTCGCGCACGTTGCCCGGCCAGGAGTACCCCGCGAACAGATCGAGCACGTCGGGATTCACGCCGCGAACGTGACGCCCGTGCTTGGCGTTGAGTTCGCGCAAAATGTGTTCCACCAGCAGCGGAATATCTTCCTTGTGATCGCGCAGCGGCGGCAGTTGAATGTGAAAAACGTTTAAACGGAAATAGAGGTCCTGCCGCAATTCCCCTTTGGCCACGGCCTGCTCGGGTTCCTTGTTCGTCGCGGCCAGCACGCGCACGTCCACCGGCGTTTCCACCTTGCTGCCCAGCCGCCGCACTTTGTGATCCTCGAGCACGCGCAGCAATTTCGCCTGCGTCGGCGCGGGCATTTCTCCGATTTCATCGAGCAGTAATGTGCCGCCGTCGGCCAGCTCGAAGCACCCCAGCCGCCTCTCCGCCGCTCCCGTAAAAGCCCCGCGCTCGTGGCCGAAAATTTCGCTTTCCATCAGGGATTCGGGGATGGCCGAACAGTTGATCGCGATAAAAGGGCGGTCGGCGCGCGGCGAGAGCCGGTGAATGGTGCGCGCCAGAATTTCCTTGCCCGATCCGGTTTCGCCCGTGATCAGCACGGAGGCTGACGATGGCGCAAGCTGTTCGACCAGATGCATCACTTCCTGCATCGTTTTCGACTGGCCCACCAGATCGCCCAGCTTCCCGGATTCGCGTAATTGCCTGGTAAGCGCCTCAACCTGCTTGCGGTCGCGCACGCGGCCGAGCGCCCTGTCCAGCAGCACGTTCAGGACCGAGCTCTTGAGCGGCTTCTCGATATACCAGAACGCGCCAGCTTCGATGGCCTGGACGATACGCTCTTCGCTCCCCTTGCCGGTAATGATGATGGCCGGAACGTTTTGCAACTCGTCGCCGAGACGCGCCAAAAGGTCCAGACCGTTCATTCCGGGGAGTTCCACGTCGGCGATCAGCAGTTGGGGCGAGAACTCGGAAAATTTTGCAAGGGCGTCCTCTGCGCTCGCAACGCCCAGGACTTCATAGCCCCACCGGCGCAGCAGCGCTTCGTATCCCAGGCGCGCGTTCTCCTCGTCCTCGACAATCAGGATGCGGTCGGGAGAAGGTTTCGTTATTTCGAATCGGTTCGCGTCAGCCATTCCGTTTTTGAGCAGTCCCATGGTTTCGAGGGGTGATGCTTCCATCCGAATCTACCAGTACTGCCCGCACAAGCCAAGCTGAGATGCACAGTGGGGCGGGCTTGATTTAGCCTGCGCAGGTTCATCCAGGCAAGGCCCAAACCGCCGCAACCTGGAAAGCCCGCGCCGCCAACCCGGAACCTATTTCGACCCTGCGCCCTTCCCGGGTAATCTCTCCCTCAGGCTAACTTGTGAAGAATCCCGGCCAACCCTTGCCGGCCAGCCCTTTACTCCAAATTCGCTGTGGATTCCATTCAAGTGTAGAAACGTGTCTATTGTGAATCCACACAAATCGGATGGCGATCTCCTGCTAGGGATGGTCTTTGGTCACACCATTTGCTAAGGTGCAAATTATGGCAATTGTTAGGTCTTGCATTGGGCCGTCAAGCCGCCCTGCCTCAGTTTTGTTCCGATTTAAACCCCGCGGAGTTCCCGTTCCTGCTTCGCATAGTTGTATAAGGAATTATGATCCATAGATGCATAATGTGCTTGCATTACTTCCCGATTTGGCAATAGAATGCGCGGCAAATGAAGAGGCAACGTCATTGTAAGTGACTTGTTGGGACTGATTTAGGGTTTTCTCCTGATTTGGTACGGTTATTGCTCCTATTTTGAGAAGAGGACCTAATTCATGGAACCGGAAGCCAAAATCAAAGCGATTGCTCCGCGAAGTGGGGTATTCAGCCTTTTGGTTGTCGATGACGAGGCCGCCACACGGAATTTGTGCCGGGATGTTGCGGTCGAGGCTGGTCTGCAAGTCCGCGTCGCGGCGACCACCGAGGAGGCGATTGCCATCCTGGACCAGTATCCGGTCGATATCGTTGTCACGGACTTGAAGGTTCCGCAAATTGGGGGGTTGGAGCTATTGAAGCGCATCCGGGCGAACACCCCCGAAATTGCCGTTATTGTCCTGACTCAATTCGGGACCATCGAGACGGCCATCGAGGCCACCCGGCTCGGCGCCACGGATTTTGTGACGAAACCGTTCCATGTGCAGGAGTTACGCGCCAAGCTCGACCGGCTGGCGCATTCCATCGAAATTGACCAGGAAAATCGCGTGCTGCGCGAGGAGTTGCGCAGCCGGCCCGGCTTTGGCGGCCTGGTGGGCGTCAATTCACGGATGCAGCACGTCTACAAGCTGATCCAGAAGGTGGCACAGCATACTTATCCGGTATTGATTCTGGGGGAGAGCGGCACGGGCAAGGAATTGGTGGCGCGCTCGATTCACTTCTCGGGACCACGCAAAAATAAGCCCTTTGCTCCGGTGGACTGTTCCTCGCTGGTCCCAACGCTCATCGAATCGGAGCTGTTCGGTTACGTCAAGGGAGCCTTTACGGGCGCGCAGCATTCCAAACAGGGACTGTTCGAGGCCGCCGGGGAGGGAACGCTGTTTCTGGACGAGATCGGCGACCTGCCCGTCGACTTGCAAGCGAAACTGCTGCGCGCCCTGCAGGAGCGCGAAATCAAGCCGGTCGGGTCCAACGAGCGGATCGGCATACGCGCGCGCGTGATCGCCGCCACCAACCGCGACCTGGAAGCCGCCATTCGCACGGGAGGATTCCGCCAGGACTTGTATTTCCGCTTAAATGTGGTGCAGATCAAGTTGCCGCCGCTACGGGACCGCAAGGGAGACATCCCGCTGCTGGTCAACACGTTCATCGAGAAATTTTCCGATCCCGAGCGTCCGATTAACAGCATTTCGGAGGATGCCATGCGCCGGATCATGGCCTACGATTGGCCGGGCAACATCCGCGAACTCGAGAACGCCATCGAGCGCGCCATGGCCCTCGGTTCGGGTCCGATTCTGCAGGTGGGCGACCTGCCGTCGAATCTGCAGTACAACTCGTCCGAAAAACTCGCGAACGTGGACGAACTCGTTCCTCTGGATATCCTCGAAAGGCGCGCCATCTTCCGCGCGCTTCAGGAAACCTCGGGCGATAAGCTGGCCGCCGCGCGCCTCCTGGGCATCGGCAAGACCACGCTCTACCGCAAGCTCAAGCAGTACGAATCGGGCCGCCCGCACGTCTGAGTTTTCTTGAGGAGTGCCGGCCGCAAATGGCTGGCATGTCCCGTCAGCCGCGTGGGACACAAAATCAAAAGCGCCACCCTTCGCGCCGCGCGAAGGGTGGCGCGCCCAACACCCTAAGACATCTTTTTCTCGGGGGATGTTGCACTTGGCGCCGCTCACGCTTTGCGCAACGAATCGAAACTATAAAATATTTGTTTGGGCGCTTAACGCAATTTTCCACCCGTCTCCTCGATTCAGGAACAATCGCAGATTCCAACTAGTGGGTTTCGCGGAACCATTTCGTCCTTGAAATGCCTGCATGATGACCACATTGCCGAAATCGAACATGCGCATGGACAGGACCGAGGAGCCCCCCGAACCGCCGTTCTCTCCGTAGAGTTTTCGTTCCTCGGCCAGTTCCTCGACGTGCTGCAATTTGGGAATGTCGGCTCGCGGTGTGAGGGTTTCGTGATAGATGTCGGCATGGGCGGCCCAGTCTTCCGGGTTCGGATGCCATTCATCGTTTTTCAAGCGAAACCATGCCCCCAAGGCCCCCTCTTGCGCTTCATTCTCGGGTTTGTACGGGAGTGTCTTGCAGGGATTGTCGCAGGCCTTGTCGGATTCGGTCGGGGGATTCGGCGGGGCCATGTTTTCCGGCCTCTCGGCGGGAATGGGGATGTTCAGGTAGACAAACGCCTGCCATCCCGCTGGATTTTTTACCCAGAGATGCACGAAGCGCTGGTTGTGGTGAATGCCCAATACGCGCTCGACTTGACCGAGAAACTCCACGGTTCGCGCGTCCAACCCGCCTTCGTTGTCGGCGGCGAACTGGGCCAGGTCGTCGAGCACCTGCGCTTTGGAGTGGATTTTGCCGTTTGCCTCGACCCATTGAAAGCGTTCATCCAGAAGAGCGGCAACGGCCTTCTTGTCGCCATTGGCCAGGGCTGCGGCCAAACCGCGATCCGCCTGACGAAACCCCGGCGCGTCGTCGGCGGCAAGCGAAACGCGGGATGGGATAAGCAACGCTGCCGCGAAAAGAAGGCTCACAGCGGCTGCTCGCGCGAAGAAACGTCTCATTGTTTTCGTCTCCATGATCTTTGAATGAACCGCGGAATGAATCGTGTTGCCCACATTTTATTTGGCGGGCAATCCTGGCTGGATGATATCACTGCCCGTGACACTCCATGCAGGACACTTTCCGTTGCCGCAGTGATGCCACACGTTCGAAGTAACCTTCTCTAGCCGCGGCACATTTCCTTTCCGGGAATTGTTCCTGCGCCGAGTTTCGAGATGGGAATTGGGGGCTTTGTCGTTCCTTCCGCTCCGTCCGTATGTCATTGATTAAAAGTCTCTTACATCCTTACGGGCATTGGCCACCGCAATGCAATAGAAAAGTGATCGGAGGTGGCCGTGATTCGTCGAACCTATTTTCTGCACTATCGCCTTTTCCGTGAGGGCATTACGGTTGTCGTGACGATTGGAATGGCACTGTTGTGCAGCTATCTGATTTTGTGGGCGCAGCTATAGGAGGCGGGATAGCTGCGTCTGGCTGGATGCGCAAGTTGCGCGCTGCCTGTGCCGAAGGAGGAACCGCGCGCGAGCAGCGAATGGCAGCCCGCGAAACTCTGCGCAAGATGGTCGAGGAGAGCGGCGAGTGCCTCGTCGTGATCGATGAGCGGCGGAAAATTCGTGTCGCCAGCCGCGCCGCAGCGGCTCTCCTGTTAAAACCCTCAGCCCAATGGGCCGAACTGCAACTGGAGGAACTATTTTCTCCGGTGGCGCGCGGCGCGGTCGCCAAATGGCTGGAGCGTCTCCATTCGCCGGCCTTTTCGCCCGAGCCGAAGGCCGATCAGAAGGCCGAGCCGAAAAAATTAGACCAGGAAAAAGAGGCCTTCCCGCCTCCGCTCGATGCGGAACTGGATCGCGGCGGCATCGTTTGCATGGAGCTTCGTTGCGAGTTGCAGGGGATGGAGACCGACGGGCCGGCGTGGCTCATTTGCTTCAAGGATCAAGAGGCGCGGCAGGAGTTGCGCGCGGCGGAAGAGCGTCTGGAGGCCGAGATGGCCGGTCTTCTCGATTCGATTGATTCCGGCGTGCTGCTGCTGGATGCCGAGGGGCGCATACGCATGGCGAGCAACCGGCTGGCGGCCATCTTCGGAATCGAATCGCGCCGCCTGCTGGAATTCGGCACCATTGGCGCGCTGATGGACAGCATGTCTCGCCAGTTTCTACGCCCGGTGGATACCTCGGCGCGGTGGCGCGAGCATGTGCGGCGTGGCGACGAAGCGAGCTGGGATGAATTCGAGCTTGTCGGACCAGCGCGAAAAATCGTGGAACGGTTTGCAAGGCCGCTTTACAAGCTGGACGGAACGCGCCTGGGCTGGCTGGAGGTGTATCGCGACATTACCGGGCAGCGAGTGATCCAGTCCAAGCTCATGCAAATGGAAAAAATGGCCACGCTCGGGCAACTCGTTTCGGGGGTTGCCCACGAACTGAACAACCCGCTGACAAGCATACAAGGCTACGCGCAGCTTCTGCCGATCCGCCGGTCCGCTTCGGACCGCGCCAGGGACGCGCTGCACATCCTGCAGGAATCCGAGCGCGCCGGGCGCATCGTGAAGAATCTGTTGCTTTATTCGAGAGAAAACAAGTCGGAGCGGCGGCCCGTCCTTCTGAACGAGGTCATCGAGCGAACGCTCTCGCTGCGCAACTACGAACTGAAGCTAGAAAACATGGACGTGGAGCTGGACCTGGACCCTGGGCTGCCGCAAACGCTGGCGGACGCGTCGCAGCTTCAGCAGGTGGTGCTGAACCTGATTATGAACGCGGAGCAAGCCATCGTCGCCGGGCGAGGGGACGAGCCGCGCAAGGGGCGAATCCTGATTCGCACGCGGCGCGTCGCGGGAGACCGCCTGGCGATGGAAGTGTCCGACGACGGGCCGGGAATACCGCCGGAGATCGTGCCGCGCATCTTCGATCCGTTTTTTACGACGAAGCCGCCGGGCGTCGGCACGGGGCTGGGGCTTTCAATTGTTTACGGGATCGTGCAGGAGCATGGTGGGGAGGTCAGCGTGGATAGTCTGAAAGGAAACGGCGCGACGTTGACCGTCCAATTGCCCGCAATGTCCGTTTCCGGCCTTGATTTCGCGCGCGAAGAATCGAAGCCGGCCATCGAGCGGCGGCCCGCCGCTGTCGTGCCCCTTCCCTCCGTGGAGCGGGTCGCGGAGAGGAAGCACATTCTGATCGTGGAAGACGAGCCGACCGTGGCGGCGCTGATCGCGGACGTGATGGCGGGAGAGGGATACCGCGTCGACATGCTGCTGGATAGCCGGGAAGCGCTTGGGAGAGTCGAAGAGAAAAGCTACTCGCTGGTGATTTGCGATTTGAAGATGCCGTACGTGGATGGGACCGAGATTTATCGCGAGCTTGTGCGCCGCGAGAATCCGGCACAACACCGGATGCTGTTTGTTACAGGCGACACGATGGGTCCACGCACGCTTGAATTTTTGAAATCGAGCGGCTTGCACTACCTGGCGAAGCCGTTTTTGGTGGAGGAATTGAAACATGCCGTGCGTCAGGCGTTGGCCGACGTTCCGCCGCGCGCGAAGATTGCTCCGGGACCGGAGTGGTCGCGCGCCGCTGCAAGGAAGCACTGAAAAATAAAAATGAGGGAATTATGGATGTGACGACCCGAACGATTTTGATTGTCTGTGGCGATGTCTTGATTGCGGAGCGATGCGCCGAGGAACTGGCCGCTTTTGGAGACCGCTACCGGACTCGGATTGTGAGCAGGGTGGAGCAGGCCGGGAAAAAAAATGGACGGAGCGCCCCCTCGGCCGTGTTCCTGGACGAATCCGCGATCGACCATTCTCGCGAGGGCGAGACGCTGGAATCGGTATCGGCCTTGCTTGCCGGGAGCGCGCCGGTGGTCGTGGTGGCCGCGCCCGAGAAGCAGGAGAGCATGGCGTTTTTGATTACCTCGGGCGCGGTGGATTTCGTCGCGCGCACGAAAGATTTTCTGCCGCTGGTTGCGGGCATGTTGGACCGCCGCGTGCGGATGGCCGAACGGGTCACGGGAACGATCCAGTTTCCGAGCGAGAAATTGTCAGGCGATTTCGGCGAAATTCTGCGCCACGAAGTGAACAATCCGCTGACCGGAATTCTCGGGAACACCGAACTTCTGCTCGCGCGGCGCGACCGCCTGCCGCCGGGCACCATCGAGCGCTTGGAAACCATCGCGGAACTCGCCGTGCGCCTGCGGGAAACCGTCCGCCGCCTGTCGAACACATGGGACGAGCATCAGGAGCGCCACGAGCAGGCGCGGCCCGCTTGAAAAAAGGAGGCAAGGAGGCAGTGAGGCAAGGAAGCAGGAATAGAACGCTCACTCCCTTTTCCTGCCTCCTTGCGTCTTTGCCTCGCTGCCTCGGCCTTTCACGTCCTGAATAGCACGTCTTCCCGCTGGAAAAGTTTTACCGCGATGGCGATTGCCACTCCCGCATAGGCGCTGGACGACAGGAAGATCAGTGCGATCAAATTCCAATGATAGGTCCCGGTGACGATTTCCTTGCCGACGAGGCTGGTGTTCAGCACGGGCACGAGCGCCAGCGCCGGAGTCAGTTCCACGCCGGGCAGGAGCGCGGCCACCGCCGGCAGGACCACCGCGATCATCAGCGGAGAGATGTAGCTCTGCGCTTCCTTGAAGCTTTTCGCGAAAATAGAAATCGCCAGCAGTGCCGCGGAAAAGAATACGGCCAGCGGCAGCACGACAAGGAATATGGCGGCGATGGCTTTTCCCGTGATGGTGATTTGCAGGGCCGGACTCGCCGCTCCGCCCGTGAATGCGAGCAGCATCTTTTTTCCGACGTCAAAGGAAACCGCCATGGACGCGATGGACAGGAGCGCCGTCACGATGGACGCGGTGAGGACCATCAGGAATTTTCCGAGAACGAGATGCGTGCGCGAAACCGGGCTGCAGAGAAGCGTTTCGATCGTGCCGCGCTCTTTTTCGCCCGCAGTCAGGTCCATGGCCGGATACATGGCTCCGGTGAGGCACAAGAGAATCACGAAGTAGGGAATCATCCCGCCGAGGATTGCGCCGCCGACTTTTTCGGGTGGAGCGACATTTTTCTGGCGAATGTCGAACGGGCGCACCAGGCTTTCGGGGAGCTTGCGCGCGTCGAGATGCTCGCGGATGGTGCGTTCGCGCAGGTCGCGGAAGAATCGTTGCAGGTGGTCGGCGCCGAATCCGGATTTCAGTTCACCTTCGTACTTGTAGATGGTTACGGCCGTCTCTTCGCCCGCGGCGAGCTTGGCCTCGAAGCCATCGGGGATTTCGACGGCCGCGCGAATCTGTTTGTCGGAAATTTCCTCGGCAAAGTCCGGTCTCGCGGGCACGATCCGCAGATCCTTGAGCCGGTTCAGGTCCGCCACCACGTGCGGGGAATCGGCGCCGCCGAGGATCATGACGGTGGGCGTTTCGTTCATGGCGCGGCCCACGAGGCTCAAGGAGAGGACTCCCATGCCAATCGTGAGCAGGGGCATGACGAGCAGGGGAACGGCAATCATCGAGATCACCGTCCGGCTGTCGCGCAGCGAATCGACGAGTTCCTTGCGATAGACGATGCCAATGTTGCGCAGGCTCATGGCTCGACAACCTTCACGAAGATGTCCTCGAGATTTTGCAGGGCGTATCGCGCGCGCAGATCGGGGAGAGTGCCTTCGGCCAGCAGTTTGCCGCCGTGGATGATTCCGATGTGGTCGCAGAGTTTTTCCACTTCGCTCATGACGTGCGTGGAAAAGATCACCGTCTTGCCGCGTTCGCGGCATTCGCGAATGAAGCCGACGATGGTGCGTGCGGCCATGACGTCGAGGCCCACCGTGGGCTCGTCAAAAATCATGACCGGGGGATCGTGCACCAGCGTTCGCGCGATGGAGACTTTCTGCTTCATTCCGGTGGAAAGCTTGTCGCAGCGCCGGTCGCGGAAATCGTTCATTTCGAGCCGCGCGAAAATCTCGTCGATGCGGCCCCGCAGCGTTGGTTCATCGAGCCCGTGCAGACGGCCGAAGTATTCGACCATCTCCTGCGCGGAAAGCCGTCCGTAGAGCGCGGTGGCCGTGGAAAGAAATCCGACGCGCGCCCGAACTTCCTGCGGGTCTTTCGCCACGTTGTATCCAGCGACCATGGCGGTTCCCTCGGTGGGCGCAAGGATCGTGGCGAGAATGCGCAGCGTGGTGGTTTTCCCCGCGCCGTTTGCCCCTAGGAGCCCATAAATTTCTCCGGGCCGGCAGGAAAAACTCACGCCATCGACGGCGCATACCGTGCCGCGCTTCCTATCCCGGAAACGTTTCACCAGATGACGGGCTTCAATCATTCCATCTCATTTCGCGAGGGTACGCCGCGGATTGTAGCCGATTGCCGGGCAAATTTGCATGGAGAGAACTACGTTAGAGCGAACGCCAGTCAAAGGCTCTAGCCCTTATGGCAGTTGGGACACTGCTTGGCATCAAAATTCTCAGGCGCAACGCGGAACATATTGTTACACTGAATGCAAACCCGGTGAAGCCCGGGTTGTCCCGGCGTCGGAGACGCGTGTTTCGGGGCTTGAGCTTGGGCTTGGGCCTGGGCTTGGGGTTGAGCGGGTTCGGTTGTCATAGCGGGGATTCTAGCATACCGTCGGGGCCTCGCAATACCCTTGCAATGCGTATCATGCGGCATCCTGGGGGAAGGGACGCCGCATCCAAACGGCTTGCAGTCGGAATCATCCAAACGACGAAGCTAGGACGGCGCTCGCCGTTCGTGTGCCGCCAGGAACTTTGTTAGAATATCGTGTTTCCATCCCGCCAGATCAAGCTGGCAGAACGAGGACGGAATGACACCGGCTCTGGGCCGAAAACTGTGGATTACCGTGGGCGGCGCACTGCTGCTGACCGCGCTGCTGGTGTTTCTCGGCGGGAGAAGGTCCACGGCGCGCGTGGCGGTGGCGGACGTGACGCGCGAGAATTTGACTTCCGTGGTATCTACCAACGGAAAAGTTGAACCCATCACGCCGCGCTCGTTTCGCGCGAGCTACCCGACATTTGTGGAACACGTTTATGCGGTCGAGGGCCAGCAAGTGAAGCGCGGCCAGGCGATTTTTGCGCTGGACGATACGGAGGTTCGCGGGAACCTTTCCGGGGCTCGCGCCGATCTCGCGACGCAGGAAGAGGCGCTGAATGTGTCCAAGGCGGGCGGCTATGCGAATCAAGTTGCGAAAGCTGCCGCCGATTTGCAGAAAGCGCAGGCAAACCGCGATCAATTGCGCCACGAAAACGAATCCTTGACGAAACTCGTGGCCCAGAAAGCCGCGACGCCCGATGAATTGCAGCAGAACCGGATGCAATTGACGCAGGCGGAAGCCGACGTGCAATCCCTTGGGAAAGTAAAACAATCGCTGGACCAGCAGGCGGAACTCGATCAAGGGCGCGTCTCTCTCCTCGTGGAACATGCGCGCGCGAACATTCGCGATCTCGAGGAACGGCTGCAGTCGGCTCACGGAACGTCTCCCTTCGACGGCACGCTGTATTCGCTGCCGATTCGCCAGGGCGATTTCGTGAAGGCCGGAGACCTTCTGGCGGAGGTTGCGGACTTGCATCAAATGCGCATTCGGGCGTTCATCGATGAACCCGAGCTTGGGCAGATTGACGTCAACCAGCCCGTGGATATTCTGTGGGACGCGCATCCCGGCCGCATCTGGAATGGGAAAACGGAAGTGCTGCCCAAGCAGGTGGTTACGCGGGGCACGCGCAGCGTCGGGGAACTGATGTGCTCGGTGAACAACGACCGGCTGGACCTGCTTCCCAACACGAGCGTGGATGTGCGCATTCACATTGGCGAACGGCCGGCGGCTCTCGTGGTTCCGCGCGGCGCCGTGAATATCGAGGGCGATAAACGATTTGTGTTTCGCGTGGAGAATGGCCGCCTGCACCGCATTTATATCAAGGTGGGAATCGCGAATCCGACGAGCATCGAAGTGCTTTCCGGCCTGAGCGAAGGCGATGTGGTGGCTTTGCCGGGTGAAGCGGCGCTGAAGGACAATTTGCGCATCAACGCGTTGCGTGCGGAATGATTCGGCGTTTTTTAGTTGCGATGGCGATGGCGGTTCTGGCCTGTGGATGGAACGCGGCTCCGGCTCGCGCGGAGCAATCTCCCCTGGTGGACGCGCAACACGACTATAACGCCGGGCGCTACAATCGCGCCGTGGACGCATTGAACGCGGCGATCGCGAAATCTCCAAATGACTCGACCCTGTATTTTCTTTTAGGGCAGAGTTACTACCAGCTCCACGAATTTGCGCGCGCCGCAGCCAGCCTGGAGACAGCCGTCCAGTTCTCCCCGAAAAATTCCGAATATCACGACTGGCTTGGCAAGTCTTATGGCCGGAGGGCCGAGCAAAGCCTGTTCCTGAGCGCCATGAGCTGGGCGCGAAAGACGCATCGCGAATTTGAAATTGCCGCCGAACTCGATTCCCGAAATTTCGAGGCGCAACGCGACCTGATCCGCTACGAAATGAACGCCCCCGCCATCGTCAATGGCGGCGACGACAAGGCGCTGAAGCATATCGACGAGCTGGAAAAAATTGATTCCATTCAAGGGCAACTCGCGCGCGGGGAGTTCCTCGCGACAAAAAAGCGGGCGGGCGAGGCGGACGCGGTGTTTGGCAAGATTTTGGAGTCGAGCGCGGACCGGGCGGGCGTTTTCTTTGAAGTGGGCGAATATTTTCGGGGCCGCCAGAACGCCGAAAAAACGAGCGAAGCCATCGAGAAAGCCGAGCGCATCGATCCCGCCGACCGCCGGCTGAAGTTTTACCGGGGAGTGGTCCTGGTGATGAAGAAGGAAAATTCCGGCGAAGCGGAAATGCTCCTGATATCGTACATTGCCACGGTCCCCGATAATGCCGATCTGCCGCCGCACGCGGCCGCGCGGGAATGGCTCGGGAAACTGTACGAATCGCTGGGGCGATTTTCCGAGGCGGCGGAACAGTACCGGCTCTCCCTCACGCTCGATCCGCACAACAAAGCCGTGGAAGAGGATTGGAAGCGGGTACAGAGGAAGTGAAGGAAGTGAAAATCCTGTTCCGCGCGAGACGTTTTTTTCGGCTTGGATTGCCATACAGGTTGCGGAAAAAGTCTCCCAGACCTTTTGTCATTCCGAGCGAAGCGAGGAATCTCTCTTTCTTTTCCTGGGCGTGGATCGAAGAGAGATTCCTCGCTTCGCTCGGAATGACAAAAATAGGGGCTTTTTCCGCAACCGGTGTAGTCCGCGAGAATCCACATGATGCTGCGTAATGAAACCTGGATAGTCGCGCTGGACGCCCTTTGGGCGAATAAAGTCCGCGCGTTTTTAACCACGCTGGGCGTGATTATCGGCAGCGCCTGTATTGTTCTGGTCGTGACCGTGGCGCTCAGCGGGCGGCGCTACGTCATCCAGCAGATCGAAGGCGTCGGATCCAATCTGGTCTATGCGCGGCTGGATATCGATCCGAACCAGGCGATCCTGCTTGAAGATCAATTGTCGATCGAGGACATGAACGCGGCAAAGGCTGGAATTCCGGGCGTCGTGACCGTTGCGGGGACGCGCGGCGCTCCGGCCACGGTGAATGCCGGGTCCGTCCAGCGAAACGTGAATCTGGTGGGCGTCACCGAAGGGTTCCAGCAGATTCGCAATTTGCTGATTTTGCACGGGCGGTTCCTGGACGGCGAGGATATTTCCTCGCACAGCCGCGTTTGTCTGATCACTACGCAGCTTGCGAATTTCGCTTTTCCGTTCACGGACCCGATTGGGCACAGTTTGCGCGTCGGCGAACTGAGTTATACGGTCATCGGGGTTTTTAAAGAGCGAGTGGAAACATTCGGGCTTTCGGAAATTCAGGATTATTCCGTGCTCGTTCCGTTTCCGCTGATGAAATATTACCTGGGAGATTCGGCCATCGAGATGCTGTACGCGCAAGTCAACACTCCCGAGGGCGTGATCCCCGTGACCCACCAATTGCAGGCCTTGTTGACCAGCCGCCATTCCAAGCGCGCGCGGTATGCGGTGATGAATCTCAGTTCGATCCTGGAGGCGGCGCGAAAAATCGCGTTGGCCCTCACCATTGTGCTTTTGCTGATTGGATTCATTGCGCTGCTGGTCAGCGGCATTGGAATCATGAACATCATGCTGGTGACGGTGCAGGAGCGGACGCGGGAGATTGGAATTCGGAAAGCGATGGGGGCGAGGCGCGAGGAAATTTTGTATCAGTTTTTGCTGGAGGCCTTTATGATCAGCGGTTTTGGGTCGGTCCTGGGAATCCTGATTGCGGTCGCGATTCCCGTGATGGCCAGGCCCTGGATCCCCGCGTCTATCAGCGTTTCGGTGCCGTGGGAAGCGGTGGTCTTAGCGTTTGTCGTGTCTTGTTCGGTTGGAGTGTTCTTTGGATATTTGCCTGCGGCGCGCGCGGCGAAATTGCAGCCGACCGAATCGCTGCGGTATGAGTAGGCGCGTCGCGCGCGCACTTCTCGGAAGCCGGTAAATCGTTACACGGATGCCGAGGGATGCGCGCGAGGCGGCTGGAAAGCGGGTACAAAGCAGATGAGGAAACAAACGGAAGGGCGAAGAGTGCGGCGGGCGGCGGCTTACGCGGCAGGCCTGGTGATGCTCGTTTTGGCCGGAGCGGGCGCGAGCCACGCGCAGGACGCGGGGCTGGCTCGCAAGCTGACGTTGAAGGAAGCCGTGAGCCTGGCCGTGGCCAACAGCCGCGATCTCGCGCTGGCGCGCTTGCAGTACGGCGTGATGCAGCGCCAGATTGGCGTGGCGCGGTCCGTGTTTCTTCCTAATGTATATACCGGCACCGGTGTGGCCTACACGAGCGGCTTTCCGCTGCTGGAGGGAGGCGGTGCGCCTGCTATTTTCACGGTCTCCTATAACCAGCAAATTTTCAATCCACCGCTCAAAGGGGAGCAGCGCGCGGCGGAACAGAGAGCCGAGGAGCAGCGGATTTCGATGGACGACGTGCGCGACGCGGTGATGTCGCGCGCGGCGCTCGATTATCTTGAATTGGCAAAGGTGCGGCACGCTCTGGACCTCATGCGCGGCGAACGCCTGAGCGCCGGGCGGATTCTGGATGCGGGGCGGGAACGCGCGGAGGCCGGACGCGAGCTTCCGATGGAAGTGATCCGCGCGCAGTTGACCACGGCGCGAATCGAGCAGCGCATCGCGCAACTGGAAGACCGTGACGACTCGCTTTCGGGCGAGCTGCGCGACATGATGGGCCTGTCATCGGACGAAATGCTCGAAGTCTCGACCGAGGAAATTCCCGGAGCCGCGGCGGCGGCCACGAAGGACATCGTCTCGGAAGCGATGACCAATAACCCGGAATTGCGCGAGGCGCAGACCGAATTACGCGCGCGCGAATTCAAGCTCAAAGGCGAACAGGGCGGGCGCTGGCCGTCGTTCGCTTTCATCGGCCAGTACAATGTGCTGAGCAAGATCAACAACTACACCGATTTCTTTAGCAAGTTTCAACGCAATAACGTCATTTTTGGCCTTCAGGTGCAAATTCCGATTTTCGCGTCGCGCACTTCCTCCGCCGTGGCCTTTGCGCGGGCCGATTACAACGAGGCTAATCTCGCGCTGCAAAAGAAGCGCAGCGAGCTTTCGCTGGATGTCCGCCGCAAGGCCCGGCAGGTGCGCGAGGCGGATCTCGCCGGGGACGTATCGCGGCTGGAGTTGCAGCTTGCGCAGGAGAATGTGCGCGTGTTGCAGGCGCAAGTCGACGAGGGGCGCGGCAGCCTGAAAGACCTGGAGGCCGCGCACATCGAGGAAAATGACAAGTGGCTGGCCTATCTGGACACGAATTACGATCGGCAAAAGGCCCAGCTCGATCTGCTGCGCACGACGGGACAGTTGGCAAGCGCGCTGCAATAGCAGTCGGTTCGTGCGACTTAGAACAACGCCATTCGTCGAGTTTTCTCGCGGAGGCTGGCCAGGTGGTAAGATATCTGCTTCAGGACATTTGAGATGCATGCCAATGTCCGGGATTAGGGGAAGAATAGAATGTCCGAAGTCATGAAAACACTGTTTTTGAATCCGCCGAGCTATGAAGGCTTTGACGGAGGAGCCGGCGCGCGCTACCAGGCGCGGCGCGAGATTAAATCGTTCTGGTATCCCACGTGGCTCGCCCAACCGGCGGCCATGATTCCCGGCAGCCGCTTGATTGACGCGCCCCCGGAGGGCCTGACGGTGGACCAGGTTGCGCCGCTCGCGAAGGACTACGAGCTGGCCGTGCTGCACACGAGCACGCCGTCGTTTCCAAACGACGCGAAGTTTGCCGCGCATTTGAAGGAAGTGAATCCCAAGATCATGATCGGCATGGTCGGCGCGCACGTCGGCGTTTTGCCCATGCAGTCCATGAACCTGGCTCCCGCGGTGGACTGGGTTTCGCTCGGCGAGTTCGATTATGTTTGCGCGGAAATTGCCGGACGCAAGCCGCTCAAGGACGTTGGAGGCATTGCGTATCGCGATAACGGGCGCGTCATGCTAACGCCGCCGCGTCCCACGATCGAAAACATGGACGATCTTCCATTCGTCGTGGACGTGTACAAGCGCGACCTGAAGATCGAGAACTATTTTATCGGCTACCTGCAGCACCCCTATGTCTCGCTCTATACCGGGCGGGGATGCCGGTCCAAGTGCACGTTCTGCCTGTGGCCGCAGACGCTGGGCGGGCATCGCTACCGCGTGCGCAGCCCTGAAAATGTTGCCGCGGAAATGGCGCTGGCCAAGAAGCATTTTCCGCAAGTGCGCGAATTTTTCTTTGACGACGACACGTTCACGGACGATTTGCCGCGCGCGGAGGAGATTGCGCGGCGCCTCGGCAAGCTGGGGCTGACCTGGTCGTGCAATGCAAAGGCCAACGTCCCGCGCAAGACGCTCGAAATCATGAAGGACAACGGACTGCGGCTGCTCCTTGTCGGGTACGAATCCGGCAATGATCAAATCCTGATCAACATCAAGAAGGGCGTTCGCATCGACATCGCCCGCGAATTTTCGCGCAATGCGCGCGAACTCGGAATCAAGATTCACGGCACGTTCATTCTCGGGCTTCCGGGCGAGACGCGGGAAACGATTCAGCAGACCATCAAGTTCGCCTGCGATATCGATCCCGAAACGATTCAGGTTTCGCTTGCCGCTCCCTACCCCGGAACGGAATTGTACCGGCAGGCGCAGGAGCAGGGTTGGCTGCAGATTCAGACCGGCGACGGCGACCTCGTGGATACGCATGGAATCCAGACGGCGGCCATGAATTATCCGAAGCTCAGCTCGACCGTGATTTTCAGCTCGGTGGAAGAGCTTTACCGGAAATTTTATTTCCGCCCGCGAAAGATGTTTTCGCTCTTCGGCGGAATGTTGCGTGATCCGGAAGTGATGAAGCGGCGGCTTCGCGAGGGCGTCGAATTCTTCAAGTTCCTGCGCGAACGCAAGGAAACGGCGCGCGAAATGGCCGCGGCCGCCGCCGCTCCAGCCGCGCCGAGCGCTGGGGACTAGCGGTTTTCAATGGGAAATTTCTTTTTGGCTTGCGTGACCGGATGAAATATCCCCCGGGTCGAAAGACCCGGTCTACACCGAATTCCTGCATAGCCCTTTTGCTGTAGCCCGCCTCTTCAGAGGCGGGGATTTTCCCTTCGTTGATCGCGGCATGGCGAAGGAATTGGACCGGCGCTCCGCCTGAAATGACCTCCGCTCAAACACAAACTCACAAAACAAAAACATATGTGCTGCTTTTCCTGCTCGTCCTGCTTGGTTCCGTCGGAAATACGATGCTGAGCAAAGGAATGAAGGACGCGGGCGATCTGGATATTTCGCACGTCTCTTCGCTCGTGGCGGGCGCGGCGCGCGTCCTGACAAGCGGAACGATCTGGGCCGGGATTGCCATGATGCTGGGGTTCATGGTGTGCCACATGCTCGTGCTGTCGTGGGCCGATTACAGTTTCGTGATGCCGTTTACCGCGATTGCTTACGCGCTCGTCCCGCTGCTCGGGTATCTGTTTCTGCACGAGCAGGTGTCCGCCGTGCGCTGGATTGGCATCGTCCTGATTGTGTTCGGCGTAGTGCTCATCAACCGCACGCCGCATCGTACTACCGCGCAGGCGACCGCTCCGGCGACCGCGCCGGGAACTCCAAACTGACATGCGCACCGCGTCCATCCTCATCTTCGTTGTGGCGACCGGCACGGGCGGGGAAATCTGTATGACGCACGCCATGAAACTCCTGGGCGAAGTGCACGATTTCCGCCCGCGCGCGATTGCCACGTTTGTTTTGCGTGCGCTGCGCGTCGGCTGGCTCTGGCTGGGCGTGCTGCTGATGGCGGCGTCATTCTTTTCGTTTCTGACCATGCTGTCGTGGTTCCCCGTGAGCTTTGTGATTCCCGCGACATCGCTCGCGTATGTGGCCGGAGCGTTTGGCGCGAAACTGTTCTTAGGCGAGCGGTTGAATGCCACGCGCTGGGCGGGAATCATCCTGATCTGCCTCGGCGTGGGCACGGCGTGGCTCGATAACCTGCCCGCGCTTCCGCACCTCTCCGCGATCGCAACGCTCCGGTGGGCGATTTGCGCGCTGGCGCTTGGCCCGCTGTTTTACTACCTCATCGGAATGTATTCTGCATGGCGGTTCTTCCGCGTGGCGCACCGCGCTTCTGTTCCGCCGCCGCATTTGGCGGATGCGCCTCGTCCAATCAGCGTATTAAAACCAGTCCGGGGGCTGGACCCGAACGCATACGAGAATTACGCGAGCTTTTGCCGGCAGGACTTTCCGGCGGAATTCGAAATTCTATTTGCCGTGAACGATGCTGGCGATCCGGCCGTGCCCGTCGTGCAGAAACTGATCGCGGATTTTCCAGGGCGGTCCATCCGCCTGATTGTGGTGACGGAACGGCTCGGCCCGAACAGCAAAGTGTCAAACCTGTGCCGCCTGGTGCGCGAAGCGCGGCACGATCTGCTGGTCATCACCGACAGCGATGTGCGCGTCGAGCCGGGATATTTGCGGAGCGTCGCGGCCATGTTCCGCGATCCCGGCGTCGGCGGGGCGACGGCACTCTACCGCGGGCGAGACAATCTGCAATTTGTCGCGGCGATGGATTGCGTGGGATCGTCGGCGGCATTTTGCGGTGCGGCGCTCGTCGCGCGTGAACTCGAAGGGCTGAAATTCATGATGGGCTCGACCATGGCCACGACGAAAGAAAGGCTCGCCGAAATCGGCGGCTTCGAAGCCATGGTGGATCTGCACTCGGACGACTACGAACTGGGCCGCCGCATCGCCGCGCGCGGCTACCGCGTCGAGCTTTTGCCAGAGCCCGTGTCGATGGAGTTTCCCTCGCAAACGCTTGGAGGATACCTGCGCCACGAATTGCGCTGGGCCATTGGCATTCGCAACATTCGCCCCGGAGGGCACTTCGGTATGTTGTTCACGCACGGGCTGCCGTGGGCCATCGCGGCCGCGTGCGTCGCGCCATCCGCGCGCGTGCGAGTGGGCTTTCTTGCCGCCTATTTTGTTCTGCGATTCGCGATGGCTTGGGCTGTCGGCGTATGGGGATTGCGCGATCCCGTTCTGCGCCGCCGGATTTGGCTGCTGCCCGTGCGCGACCTTCTCTCGTTCTTCGTCTGGCTCGCCAGCTTTGGCCTGAACCGCATCGAGTGGCGGGGAAGTTCCTTCACGCTGGAAAAAGGCCGAATGATTCCGGTAGCGCCACGCGCGGAGCGCGGCTAATCAAACGCGCTAACTTCCAAAGCCTCGGTACGACGGTTCTATGCTACTTCGTCGAAATGTAGTATTCTATGGGCACCTAAAAAGGTGCTACCAATAGGAGTGGCCACGTGCTGGACATCACCAGGGACATCCAATCGCTGACAACCTTTCGTCGACGTTCGGGCGACTTCATGAAGCAGTTGAGAAAGAGCAAGCGGCCTGTGGTTCTCACGGTGAAGGGGAAAGCCGCAGCCATCGTGCAGGATGCCGAAGCCTATCAGCGTCTGCTCGACATTGCGGCTCGCGTCGATGCGGAGGAAGGTATCCGCCAAGGCCGCGAGGATGCGAGAAAAGGAAAGATTCGGCCCGCAAAGGAATTTTTCGACGAGTTCGAAGCCAAGCATGGCATATCTCGTTAAAATTACTGCCCGCGCTGAGCGCGACCTTACCCACCTGTACGAAGCAATCAACGCCAGGCATTCCGACGCAGCCCTGAAATGGTACCGGGGCCTAAAAGAGGCCATCCTCAGCCTGGAAGAAAAGCCGAGCCGCTGCCCTGTGAGGCGAAAGAAGGACAAGCTAAGGCATCTGCTGTACGGGCACAAGCCTAACGCCTATCGCGTGATTTTTCGTGTTCTGGAGAAACAGATGTGTATTGAAGTGCTGCACATTCGCCACGGGGCAAGGGGAAAGCTCAAGGACTCTGATCTGGAGTGAACTGTTGGTAGCCGAACTTTCCAGGCTTGTCCATGTTCTCAAGGTTTGTAGATAAACTTCGCGGCAACGGCTCCGGCCAGTACCAGCGCGGACAGAACCAGCCAGTTGTAGCTCGCGCCGTAGGTGGCCGTCGGAAAGTGGTTGCTGATCATGAGGAAAATCAGCGGGACGGACATGTAGGTGTTGTGGATGGTGCGGTTTTTCGCTCGTTCCATCACTTTGACATCGATGGGCTTTCCCTCGCGAATGGCGGTCACCATCTTGCGCGTTGCGGGGAGGATGCCCATCCAGACGTTGGCCGTCATGATCGTGCCAAACAGCGCGCCGACGTGGATGTAGGCGGCGCGGCCGCTGAGCAAGTGGGTCAATCCGTAAGCCAGCGCGACGACCAGCAAATAGCAGATCGTGGCGGCGAGGCGCGGCATGCGCCCGAGCGGCGACATCCATATCCCCTCGTACACGGAAAATCCCACGATCAGCGTGCCGATCCCGATCGCGACGCCCATCCCCATGCCGATATTCGATACGCTGTCGTCCAGCAGCAGGCTGCCCGAGTAATACAGCAACCCCAGCAGCAGAAATCCGGAAACCCACGTGATCAGCGCTTCCCAGCGGAACCAGTAGAATTTTGCCGGTACCGACTTGGGCGAAGCCTGCTTTTCAACCAGGGAGAAACTTCCGCTATGCACCAGCCAAACCTGCGGGAGCCTGCCCGCTTTACGCGCGGCCTCCTCATCCAGGCCCATGCGCCCTTCGAGCTTGGTGAAGTAATAGGTCTGGCCCACCCAATAAACGCCGGCGAGGACGTGGATCCAGCGGAGAATGAGGTTTGACCATTCGCTGACGGCTGGTGGCATGGTGAGTGGTTCTCCTGAAATTGGGCGCGTCCGCAATTTCGCGAATCACTGGCAGACGATGGTACTGGCAGGAAGCGATTAGCTCAAGAACAAAAGTCCGCCGAGTTAAGAATGGGGACATTTCTAAAGAGCTAAGACAAAACTTTGCGGGGATCTTGTTCCCGAAACGCCGACGTGTTAAAGTTTCGTTGATTTGAGCGGCCGTAGTATAGGGGTAGTACGNNGTCCCATCGGCCGCTCCATTCCTTCCTGATCCAGTCCTTAACCGAATCAACGTCTATTGCGGTCAACACGGATAAATACGGATAAACACGCATAAACACGGATAAGGTGTTTCGTGGATGAACCGGCAATATTTTTCCGGGCGCGCGAGCGGTCATTTCACCAGATTAAATTTCGGCGTTTTTGAATTGCGTTTTCTCCGTTCTTCTCTCTGTGTCATCTGTGTTAAAGATTTTCCCGCAAGCGCACGCGAATTCCCTCCGCCAGCCGCCGATGTTCCTCGCACCCCAAAGTTTCCATCGCTGGCCTTGGCCCCGGAAATTCCGCCTGTGCGCATGTGCGCTCGATTCGGTCGAGCGATGCGCGCCACTCTCCTGCGTCGAATTGTCCCGCTTGATGCTCTTTGCGCACTGAGGCGATGGCCGGAGCCACGGCCGGCCAGTCGTGGCAGAGCATGGCCACATCCGTCCCCGCGCGAAGCGTTTTGACCGCAGCCTCACCGGGACCATATCGCCTAGCAATGGCGCCCATGCCGAGATCGTCGGCCAGGATCACTCCGCCGAACCGCAAGCGGCGGCGCAAGACGCCGTCGAGCATGGTGCGTGAAAGCGACGCGGGATTTTCCGGATCGATTTGGGGCAGCAGGATGTGCGCGGTCATCANNCCGGAAAATGCTTGGCGCAGGAGAGTGCGCCGCCGGCCCGCAAGCCTCGATCGAACGCCGCGCCCATCGCGGCGACAGCATCGGGAGCGGACCCAAAGCTTCGATCCAAGGTCACCGGGCTTTTGGAATTCACGTGAAGGTCGAGCATGGGCGCGAAATTCAGATTGCATCCCGCGGCGCGCAGTTCCGTTGCGATCGCGCGCGCGACGCGCTCCACGGACTCGACATCTCCCAGACGCCCCAGTTCCGCCGCCGAAGGCCACTCGGTGAAGGGCGCTCGCAGCGCAAAACGTGTTCCGCCCTCCTGATCGATTCCAATCAGCACCGGCCGGCCGGCAGCCTGACGGATTTCCGCCGCGAGTTCCCGCAGTTGATCGGCGCTCGTGAAATTGCGCTGGTAGAGAACCACTCCCGCAAGTCCGCGCGCAAGATATTCAGCGAGTTCGCCGGGCAGGGATTCGCCTTGGAAACCGAGCATGAATCGTGCAAGTACGGAAT
>PLUM01000046.1 GCA_003165465.1 Acidobacteriota bacterium
GGCCTTGCGGCACCCCTGGAAATTGTCCATACAACTGCGCGGTCGTCCCAAAGATAAGTGCGATCAATATGGCAATCACGACTCCCCGCACCGATCGAATTGCCAACGAAATTGTCCCCGGCCTCATTGATCTCCTCCTCAAATACATTCTCCATTTACCTTACTTATCAGGAAACTCATACACCTCGTTCGAGTCACTATCGGCCGCTTCGCCCGCGGCGCCATCGCTCGCGATGTGTCCACCAATCACGTAGAGGCGGTTGCCAATCGCCGCAACATTCACGCCGTGCCGCGCGGTTGGCATCGTTGGAAGTATGGTCCAAGTATTTGTGGAGGGATCATATCCTTCGACGGCCCGTATGGTAGCAAACACGTGCGAGTCGTAGATCTCGCCACCAGCCACGTAAATCTTGCCCTTGTAAGTTGCCCAGCCGTGTCCACTCCGTGCGGTCGGCATGCGCAGTCCCGCCGCGCCCCAACTGTCCACGGACGGATCGTATACTTCCACGACGTTGGTATTGCTTCCGGCGGTCACATTGGCTGAGCCGACTCTCCCGCCGATCACGTAAATCTTGCCGTTCACTACTCCAATAGCCGTGTGGCTTCGTGCGGTCGGCATCGTGCTTCGCGTTGCCCATGTATTGGTAGCGGGATCGTAGACTTCGTTTGTGTCCAGAGCGCGATGTGGGACCATCGCGCTGAGGGAAACCACCTTCTGACCCGGATGAACCGAGGCCCCGCCGATTACGTAAATCTTGCCGCCGACTTCTGCAGCAGAAGGCGAAGTACGAATTGTCGGCATCGGAGCGAGCGCCTTCCACGAATCTGCGACCGGGTCGTACTCCCATGTGTTGTTGATCGGTAGCTGAGTTGGGCCGCCGGGTTGCGGTTGTATCTGGCCGCCGAAAAGATAGAGCTTGCCTTGATATGCAGCGACTGCCGCATGGTGTATTGCAAGCGGCATATTCTTCTTCTTGGTCCATTTATCGGTCGCTGGATCGTATTCCTGCACCAGGCCCAACGGACTCTTGTTGCCGGCTGGGAGCCCGCCGAACAGATAGATTTTGCCATTCACGTCGCCGAAAGAAAATTCCTCGGACTTTTCCGGGAGCGGCGCAAGCCTTCCCCATCGGCCTGGCGCAGGCGGCGGCCCTTGCTGGCCTTGTGCTTGCCCCCACACACTCGGGCCAGCGACAAGGAATATGGCTGCCGTAGCAACCATCGCAAACACACGCTGTATTGCCGGGGCCATGTTCTCTCTCTTTCTACTTGCCCGCGAAATCAAACGCGTTGGTTTCATCCGAGTCTATCGGATCTCCATAAATGTTTCCCGACTGCATGTGGCCGCTGACCACATAGAAGCGATTTCCTGAAATTCCACCTACCAGGCCATGTCTTGGCGTCGTCATCGGAGGATACATGGTCCACTCATTGGCAGCGGGATCGTAGGCCTGGAGGTCCCGGTAGACGCCGACAATCTGGTTATCCAGGTATTCGCCGCCCGCCACGTAAATCTTGCCTTCGTAGGATCCATAGGCGGTCCCGCTTCTTGGNNCCGAGCCGCCCGCCGAGCACATAGATCTTGCCGTTCACTACGCCAATCGCGGCATGGTTGCGCGAGGTGGGCATGGGGCTGCGAGTTTCCCAGGTGTTGGTTTCCGGATCGTACACCTCGTTTGTTCCCAGCGAGCGATGCGGCGTAGAGGCAGTCAGTCCGACGATCTTCGCACCGGGATGAACGGAGGCCCCGCCGATCACATAAATCTTGCCGCCGACTTCCGCCGCGACGGCTGCGCCGCGCGCGGTAGGCATTGGCGCAAGGGCCTTCCAGGTGTCCTTGGCAGGGTCGTATTCCCAAGCGTTGCTGATCGGCACCCAGTTCGGGCCGCCGGGTTCCAGTTGCGCCCCGCCGCCAAACACGTAAGCTTTGCCTCGATACTCGGTAACAGCAAGATGGTGCGCGGGGAGCGGCATGGGCTTCCTCTTGGTCCACTTATCCGTAGCCGTGTCATACACCCACACGAGTCCTTTGGGTGCTGTATTGGTGCCAATGGCGAGCCCACCGAACACATAGACCTTTCCGCCTCCGGCAGTGCCGACAATTTCCTGAGCAGGCTCCGGAAATCGCGCCAGCTTCACCCAGTGTCCTTGCGCGCGCGCAGTTCCGGCAAAAATCAAAAACAACAGCGCGGTGGGGACGATTCCACGGATCCAATAATTTCTTGGCGACATCATTTCATTCCTCTCTGCATGGACGATGGGCTTGGCACGCAGGTGCCGTGATCCTAATTGTCCGGAATCTCCAACACATCGTGCGATCCGGTTTTTAGATCGACGCCCGGGTCGCCATATCCGCCTGAGGAGATCTTCCCGCTGACGAAATGAATCTTGTTGCCCAGAACTGCCGTCGCGACGCCGTGCCGTGGCAGCGGTACGGATTGAAGTATGGCCCACGTATTAGTGACAGGATCGTAAGCCTCCAAAGCTCGAAATGCCGCCAGCATTTGCCGCGTCTGGATTTCGCCGCCGGCTACGTAGATCTTTCCCTTGTAGGTTGTCCACCCGCCGCCGCTGCGGGCCGTGGGCATGGGCGTGCGTGCTCCCGACCCGCCCCAGGTATTCGTCACCGGATCGTATTCCTCGACCACGTCCAGATTGCTCGCCACTGTAATGAAGGGGCTGGTAAGGCGACCGCCAATGACATAGATCTTGCCGTTCACCGCGCCCGCGAACGCGTGGTTTCGCGCGGTTGGCATCGGGCTGCGTTCTTCCCACTTATTTGTCTCTGGATCGTACGCTTCGTTTGTGCCCACTGAACGAGCAGCCCGGTTGGGGAACACAGCCACTTCTTTCGTGCCGGGTTCTGGAATGGCGCCCCCGATCACGTAGATCTCGCCGTTTACTTCCACCGCGACGGGCGAGCCTCGTTTGCCGGGCATCGGCGCGAGAGCTTTCCAGGAATCATTGGCTGGATCGTATTCCCAGGTATTGTCGATTGGCTCCCAGCCTCCGCCCCCGGGCTGACCGGGGACTGGGAAGAGTTTGTAACCGCCGAACACGTAAATCTTACCGTGATATTCGGCGAGCGCCGCATGGTGCGCGCGAACCGGCATGGATTTCTTCTTTGCCCATTTGTCGGTCGCGGGGTCGTATTCCCACAGCATCCCTATGGGATCCCCGTTCGCGCCATATCCTCCCATGACATACATTTTCCCGTTCGCGGCGACTCCATAGAGTTCCTCTTCCGGCTCGGGGAATATCGCAGCCTTCGACCATCGCGCTGATGGCACGCCAGGGAACTGTGCGTACAGGCGTACCGCTGTCCCGAACACACCGACAAACAACAACGCGGCAGCCACGCCACGCATCCATCGAAACGCCGATGACATATTGCCTCTCTTCCTCAAATTGTTTCTGGGCCGAATGGGCAAGTAGAGCGGCTCGTCTTCGGGCCACAATTTCGTACCATAGCCTAGCGCAATGTTACATGCGAGACAAGAAAATGATGATTCGATTGCGCCGGACACGAGGCGATCACTGGCATACGTCTTTGCGTCGGAATCGGCATGTAAAGTAATGAAAAGATATCGTTGGAACGAATGGACGTGTCTGAAATACCATCCAACACGCCATGTGGCAGGTCCAAATAACGTGAAGCGCGCCAACCTTCGACGCGCTTCAGAAGAATCGGTTGGATCTGACTTTAGAACATCTTCTATTTGTCAGGTACCTCTATATAACCGAAATGACCTGACAGCGTCCCGGTCCACCAAACGCGATTCGGGTGTGCCTGGTCAATCTCGATGCGCCGAAGATCGGTTTCCGGATAGGGAACCGAGAACTCAGCCCAAGTTTCTGTCTTGGGATCGAAGCGCGCGACTTTATCGACGCTTTGCAAACTGACCCACACGTAGCCGTTCTTCAAGTCTCCGCATGGGGAATAGGTGCCCAGGTGATCTCCGGGAGGCATATACGTCTTCATGTTCGATGGATTCTTGTAATCTATTTTCCATAGTTGCCCAGTTTCGTGCAGCGCAACCCATATATCTCCGTGGTTATCCACGCCTACTTTTCGCGGAATGGAGCCTGCAATCGGCGACTTGTATTCATCTATTTTGCCGGTTTCCGGATCCAGGCGGCCTACGCCATTATTGGCATACTCCGCAAACCAGATACTGCCGCCACCGTCGACCGCGAAGCCGTAAGGCCCAACGCTTTTGCCGGATTTAATTCCATCAGGTGCCGGGTAAAGCGTGAACTTGCCGGTTGCCGGATCCAATCCAACCATCCCGTTCCCGCCGCCGCTGGCAACCCAGACGGTTCCATTCGGATGCTGGCGTATGGTGTTGCCGTTTCCTGCTCCCTTGATGTCCTGCGGCACCGGGAATGATCGAAACGCTCCGGTCACGGTGTTCAATTCCATCCAGCGGCGGTTTGGACCGCCGTCGAGCATCCAAACTGTGTCGCCACGACCTTTGCTGATTGCTCCAATTCGAACTCTGGGCGAGGCAGCCGCCGGCGGAGTGAATTCTTTGAACGCATAGGTTTCCGGGTCCAACAGGCCCACCAGGCCGCTGTTTCTTTCACCGACCACTCCGTTTCCCCGAGCATCGACCGTCATCTCGTGCGACTCGGCTTCGATTCTGGGAATCTTGAAATCCACCACGACGTATTTGGTTTCGATTCCCTTAGCCAAAGTTCTTGGCAACCGGCTGTTTTCATCCGACTGCGGCCTGGAAAAGTGGGCGGCGAAATAGTCGGTAAGGGTCTTCAGTTCTTCTTCCGTAAAGTCCTTGGTCGCACGATTAGCAGCAATATTCGAGCGCATGGAGTCGATCAGAGCTGCCCAATTCTCGCGCTCTCCCCGGAAACTTAAAAACCAACTGGGTGCGTGGCACTGGCCGCATTTGGCAAGGGCGATTTCCGCGCCAGGTCCTTCCGGCAGGTCAGGCACGGGATTTTTACTCCACTCTTCACCGCCACCTACGGTTCCGGGTGTGCCCGGCCATCCTGGCGCCAATGCCGGAGCGCGCTGATTGCTCAGGGACAGATCGGCAAGCGCTGGCTTAGAGCCGGTGACATCAACCGGGATTTTGTCGCTCTGAAACTCTCCGCCGATGGCCTGTGCCGTGTATTTCCCCATCAGCAGATTTCTGGCTGTATAACGCCCCTGCTCCTGAGAAACAACCATAATTGTAAGACCCTTCTCTACGTCCGTCAGTTTTACGTATGCTCCATAAACCGGCTGACCAGTGGCGCTCTTCACGACTCCCTGAACGACGCCCGGATTATTTGCCCAAACAGCACTGGCACAGAGAACTGCCGCCAGCAGACCCGCGAATTTGACCACTGAGCGCATGGACGAACCTCCTCGTGAAATGCAATCGAAAACGGAACAGATTTATAGCGTACTGCCAAGTGAAAATGATTGTGACAGAGAAATCTCCCGTTTCCCAGTGTCTGACGCGAACGGCAAACAACGCGTAAATAACCGAGGGTGAAGCCAGTGAAACGGCACCGCTACTATACGCAAAATGCGGGAAACAGCAAACGGATTGAAACTCGCAATCGGCCTTTGCCCGGGCTAAATCGCGAGCGAATCTCTTTAATAGCAAGCGCAAGCTCGCATCCAGCGCATTGCACGACAAATCGGCTGGCGCAATCCTTTTTTCATTGATCCGGAATGAAGACTTACTGAGCGGGCTTGGGCGATGTACACTCATTCACCGTGGTACCAAAACTCGGGTNNCGGGAACTTCTCACCGGACTTGCGGCACTTGGAGCGAGTGCGCTCCTGCCAGCCGCCAAGGCAGAGTCGCCGAATAGGGGCGCGATTGACTGCCACACGCACTTTGCCTCGCCCGCTTATCTCAAGGCCCTGACCGCCAAGGAAGGCCACCACGTGGCGGGTTATACGACGTGGTTCGCACTGCAGACATGGAAAGGTTACTCCCCCGCCAAAGTGATTGACGACATGGACCAGCAGGGCGTTGCCACGTCCATGCTCTCCTGCACGACGCCCGGCGCGTGGTTCGGAAATCCGGCGGAGACGCGCGCCATGGTGCGCGAGATGAACGAGTACGGCGCGAAGATGGTCTCCGACTACAAGGGGCGCTTTGGCTTGTTTGCGATGTTGCCGCTCCCCACGATTGACGACAGCCTCCGGGAAATCGAATACGTATTTGACACGCTGAAGGCGGATGGCGTCGGCCTGATGTCGAGCCATGGCAGCAACTGGCACGGAGACCCCGTGTTCCGGCCGGTGTTCGATGAGCTGAATCGGCGGAAGTCCATCGTGTACACGCACCCCATCGATGCACCCTGCTGCCAGGATATCCAATCCGGCGTATCTCCCACCACCATCGAATACAACACGGACACGGCGAGGACAATCTACAGTCTCATTAGCAACGACTCGGCGACTCGCTATGCGGATATCCAATTCATCTTTTCCCATGGCGGCGGAACGATGCCGTCATTAATCGAACGCTTTGCGATCGGCGGTCCCGACACCATCAACGACATTCTCGCCAAACCAGCCGAACCGAACTCCAGGCTGTATCATTTGCGGCGGTTCTATTACGACACCGCGCAGTCGCCCAATGTGGTCCAGATGCAGGGACTCAAGTCCATCGTTGGCGCGGGGCATATCGTGTTCGGGAGTGATTATCCATTCGGCGCCGGCCCCGGAAAAACCCTGACAGGCCTGCAGAAGGCTGGCTTCAACGCCGAGGAACTGCGGGCGATCGATCGCGGAAACGCCCTGAAGATATTTCCGCGCTTCGACGTATAAGCGCCCCGCGACAAAGAATATCTGCGCTCTTCGCGCAACGTGTGCAAGCAGGTTACCAGACCTCTAGCTGTCATATATTGAATCTATCCAAGGAGTTGCGTTCTCATTTTGGTTTTCTGTCCGGCTCTGCCAGCAAGTCGGTGGGCGGCGTGTTCCTGAAGATTTTTTCGCCGGATTACCTGCACCGCACGATCCTCGGCTTCGCGCACGAACTGGTCTCGATGACCAGCTTGTGGAGCGGCCCCACGTACATTTAAGCGTCAATGACATATCTCGCTGCTTCATCGCATTTAACCCTGACACGTGGTCAACATTGCCGGTAACTGCGATCGCGACTTATTTGGCAGTTGTGTTTGCTGGTGCAAGTCCCTGCTGCTTGTGGTAATAACAGAGTGCGTCTTGCCAAATTCCGACTTGGAGGCGTCTTTATGAAATCACACCAATTCGCGGGCGTCGAGCGACGGGCTCTGTTGAAGGCGATTGCAGCGGTAAGTGGCGCGGCAATATTTAGGCCGTTCGGCGACCTAATGGCGCAAACCACGAAGGGACGCACTGGGCGCGGACGCATTGATGTGCACCACCATATGCTGCCTCCGCTCCAGCCCAACATGACCGCCCGGCAATACACTCCCCAGGTTTCCTTGGATGAGATGGACAAATTCGGAACGGAATCCGCCATTCTTTCGCTGACCCTCGCGGCTGAGTACCTCTATGACGGAACAGATAAAGCCATCAAGTTCGCTCGCGAAACGAACGAGTATGGCGGAAAAGCCGTGCAAATAAATCCGAAGCGCTTCGGCTTCTTCGCCTCCTTGCCCGCCAAGAGCGTGGATGCCACCTTGCTGGAAATCGAGTTCGCCTTCGATGTGCTGAAGTGCGACGGAGTCGCCCTGTTCACCAATACAGGTGACAAGTGGTGGGGCGACCCGATGTTCCTGCCGATGTTCGACGAATTGAACCGGCGCAACGCGGCAGTCTTCTTCCATCCCACGGTCGCAAACTGCTGCCACAACTTGGCTGGCCTTGGCGATGGTGTCGTCGAGTTCGACTTCGATACGACGCGCACCATCGTCAGCCTGCTCTATAACGGCGTGCTCTCCCGGTGTTCGAACATCAAATGGATCGTAAATCACTCGGGTGCCGCCCTGCCTGCCCTCGCGGGGCGTGTGAAGGACCGAACGCCGGGAGCCACGAGCTTCTCCAACGGAAAGTTCAATCGCACCGAGGGAAAGAACGACAAGATTCCCAACGGCACCTTTTACGAGTTGAAACGGCTCTACTACGAGTGCGCTCATGCCACCTACCCGATGCCAATGGCAGCGCTTCGCGCCTTGGCGCCTCCAACGCAATTTCTGTTCGGAACCGATTTCCCGATCGAACCGACCGAATCCACAGTGCAGAACTTCCCCGTGCTTCGGCTCCCCGCCGACATCCAGCACGCGCTCGACCGCGGCAACGCCGAGCTGCTGTGGCCGAGGTTCAAGTAGACTTAGGGGAATTGAAGGGACCGACGGAAAAGGAGGGATTGAGGTCAAACTCCTACAAACATCTCATGAAATGCTTCTGAGGATTAGGTCAGCATCCGAGCCCAGGCGGAACGCCTGCGTGAGGCCTCATTCGACCCGTCTCATATATCAAAGACTTTCAACACTTCGTCACCGTAGTGGTTGATGACTTTCACGGCGATTTTGCCGGACTCGGGTTTGTCGAATGGGCGGCTCACCGTGCTGTAGAGACTGCTCCATGCTCCCTCGTCGATGTCGGCGCGAAGGGCGCGCTTTAGTTTGTCGTAGGGTTCTTCCGCGCCGGTGAAGTAGGCGTGGCGCACGAAGAAGCTCTCACGGTTATAGTTGGTGTCGATAAACCAGCAGGCGATGTCGTCGGTGGACGCGCTGCGAATCTGTCCTGTGGTGGGGTCGTACACGTCCACACCTTTGATCGTGGCGACGAACTGCCCGTTCTTCTGCTTCTTTATGTCCACATCCGGTTCGCCGAAGACCATGAACAAGTTTCCCGCGCCGGTTTTCTTTAGCAACTCGTCACCCATCGCGAGGTCAGGATTCATCTTGGCTGGAAGCACAGTGAGCTTGCCGTATCGTTTTACTTCTTCGGCGACGTGCGGATCGAAGGCGAATCCGCACACAATTAGCACATCGAATCCCACGCCTTGTACTGCTTCCTTGGCGGCTTCCTTCACCTGCTGCGGGCCGACTGTGCCGTGTTCAGGACCAATGGAGACAGCCACGCGCCGGGTCTTGCCCTCCGCATCGGTGTATTCGCCCGCTGCGTGCAGCCATGCTCCGGCGTAGGTGTCGAGTCGGTCGAAGGTAAGCCGTTCTTTCTTCACCGTGTTCTGCACGCCCGCCTTTTTGAGGTTATCCAAAATCATGGTTGCGAAGTCTTGTTGCTTGCGGCCTTCTTGCTCGCTCACCGTGCCACTTGCGTCATCTGTGGAAAGCACGCGATGCGGCGACAAACTTTCCACAGAGAAAGGCCCGCACACCCGCACGCGCTTGTTGTCCTCATAGGGTTGGTCGTAGAGGGTTTCCGTTTCAGCGTAGCGAGCGATTGCAGCCTCGATTTGCTCCCGCTTCATGCCTTCATGGATGTCAGGGTTGTTGGCAATGGATTTGAGCATGACGTGCGGCACTCGTTTGTTAACGAAGCCCTTCCGTATGTCACCTTCGGTTTTGTGTTCAGGGGGGACCTTTCCAGTCAGTGTTGTTTCCTTCGTTATGCCTTCGGGCGAATCTGCCAGCAGGTAGTAGGGATATTTGGCAGCCATCAACCGCGTGCGCGCCAGCGCCAGGGCGACGCGGCTTGTGTCGCAAGTGATCCACCGCCGCCCCCACTGCTCGGCCACGTATGCCGTCGTCCCACTCCCACATGTAGGATCGAGGACTAAGTCACCGGGGTCGGTCGCCATCAAGAGGCAACGTTCAACAACTTTGGTGTTTGTCTGAACAACGTAAACGAGATCAGAAGCGCCCATCGTATCGACCCAAACATTCGATATCGGCATGACGGGGAAATCATCAAGATACATCTTGTAACGAAGTGAATTGCCCGAGACAAGAAGCCGGTCCTGAATGCCTAATTGCCTAAGCCCAGCGTGGCCAGTCTTCCAGTGAGCACCGTCTCTCGGACTATATGATTTCCCTTGCCAAGCATATGGTTCGCAGAGGTCGCCAGAGCGTCGTCCCTCAGATTCGAGTGAGACCGATTGGAATGGGCGTGCCCCTTTCGGTAGCTCTCCTTTGAGCCTCATCTCCTCCGTCAATCTACCTGTCGTGCCGTCCGAGAGTTCCAATTGCGGATAGGAATCGGGAATCCCTTCCTTGTTGACGCGCTCGCTATAGATCGCTCGGAATTTAAGTGCACCACGGTTCTTGGCGTACCAGAGAATGTGGTCGGCTATGTTTGGCAAATAATCCGTCGCTGCACTTCCAGTTTTTCGGAAAACGATGTCGCTAACAAAGTTTTCGCTCCCGATAACTTCATCAAGGATTGATCGGACCAAATGCACGTTCTCATCCCCGATCTGCACAAAAACACTTCCTGTCTCTGTGAGCAGATCGCGTACTGCCACCAACCGATCGCGCAGATAGGCCAGGTATGAGTGGATGCCGAGTTTCCAAGTGTCTCGGAATGCCTTTACGACCTCCGGTTCGCGGCTCGCGTCTTCAACTTTTCCGTCTCTTACTTCTCGCTTTCGCGTGGACACCTGCCAATTCGATCCGAATCTGATCCCATAAGGTGGGTCCATGTAAATCATTTGGACTTTGTTCTTGAGTCCTTCCTTTTCAGCCAATGAAGTCATCACCATGAGCGAATCGCCAAGAATGAGACGATTCGTCCAGTTTTGCTCGTGGTGGTAAAAATCAACCTTCTGTTGGAAATCTGTGGGACCGCCATTGAAATCGGCAAAGAGATTAGGAGTGCCGTTTCCGGGTGGCTCAATGCGGGGCAGGGCGTCAATGATGGCCTGCGGATGAATCTTTTCCTGTATGTAGATGGGCACCACAGGGACTGCAAGGTCTTCGCGGTCCTGTTCGTCCTTGCCTTTCCAGACCAGTTGCGGATCGAGAGAAGGGTCGCGCAGGTAGAGCATCGTCTTGGGTGAAAGTTCCTCATCGGCCACGAAGTCGCGAAGTTCCTCCGTTGGGATATTGGCGCGCTTATCCTTGTGACGGATGGATTCTACTTTCGTCGCCGCGGGTTTCTTCTTAGCCATGAGCGAGTTCCTTTGGTGACTCCGCTTGCGCCTGCTTTAGAAAACCGCGAATGAGATTTTGCGCATCCCAAGGATCGGCGACTTCGATAAACGCCCAGCGTCCGAAGGCCCCGTGATTGTTGATGGCTGGCACCCAGAGTGTTCGGGCAGTGGCGACCTTAGCAGCCTTGTCTTTTTTCTTTTCGCCCGTGACTTCGACGATAAGGTTCAGTAGGTCGTCCGGGCCGCGCCCTTCGTCAATGCAGGCGATGAAGTCGGGAATGTAATTCTTTTCTTCGCCGTTCAACGTGTAAGGAATCGTGAAGCTGAGATTGTGGTTCTTTACGTAGCGAATGACCTCGGGCATGGATTCCAATGCTTCCGCCATTTTCTGTTCCCAGGAGTCGGTATCAGCAACGACGTGGGAGATATGACATTTGTCCGCTCTTGTCGCGTAGACAGGTCGAGTCGTATCGAAATCCACGTACCGAGTTGAGCCGGTTGTGTCATAGGGTCGCAGGATAGGCTTTAGCGCCGCCGCGCCAGCGATTGGGGTGACGATGGCCCTATAAATTTTGTCGGCAGCATCATGCGCCAGTTCGATCAGCAAGAGCAGTTGCGGAAAAGTGTTGTCCTTGAGCGTGACGCATTCATCGAGCCAGCGTTTGGAGATGCCGAGCAGTTGCGGGAAGAGCCAGGGCTTGTCGTTGCCATCGTCATCGCGGAAGTATTTCTCCAACGCAAGCTTGGCAAGCAGGAACGCGACCTCGTTAGGCCGGTGCCGCTTCAGATCGTCGAGGGTGTGGATGCTGGTTTCGCCGACGATGGGCGCGTTCTCGGTCTTGGTGGGAATGTCAGCGGTGGAAAGCGCCAGGTTGGATTCGTCGGTGAATTGCGCTTCGAGCCGTTCGCTACCTACATCGTAGCGATAGCCGAGCAGCCGGGGGAAGGTGATCTCGCATGCGATGCGGCTCTCCAGCGCGCGGACGCGTGTGGGCAGCGGACCGGGCTTGGGGTCTTTGGTTGCCCCGCTGCAAGGGATGAAGGAAAAGGGAACGCCATAGACCTCGGCATATTCGGGGTCGAAATGACCTTCTTCGTTAGCGGCGTAACTCATGCGACGTAGGGCGCGACCGACTACCTGCTCGCACAGCAGTTGCGTGCCGAAGGCGCGCACGCCGAGAACGTGGGTGACGGTGTTGGCGTCCCACCCCTCAGTGAGCATGGAGACGCTGACCACGCACTTAACGTGCTCGCCGAGTTTGCCCACCTTGCCGACTGTGTTCATCACTTCGCGCAGCAAATCCTCGTCGGCGAGGTCGTCGGTGTCACGTCCGGGAAAGCGGGCACGATAGTCAGCCTTGAACTCGTCGATTTCGCGGGCGGCGATTTTTTTGAAGTCGTCGCTCATTGCGCTGCCTGATTCGAGTTGCGTGCTGTCCACTAGGATCGTGTTTGGGCGGTGCAGCCACGCGCCGTTGCCGTCGTCGTTGCGGAAGATGGCCAGTTGTCCGGCTTGGACGATTGTCTGTTCACCTATCTGCTTTTCCCAGCCGCCAATATAGTCGAAGACTAATTTCGAGACGTTAGTGTTGTTGCAAACAACGATGAAAACGGGCGGCGTGATGCCACGAGCGCGGGCTTGTGCGTTCTGCTCCCATAGGCGGTAATACTTCTCGTAGTTACCGTAGAGACTTAGCAGTGCGCCTTGGAGTTCGAGCGGCAGTTTCGGCTCCCCATTCACCTCTTCGATCTTGCGACCTTTTCTGGGAAGGTCCTCTCGAATACGCAGCCATAGGTCACGGTAGGTGGGCTGTTCGCCAGTCATCGAATCATCGGACACAGGAACGCGAGGCACTTTGACGATACCCGCTTCGATGGCGTCGATCAGAGAAAAGTCGGAGACCACCCACGGAAAGAGCGTGCCCTCGGGATAGCCTGAACCTCGCAGGAAAAACGGTGTGGCCGAAAGATCGTAGATAGCCTTCACGCCGATCTTGGCTTTTACGGCCTCGATACCGGAAATCCAAATGCGGGCCTCTTCCTCGCGGCTCTTGGCCTCAACGCGCTCATCGCCGGTGAGCGGTTCGTCTTCCGCGTCGGGTTTGCGGCGGTAGCAGTGATGGGCCTCGTCGTTGAGAACGATGATGTTCTTCTTGTTATTTAACTCACGGCAAACGCGGCGCACCATTTGGTCGGGTGTTTCTGTGAACGGACTTGGCTGTCCATCGGCGAGAATCGATTTTGTGATTTTGCCAGCAGCTACCTTCTCTAGCAGTTGAAATTTGTGGAAGTTGATGATGATGATTTTAGCCTGCCCGAGTTGGTTCTGTAGCTGGCCCGGAACGATGTCGCGCTGGCGATAGTAATTCTCCGGGTCGTTTGGCAAAAGCACGCGCAGTCGGTCGCGGATCGTGATGCCGGGCGTGATAATCAGGAAAGTATCGGAGAAGCGGGCGTCCTGTGGATTGGCGCGTTTGTTGAGCGTGTGCCAAGCGATAAGCATGGCCATGACGACAGTCTTCCCGGAGCCAGTCGCCATCTTGAACGCCGTGCGCGGAAGACCGGGGTTCGATGTATCGTTCGCAGCACGTATAGTGTTCTCTATCCATGAATCACCGTACTTGTTTGCGACTTCTGCAATGTAAATGGCGGTTTCGAGAGCTTCGTTCTGACAGAAAAAGAGTTTCTTTTCACGGTTTGGGTCGGTCCAGTAGGCGATCAAGCGTGCGGTCTGCGGCGTCACACCAACGTAGCCGCCTTTGCGCCAGAGTATGACGCGGCGGCGGATGTCGTTGACGAGTTTGTTCTCTTCAATGCGGTCTTGTGTCCACTCTGTGTCGAACTGGATCTGCTTAGAACCTTTCTTCTTCGACTTGGCAATGGGGACGAAGTAAGAACTAATCCGGCGTCCATCAACGATCTCGTTGGTGATACCTTCGTCCGAAAAACGAAAATGGCGGGTCGGCTCGTCGAATGGCGAGTTGATGATCGGGTTTTCGATGACCACTTGGCTCATGTTGAACGCATTCCACCGCACTTCATGTATAGCAAAGAATTACTAGCGCGATTCTACCACTAGGCAGCGGTTAGAGAACTATCATATGCTTGGCTTGCATGTGCTGGTTTGATATGGTCTGGTTTTCATAGCCGGTCACCTTTCGGTTGCGCTTCGAGCGCGTCGACNNATCCCATCTGATAAACGGTCTTATCCGAATGTGACTCAAACCGCCTCCAGGATAGCACCCCATCCCGCAGTCAGTTAACTGCCATGGCAAAAGCCAAATTCGGTGTATATTCGGTCGCAGATTCGAGACCGAAATGGACATTTTTCGTTTAATCGAGGAGGTATCTCATGCGACGATTTTGCTTAC
>PLUM01000055.1 GCA_003165465.1 Acidobacteriota bacterium
CCGGACTGCGGAACTGCTGATCGATTGGCGCGTCCGGGTTGTAATTGCCGGGGTCGGTGTCGTCCGGTTTGTGCCCATAGGCGCCCCAATGCCGCTTGTACTGCCCAGTATCGGCGTCGAACACGATTACGCGTTTGTTGCCATACCCATCGGCGACGTACAGTTCATTGGTCTTCGGATCGATGAACATTTTCGCGGGCCCTTTCAGGTTTTCGGTGTCGTTGCTGCCTTTGCTTTTGAACGGATGCCCGATTTGCATCAGGAATTTTCCGTCCTGGGTAAACTTTAGGATTTGATTGTCCGCATAGGCGCCCGGTTGACTTGCTTCCGGCGCTGTGCTGGCCCCAGTATCTTGCAGTTTGGGATCCACTGTGCGGCCGTTCCCGCCAATCCAAACATTGCCCTTGTAGTCGACCGTAATTCCGTGGTTGGAGTTGGGCCAATTGTAGCCCTTGCCCGGTCCGCCCCAATGTCCAATGAGGTTACCTTCCTTATCGAATTCGAGAACGGGGGGCGCGGTCACGCAGCAATCCGCTCCGGGCGGATTCGTGTTGCCATATGTTTCCTTCGCTTCGAGCGAGCCGCCTCGATGAATGATCCAAACATTTTCCTGGGCATCAACCGATACACCAATCGTCATTCCGATCACCCAATGATTCGGCAGCGGCTTGGGCCACATCGGATCCACTTCGAACGTGGGCACCTGAATTGTGGCGGCCTCGACGGAGGCCTTCTTTTCCAGTAGTCTGGAGCCGAATCCGAGCGCGGCGATGATCGCGAGAAAAGCCGCGCCAATACCCAAATTACGTTTCATAGTTGCCATCCTCTCGTGCGAGGTGCCAATTGTTTGTTTGCCGCGGCTCAGGAAGCGGGTCGTAATCGCTTGCCTGGAACTTGCGGCGCAGGTAGCTTGGGGAAGTATACACAATTCAAATTGGGATGATTCCTGATTTTGCTTGTCAGCGGCCATGGGCAACGATTACGCTTCCGGTTCATGTTTCGCACATTTGCAGCGCCTCGCCTTATCGCCACGCTTCTCGTTCTATTGTTTTTCGCGCCGGCGCATCCTGTAGTAGCTCACGACATTCCGAGTGATGCGACGGTTCAGATGTTTTTCAAGCCGGCGGGGAATCGCTTGAACATTCTGGTGCGCGTGCCACTGAAAACCATGCGCGATGTGAATTTCCCCGAGCGCGCGCAGGGCTATCTGGATTTCGATCATGTCGATTCGGCGCTGCGCGAAGCTGCCACGCTGTGGGTCTCCGATTTTATCGATGTGTACGAAGGGGGCGCGCGCTTGCCGAAGCCGCGCGTTGCGGAGACGCGGCTCTCTCTGGAGTCCGATCCTTCCTTCGCGTCATACGAGCAAGCGCTGGCGCACGTCACCGGTCCAAAGCTCACGAATGGCACGAGCATTGTCTGGGACCAGTTGATGCTGGACGTGCTCTTTGAATATCCCATTCAATCCGACTCTTCGAGCTTCTCGATTCATCCCGGTCTTGACCGGCTGGCGGCACGGGTCGTGATCGCTCTTCGTTTTCTGCCGCCGGGCGGAGCGGTCCGGGCATTTGAGTTTCTGGGCGATCCCGGCCTCGTTCGCCTCGATCCGCGGTGGTTTCAGGCCTCCGGTCAGTTCGTCAAGCTGGGTTTCTTTCACATTCTTGATGGGACGGACCACCTGTTGTTTCTTTTTTGCCTGGTAATCCCGTTCCGGCGATTCCGCGCGCTGATTCCGGTGGTGACTTCGTTCACCATCGCGCATTCGATCACGCTCATCGCGTCGGCCTACAACCTCGCGCCGGATGCGATTTGGTTTCCGCCGCTGATCGAAACGCTGATCGCGACGTCCATCGTGTACATGGCGCTGGAGAACATCGTTGGCGGCGCGAGCGTGCAGCGGCGATGGATGATCACCTTCGGATTCGGCCTGGTTCATGGGTTCGGCTTCTCGTTTGCCCTGCGGCAGACGATGCAGTTCGCGGGTTCCCATTTGCTGGCCTCGCTGCTTTCGTTCAACGTCGGTGTCGAGCTGGGACAGCTTCTCGTGCTCGCGCTCATGATCCCGGCCTTGGAGATTCTTTTCCGCCGCGTGGTGGCCGAACGCATGGGCACAATCATCCTGTCGGCAATCGTGGCGCACACGGCATGGCATTGGATGACCGAGCGTTACGGGGTGCTGCGCCAGTATCCAATGCGCTGGCCGTCACTGGATGCCGCTTCGCTGGCGAAGGATTTGCGCTTGCTGATGCTGATTGTGATCGCGGCGGGCGTGGTCTGGCTCGTGTTCGGCCTGCTCTGGCCCCGCATGTTGCGTGCGGAAGATGATCCTGCCGCGCGCATACGGTAATTTTTGGTTGTATTTTCTGAATGCGCATGCTGAAGCCCGCGCTATTTTTTCTTTCGCGGCGTTTCTGCGTTTGCTTGACAACGCGAGGGACGCGTTTACACTGAGCGGGTCCCAAAACATGCGTGTTCGCGTTTGGAATTAGTCATAGACACGGATGCTGCAACGCGAACGATCCGCAATACGACTTTGATTGCAGAGCGAGGGTGTGCATTTCATGATTGATGTGCGCGAGGAAATCGCGAACGCTCCGATTGGGCGCTATCACCGTTTTCTCGCTCTGCTCATCGGCATGGTGGTGTTCTTTGACGGGTACGATACGTTTAATCCCGCCTACGTCATTCATTACGTGGCGAAACCCTGGCATTTGGCTCAGGGCCAGGCGGGGATGCTCGTCTCCAGCGGCTTGGTCGGCTTCATGATCGGCTCGCTTCTGCAGGGAAAATTCTCCGACCGGTACGGGCGTCGCGCAACGCTCCTTGTGGCGCTCTGGATTGTGACGATTTTCAGCCTTGCAACCGCGGTACTCGGGAACTCATTCCTCGCTTTCTGTGTTTTGCGATTACTCACCGGACTCGGCATGGGCGCGCTCCTGCCTCTCGGCGTGACGTACATCAACGAATATGCGCCGCGCCGCCTGACCAACACGTTTTCCATATGGGGCTGGGCGCTGGGCTGGGCCGGTGGCGGCATCGTCGCGGCTGCCGTTGGGGTATATCTCACTCCGATATTTGGCTGGCAGGCGTTGTATTATGCGGCGTCGCTTTCGATTGTGCTGGTGACCGTTTGCCATATGGTCCTTCCCGAATCGCTGCAGTTTGCGGCCATGCGCGGCAATTGGCAGGGCATTGCCGAGACGCTTTGCCGCTTGAATCCTTCGCAAGCCGCGCGCTATACCGCGCCTGACGCGAAGTTTATGTTTCCGGAGCCGAGCGATCGTCCGGCATCCATATCACTCTTGCTTTCGCCGCGCTACCGGAGAACGACTCTATCGGTGTGGATTTCGGCATTTTTTATTTTGTTTGGGATTTGGGGCCTTTCGGGATGGGTTCCCACGGCCATGATGCAGCGCGGCGAGGGGTTTGCGACCAGCTTTAGTTTCGGCGCCTTGATTCAGGCCATGGCGTTTATCGGTTCGCTCCTGTGCGGCTACATCGCGGACCGGGGCGGAATGGATCGCCAGGCGATGGCCGTGTGGTGGCTCGGCGGCGCAATTTCAGTGGGCATACTTGTTCTGGTAAATGTGCATGCGCTCAACATCATCTGCGTGGGCGCGGCCGGCTTTTGTATTCTGGGCGGGCAGAACGTGCTGAACAATTTCACCGCCGCATCTTATGATACGGAAGTGCGCGGCACGGCCGTCGGCATGATGCTAGGAGTGGGGCGCGCCGGAGGAATTCTCGGGCCGTTCATCACCGGGCTGCTTCAGCAGCATACGCAGGGGACGGCAGGACTTTTTGTGGCCATCGGCGCGGCGTCGCTTGTCGGCGGCATCGCCATCCTGTTTGCGAGTCCTCGTTGCTCGCGGGAAGTCGCGGCAACCGTCAGCGCTGCGCATGCGTCATAAAGCGCGAGAGGGTAAATTTTCTCGAATGTTCGAGAAAGACCTCGGGTCTGAAGATCCGGACTCAAGCATTCGCGCAAACGACAGAGGTTTTTGTAGCCCGCCTCTTCAGAGGCGGGGTTTTTCGTAAAGTTAAGCAATCGATTTTAGTGCGGCAGCAATCTTACGCTCCGCTTTGAGCAGGATTGACCAGGAGACGCATTCATGACGCAAGCGAAGCCAGTCGCGCTGATCACGGGAGCATCCACGGGCATTGGAAGCGCAGCCGCAATAGGATTGGCCGTGGCCGGCTACGACGTCGCGATCAACTACAGCCGCAGCGAGCAGGCGGCGCGTGACACAGCGGCGCTCGCGCAGGCCAAGGGCGCCAAGACGCTGCTATTCCAGTGCGACGTCAGCGACGACCCGTCGGTGCGCAAAATGCTCGCAGCCGTCGAGAGCGAGTTCGGACGCCTGGATGCGCTGGTGAACAACGCGGGCATCACGTCGAACGTCAAGCCCGGCGATTTTGAATCCATGACGGCGGAGGAATGGGATCGCGTCTTCGCCGTAAACGTGCGGGGAATGTTTCAGGTGACGCGCGCCGCGACGCCCCTCCTCAAGGCGGCCAAGGGCAGCGTGGTCAACACCGCCAGCATTGTCGGCCTGCGCCCAGGACCGCAGCCGTTGCCTTATGCGGCCAGCAAGGCCGCCGTCGTGAGCCTCACCAAGCTGCTGGCGCTCAACCTCGCGCCGGACGTTCGCGTAAACGCTGTAGCGCCCGGCTGGATGGAAGGCGATTGGATGAAGCGCATGTTGGGGGACCGATATGACGACTTGATGGCGCGGCGCGCGAAGAGCACTCCTTTGCGCCGCTGCGCGACGTCCGAGGACGTCGCCGAGGTCATCGTCAGTCTGATTACCGGCAACCGCTTCGTCAACGGTGAGATCATCGTGATCGACGGGGGATATTCCGCAACAACGTAGGCGGACTCCACGAAGGATGCATAATTGGGTGCGCGATGTGTGGTAGCGCCGGCGTCTCGCCGGCAGTTTTTGTGCGCTTCGTGCGATTGGAAAAGAGCCGGCGAGACGCCGGCGCCACGAAAGACCGTGGTGAGAAATAAGACCTGAGGGAGGAAAACTCGTGCTGGAAGGAGTTGTTCCATTTCCGCCGGATTTTGCCAGGCGATATCGTGAGAAGGGCTATTGGATCGATAAGACGCTGGCGCAGGAATACAGAATTATTTTTGAGAAATATGAGAAGCGAGTCGCGCTGCTCGACCGGGATCGCTCGATCACCTACGGCGAGCTCGATCGGATGTCGAACAATCTGGCGCTGAATCTGTTGGAAGTCGGCCTCCAGCCGCTGGACCGCGTCGTAGTGCAACTTCCGAATGTCGCCGAGTTTGTGGTTCTGTACCTGGCTCTGCAGAAGATTGGCGGCATCCCGATTGCCGCGCTCATGCCGCACCGCTTCGCGGAAATCAGCCAGTTTGTCGAGCTTTCGGGCGCCGTTGCGTGTGTGGTTCCGGACCAGCAGGGAGATTTTGACTATTGCGCCATGGTCGAGCGCATTCGCCAGAAAGTTCCCACGATGCGCCACGGAATCGTTCTGGGGCCTTCTCGCCCGGGTTTTCTTTCGCTGTCCGAAATGATCGAGAAGCCCGCCAGCCTGCCCGTGTCCGCGCTGGCCGAAATAAAAATCGATCCGGTCGATCCAGCCATCTTTCAACTATCCGGAGGGACCACCGGCATTCCCAAGCTGATTCCGCGCACGCATAACGATTACGCCTACAACTCCAAGGTGGCTTCCAGGGTTTGTGCGGTCGGCGAAGATTCCGTCCTGCTCGTGATTCTGCCCATCGCGCATAACTTGCCTCTCGCGTGCCCCGGAATTCAAGGTTTTCTTTTCAACGGCGGCCGCGTGGTGCTTAGCACCAGCGCGCGGCCCGAGGACGTTTGCGCGTTGATCGAGAGGCACAAAGTCACGCATATCAAAGTGGTCCCGGCGTTGCTGATCCGGCTGCTGCACGATCCGGCCGTCAGCCGCCACGATCTTTCCTCGCTAAAAATTATTCAAAGCGGCGGCCAATCCATGCTGCCCGAAGTGCGGTTGCTTTCGAAGAGGCTTATTCCCAGCGCATTTGTGCAGGAAAATTTTGGAATGTCCGAGGGGCTGCTGATGTTTGTGCGGCTGGACGATCCGCTGGACGTCAGCCAGGAAACAGTGGGCCGCCCCGTATGCCCGGATGACGAAGTGCGCATTCTGGACGATGACGACCACGAAATTCTCGGCGGGGAAGTGGGCGAACTGTGCTGCCGGGGGCCGTACACGCTGCGCGGTTACTTCGGCGTGCCGGAATACAATGCCCGCACGTTCACGTCGGACGGGTTTTACCGTTCCGGCGATCTGATGCGGCGGCACAGGACCGGGAACTATGTGGTCGAGGGGCGCAAGAAGGACCTCATCAATCGCGGCGGCGAAAAAATCAGCGCCGAGGAGATTGAAAACCTGATCCTCTCGCATCCCTCGGTGAAGAACGCTTCCTGTGTTCCCGTGCCCGATCCTGTGCTGGGCGAGCGCATGTGCGCGTGCGTCCTGCTGCGCGAAAACGCGCAACTGGGCTTCGACGAGCTGAAAACATTTCTGCTCGGCAAGGAAATCGCCAAGTTTAAGATTCCCGAGCGGCTGGAAATCATGCAGGATTTTCCGCTGTCGCCGTTCGGAAAGGTTTCGAAAAAGACGCTGACCGAAACCATCTCCCTGAAAATGGCCGGGGAGAAACAAGGCAAGGGCAGCGCATCGGTATAGCAGCGGAAAACCCCCCGGTCTGAAGACCCGGGCTACAGCAGATTAGCGAGGGTGCCGGTTTTCTGTAGCCCGCCTCTTCAGAGGCGGGGGTTTTCGTAATGGCCTGCAACCAGCACAATGAGCTCGACTAGGACAATCGCATGAGAATCATCGACGTTCATTGCTACCCCAACACGCGCGAGTGGATTGCCTGCCAGCAACCCTATGTCGATGCGCTTGCCAAATACTGGAACCGCTCCTGGGTGCCGAAGGCCGAGGAGGAAGTCGTCCAGGAATTCACGGCGGCGGGCGTCGAAGCGATTCTTGTGGCGCTGGACCTGGAAACGACCATCGGCACGCCTCCGTGTTCGAACGATTTTGTTTCGGCGATGCAGAAACGCCACCCGCAACGCATCATTCAATCCTGGGCGGCCGTCGATCCGTTCAAGGAGAACGAAGCCCTGCGCGAGGCGCGGCACGCCATTCAGGACCTCGGAATGATGGGATTCCACTTTCATCCGATCATGGGTCACTTCGCGGTGAACGACCGCCGCTTTTACCCGCTCTTTGAACTCATCGATGAATTAAAGGCGCCGGTCATGATCGATGTGGGCACCACGGGCATGGGCGCGGGAATGCCGGGTGGCATGGGCGCGAAAATTCGCCACGCGCATCCTTCGGCCATTGACGAGCTTGCGGCGGACTTCCCGAACCTGACCATTCTCGCCGCGCATCCCGGCTGGCCCTGGGTTGACGAAATGACCGCCGTGGCCCTGCACAAGGGAAACGTGTTCTGGGAGCTATCCGGCTGGGCGCCGCAATATTTCCCTCCGCAACTGAAGAAAGATATTCGTGGCCGCCTGAAGGACAAAATTATATTTGGCAGCGATTACCCCAGCATCCCGTACGAGCGGCTGCTGCGCGAATGGGACGAACTCGGCTACGCCGACGACATCAAGGAGCGCGTGTTCCACGGCAATGCGGAGAGGGTGCTCGGGCTGTAGGGTTTGAGTAGCACAGGCTTCAGCCTGTGTGGGTTTCGGTTGCGCCGCGCAAAAGCAAAGTCAAAAGCACACAGGCTGAAGCCTGTGCCACTGAAATGCATGCGAGATGCGCGCTAGTTTTTTGGTTTGTAGTCGGCGCCCGGGAGATTGTCGCGGTGGTTCATTTTTTCGTCGTACTCCTTGATCGCCGATAGCGTGCAGGGATGCGCGTCCAGTTCCCAATCTTTCTTCAGCTTCCAGAACGCCATGATCGTCCAGGGCTTCGCGTACACTTTCGGGTCGTCGAACGTGAAAATAATTTTCAGTGTGTCGGCGGACACGCGCTGCCAGCGCTCCGTCTGGTGCATTGATTCGCTTAGCGGAAGGCCGGACCAGGAGAGGAACGCCTTGCCGTTATACGCGGCGGACTCGACGACGAACGTATCTCCCTCCCACCGGCCAACCGAGTAGCCCATATATTCGGGGTCCGCGTCGGTGGGAATTTTTCGGCCGTCGGTCCAGATCGAGCGCCAGTTGTCGTAATACTCGAAGTGCTGCACGACCCTGTCGCGAGCCTGAATGATTTCGAATGGCCGGGGCGTGAAATAGTTGCGCGCCGTGCCGAAGGGGTCGCAGTCCAGGACGGCTCCGGCCGCGATGAACTTCACGTTGGCGTCGTACCTGGCCTTTCCCCAGGCCGTGAACGGAGGGAGCGGATCATCCGGCTTGGTGGATGGGTGACCAAAGGTTATGGGTGGCTCGTCCTTGGGCTGCATGTAGGGCGCAGGATCCCAAACCCCGCTGAAATCGCGCTGGTCGTTCGACAGGGCGGCATCTGGCTTGGTTTGCGCGTGCGCAAACGGTGAGAGAATCAGCATCGCCGTTAGAGAGGCCATCGTCGAACCCATAAGCGATTTGCGCATTCCGAAAGTCCCTTTATCAATCGAATTTCAGGCGGCGATTCATGTTTAGGAGCGAGCATCGGAGCGCGCTCGAAAAAAATTCCCGGCTTTGCACATTATTGCTGCGGCTGCTCGCCCAGAGTTCCGCCCATCAATTCCTTGCCATCGGGGAGCACGATTTTGCGAACGATCCCCACAGGCGTCCCTCTTTTGCTCGGCGCGAATGTGATTGTGACTTCGTCGCCGGCGTGCAAGGTTTCGCGGCTCCATCCAGCGCGTTTTAAAACAGCCGGCGCCAGTGTTTCGATGGCCCAGTTTACAACCTTGCCGTTGGCGTCCTTCACGTCGACGAAAATCTGGCAGTGGGGATTGACCCAGTTGAATTCCTTCACGGTTCCCTTGAGGGTCATCGGATGTTCCTGGTCGTACTCCGATCCGCCGTGATGTGCGAAAACCGGGATGCAAAGCAGCAGCAGGCCCACAATCAGGGAAAACGATTGCGCTCGTTTGCTTTTCACACGATACCCCTTGGCTGAAAGTTTGTCCGCCATTGATAGCGCCAGTACAAGCTCGATGGCTTCGAATTCGTAGGGGCATAGTAGCCTGACCGGAGTGCATTTCGCAACGGAGGGAGCTTTGCCGCCACTGGCTCGTGAATGTACGTCGCGGGACGGAGTGTTCGAAATGTGCGATCGAAGCGGCGGCATCCATCCGAGGCATTTGATTTCCCGTTGGCGGGTGACTACAATCCGCACCACGTCAGGCTGGAACAAACGGCAATGCCGCCAAATTCCAATGCCTGATGCCGGCGCCAGTGAAGTGTTAGTGAAATGCGGATTAGGGGTGCGACCTTGTCTTCTCCCATTCGACGCGTAGTTACCGGAAAAGATGCATTGGGCAAAGCCTGTACGATGATCGATGGCGTGGCCGGCGCGGTCCACCGGCGAGAAGAGACGGGCATTACGAACACGCTGCTTTGGGTGACGGATTCCAATCCCGCGGATCTTTCGAATCGCGAGGACGCAGCCAGCAAAAAAATCGGCATCGCGCCGCCTCCCGGCGGAACGATTTTCCGGGTGATCGAGTTTGCTCCGGAAAAAGAGATTAAGGCGGACTACGCAACCCGGCTTCGAATCTTTCAAGGGATCGGCCTCGCGCCGGAAGGGGAGTCTCGCGAAAAACCACGCGACCCGGCGATGCACCGGACCAGGACCGTAGACTACGCCGTGATCCTCGCGGGCGAGATCGACATGCTCCTGGACGATTCGGAAGTTCATTTGAAGGCGGGCGATGTGGTCGTGCAGCGTGGCACGAATCACGCCTGGGTGAATCGCGGCGATGCGCCCTGCCAGGTGGCGTTTATCTTGATCGACGCGAAAGAATGATTTTGTTTTTTGTGATTTGAGTTTGAGGAGGCCCGCACTTGTCCGCCAACAACGCATTGCCTGGCGATACCGCCGCAAGAGGAAATGTCAATCCGCGCCGCGTTGACGTGCATCACCACATGATGCCGCCCGAGTACGCGAGTCTTACGCGAGACCGCATCCTGGAAATTACATCGGGCGACACCGCGGTTCTCAAATGGACTCCCGGCGTCACGCTCGAGCAGATGGAGCAGTTCGGCGTCGCCTCGTCCATCTTGTCGCTGCCCGTGCCGGGTGCATGGTACGAGGGCAAGGAGAAATCTCGCAAGCTGGCACGCATCGCCAATGAATATGGAGCGCGATTGAGCAAGGATTATCCGGGGCGATTCGGCATGTTTGCCGCGCTCCCCTTGCCGGATGTGGACGGCAGCCTTGCGGAGATCGAACACGCTTTTGACCAGCTGGCAGCGGACGGCGCGTACTTGCAGACGAGTTATGATGACAAATGGCCCGGCGATCCGGCTTTCGCTCCGGTGTTCGACGAACTGAATCGCCGCAAGGCCATCGTATTTGTCCATCCGACCGAGCCGTGCTGCTGCGCAAATCTTATCCCTGGAGTTCCGTCCAACGTGATCGAGTTCGTGTTCGATACGACGCGTGCGATCACCAGTTTTCTGGTGAACGGCACGTTTGCGCGCTGCCCGGACATTCGTTTCATCTTCTGCCATTCCGGCGGGACGATGCCGGTGCTGGCGACGCGTATCAACGGATTTTTTCAGGCGCGCAGCGCGCTCGCATCGTGCGTCCCGAATGGCGTTCTCTATGAACTCAAAAAATTGCACTACGACATCGCGAATGCCACGAACCCTTCGTCGCTCGCGGCGCTCATGAATCTGGTGCCGACCACTCAAATGCTGTGGGGCAGCGATTTCCCGTATCGCGCGGTTGAGCCGACGGCCAACGGCTGGGACAATTATCAGGTTTCGCCCGAGATCAAGCGCGCGGTCAATCGCGATAACGCGCTGAAACTCTTTCCGCGGTTTGGCGGGGCTTCCTGAGATAAGGCCGGGAATCCGCCGCATCTTGCGGCTGAGGACATGCGCTATGAGGAAAAGTTTCGCGAGCGCGGCGGAAAGTCCCCGGGTCTGAAGACCCGGGCTACAGCAGATGCGCGGGCGGTGCAGGTTTGCTGTAGCCCGCCTCTGCAGAGGCGGGGTCTTTGGCCTGCGCCAGCGCGAGTGTGAATTATGATAGGCGATCTTCCTATTCGCGAGATTCGCGAAACGGATTTGCCGCACGATCTCGCACGGTGGAAAAGGTCGGGGAAGTAGCCGGAGGGAATTAGCGTGTTTTCGACAAAGTGGCAGACCTCGCCGCGAACGTACGGGATCCGAATCGAGCGCGATGTGGCGATTCCCGTTCGAGAGGGAGTGACGCTGGACTCGGATATTTTCCGGCCGGACGCGGAAGGAAAATTTCCCGCCCTGCTCGCGGTCCACGCCTATTCCAAGGCGGCGCAGTCCGAGGAATTGATGCCGATCGGATTTTCCTACGCCCGCGGCTTCATGGAAACGGGCGATTTCAATTTCTACGTGCGCCGCGGATACGCTCTCCTCATTGTCAACATCACCGGAACGCACAAGTCTGGCGGGATTTTTGGAAACATCGATCCGCAGTCGATTCAAGACGTGTACGAAGCGGTGGAGTGGGCGGCCCGCCAGCCCTGGTGCGATGGCAACGTGGGAATGACCGGCGTATCGCATTTCTCGCGCGTCTCCAAGCGCGTTGCCGCGCTGAATCCGCCGCATCTGCGGGCCATCTTCTCGCCGTACGGCTGGACCGACATGTACCGCGATCTCTACTACCATGGCGGAATTTTCAATCACGGTTTCATGTCGCACTGGGTGAAGGCCAATGGCCCGCACTTTCGCACAAAAAATACGCTGAAAGAGAAATGGGGCGATGCCGAATACGCGCAAGCCGTCGAAGCCGCGCTAAGCGATCCGGAAATATCCTCGGTTCCGTATCTGGTGGACGCGTTGCGCCATCCCGATGTGGGGGCGAATTCCATGCTTGTCGACCTCATCGTGAACAATCTGTGCAACGAATTTTATAAAGAGCGCTCCGTGAATTTTGAGAATTGCAAAATACCGGCATATTTTGGCGGCGATTGGGGTATTTATGGCCTGCATCTGCCGGGGGACATCCGCGCGATTGAGAAATGGAAGGGCCCAAAGAAATTGAGCGTCGGTCCTCCCGTGTACCTGGACCGGCCACTATATCAATACGCCTACGAATCGCTTCGCTGGTTCGATCACTGGCTGAAGGGCATCGACACGGGGATCGCGGGGGAGCCTCCGCTGCAACTCTTCATCGTGGGAGCCAACGAATGGAAACCGGCGGAAGAATGGCCTCTGCCGGAAACCAAGTGGACTCCGTTTTATCTTCATGCGGACGGGCTGCTCAGCGAACATGAGTTTTGGCCGAACGACGCTTCCTCGACGTATGAAGACTCGCCTCGGCAGCATGGCGCGATCGAATTCAAGACTCCGCCAATCGTGGAAAATACGGAGATTTGCGGCCCGATCGTTCTCAATTTATACGGTTCGACAACCGCCCGCGAAATTCTGTGGTTCGTTTCCTTGTGGCATTACGATGAGGAAGGCCGGAGCACGCTTTTGACGCGCGGGTGGCTGCGCGGATCGCAGCGCACACTCGATCCTGCCGCAACGACGCCCTGGCAACCCGTCCACTTGCATAGCGCGCGGGAACCGCTCGAACCGAATCGGATCTATGAATTCAATATTGAAATTCGCCCTTACGGCATCCTGCTCAAGGCGGGCGAGCGCATCGGAATCAAGATCAAGAGCGCGGACAATGATGTTCCCGGGAATTATCTCGAACTGGTCGGAATCGGCCATGTTTCGAGCGGTAGCGCGTCACAAATCACAGTTCATCACAATGCCGATTGCCCGTCCCATCTCCTGCTCCCCATCACCAAGGGAAATCGCATCGGTACATTTATCTCCGGCGGAAAGCTTCCTCCCGTGCAGCGCCCATAAGTTTAAAACTCTCCGTCATGCAATCTTGCTTGGAGTTAAGCGCCAGCGCCGGTGTGCAACACGGGCAGAATCAGCTCGGACGGATGTTCGGCGTTGTGGTGGATCGTGTCCGTTCCGATTTTGTCGGGCCGGTAAAAGTGGAAGAACAGGGCGTCCGTCACTGGGGAATCGCCATTGCAGACTTCCACGCGAATCCGGCTGCGCTTGTGAAAAAGGTACGCAATGGGCTGCAATGGGATTTCGATCTTGTAGATGCTGCCGGGAGTCAGCGGAGTCGCCCGCTCGTGGGTGTAGTAGGGAATGTCCTCGGTGCTGCGCTTCGGGTCGCGGTCCATGTGGGAAGCGCGCAACCAGCCTTTTGTGACGATGAAATATTTGGGCTGAATGCCCCGCGCGTGCTCCTCGCGGCTCTGCTCGAACTGTTCGGAAACCTTGACGATGAAATCCGTGTCGCTTCGCGTCGATGCCGCGTAAAGGATTAATTTCGCGGCCCCGGCGATCTCGATATCGTGGTCGAGCGGCAAAGTGGTGAACGTCAGCACGCCGCGCGCCGGATCGGGGCCTGCCAGTCCGATCGGTACAACGCCCAACACCCAGGAAGGATGCGGATACGTGTAACTGGTGCTGCCGACATTTTTGTCCGGGCGAGCGGTTCCGAGTCCGCCGTCATTGAGCGAAGCCACTGTTCCAGTCGGCCCCTTCGCCAGGTAGAAATGCATCGGGTTAGTCCCTGGCGGCCAATCCTCGAATGACCTGTTTTTTCCCGTATTGCGCACCGGATATTCGACGTTGGGCCGCTCATCGTAGCTGGTCTTGAGGCCCTTCAAATACTTGTCATAGAAGGGAAGCAAATACTTATTGTGAAATTCCATTTCGGCGAAATCGGACTGCGAGGAAAACGGCGTTGCGGTTCCGCTGATGGCGAGTTTCTTTGGACCGCTGGCAAGCTGGTAGCCGCAAATGTTTCCCGCGAGGTGCAAATCCATCTTGGCCCACACGCCGATGGAGAACAGGGGCACTTTAATCTTGTCCAGATGTTCGAACGCCGCGCGCTCCCGCCAGAATTCATCGTAGAAGGGATGCTGCTCCACCTCCAAAAATAAATCGTGCGTCACATGACGCGGGTTGTGCCCGTTTGCGGGATAGAGATTGGGCACGCGAACGCTGGCATTGCCCCAGTACGCGAGGAACGCACCTTCGATGCCGCCAGGATAGCCCATGAAGCGGTAGGGATCGTTCAGTCCATCATACGGAGCGATGCACGCCAGGTGAGGAGGGTTCTGAATGCCCATGAACCATTGCGACATGGCGTAGTAAGACTGGCCGATCCCGCCGACTTTGCCGTTGGACCAGGGCTGCGCGGCAATCCATTCGATAACGTCGTAGAGGTCGTGCTGTTCGCGCTGTCCGAGAAATTCGAATTCGCCTTCCGAGCGGCCAGTCCCGCGAACGTCGGCATGCACGTAGGCGTAGCCGTAAGCCACGTACAACTCGATCGGTCCGGTTTCGCGCCACAGAAACATGGGTTGGGCGGGCAGATCGTTATTGTCATAGCGATAGGGCGAGGCGGCAAAAAGCGTGGGAAATGGCCCGGCGCCGTCGGGCCGGTAAATTCGCACCGCGATATGGATTCCATCGCGAACGCGGATCAGTACGTCTTTCTCTTCGATCATTGGCCTGCCTCTTTGCGGAGTTCGCCCGACCGCAGCGGGAAGTTTTATGTGCAGAGGATATCAGAAGCGGCGAGCCCCGAACACCACTTCGAAACGGAATTCGACAAATTTGGAGTGACGGATTGAATCGGTCATCGGACAAGTCTATAGTATAGCAACGCCTGTACCTGGGTTTACAGGCTGCACAATAACATTTCACTTTGTCCTTTCGAGCGAAATACGCAATCTCTCTTTGGATTAACTATAGGAAAAGAGAGATTCCTCGGCATAAAGCATGCCTCGGAATGACAGTTTTTTTAGTTTTTTTGCGGCATGTTTTTCGATCAGCGATGGGAGGCCTTCATGGACCGCAAAGTGTGGCATTCGAGTCTGATTTGGGCGCTCAATTGCGCGCTCTTGTTCGGAGCCGTTACGGTGGCCGAGGCTCAGAACAAGAGTGTGAAAAGCGCCGGCTCCGGTGCAGGCTTGGGCGCGGCAAGCGCGCTTGCCGGGCTGGGCTCAATCTCCGGCACGGTCAAAGCTCCCAAGGAATTCAAGGCGGCAAAGGTTTACGCCAGGAATGTGGACAAGAACGTCGTCTACATGGTGTTCACCGAAGGCGGGCGCTATCAGGCGGTGGATCTATTTCCCGGCCATTATGAAGTGAGCGTCACGAAAAACGGGTTCACGGGCGGCGATGCGCAGAAAATCACGATCACGGCGGGCGAGGGCGCGACGGCGGACTTCACGCTGAAAGAGGGAACGTACAGGCCGAACCAGCAAATGCGCGCGGGAGTGCCAAAAGACGAGCCGCTCGTCTCTTACGACGAGCTGTACCCGCCGAGCCATGCACGCGCGACGATCGAACGCACCTGCATCCTGTGTCATGGACCGGATTTTGTTCCCAACAAGCAGTGGGACGAATCTCAGTGGAACGCCGGGATCGATCTGATGCAGAACCCGTATGACAACGCGGGCGCGCGACTCGTGCCCGGGACGTTTGCTCCAGGCGAACGCGAAGAGCTGGTTGCTTACCTGGTTAAAAATTTTGGCCCGGAAAGCAAGAAGCGTGGGCTGGCGGTCGCCGACGAGCCGATCGACGAAAAAGCCCTGGGCAAGGCCATGTTCATCGAGTATCACATTCCTCCGCTGGCGAATGGGCTGCGCGGGTTTCACGACGCGCATTTGAGCTTGAATGGGGATGTCTGGTATGTCGATGCGCGCGGCCTGCAGATCGGCAAAATGGATCCGCGCACGGCCACCTGGACTGACTACCCGCTTCCGGGCGCTCAATTTCGCGGTCACGGCCTCACGCAGGACGCGAATGGCGACATCTGGGTCGCGGGGCACACGGCTTTCGTGCGGATCGACAGCGGCACGGGAGCGATGAAATTTTATCCGTACGACCCGGAAGCCAAGCGGCCATCGCACGGCAATACACCGTTTATCGATTCGAAGCAAAATATTTGGGAGACGCTATCCTGGTCGAACGAAGTCGCCAAGTGGGACCGGACAACGGGAGAAGTCTCCCGATACAAGGCGCCGACCGACAACAGTTTCACGTACGGCATGGTGATGGATAAGAACGACAAAGTCTGGCTCGCGGATTGGTGGCGCTGCAAGGTCACAAAATTCGATCCGGCGAATGGACAGTGGATCGAGTACCCTCCGCTATCCAAGCCCTGCACCGTGCGGCGCGTGTTCGCGGATCACGACGGCATGATCTGGTACGCGCTCGAGTCTCCGGGAAAAATCGGGATGCTCGATCCGAATACGAACAAGATGGTCGAGTACGCTCTTCCTCTCAAGTGGTCGTTTCCGTACGACATTCAGCAGGATCATGACTCGAATTATTGGATCGCGGATTCTGGGCAGGGCGGCGCGCTGGTCAAGTTCGACCTGAAAGCGAAGAGTTTCACGTACTATCCCTACGTTCAGAGGACCGACATGCCGAAGATCGAAGTGTCGCGCGAGGATTCGATCTGGTACACCACGCGATCCGCGGATCCGCAGGATCAGGCGCTGGGCGTGCTATATCCCGACAAGTCAAAAATCCAGACGCTCGCGGCATCGTACTAGAGGATTCAAGTGGCACAGGCTTCAGCCTGTTTGGTTTTCGTTTGCGCCGCGCAAAATCAAAACCACACAGGCTTCAGCCTGTGCCACTAAAACCAACCGCCGCATCTTCGCGGTGCGGTGCAAAGATGCTTTCTACACCTGCTCGTTTGCGTGCCCGTGCAAGCCGGGATTCGCGGCGTCATCGCTCCGGTTCACATATGTTTTCCCCGCGCGAATCGTTGCCGTGCTTTGTAGTTTCTGCCGCCCCGTGCGTTTCTTCCCTGTGCTGTCGGTGAAAACAAAAGATCCTTCGCGAACTTCGAGAATGGTGATATCCGCGACGGCCCCCGGACGCAAGGTGCCCAGCTCGACGCCAAAATCGAACATGCGCGTGGGCCGGAGCGTGACGCGTTCCATCACCTGGTCCAGACTCATTCCGATGAGCAGAAATTTTGAGAGTTCCGTCACCAGATCGTAGACCGGCCCGTTGTAACTCAATCCACCGAGGTCCGTGCCAATCGTATCGGGCAGGAAATTTTGTTGCAGGCATTTTTCCGCCACGTCCAGGCTCAGGTGCGGCCCGCCATCGCCCACATCGAAGAGCACGCCGCGCGCGCGGGCATCGAGCATCTCGGGCAGGATTTTTCCGTTGGCATCGAGCGGCCCTTGCGGCCGTCCGGTATAGCAATGCGTCAGCACATCGCCCTTTCGCAACTGGCGCAGAATCTCCGGCAGGGGAGAGAAGGAATCGCCGACGTGCACCATCAGCGGAAGGCGCGCAATCTCCGCCGCTTCCAGCGCGCGTTTAAGGACTTCGAGGTCGTTCGATCCGGTAATTTCCTTCGAGAGGCGGCCCTTGATCGCCACGACGTCGGGCTTGTTGGCGTTCGCCGCCCGCGCCGTCAACTGCGGATTCACCCAATCGAGATTGGAATAATTTCCAACAAGGCCCATGAGCGTGCCGCGCACGCCGATATCGATCATCGCGTACACTCGCGTGGCCGAAGGCTTGATGACGTACTGCCGGAATCCGGCGATGGAAAAATAGCCCGCCGAACCCGCATCCACCGCCGTGGTGACGCCGCGGCCCAGGCAATACTGATCCACGTTCACTCCCGTGGGGCCCACTCCTTCGAAAATGTGGACGTGGACATCGATCAGCCCCGGCGTGACGATTTTGCCTTTCGCGGAAATGACGCTTCGCGAGCCGTCCGCCGGAATCTCCGGCGTGATCTGCACAATTTTGCCGTCTTTCACCGCTACGTCGAGCTGCGCGTGCAAATTCTGGCTGGGGTCGATGACCGTGCCGCCTTTGATCAGCAAGTCGCGGCTCTGCGACAGGGCCGCGCCCATATCCTGCGCCGGGGAAACAGCCGCGGCGCTCGCCGGCCGGCCGAGGCTACTCGATGCCAGCAGGGGCGATCCGATCAGCAGTTGAGAAAACTTGCGGCGTGTCAGCATAAGACTCCTTTTAGTGCATTCGGCCTTTTAAGGCGGAAATCCATCTTCTGAATGTTGAGTCAAAAAAACTACGTCTAGGCCAGTGCGATCAGTTCAATTTCCACACGCCCTCCGTGCAATCGCGACACTTCGACCGTGGCGCGCGCGGGCGGATGCGATGGGAAATAACGGCTGTACACTTTGCCCATCGCGTCAAAGTCATTCATGTCTTTCAAATATACGGTCGTCTTCACCGTGCGATCGAACGAGGAGTCGGCGGCTTCGAGGATGGCTTTGATGTTCTCCATTACAAGTTCCGTTTGCCGAGTGATGTCGTCTTCGATCACCTGACCCGTCTTCGGGTCGCGCGCGGTTATGCCCGCGACGAAAACGAATCCGTTGGCCTTGATCGCCTGCGAGAATGGCCCGACAGGTTTCGGCGCACGATCCGTGGAAATCGCGCGAAGCTTTGTTCCCGTGGGCGCAGGTTTATTGTCCGCGCTGCTTGCCACGCTGGGCGCGACCGCGACGGCCAGACCGCTTACGGCTGCATTGCGCAAAAAAGTTCTCCGCTTCATATGTTTTCCTTCCCGACGATGGTTTCGTTAATTATCTTTACGTTCCGGGCCGAACCTGGTCCGCCGTTTTCTCGCGTCATTAGCGATTCATGCGGCGTGCGATGAGCTTTGAATTTATTTTTTGACATATCTTTTGAAATTGCGTGGACCAACTTCGGCCCCATACACGTTGCCGGCGTCATCCGCCGCGACGCCTTCCGCTGCGGTCCCGTTCGTTGGCTCCAGTCCTTGCCCCGGATTCGGCACCGGGTCGGGAATGAATGCCGTCACATTGCTGTCCCGGGCGCTGCCGATTCGAATGCCGCGCCGGAAACCCGGATTGCGCGCCGCATTCGATTCCGAGTCCGCGACATACAGAACGTCATTCTTGTCGATGAACACGCCGCTCGGCCGGCCAAACTGCCGCCATTCATCGAGAAATGTTCCGTCCTGGTCGAAAATCTGGACGCGGCTGTTTCCACGATCGGCGACGAATAATCGTCCCTTGGAATCCATGGCCAGCGAGTGTGGATTGTTGAACTCGCCCGGCGCGGTTCCTTGTTTTCCCCAGGCCTTGATAAATGTTCCGTCCGCTGAAAATTTAACGATGCGCGCGTTCGAGCCTGGACCATGCCCGTCCGCGACAAAAATATCTCCGCTCGGCGCAATCAGCACATCGCTTGGCTTGTTGAACGTGTCCGGGGCGTCCCCTGCGACTCCAGCTTTGCCCAGAGTGAGCAGCACTTTCCCGTCCTGGCTGAACTCGAACACCTGGTGGCCTTTTCCGGCTTCGCCATCGCCGTCCGTGACCCACACGTTGTTGTTCTTATCGATGAAGAGGCCGTGGGGTCGCACAATCATTCCCGCGCCAAAGCTTTTTACCAGATTGCCGGACGCATCGAATTTTAGAACGGGCGCAAGATTGGAATTGGCGCAGGAAATTCCGCCGCATCGTTCCACCACCCAAACGCTTTTTCCGTCGCGATCGATGTCGGCGCTGATCACTTGTCCCCAGGTTCTGCCGTCGGGCAGTTTCGCCCAATTCTCGACCGTGCGATACGGATTGGGCGCGGAATTGGGATCGGTCTGCGCATGTGCATTCGCAGCGAATATTCCGGCGACGACGAAGTACGCAATTCCAAGTGCGAAGACGATTCGCTTTTGATGTGACACGGCGGCCCTCACGAAGTTCACGATCGGGAAATGAATTTAGAAGCGCGCCCATCTTACTTCACTCGCAGCCATTTTCAGAATAGATATGAGAGGCTTTTTCGGGTCTCTCCAATCCGGGCAGGCCGTGATATAAGTTTCGTTGCCGAATCGCGGCGGACACGGAAGGAATGGCGCATGTCGCGTACAACTGAATCCAATGCAAACGATCGCAAATGGCTGGGCTTGTATGACCGGCCACACCGGGATTTAAGAGAATTTCTCGAACGCGCGGAGAGCCTCGGCGAGGTGGCGCGCGTGAAAGACGCCAACTGGAACCTGGAACTCGGCGCCCTCGCGGAAATCGTCAACCACAAGCGATCGGAAGCTCCCGCGCTGCTGTTCGAGGATATTCTCGACTACCCGAAAGGGTTCCGCGTTCTTTCCGGCTCGGGAAACTCGTCCAAGCGCATGGCGCTCATGCTCGGCTTTCCCATGCCGCATTCGGCCATCGACGTCGTGCAGGCCTATCGCGATCGCATGAAGGTTCACAAGCCGATTCCGCCAACCGTCGTAAAGCACGGCCCCATCCTGGAAAATATTGATCGCGATGAAAATGTGGACCTCTACAAATTTCCAGTGCCGCGAGTGCACGAGCGGGACGGAGGCCGCTACATCGGCACCGAAGATTTGGTGATTATGCGCGATCCCGACGAGGGTTGGGTGAACGCGGCGACCTACCGCGTGCAGGTTCACTCCAAGAACAGCACCGGCCTGTGGATGTCTCCCGGCAAACACGGCCGCCAAATTCGCGACAAGTATTTCAAGCAGGGAAAACCGTGTCCGGTGCTCATCTGTTGCGGCCACGATCCGCTGCTGTTTCTGGCCGCCGCCAACGAAATCAAATATGGCGTATCGGAATTCGATTATGCGGGCGGCCATCGCGGCGAGCCATTCGAGGTGATCCCGAGCGAAATTCACGGCCTCCCGATGCCCGCTCACGCGGAAATTATTTTGGAGGGTGAATTAACCGAGGGCGACGTTCACACGGAAGGCCCGTTCGGAGAGTTCACCGGATACTACGCAAGCCCGTCGAGCGATCAACCGGTCATCCGCGTGCGCCGCGTCTATCACCGCAACGATCCGATCCTGACCATGGCCACGCCCATGCGTCCGCCGTCGGACATGTCCTTCGGCAGGTCCATCGTGAAGTCCGGCATGATTTGGGACGCCATCGAACGCGCGGGAATTTCCGGCGTGCAAGGCGTCTGGTGCCACGAAGCCGGAGCCATGCGCCTGTTCAACGTGATTTCTGTTAAGCAAGCCTACGCCGGGCACGCAAAACAAGTGGCCCTTGTGGCTGCGGGTTGCCAGGCGGGGGCCTATCTCGGCCGTTTTGTCGTGGTCGTGGATGAGGATGTCGATCCGACGGACTTGTTCGATGTGGTGTGGGCGATATCCACGCGCTGCGATCCCGCGCTGGACATTGAAACGATTCGCCGCATGTGGAGCGGCCCGCTCGACCCGATCATTCCGCACGGCTCGCCCGTAAACTACAGTTCGCGCGCATTGATTGACGCCTGCCGGCCCTTCGAGCGCATTAAGGATTTTCCGCCCGTCGCGGGGGCCACGCCGGAGCTGCGTGCCAGGGTGGCGGCTAAATTCGCGGACATTCTCAACAAAATTTGAAGGGAATTTGGAATCGTTCGCAGCGACGAAAGATAATTTTAGGTTCAATGAATTAGTGGCACACGCTTCAGCCTGTGGGGTTTTATGCTGGCGAAACGCAAAAATTCGCAGGCTGAAGAGCCTGTGTGGCAACGGCCAAATCTTTGTAGGGCACGGCTTCAGCCGTGCCGTAGAGTGGGCAATATCAATGCGGCTTTAGCCGCTGGCTCTTTTGAAGTCGAGTCGCCACACAGGCTCTGAAGCCCGAGCCACTGACCGAGACACAATGACGACCACAACCACAGTGAACGTTCCCGATTTGATCGACGAGCAGAAGATTGGCGCGTTTCAGATTCGCATTACGGTGCTGTGCGCCTTGGCGGTGATGCTGGACGGCTTCGCCGCCCAAATGATGGGCTACATTGCGCCCTCTCTCGCGCGGGAAATGCATCTCGGTCCGGCCGAACTCTCCCGAATTTTTGCAGTGAGCCTGATCGGCTTGATGCTGGGCGCGCTGACGTTCGGGCCGGTTGCCGACCGATTCGGGCGCCGGCGCGTCATCATCACGTGCACGCTCCTTTTCGGCCTCTTTTCCCTGGCTGCCGCCTTCGCGGACACAGCCGCCAGCCTTACCGCGCTGCGATTCCTGGCGGGGTTGGGCTTCGGCGGAGTGATGCCCAATGCCATCGCGCTGACCGCCGAGTATGCGCCGCAACGGCGCCGCGGCACGATGATCACCATCATGTTTTGTGGATTTCCCATCGGCGCAACGATTGTGGGTTTTGCCGCCGTGCCCATTCTTCCCGCGTTTGGATGGCGCGGCGTTTTCGTCCTTGCCGGCATCATGCCGTTGCTGCTTGTTCCCGTGCTCGCGCTGCTGCTCCCCGAATCCATTCGCCACCTCGTGATTCATGGGCAGGACACCGCGCGAGTGAAGCAACTGCTCTCCCGCGTGAACCCGCAACTCGTCTTCGGCGGCGACACAAATTTCGTCGTGCGCGAGGAACGAGCGCCCGGTCTGCCTGTATTGCACCTCTTCCGGCAACATCGCGGTCTTCCCACGATTCTCCTGTGGGTCGCATACTTCGTGAGCCTTCTTGATATCTACCTGCTGTCGAGCTGGCTTCCCACTGTATTTCACAACGCGGGAATTACACTTTCGCTTTCGGTCATTGCCACCGCTGTGTTTCAGGGCGGAGGCGTGGTCGCCAGTCTCATCCTGGGTATGTTCATGGACCGCTTTGGCGCATTTCGGACCGTGGCCGTCATCTATGCACTCGGCGCCCTTTTTGTCACCCTTCTCGGCTACTCGCATTCCATTGGCGCCATCATGGCCTGTGCATTTTTTGCGGGCGCCGGCATCGTCGGAGGGCAGACCGGCACGAACGTGCTGGCGGCTTCCTCCTACCCGACCTACATACGTTCAACCGGCGTAGGATGGGGACTCGGGATCGGGCGCATCGGGTCGATCATCGGACCGATCTTTGGCGGCATTATGCTTTCGTTGCACTGGCCGCTGACCAACATTTTCATGGCTGCGGCCATTTCCGCGTTCGTTGGCGGCGCGGCCATATTCTTGATGGGCCGCACACAGACTGCCGTGTCTGCGAAGGACGCTGTTAGGGCACCTGTCTCTTGAACTCCCAATTCTCGCTGAAAGTTTTCCCCGATCGACGGGAATGCCATTCGCACCGGGGTGGCTGAGCGTCGGTGGTGACGCATTTTCAATGACACAATCTGATTCCAATGTTTTGGTTTTAGTAGCGCCGGCATCTTGCCGGCAGTTTTTGTGCCCGTATCGCGGCGCAAATCCGCCGGCAAGATGCCGGCGCTACTAAAACAATCGCGAGCCTCAAACTGAGTCACTACCTGAGCGTCGAATCGCTTTACATCTACTGGTCCTCGTGATATTCGAACGGCAGCACTAATTTGATTCTGGTTCCGGGGGATATCATGAAATCAACGACTAGGAAGCTTTGCCGGCTAATTGCGATCTGCGCCGTAATCCTCGCAGGCATTTTCCTTGCGTCGCAGCAGCGCGTTCTTGCCGACCAAATTCCGGCGGGCTGGGAAGCCAGCAATATGAAGCCGATTGGCTACAGCGATTTGGGCGGGCATGAAGGGTTCAAGATGGCGATCAAGCATGTGGGCGATCGCTGGTATCTCTACATGGGCCATTTTGTGGCCAACGGTTGGAGCATCATTGATGTGACCGACCCGACGAACCCCAAGGTCGTCAAGTTCATCCCCGGCCCCACGCCCACTTCCGCCGGCCAGGTGGACCTTCATGGCAATCTCATGATTACGCCGCTCCAGGATCGAGCCGGTTACGGGGGCGACCCGAACAAGCTGGTCAACGAGGGCCTCCTCATATGGGACATCAGCAACCCGTTGAGCCCCGAGCAGCTGGCGTGGTGGAAGACGGGAGCCACCGGCACGCATCGCGACGGCTACCCTGGCGGCAAGTACGCCTACCTCTCCGCGGGCATGCCCGGCTACAAGGGGCAAATCCTGGTGATTCTCGACGTGAGCGATCCCTTCCATCCAAAAGAAGCGGGGCGCTGGTGGATGACGGGGCAGAAGGAGGGCGAGCCACCGTTGCCGGGGCCTATCTACGGATTTCACGGTCCGGCCGTTATCGATGGAGACCGAGCGTATCTCGGATACAGTCCCGCAGTCGTGATCCTCGATATCAGCGACGTTTCGAAACCAAAGTTGATCGGCCAGCTTACGGTCAGCCCGCCCTTTGGCACGAACATCCCCGTGCATGACGTCATGCCGATCCCCGGCCGGCCTTTGCTGTTCGCGCACGCCGAGGGAACCGGCGGAGGCGATACGCCGGACGGAGCGCTGGCCTGCAAGGGCGCACTGTTCCTGACTGGATTGGTTGACATACAGGACCCGACCAAACCAAAACTCATATCGACATTTCCCACGCCGGTTCCTCCTGCGAATTCGCCATACACGGATTTCTGCGACAAGGGCGGACGGTTCGGTCCTCACAACACGAATATCCTTCAGCACAATCCCGACGTGGAAAAGCAGGGCGACCTGATTTATCTCACGTACTTCAACGCCGGCCTGCGAATCTACGACATCAAGGACGCCCGCCTGCCGAAAGAAGTGGGCTGGTTTATTCCGCCCACGCCCACCGTGCGGCGCATGCCCGCGCCATACGATAAGCTCGTGAGCCAGACGGAAGATGTGCTGGTCGATACGCGCGGCAATATCTACATCACGAATAAACAGTGGGGATTGTTTATCCTGCGCTATACCGGTCCGGGAGAGCCTGCGCCGACCGCGAAATAGGTTAGGTTTCGTGATGCGCCACTGGAACATGGGGTTTCCATTTGCCGTTTCCCCCAAACCGCTCCGCGAGGGGTGTACGTTTCTTTTGCACGCACGATTTTCAAGTTGACAGAGCGGCTCCTTCTTCTTAATCTCAATGGGTACAGGTGTATTGAGGTTCATGTGAGCAAACTGTTTGCCGCTGTGCTGATTGCGGTTTTGAGTGCTGTGCTGATTGCGTCGCCGACTATGGCTGCGCCGGCAAATGCAGTGGCGTCTCCCCTCGGGTTTGTTCTCTTGGTTGAGAATCCCGGTGTGATCGGGGGCGCAACAATCGGTGGTGCAACGATTTACGATGGCGACCGGTTGCGGACGCAAGAGCGCGAGACGATGCGGATTCGGATCGGCGCCGGGCAAATCTTTTTGCGCCAGAATACGGCAGCCCATGTATATGCGCTTCCCAATGGATATTCAGCGAGCCTCGATAATGGAACGATCGTCGCATCCTCCGGGGAGGGCCAAACTTTTCAGATCGTCGCTGATGGCGTAACGATCCACCCTGCAAACGCGCAGGCAGCATCCGGCCAGATTGCGATGATCGGGGCCAATCAGCTGATTCTGACAGGCATTCGCGGAACGCTCGAAGTTGAAATGGGCGGCAAAGTGAATACCGTGGAAGCCGGAAATTCTTACCGGCTGGAAGTAGAAAGCGAAGATCAGGGGCAGGATCAGCAACCTCCCAGGCCCATGGCGCGCGGCCGCAGAAACTATCTTTGGATTGTGGTGCCTGCAGTTGCGGCAGTGACCGGCTACGTGATTTGGCGCGCGCTGGTTAGTCCATGCACTCCGTAATTTCTGTCCGCATTGCTAGCGGATTGTTAATCGTCCGGAATTAAGCGAACCTCACCCCCAAACTCTCGCGATGATTATTATTTCTTCCGTTTTGCGCGCTATGTATTCTTAAACATTTAACCCACCGTCCGATTAGCCTGTATTTCTCAGGCTCGGCGTGGATCGCTCACGAAATCCTGGAATGATCGCGCATTTTGCCTGTGCTGCGGCTGTAGGGGCACGGCATGCCGTGCCCCTACAGCCAACCTGTGAATCCCGATTCCTGTAAGGATATGCTTGCGATCTAAAAGCGCTACCGTTTGCTTGGGAGAAAGGCAAGTCAGTTTGCGGCGGGCGAGAGCCCTTCGGTCAGTTCGATGCGGGTACCCCACGGATCGGTCAGGTAGGCGACTTTTACTTTGGAGTTCGGGACGAAGCGGATTGCCTCGTCCAGCTTGATTCCTTGCGCTTCGAGCTTCCTCGTAAACGCTTCCAGGTTTGTCACCTCAAAGCCAATGTGGTCGAGCGAGCGGCCCTTGGTGGGAGCCAGCACCGTTTTTCCCTGCGAAAAGGAAAGATTCACGCCCGGCAGGTCGTCGCAGTCGATCCATCCAGGAGTGGCCACTCGCGCGCGCTTGCCGGCCACGCCGCCAAATGTTTTCGCGTACCACGCCTGCATCGCGGGAATATCGACAGGATAGAAATGAATGTGATTCATCTGTACGGGCACGGAAAGGGAAGTGTCGCCAAAGAATTCCACGCGAATGCCGTCCGGCCCGTGCACGTACCCCTGATTCGGATTGCCGCCCTGTTCGATCTCGATGTTGTCAGCCTTCCATTTGGCGAGCGCCGCAGGTAGGTCTTTCCACACGAAACCGAAGTGATTCACGATGGAGCCTTCCGGAGGCGCGGTGGGCTCGGCTTGCCGCAGCATGATGAACACGCCAGGGAAGCGAACGAGCGACAGCGGCCCGTTTTGCACGATCGTGCCGCCCATCTCCGCCGTCCAGAAATGTTTCTGAGCTTCGACGTCCTTCACGAACAGGTGGATGTGGCCCATCGTGACGCCCGCGTCGTTCGGAGGCGCGAGCTGCGCGGACCCCGGTAACACGGCAAGCGCGGCAGCGATCAGCAGCAATACAAAACGGACTTTGACGGCGATATTGTTCATAGTGGTTTTCGTTTCGCGTTCCAGTCTGGCCGGGAACATACATCGAACCGCGTCGGAAAGCAATGATGCCGAGAGAAACGGCTTACGGGTGCGGCGCGACGTTCAGCCGGTTTAGCGCGATCCTGCCATTATTGACGACCATCACCACATCGCCAATGTGCCGGATGTTTTCCAAAGGGCTGCGCTCGATCACCACAAAATCCGCTTCGTAGCTGGCGCGGATCGAGCCGGTCCGCTTATCGACGCCCAATTCCTCGGCCGAGACGGACGTTGCCGCCTTGATCGCATCCATCGGTCCCAGGCCGGCATCGGACAGCTCGATGATTTCGTCGGCCATCGTGCGATTATTTTTATCGAAATAAGAGGTATCGGTGCCCGCCACGATCTTGATGCCCATCTTCCATGCCTTCGCCGTCATTTCGCGCCCCGTGGGCAGCATGGCTTTGCCGCGTATTTGCAGGATGGGATTGTCGTACTCGCCTTCGGGATCGGACATATCGACGAGCGCCGTAATTGTGGGATCGAGATAAACGCCCTTTTCCTTCATCAGCCGCAGTGTGGCGTCGCTCAAATACGTGCCGTGCTCGATGGCGTGCACGCCCGCGCGCACGGCCGCCGCCGCGCCTTCATCGCCGTGCGCGTGCGCCACCACCCACAATCCCGACTTGCTCGCCTCATCGACGATCGCGGACAATTCTTCATCGCTGAGAACGCGGATGCGCGGATCGGTCTCCGGCGTTCCTGCCCGCTCCGTGGCCATCACCTTGATTCGATTCACGCCCCGGCCCGCCATCTCCCGGACCATTCGCCGGACAGCTTCCGCTCCATGCACTCCGGCCATCAGATCGGCGTCCTGCGGAAAATCGATGAAATAGTCGTCCGCGGGATGCGTGCGGATGTGATATCCGGCCGCGACAACATCCGGCACGTCCACCACGCCCTTGTGATTCAGTTCGCGCATGCCGATGTCCGCAAAGTGATTGATGCCGGCCTCGCCAATGGTCGTCGCACCGGAGCGCAGCGCCCGCTTCGCGCTCGCCAAATCGTAGACGTGGACATGCGCATCCACGAATCCGGGAAGCAGCCAGTGGCCCGTGAGGTCAATCACCGGGCCCCGGCCCGCGGGCGCCGGATCGTGCCCGACGCTCTGAATGTGCCCGTTCACCACAACCACGGTGGCGTCCATCGTGGGCGCATTGGAAATGCCGTCGATCAAATTTGCGTGGATGAAAACCAGTGAATCGCCGGCCACCGCCTGAGCGCCGCAGGGAATTGCGGCGAAAGCGGCGAACAGGATTACCAGCCCCGCGAGGCGCCATCGAAGCCGAAGCGTTTTCTGCATGGTCATGGACTCCATTCCGCAGCACGGGCTGCAGGGCTTTTGGTTTAGTAGCGCGGGCTGAAGCCTACGCCACTAGAACCAATACAATTCCGGGCCGCTTTTGCTATTCCGCGTCCCTCGTTGGAATCGCCGCGTCCGCCGCGACCTTCCATTGCCCCTTTTCCTTCACGAACACCAAAACGGTGCGATGCGGCGTGCTCACGATCTTACCGTTCGCGTCCGCGATTTTCCGGATCCTTCGATCCGTCGCGAGCGCAACGTCTCCGTACACGGACATCAGCCGGAACTGGTCCGCGAAAAGTCCTTCGCCCGGTTTGTAATTGAGGTGCGCGACTCGCTCCAGCGCCATAGGTTTGTTCAGGACCACGGTGGGAATCCACGCGATGATCTCGAACCACTTGTCGGCATACATCTCTTTCAGATAATCGGTTTTCGCGGTCCGCACCGCGTCCATCCACTTCTGATCGATCTCGGCCAGTTCCTTTTCCAGCTTTTCGTCGGGGCTTTTCGTGCTGACGGCGCCGGACGTTTTGTAATTCGACTCCAACGGGAGGATTACCGGGACCAGTCCCGCAGCCGCCGGCCGCCACACGCCGTTCTGCCGCACAAACACACGCAGGCAATGGCTGTCCGACGTGAAGGGAATGGTTCCATCCGGGCGCGCCGTCTTAAAATCGGTATGATCGACTCCGAGCGCCACATCCCCGTAAACGGCCATCAGCCGGAAATCGGCAGGGAACGGCCGCACGCCGGTCACGGGATTCGCCGCCGACTGCGTCGCAACCATCTCTTCCTTGTTGCGCAGCGTTCCGCCGGATTGCACCTCGAAAAATCCGTCCACCCAATACTTGCTCCGGAACTGCACGCATTCCGCATACGGCTTCTGATAGGGCCCGTCGCACAGCCACTGCTGATCCACATCCCACAGCGTGTTCTCCAAATTTGCCTGCTTCGCCTCTTGCGCCGCAGCCACCCTCGGCAAGCTCAATACCGCCGGCACGGCCAGCAGCATGGCCACAATCAATACGCGAACCCTGTTCATCGGTTTCCTCCACCCAAGTTAGGTGCAACGCCTCGTATCATAGTTCATTTCCTCGCGTCAACGAAGGCGAACACAAGTGAGTGGGACAATACGCCACCTCGGCTAAGACCGCCTCCAACTCGTGTTCCTCAGTGCCCGACGATCTCCTACTAACTACACTCAAGATCTGATGTTTTTGATGAAATTGCGGGGAGCATGCAAAAGAGCGTTCATTTTATGGCAGCAAATATTGAGAGATAAAGTTCATTCACAAATGCAGCGATCCCGGAGCGAGGCAAAAGCCTGTCCACTACAAACTGGTCGGTGGCGCCAAGTGCGAGCGCGGCAACAGTAGCGCCAGGTATCAAGCCAAGTCCGCTTGTAATGAGGAATCTTGTGGTTTTTCCCATATCACCACTCACTTTCAGACCGGCCTTCGCTCTCAACGACGCGATGCGCTCCCTAATTTCATCGTCGGTCGCCTGCCCAATTCCTCCCAGCCAGTCCCGAAACTCTCTTGCCTCGCTTGAGTCCCTGACTTCCAGCAATTTCTCTACGCTAATGGATCCCTCTGTCATCGGAAACTCTGGGATACCAGCAAGGTCAATAACTCGCCGGAAATTCTGCTCCCTCGTCTGGGACGACACGGCGTCGGCTAGGAAGTCCAGCTTATGCTTAAACAGTGGAAGCTCCTCATCACGAAACCCAGATATGGCTGAGTAAGCCTTCATCTCGCCGATGCTCTGAGACAAACCAGCTACTCCCATAAGTCCCTCTTCGATGGTCTTATGGGCCGTCAGCTCGTCAATCTTCGCAACGTGTTGGAGGTCGCTCTCGACCTTGAAGCCATCTTCGGACTCTTGGTGTACTGCAAGAGAAAAAGGTAGATTGCTCAGCCCGAGGCGCGTTTGGACGACCATCTCAACGGCTGCATTCACTAGCCGAGGGTTGTGAATTAGCTCGTTCTGAAATGGCGGCCAGAGTTGAGTGCGCGTTCCTTCTGGGAGTGGCCGAATGGCACCGGCGATAGCTCCCTTCAGTTTCACTATCTGATTTCGTCGCAGGCCTGGAGTTCCGTGCATAAGTTGTAGGCCGTCATGGATGTATTTGTTCCTATCCTGTGCGTCAATCCAATTAAATCTATAATTGAAAGATGGCAATACGGGGTCGCCAAAAAGCCCACTTTGCGCAACTTGAGCCAATTGAAAGCACTCACACCGGATCTCAATGAGATTTGCGGCGAGCAGATCCCGGAGCCCCTCATAGCCCAAGTAGCGCGCCACTATTGGGAACTCTTGCAGCCTGATTGAAACCAAAATGTATTTGTCGAAAAGAAGTAAGCGGCGAATCAAACCGCTAATATCTACGGCTATGACTTTACTGTCCTGCGACATAACTGCCGAAACGCCAATCAACCGGCTGCTGATGTCCATACTCTATCGACGACCTCAACGCTAGGTTCCCCGTCACAAGCCGGTACATGGAGGAAGTCTCTCGCGGGTGTTAGAGACCCTCCCGACTTACTTTTCTTGGCCTTCCCCCCAATTTTCCATTGGTCCGCGAAGCTTTTCGCTTGGCGGCGCTTCTCGATGTGCCACCAACTCGACCAAGCCGGGACGCCATCCACTTTCGAGACCCAAGAAAACCTTGCAAAATCGCGGGAAGATAAAGGTCCGCGTCGAGCTTTGGAAAATGAATGCCCAAGCCGGAGGGGCTGATCTCAATTTCCCGAAGTTGCGACGGCGTGGCCCTTTCCAGGCCTTGCGCGTCATTTGGCGAGAAACTCACGTCCAGATTGGAGCTGAGCCGAATCACGACACGCCCGTTTTTCCGGTCGTAGCGAGCGGAGACAGCCCTGGGAATCGACGCTCGAACAAATCTACGGACGGTCGGCATCTGCACATTCTACCCCATATCCTAAGCGCTTAGGTAAATAGGTTCAGCTAGCGCGTCCGTCCCAAAGAATGAGGAATCGCCCTTATCAACTTGGCCAGTCCCGCTAGGGACGAAAGAACGTAGCCCACCGCGTGAGCGGTGGGTACGTGTTGGGGCTGAAAGCCAAGCCCCGTAGGGGCGACACAAGGTTTATCCTGTGCCGCCCCTACGGGGCTGTAAATATCATGCTTTGCACCCACCGTTTCCACGGTGGGCTACGTTGTGACGTCCCTCCGGGACTTCGAGCAAAACAAAAGCAGGCCTCAGCACATTAACTGTGGCCGTAATTTTCCACGGGACAGACTTCCAGCCCGCCTATCCCCACGCATCGTCGGGAAGATTGACGATGATTGGCTCGGACGTGCTGCGGATGACGACCCAGCGGAAGGGCGTGTTCTTCGACGGGTTGATTTCGCGGTGGACGAGCCAGGCCGGGACGTGCAGAAAATCTCCGGCGCGCGCCGTGAGGGAATGTTCTCCGTGTTCGCCCCACTGGACGAACGATTCGCCTTCCAGGACATACGCGACGGTTTCCTGCGGGCCGTGGTGATGAATTCCCGTGCGTGCTACGGGTTCGACCAGGAATGTTCCGCCCCAGAGCGCCGAGTGGATGCCCAGATCGGGAGAGATGGCCGCGAGGCGTAGCGAACCTGGAGTTTGCGAGGTTCCCTCGCTGAATTGATTGGCGTGGACGACGCTAACGGACAGCGGACTCTCTTTGCTCATGGTCGATTCGATGTTTGGAAGGGCGAGAGGTTGCATTCCGGCGAAATGAAAGAGGGAAGGCCGCGTACAGCGCGCACTCTCGCGCCAAGAGCCAGCGGCTAAAGCCGCATTGATTTCGCGGACTTTACGGCACGGCTGAAGCCGTGCCCCACAAAGACTGTGCCCTACATAAACTTGGAAGTTGCGATACAGGCTTTTCAACCGGGGTGGTTTTGATTTGTGGAAGCTAAAGTCAAAAGAACACAGGCTGAAGCCTGTGCTACTGAAACCGGAATCGCGCAATCTTTCTGCGATGGATCGCTATCGTTTGCTGGTGCGCTCGAATTCGTTCATGCTTTGCTCCATTTGCTCGCGGGCTGAATCGGCGGTGGAGCGAATACCCTGGATGCGCAGTTTGAAGTCATCGGAGTTGCTGGCGTGCAGGAGAGCTTCCTCGTAGGAGATGAGTTCACGCGTATAAAGGTCAAAGAGCGATTGGTCGAACGTCTGCATCCCGTACTGGCTGGTACCCGCGGCGATAGCCTCGTGGATCATGCGCGTTTTGTCCGGGTTGATGATGCAGTCGCGGATATATCCGGTTCCGATCATGATTTCGACGGCGGGAACGCGGCCATTTCCATCGGCGCGGCGGACCAGGCGCTGGCTGATGACGGCCTTGAGCGTGCCGGCCAATTGCAGGCGAATCTGTTTTTGCTCGGGGGGAGGGAAGACCGCGATGATGCGCTGAATCGTTTCGGTCGCGTCGAGCGTGTGCAAGGTTGAGAACACCAGGTGGCCTGTTTCGGCGGCCAGCAACGCCGTGCTAATGGTTTCGAGGTCGCGCATTTCGCCGACCAGAATGACGTCGGGATCCTGGCGAAGCGCGGCGCGCAGGGCGGTCGAGAAGTTCGCGGTGTCCACTTCGACTTCGCGCTGGTTGATGACGCTCTTCTTGTCGCGGTGCAGGAATTCGATGGGGTCTTCCACCGTGATGATGTGATCCGTACGCGTGGTGTTGATCCGGTCGATCATGGCCGCAAGGGTCGTGGATTTTCCGGAACCCGTGGTCCCCGTGACGAGCACCAGCCCGCGCTGTTCCGTGCAGATTGTTTCCACGACGCGCGGGAGATTCAGGTCCTCGATCGTGCGAATCTTCGTAGGAATAATACGGAGCACCATGCCGACGTTGCCACGCTGCTGGAAGACGTTGACGCGAAACCGGCCGAGGCCCGCAACGCCGTACGCCATGTCGAGTTCGGCGGTTTCCTTGAACTTTTGCTTCTGGCGATTCGTCATCATGCTGAACGCCATGGAGAGCATTTCTTCGGGGCTGACGCGCGGCACATCGGTCTGCGGAGTCAGCGCGCCGTCAATACGCAGGGAGGGATGGTTTCCCACCTTTAGATGAAGGTCGGACGCCTTGGTTTCAACAGCGCGGCGCAGCAGATCATCAATGTTAAGAGCCATGGCTTCACCTGTCCCAGTGCGGAGAACCGCACGTTCAACGTAGCATTGGGGGAACCGTCGGGCAAGCGCAACGGGATGAAGTGATGCCGCTTAGTAACTGGCAGTTTGAGAACACCGAAACGCGGGCCCGAGGCGTGGAGGAAGAAGGGCGAGGTTAGCGCAGCTCGGCCAATGCCGCTTCCATTTCGGCTTTGGCGTGTTCGTCGCCCACGCGCCGAGCCGTGGCGATTCCGGCATTCAGCGTGGAGCGGGCCTCTTCCGGGCGGGCGGACTTCGCCAGAAACTGGCCGAATTGAAAATAAGCGGCGATGTATTCGGGATGCGCGGCGAGGAGCGCCTTGAAATGTTCCTCCGCGGCGGCGGCATCGTCCGAACCGGCGCATTCCATGGCCAGGCCATAGCGGGCGAACGCATCGGCCGGCTTTGCGGCGACGAAATCCTCGAGAATCTGGCGGCGCGTTTTCTTCTGTGGTTGGGGCAGGCTCATGGTCATAGTATATTCGCGCTGGGACAGAACGCCAAATGTCCGTGGAGGCGCGAAGTCAGCCATGAAACCATCTTCTACGCGAACGAAATCGAAAAACGGAGGCGAGAAAATATTGGCGGGGCGTCCGGTGAGCGCCTCGCACACCGAGATGACGGAACTTGTGCTGCCTCAGGATTCCAACCTTCTGGGGAATATTCTGGGCGGGCGCGTCATGCACATGATCGACATCGCCGGAGCGATCGCCGCGCACCGGCATTGCCTTCGTACGATGGTTACGGCCTCGGTCGATCATCTTGATTTTTTGAATCCCGTTCGCGTGGGCGATGTAATCGTTCTCGAAGCCCAGGTGAATCGCGCGTTTCACACGTCGGTGGAAGTGGGCGTCGAAGTATTCTCGGAAGATTCGGTGGCCGGAGTGCGCAAGCATACGACCACGGCGTTCCTCACGTTCGTGGCGCTCGACGATGCGGGCAGTCCGGTTTCCGTGCCGCCGTTGCTCGTGAAAACAAGCAGGGAGCGCCTCAGATTCCGGGAAGCGGGAGAGCGGCGCAATCTGCGGCTCAAGGCGCGCAGGCGGATTTGACGCGGAGTGTTCGCAAGATTAATGGAAATTAATGTGAAACATTTATGTTTCGCGTGAAATTTAGTTTGGAGCGATTTGATTTTGTTCCGAGTAGCGCGGGCTTACGCCTGCGCGGTTTTGTATATACGTAACTCAAAACCCCGCAGGCTGAAGTACGCGCTTCCACCCCCACATCGCAAGGTCTTTATTTCCACTGTACATGCGGCTCCATTCGTCCTTCACCCTCGCGTGAGAAACGCTCGCTCATTCCGAATGTAATTAAGATTTTATCCGTTCGGGCGATGATTCTCTGTACGGGGAGCGGCGGATATTTGCTCGGGCCTGAAACGTACATAGAGTACTAGTGTGAGGGGGAGTTACTGATACGAGGCAATGGGCCACGAAGTCCGATATCGGAATTGACAGGCGTAGTGGAAGTCTCTTACACTACGGTTGGATATTGAAATTGGCGTTGGAATCGGGAGCGATGGATGGCCTTTATTCGGCGCAAAGGAAATACGTTTTATCTGGTGCATAACGTTCGCGAAGGCGGGCGCGTCAAGCAGTTGTACCTCGCCAAGCTCGGCGAGCGCCCCCGCATTACGGATGACGTCGTGCGGCAGGTTTCCCGTTCGCATCCATTCGTGGATGTGGACTGGAGTGAGTTGCGCGAGGAGGTCAACAGCCGCGTCGAGCTGTTCGATCCGAGATCCAGCGAGGTTCGGAAACTTGTTTCCACCTTGCGCAATCTGAACCTGGATCTGGCGGACCTGTTTCCGCCGTTGCTGGATGTTTCGCAATCGCCGCAAGAGGGAATGGAAATTATCATGCAGCTCCGGCTGTTGCATTCCACGGTTGGAGTGAAACTCGACCAGTTCGACCGGGCCCCGTATCGAGGAGTATTAGCTGACCGGAAATTCCGGTAGGAGAATCCCGATGAGCAGCCGCGCAGCACAACAGCAATTACTGGACCCGACGCTGAGAAGCGTGGAGTCGCAGGAATTTCAAGCTTCCCTCAAGGACAGAGTGGTGGGGCAGGAAGAAGGGGTCCGCGCACTCGTGGACCTCTACCAGGTCTTCTGCGCGGGCATGAGCTCGACGGGGCGCCCGGTGGGGAACCTGCTGTTCCTGGGGCCGACAGGCTCGGGGAAGACGCGGATCGTGGAAGCCGCGGCCGAGATCCTGTTCGGAGATCCGCGCGCGGTCATCAAGGTGGATTGCGCGGAGTTCCAGCACTCGCACGAAATCGCCAAGCTGATCGGATCGCCTCCGGGATACCTCGGGCATCGGGAGACGCACCCGCTGATCACGCAGGAAGCGCTCGGGCAGTATCACACCGAGAAGCTGAAGCTGAGTTTCCTGTTGTTTGATGAAATTGAGAAGGCGTCGGACGCGCTGTGGCAATTGCTGCTGGGAATTTTGGATAAAGCCACGCTGACGCTGGGCGACAACCGGCGCGTGGACCTGTCGCAGACGATGATTTTCCTGACGTCGAACCTGGGCGGAGGAGAGATCACCGAACTGATGACCGGCGGCATGGGATTTGTGCAGCCGATGGACAGGCTCGAGGACAAGCTGGACGTGAAGGTGGAGCGTACGGCGGCGGGAGCGGCGAAGAAGAAGTTTTCGCCCGAGTTCATGAACCGGTTGGACAAAGTAGTGGTGTTCCATCCACTGCGTCACGAACAGCTCGAGCAGATTCTGGAGATCGAGCTGGGAATGGTGCAGCAGCGGGTGCTGGATGCGGGACGAGGCCAGTTCCTGTTCCGCGCGACATCGGCGGCGAGGAAGTTTCTGCTGCGCGAAGGCACGGATATCAAGTACGGCGCGCGGCATCTGAAGCGCGCGATCGAGAAGTTCGTGGTCTATCCTCTGGCGAATTTGCTGGCGACCGAACAGATTCGGTTCGGCGATATGCTGGTCGTGGATTGGGATGGGAAGTCCGAATTCCTTTCGTTCCAGAAAGAGGGCGAAGGAGTCGTGGTCCCATCGGGCGCAAAAACGGCGCGCGGTGCGAGCGCGCAGATGGCCAAGGCGACAGGCGGAAAAGCGATCGAAGCTCCTACTTCGGTGATTGTCCGTGAGGCAAAAGCGCCGTCGGCTCTGCCATCCGGGGCTCCTCCTCCGGTAGCTTCCGGGCGGAAGAAGGTCGATCCGCAGTAGGGCATCGGGCAGCGCGAAACATTCAATTGGAATAGGGCGGCCACGCGGGATTGGCCGCCCTATTTTTTTGCACGGGAATTTCAAGTAGCGCGGGTTTCAGCCTGCGGGTTTTCGTTTGCTCCACGCGAAATCAAAGTCAAAACCCGCAGGCTGAAGCCCGCGCTATTTGATTCTCATTCCTGACGGGAATTTTCCTTTGGCTTCCAGCGGAGCACGGGCTTGCGCGCGGCGGTGACTTCATCGAGGCGTCCGACGCGCGTGGAATGCGGCGCGGTCTTGACGAGTTCGGGATCCGTGGCGGCTTCCTCGGCAATCGAGCGCATGGCGTCGACGAACTCGTCGCACTCCTTCTTCGATTCCGATTCGGTGGGCTCGATCATCATTGCGCCGGACACGATCAGCGGGAACGCCGTCGTATAGGGATGGAAGCCGTAGTCGATCAGGCGCTTGGCGATGTCCATGGTGTTCACGCCGTTCTTTTTCTGGCGCGCGTCGCTGAAAACGACTTCGTGCATCGAGGGTGAGTCGAAGGGCAGGTCGTACACGTCCTCGAGCTTTTTGCGGATATAGTTTGCGTTGAGGACCGCGTCCTCGGTGGCCTGGCGGATTCCGGGGCCATAGGCCAGCGTGTAGGCCAGCGCGCGCACCAGCACACCGAAGTTGCCGCCGAACGCGCGCACTTTCCCAATGGATTTTGGCCGGTGGCTTTCGAGCGATAGCACGCCGTTTTTTTCGGCCACCATGGGAATCGGCAGGTAGGGTTCGAGAATTTTCTTAACCAATACCGGACCCGCTCCGGGACCGCCGCCGCCGTGCGGAGTGGAAAATGTTTTGTGCAGGTTGAGGTGCATCACGTCCACGCCAAAGTCGCCGGGGCGCGTGATGCCCGCGAGCGCGTTCATATTCGCGCCGTCCATGTACAGGAGCGCGCCGTGATCGTGCAGGATCTTGGCGGCTTCGGCGATGTTTTGCTCGAAGACGCCGAGCGTCGAGGGATTGGTGACCATCATGGCGGCAACGTCGCCATTCACGATTTCCTTCAGCCGCGCGATATCGATTTGGCCGCGCGCATCGGAAGGCACGTTTTCAACTTCGTACCCGGCGATTACGGCGGTTGCCGGATTGGTGCCGTGCGCGGAGTCGGGAATCAGCACTTTTTTGCGCGGCTTTCCTTGCGTGTCACTCAGATACGCGCGAATCAACAGCAGGCCGGTGAGTTCGCCTTGCGCGCCCGCCGCGGGTTGCAGCGTGCCGGTATCCATGCCCGTAATTTCAGCGAGGCAGCTCAGCAGGAGCTGCAGAATTTTCAGGCAGCCTTGCGAGATTTCCTGCGGCTGGTAGGGATGCTCGTTGGCGATGCCGTCCAGGCGGGCGACAAATTCGTTCACGCGCGGATTATATTTCATCGTGCAGGAGCCGAGCGGATACATGCCCAGATCGATTGCGTAATTCCAGGTGGAGAGGCGCGTGAAGTGGCGGATCACCTCGATCTCGCTGACCTCGGGAAATCCCTCGATGGCCTCGCGCACATAGCTCGAGCCCAGGGCGGTGCGCACGTCCACGGCGGGCACGTCGAGCGGAGGCAGATCGAAGGCGCGCTTGCCGGGCACGGACTCCTCGAAGATCAGCCCTTCATTCTGATTGACGTGGCGTCCCGCTTTTTTGATGCGATCGGTCAATGCCATCTCTTTCTTTTTCGCTCCGGTGTTGTTCAGGTGCGATAAACACCGCTAGCTGCGAATTTGGCCTGTCTAGCGCCTATTCCTAAATCGGCTTCGATAAAATTTCCCGAACGGCCTCGACCATGCGTTCGATTTCGGCGCGCGATGTCGTCTCTGTGACGCAGAACAGGCCGCGCTTGGTCAGGTCCGCGTAATAACTTCCGATGGACAGCGGCCCGATGATTTTGTATTTCAAGAGTTCCGCGTTCACCATTTTCACGGAACGAGGAAATTCGACGACGAATTCGTTGAAAAATGGGCCGGTAAAAGCGCGGCGCACCCCTCGGATTTGTTCGATTGCATCGAGCGCAAAGCGGGCCTTGGCGATGTTCTGGGCCGCGAGTTCTTTCAGGCCCTCCTTGCCCAGCAGGCAAAGATGGATGTTCGCGGCCAGGGCGCAAAGCGCCTGATTGGTGCAGATATTCGACGTAGCCTTCTCGCGGCGAATGTGCTGCTCGCGTGTGGCGAGCGTGAGCACGTATCCGCGCTTACCGGCGCTGTCGACCGTTTCGCCCGCGAGGCGGCCCGGCATTTGGCGCACGAATTTTTCCCGCGTGGCAATCACTGCGGCGTACGGTCCGCCGTAGCTTTGCGGCAGGCCGAAGCTCTGCGCTTCCATCGCCACAATGTCGGCTTCGGCCGGAGGCCGGACGGCGCCCAGCGACACGCCTTCGGCGATGGCGACGATCAGCAGCGCGCCCTTGGCGTGCGCGAGAGACGCCAGGTAGGGGATCTCCTCGAGGCCGCCAAAAAAATTGGGAGACTGCACGACCACGGCTGCGGTGTCCGAGTTGATCGCGGATTCGAGGCGGCGCACATCCACCTGGCCCGTGGTTGTGAATCCGATTTCGTCGATGCGCAGGCCGAGATTGCGCGTGTATGCGTCCAGCACCTGCCGATATTCCGGATGCAGCGAGCGCGCCACGACCACGCGATCCCGCCCGGTCAGGCGCTCGGCCATGAGCACGGCTTCCGTCGTGGCGGTCGAGCCGTCCCACATCGAAGCGTTGGCGACTTCCATGCCGGTGAGCTGGCACATCAAAGTCTGAAACTCGAAGATCGCCTGCAGCGTGCCCTGGCTGATTTCCGCCTGATATGGCGTGTAGGAAGTGAGGAATTCGCCACGCTGGATCAGCGAATCGGTGACCACCGAACGCAAATGGCTGTAAACGCCGGCACCGAGAAAACTGGTATAGCCGCCGGAGTTTTCCGCCGCGCGCGCGCGAAAATATTCGATGATCTCCTGCTCGGACATCGAAGCGGGAAGATTCAGCGGTGCCTGCAGCCGGAACGATTCCGGGATCGACGCGAACAGGCTTTCGATGGACTCCGCGCCGATCGCATCGAGCATTTCGCGGCGCTCTGCCGTGCTCTTCGGAAGATAGCGCATCAGGCTGAGGTTTCCTTTTCGGAGACGAATACTTGATAGGCGGCGGCATCCATCAGGCCGGAAGCTTCGGCGGGATTCGCGAGCTTGATCTTGATGAGCCACGCGGCGCCGTGCGGGTCCGAGTTCAGGGTTTCGGGAGCGTTCGAGAGCGCGGCATTGGTTTCGATCACTTCACCGGAAACGGGAGCGAAAATTTCGCTGACCGCCTTGACCGATTCCACGGTGCCAAATACTTGCCCTGCCATAATTTTTGTGCCCACCGCGGGCAGCTCGACGAAAACGACGTCGCCCAGTTCATGCTGCGCGTAGTCCGTGATTCCAATCGTGCCCGTGCCGTCGGACGCCATGATCCACTCATGGTCCTTCGTGTAGCGATAGTCGCTTGGGTACATCACAGCTCCTTGAATCTCGTAGAACAGCCACTCTTGGCTGTTCTCTGTTCCGTACGATCTTGCATGGCGAAAACCGGCCAGGCAAGAGTGACTGTCCTGCTAAAACGCGACTGCCCGCAAAGATTTTACTTCGTTCTGCGGTAAAACGGCATAGAAACGATTTGCGCGGGTGCCTGATTTGCACGAACCGCGATCGCGATTTCCGTGCCCGGCGCTTTGGATGCCGTTGGAACATACGCCATGCCGATATTCTTTTTCAGAAAAGGCGCAGGCGAACCGCTCGTTACGCGGCCGACCGGCTGGTCGCCAATGGCAACAACGCAGCCATCACGCGCGATCAGGCGGTCCCGCATCTCAAATCCCACCAGCGCGCGATCCACTCCTTTTTCCTTTTGCCGGATGAGGGCTTCGCGCCCGAGGAATTCGCCCTTGGCCAGCTTGCAAATCCAGCCCAGGCCCGCCTCCCACGGCGTCGTGGTATCGTCGATTTCGTGGCCGTAAAGGCACATGGAGGCTTCCAGGCGCAGCGTGTTGCGCGCGCCCAACCCGCAGGGCAGCAAGCCTTGCCCCGAGCCGGCGTCCAGCAACGCGGACCACAGCTTCTCGGAATGCTCCGGCGCGAAGTAGATTTCGAAGCCGTCTTCTCCCGTGTAACCGGTGCGCGCGATCATGCAGTCAACGCCATCCACCTTTCCGAATGCGAAATAATAGTAGCGGATCGATTCCAGCGGTTCGGCTGTGAATTTTTGCAGAATGCCCAGCGCCTTTGGACCCTGAATCGCAATCTGCGAATAGCGCGCGCCCGCATTTTCGATTTGCGCGCCCATCGGATTGTGCGCGCGGATGTGCTCGAAGTCCTGAATCTGATTGCCGGCGTTGACGCATAGGAAATAGTGCGTGTCGGAGATTTTGTGCACGAGCAGGTCGTCGACGAACGTGCCTTGCGCGGTCATCAGGCCGGAGTATTGCGCCTGCCCGTCCACGAGCTTGGATGCGTCGTTGCACGTGACGTGCTGGACGAGTTCGAGGGCTTGCGGTCCGCGCACTTCAATTTCGCCCATGTGGCTGACGTCAAACAGGCCGGCGGCCGTGCGCGTGGCCATGTGCTCGGCCACAAGGCCCGAATACTCGACAGGCATGTCCCAGCCGCCAAAATTGACCATTTTAGCTTTGAGTCGCCGGTGCTCGGCGTTCAACGCGGTCTTCCGAAGTGGGCTAGTGGTTGGAGATGACACTCAAACGTCTCGGTGTTGCAGCGTAAAAATGAAGCTAACACGCGGCTTTGAAACGTGTCAAGAAAACTGGCGAAGACGATCCATTCGTGCGGGGGTGCATGGCTCGGCACGGGCATCTTGTTCTGGCGCGGCGGCCTGGCCTATAGTGGTTTGCAGAGGGCTTTGCGTCCGGAGCGGCTCCAGCAATCCCGCGCAAAGACAAAGGAAGAACATGCAAACCACGGTTGTCTGTTCACAATGCGATTTGCCTGCGAACAAATGCCAGTGCGACCGCTATTGCAGTTGCTGCCAGGGCATGCATGGCGTCCGCCTCTGCATGGACGGAAAATATTACTGCCCGGAATGCCGGGAAGCCTGCGACGTTCATGCAGCTGAATCCCATGACGGTTGAACCTGTCCGCGTGGTGTTTCACCTGGACCAGGACAGGCGTCTGGTTGGCGTGTTCTGCCACGCCGTGGAATTCCAGGCATTGCGCGCGGGATTTGGGGCCGAAGCGGGAGAACAACTTGCGAGAGCCGCGGGGGATGTTTGCCGCGAAACGATTTCGCATCTCCCTGTCGATGGCGAAAGTGTGGACGTTACGCTCGACACGTTTTCCGATCGCATCGAGGTCGCCATCCATTGCCGCGAGCAGTCGGAGCCCGCAATCGGGCTGAAGACGTTTGCATCGTCCGGCGCGCTTGGCGGAGAAGCTGGCGATTTTCGCGGAGTGGAATTGCTTTCGTCGGTGGACCGCGTTTTATACAACGCCGATGGCGGCGTGTCCCGCATCACGCTGGTCAAGTTCCTGCCAGGGTCGCAAAAATAAATAATCCGGAATTCTTGTTTTGTTTTTATCCAACGATGGCGTAGTGTCACGTAGGCGTGAAGCGTGGCGTAAGCCCGCGCCGGTTGCGACAAAGTCTCTTTTTTTGTCATTCCGAGCGAAGCGAGAAATCTCTCTTCATTTTGCGCCCAAGAAAAGAAAGAGAGATTCCTCGCTTCGCTCGGAATGACAAAAGGGTACAGTGTGCTTTTTCCGCAGGCTGTAAAGTGCGCGCCACGAAAGCTAGTTCTACGATGGAAGAGAAGTTAGTTTTGAGTCAGCAGGATATCGATGGAGCGCATGATTTCGGGCGATTGCCAGTCCTGCGGGCCCACGATTTTACGCGCGAGGCGGCCCTGGCGATCTATCAGATACGTTTCGGGATACATGGAAGTGCCATAATCGATGGAGGTTTTCTTGGTGGCGTCGCGATACGTGGGGAAGACCACGTGATTGTCGGCCAGGAATTTTTCGTAGGCGTCCTTGTCCTCGTCCACGCTGATGCCCAGCACCACTCCGCCTTTTGATGCGATGGCCTTCTGCAAGGTGTTGAGCGACTGGGTTTCCTCGAGGCAGGGCGGGCACCACGAGGCCCAGAAATTCAGGACGACGACTTTGCCGCGCAGGTCGGACAAGTGCGAAGCTCCGGCAATTTGCATGTCAAAATCCTGGGCCTTGCGACCCGCCAGGCTCGGTTCGCCCTGGCGATAGGACGGCGCCGCGAATACGTAAAGCACGGCAGCCACAAAGACCAACGCGATAGGGCCCAGAATCTTATGTTTCAATGTTTTGTCTCCAGCGCTTATATAATACCTTTTCGGCCCGGCTTCGCGCGAGCCGATTTGATGCCCGCCAACCTATGAACGCTCAGACAACTGTTTCCGCAATTGTGCCGGCGCGCAACGAGGAAGCCACGATTGCGACAGCGGTCGAATCGCTGGCGGCTCAGCCGGAAATCACGGAAATTATTGTCATCGACGATCAGTCGACGGACGGAACGGCCGCGGCCCTCCAGCGGCTTTCGGCGCGTTACCCGCAATTGCGCGTTCTCGAAACGAAGCAACTGCCTGGCGGCTGGGTCGGCAAGAACTACGCGGTTTCGCTCGGTGCGGCGCAGGCGACAGGGGACTGGCTGCTCTTCACGGATGCGGATGGCGTGCACCTGCCAGGCTCCACGGCGCAGGCGCTCGCCGACGCGGCGGCGAGTGGAGCGGGCCTGGTGTCGTATTCGCCCGAGCAGGAAACGCTCGGCGGATGGGAGAAGGCGCTGATTCCTTTCGTGTACACGCGGCTGGCGCATCAATTTTCATATGCCGAAGTGAATCATTCGGATTCGGAGGCAGCGGCGGCCAGCGGCCAATACTTGCTCATCCGGCGCGAGGAGTATGTGCGGATCGGCGGCCACGCGGCGGTGGCCGGGGAAGTGCTCGAAGACGTAGCCCTGGCGCGAATCGCCAAGCAGGCGGGCATGGGTCTGCACTTCGCCTCGGGACACGGGATCATGCGCGTGCGCATGTACCGGACGTTTGGCGCGATGTGGCAGGGCTGGACGAAAAACCTGTATCCCCTGATGGGCGGCACGCCTCGCGCGGTGGGGCGCGAGCTTTTTCGGGTGGTGCCCTGGATACCTTTTCTGGTACTTCCGCTGGGGTTCGTGCATCTAATTTGGGGCCTGTTGAGTGTGGCGTTGCTGGCCGGGCGGCACGCCGCGTATGCCGCGGACCTGCGACGAAATCGTTTTCCGGCGGCGCTTGCCTTATACTACTTGCCAGGGGTTGCGCTCTACACGGCGGCGCTCTTGAACTCGGAATTGCGTTATGCGCGGGGCAGCGTGGCGTGGAAGGGGCGGGAGTATCCTGTGAGCCGCGATTCGTGATTTGTAATTCGTGAAAAACCGCCTTCGATCCATTGGCGACATTAACTGACGACTTCTTTTACTCTATGGTTTATCTGACACGCAAGATCGAGTTTTCCGCGTCGCACCTCTATCACAATCCGGCGTTTTCGGCCGAGGAGAACCGGCGTGTCTTCGGCAAGTGCAACAATCCGCACGGACATGGGCACAATTACGTGCTGGAAGTGACGGTGGCGGGCGAGCCGGACCCGGCGACCGGCATGGTGCTGGACTTGAAGGAGCTGAAAGAGATTTTGCAGCGCGAAGTGAGCGACCGCATGGATCACCGCTTCCTCAATTACGAGGTTCCTGAACTCGCCGGGCAGATTCCGACGTGCGAGAACATTGCCGCGGTCATCTGGCGGCTCTTGGAGCCGAAGATCACGCGCGGGCATTTGAACCGCGTGCGCCTGTATGAGACGCCGGACCTGTTTGTCGATTGCTACGGCGACGCGAACGGTGCGGGAGGCGCGCGATGAAGATTCATCTGGCGCGGCGGTACCGGTTTTCGGCGTCGCACCGACTGCACAGCGCGCAACTCGGCGAGGAAGAGAACCAGCGCGTGTACGGCAAGTGCAACAATCCTTACGGGCACGGGCACAACTATGTGGTGGAAGTGGCCGTTTCCGGGCCGGTGGATCCCTCAACCGGAATGATCGCGAACCTTACGGACCTGGACGCCTTTGTGGACAGCGAAGTGATCGAACCGTTCGACCACAAATACTTGAATGAAGAAATTCAGGAATTTCGCGAGATTGTGCCGACCGCGGAAAATATTTGCATCGAAATTTTCAATCGCCTGAGCCGATTTCCAAGGGCCACGCTGGAGCGCGTGCGCGTCGAGGAGACGGGGCTGAACAGTTTTGAATACGCAGGGGAGTCCGCGGGAGCGACCCATGAGTGATGACAGGAAGCGAGTCGAGGAATTGACGCTGAGCGTGCCGGGAGGCGCGGGAGGCTCCGAATCCATCGCGGATCACATGCGGGGGATTTTGCGATCCATCGGAGAAAATCCGGACCGCGAAGGCTTGCGGCACACGCCGGAGCGGTTCGAGAAAGCGTTTCGCTTTCTGACCAGTGGCTACCAGCAGGATCCGGAAAAACTCCTGAACGGCGCGATGTTCACCGTGAGCTATGACCAGATGGTGCTGGTCAAGGACATCGAGTTTTACAGTTTGTGCGAGCATCACCTGCTCCCATTTTTCGGGAAATGCCACGTCGCGTATATCCCCGACCAGAAAGTGGTCGGCCTGTCGAAGATTCCGCGCCTCGTGAATATGTTTGCGCGGCGCTTGCAGATTCAGGAGCGTCTGACGAGCCAGATCGCGAACGCCATCCAGCATAAAATCGCGCCTCTGGGCGTGGGCGTGGTGATCGAGGGGCGGCATCTGTGCATGGTGATGCGCGGTGTGGAAAAGGAAAGCTCGCATACCGTGACCAGCGCGATGCTCGGTTCGTTCAAGGAAAACCCGAAGACGCGCGAGGAATTCCTGTCGTTGATTCAAGGGAAATAGCGGCGTGGTGTTCTCTGTGTCCTCTGTGTTAAGCCTTGCTCTTTGCTGCGCACGCGAAAAGCAATGCTTAACACAAAGGACACAGAGGGGCACAGAGAACACCGAGAATGAAGGAAGTTTTTTCATTCGACGGGTGTAATCTCCGGTTCGAATTGGTTTCCACAAAGAATACTTTTGCCAGGAACGGCTGGCGTATGGTATTCTGCCAAAGTCGAAGAGAAGACGAAACGAGAGCAGGAAAATAAAGTGGGTAGGGCGGAGAGGACGACTTGAGAGAAGCGAAGTCAATGTTGATCGAGCAGTATCGACGTGCAGTCAAGGATACAGGCTCACCGGAAGTACAAATTGCTTTATTGAGCGAGCGGATCAACTATCTGACATCGCATCTGAAGGCGCACCTCAAGGACCACGCATCGCGCCGCGGGTTGATCATGATGGTCAACAAGCGCCGCCGTCTGTTGAATTATCTCAACCGCCGTAACCCGGATCGGTATCGCGAGATTGTCGAACGTCTTAGTTTGCGCAAGTAAAGGCTCCTCAGGGGGAGCTCGGTCGCGCCAACAACATCTCCCGATTTATGCGGGGTTCTGTGGATTTCTGGCGGCTCGTGGCAATTGTGCCCGGCCGCTTTTTTTGTAGGCAGACTCCGGCCGCCGCTCGCAGTCGTTCATCGTTATTTCTCTTCCAAACAAAACGGGAAATGTTTCTCCCGCACTCGAATGGCTTTCCGTGCGCGTATTGCCCGATGGTTCGGGGCGCGGCGGACAGTCGAAAGGACTTCAGCATATGTCGCAAGCAGCACCCGCTCCCCATCAGGTTACCGTCGAAGTCGGCGGACGCACGCTGACACTGGAAACCGGCAAGATTGCAAAGCAGGCCAACGGCGCCGTACTGGCGCGCTATGGCGATACCGTCGTGCTGGTCACGGCGTGCATGGATACCAAGGCGAATGACCGGGATTTTCTGCCGCTCACCGTGGACTACCGCGAATATACGTATGCCGCCGGAAAAATTCCGGGCGGATTCTTTAAGCGCGAAGGACGCCCCTCGGAGCGCGAAATTCTCACGTCCCGCATGATTGACCGTCCGCTGCGTCCGCTGTTCCCCGAAGCGTGGCGCAACGAAACGCAGATTGTCGCCATGGTGCTTTCGGCCGACAGCGAAAACGATCCGGACATGATCGGCATCACGGCGGCATCGGCGGCGGCGTTTGTTTCCGACCTGCCGTTCACGACGCCTGTGGCTGCGGTGCGCGTTGGCATGGTCGATGGCAAGTACGTTGCCAACCCGACGACCGCCGAACAGAAAACGAGCGTGCTGAACATCGTCGTGGTCGCGACCGAGAAGGCCATTGTGATGATCGAGGCCGGCGCGATGGAAGTCAGCGAGGATACGGTCGCGAGCGCGCTCGAATTCGCGCACGAACAGATCAAGCACATCATCGCGGCGATCCGCCAATTGCACGACAAGCTCAAGCCGAACAAGGTGATCGTTCCGGCGCTCCCGTTTGACGAGGCGCTGGCGAAGGAGATCGAACATAAATTCGGCGCGAAACTCCACGACGCGGTCGATACCAAGAAATATCCGAAGAAGGAAAGCTATCGCCTGATCGACGAAGTCAAGAAGGCGGTTCGCGAGTCGATTCCGGAAGAGGATGAAGAGAAGCGCACCCTGGCCATGCGGGCGTTTGACCGCATGCGCGAAGGGTTCTTCCGCGAGGATATTCTGCAGCGCAATCGCCGCCCGGATGCCCGCGCGTTCGACGAAATCCGCGACATCACCTGCGAAGTGGGAGTTTTGCCGCGCGCTCACGGCTCGGCGCTCTTCACGCGCGGCGAGACGCAAGCCCTGGCGACGACCACGCTCGGCACGAAGGAAGACAAGCAGCGGCTCGATCTGCTCTTCGAGGAAGAATCGTTCAAGCGGTTCATGCTGCACTACAACTTCCCGGCCTTCTCCGTGGGCGAAGTGAAATTCCTGCGAGGTCCGGGACGCCGCGAAATCGGCCACGGCGCTCTTGCCGAACGCGCGCTCTTGAACCTGCTCCCGCCGGAAACCGATTTCCCGTACGCGATGCGTCTCGTTTCCGACATCATGGAATCGAACGGATCGTCGTCGATGGCCACGGTTTGCGGCGGATCGCTCGCGCTGATGGATGCGGGCGTGCCGATCACCGCGGCGTGCGCGGGCATTGCCATGGGGCTTGTCGTCGAAGGCGACAAACATGCGATCCTCACGGACATCGCCGGCGCGGAAGACCATTACGGCGACATGGATTTCAAGGTTGCCGGAACCAAAGACGGCATCACTGCGCTGCAGATGGATATTAAGGTTGCGGGAATCACTTCGAAGATCATGCGGGAGGCGCTGGCGCAGGCGCAGCGGGGGCGGCTGTTCATTCTCGGAAAGATGGACGAGATTATCACCGAAGGGCGCGTGAAGGTTTCGGCATACGCGCCTCGTATCTACACCCTGCAGATTCCGGTGGACAAGATTCNNCCGCGTTGCAGATGGACATCAAGGTCGGCGGCATCAGCGTCGGACTCATGCGGCAGGCGCTCGAACAGGCAAAACGCGCGCGCTTCCACATTCTCGACATCATGGACCAGACGCTTTCGTCGGCGCGTCCCACGATGTCAACCTACGCTCCCCGGCTGCATCAATTGCAGATTCCGACCGACAAGATTCGCGACCTGATCGGGCCGGGCGGAAAGAAAATCCGGTCGATCATCGAAGCGACGGGCGTGAAGATCGACGTCATGGACGACGGCAAGGTGCACGTGTTCGCGAACAGCGGACCGGCGGCCGAAGAGGCGCTCCAGATGATCCGGGACATTACGGCATCGGCCGAAATTGGCAAGACGTATCTCGGCAAAGTGGTGCGGCTGGCGGAATTCGGAGCGTTCGTGGAAATTTTCCCGGGCACCGACGGCCTGCTGCACATCAGCGAAATTGCCGAGCAGCGCCTGCGTGACGTGCGCGACGCGTTGAAACTCGGCGACCAGGTTCTCGTCAAAGTGCTCGCCATCGAAGGCAACAAGATTCGCCTCTCGCGCAAAGCCATCCTGAAAGAACAGCGCGAAAAGCAGGAGAGGGAATCGGCTGCAGCTGCAGGTGGCAGCGGCAGTGGCGGCGGAGAGCAGAGCTAACCAGACACGGTGATTAGTGACCGGTGACTGGCTTGCCCTGAGCAAAAGCGAAGGGTGACTCGTGATTCGTGACTCGTGATTTGTGTTTTGTGCGAATCGGCCACGCTTTTAGCCAAACAGGAAATAAGAAATGGGGAGGCGAATCATCGTCTCCCCATTTTGCTTTGCAATGGCTTCCTCGCGCGTCAACCACGGCCACGCGACCCCGCCAACGGCGCGGAGGATGCCCGCACTGGGCAGCGCCCCGGGAATTGTACCCAGTTCCTCATCGACCGCCCTGAAGGGGCGGCGGACCCCTGCGCGAGGTTTATGCCAGTTTCCTCTTATCGGAATGTGACTTTGTGCCCTGCGCTGCCTTCGCGTCACATTCCGATAATGAGAGGCCACCTCGAATTTACCTTTTCTATAGACTTCAGTGAAAGCTGGCGGCCGTTTTTCACCCGTTCAGGGTATCTCTTCGAAGACCATTAGATGGGCTTCTTCGGTTATCCAATCGCGGACGCCATACTGAGTTGTGGGCATCAGTTGAACGAGGTGCTTTGGAACAGCGGCATAATATCGCTTCAGTTCCGGGATCCAGATCCCAGACTTGGCGATTGCCCCAGTTGGCACTTTCCCGAGTAACTGGAAATGGTCCGGATCATCCTCATGAAATACGGCCAGCGTGCCAGTGCTCCCTGAAAAGTAAACCCGTTTTGACGGTGCGTCATAAAAAATTTCATCGCCGCCGCCGGTCGCGTCCAGCGTTTCAACCACCTTCCCCGTGTCCGTATTTATGATGACCAGCTTCCCAGGATCAACGTTGTGTCCGCCGCCTAATCGGCTGCCCATAAATAAGCGATGATGCGCCGCGTCAAGGCCTGCGACATGGGGCTGCGGGCCACCGGCGGTCGACCACTCAGCGACAATCGCGCGCTTCACAGTATCGACGACCTTGACGACGCTTTCGCCATTTACGACATCTCCCATTCCCGCGTACAACCGATTCGCCATCGGGTCAAGTACGATGCCTGCAGGTTCTTGGCCCTCCATTTTAATACTGCCGATAAGCTTGGCCGCCTTGGTGTCAATGATCTCGATGGAGGCTTCTTTACTACCTTCAGACCTGGTCCGAACTGCAACGTAATACAGGGCCTTTGCGGCATCAAAGGCACCGTTATCCGGATCCCTACCTGGGGCGTTCTTGCCACCCGTCAGCTCGATGGTTGTGGTTACCTCAAAGGTATCTCCGCTCAGAGCCACAACCGTGTTGTCCCCGAGATCCACCCAGAGTTTGTTTGAGGCTGGATCAAAGAATGGTTTGCGAGGATTTCCGCCAACCTCAGTCTCATGGATCACCTTGCCTGCTTTCATGTCCACGACTACAATCTTTTTGTTGTTTTCCGCCGAAAGAAACAGGTGCTGGTTTTTCAGATCATAGGTGAGGTGATCCATATAGCCTTCGGTCGGGATGGGGATGGTCTCAATCAGCCTCAGAAGGCCTGCCATGTGCGCCATGGGCGCCTGGCGATTGACGTACTCATTCGATTGTTGCTGGGATCTCACCTTCGAAACAATGACCACGCATAAAGTCAAGACGACTGCCGCACAGATTCTAATATTCCCTCTGGTCGATCCCATTTGCGGTTCTCCTTTTTAACTTGCGAGCTGATCCGGGTAATGATGAAGCGACGCCTCTCTTGAGAAGTTCCGCCATCTTCTTTCCGTCTTCAACGATGAGGACATGCACGGGCCTATCAGAACACTGCAACCTGAAAATGCACTGAAAATTGCATTCGCATGTCCTTATCTCATGGATTAGGCGATCACCACACCCAGCATACAACCGCAACGATGAGATGGACTGGAGAGAGAACGAGCAGGATCAGACCAAAGCAGATGAGAATATTCCGGTGCGCTTGTCGCCAAGTCCCGATAAGTCTTATCGGAATGTATGATCCGCCGCAGAGTTGCAAGCGAAAAACGAGAAAGGGAATCGGACACGGTCGCAGGTGGCAGCAGTGGCGGCGAGCAGAGCTAGCGCGAGAATCGCCTGATACTTCCGCCGGGGCGTGGCCAGAAAATAAGCCACCACCCTCGGACCCCGCACCGTTCACGGGGTATCTGGATTCCGGGAGGGAATGATCTCGCTGAGGCGTTTGAGGTCAAGCACCATTCCGCCCCGAGAGTCCTCCTCGAAAGCGGAGACGAATTGTGCTCCCCAAGCTATCTCTTCGTAACGGTAGGAATGGCGAACGTGGACTGTCTGGTAGAACGTATCATCGAAAGCCTTAATCATAATCAGAAACTCGGCCTGCTGCCGGGTGAGGTGATCGACAGTCTGGCCCCAGAGCGGGCTGGCCTCGTCGATAGGATGAACGACCGTCCAGGTGAGGGGCAGGAACTGAACGGAGGTGCGTTCGAGCGTAAGAGGCTTGTACTTGCGCACCCATCCGTGGTCCGATGGTTCCACGGTCATCATGAGTATCCGCGCTTCAATCTCCATCAAATTGTTGCTGCGCCGATTCGCGATGCGGAATTGAAGGCTGGTTCCGGCCTGATAGGACGCAACCACCATCTGTCTGCTGAAAGCGATGCGCGCCACGGGCCTCGAAAATCGCCCGAAGAGAAGGCCGGTGGCGATCGCAAACGCCATCAGCCCGAGAAGGGCTTGAAACGCAGCCACCAGGTTGGACAGAAAACTGCCGGGAGAGATCCTGCCGTATCCAACGGTGGTAAATGTTTGGGCACTGAAGAAAAAGGCACTTAGAAAGCGGCTCAACGCCGTGCTTGCGTCGGCGCCCTGCAGGTGTTCGACGCCGATCTCTAGGTATATAAATGCAAACACTAAGTTGACGATCACATACCCGGTGAAGATCATTGTCGCGAAAACGGGCCAAGATGTGTTGATCATGAAAAGATAGGGATGCACATCCCGCCAGGTGGTGCCGCTCCGTCGAACATTGAATTGCCCACCGGGGGCACTAATTCGATGTAAGTTGCCGCGGTATTTTTCTGTAAAGCCGGGGTCGAACGAAGGCTTGTCCATAATCGCCGATGATAGAGGGAGCAAGACGCTGATGTCCAGAGGCATGCAACGCCGAAAGTAGTTGTCGCCCGCCCCGTCCCCTTTAGCTATTGTGTCTGCACCACGGCGTAGCCAGAAGTTTCCGGCGTTCGCGGTCCAGAAGTCCGGTTATCGGAAGCCGGATTTTTGCCTTTAGGCCATGTTGGCACGATGTACGGTGACGCTCCCAGACTGGCTCATAATAAGCGGGGCGAATCTAAATTCACCAGTCACCAGTCACCAGTCACGAGTCACGCCTTTTCCTACACGCGGCGGATGCGCGCGCCGAGTCGACGCTCCAGATGATCCGGGACATTACGGCCTCCGCCGAAATCAACAAGACGTACCTCGGCAAAGTGGTGCGGCTGGCGGAATTCGCCGCCTTCGTGGAAATTTCCTCCGGCACCGACGGCCTCCTGCACATCAGCGAAATCGCCGAGCAGCGCCTCCGCGACGTGCGCGACGCACTAAAGCTGGGCGACCAGGTGCTCGTCAAGGTGCTCGCCATCGAAGGCAACAAGACTCGCCTGTCTCGCAAAGCCGTCCTGCGCGAGCAGCGCGAAGAGCAACAAAAGGAAACACCCGCAGGCAGTAGTGGCAGCGGCGAACAGAGCTAGGCGCAGCCAGACCGGCCCTTGGTTCGGTTTGAAAAGTTTTCTGAAACAAAAACGAGGAGGCGGTCAATCGCCTCCCCGTTTTTGTTCTTCAGGGATTTCCACTCTACTCAAATTTCTTCCGTGAAGCGCTCTTGTGCAGTCTTGCCATAGCGGCCAATCCGCAAGAAGCCAGTTACCGATAGACAGCTTATTAGCACTTGCCACCAACGTCGCGCGAAATCCCGCTTGCCGGTGAATTCCCAGATCGAGATAAACTCGACAATTTTGGAGAGTGCTTGTAAAACGGATGCAATCAGGAGCAACCCACAGTGGTTTGGTGTATGGTGCGGAAGGGACATGGAACCTGTGTGGAAAAGCGCCCTGAGAACTCACTTCTGTTACCATCTCGCTGAAGTCGATGCCATCGAAAGGAGGATGAGATGCTTTCACGATTCTCACGTGTTCTGATCAAGCAGTTTGGCTGGGCTTGGATAATTTTATTCCTCTTACCCGTGTCCTCGTTTGGACAATCAGATTCGGGGCTAAATCTAAAGGGTGCCATCGACTTCCACGTACATCAAGGTCCCGACAGTGTAGACCGCGCGATCGACGCCGACGATTTGGCGCGGCTTGCCAAGAAGATGGGGATGCGTGGCCTGGTCATGAAGAATCACTTCGAGGATACGGCTGCGCTCGCCTACATAATCCGGAAGGAAGTTCCGGGCATCGAGCTGTTCGGAGGCATTACCCAGGATCTGGCCGTCGGGGGAATCAACCTGGAAGCGGTGAAACACATGGCCGCCATGAAGGGCGGCTGGGGCAGAGTCGTTTGGCTGCCCACATTCGATGCCGAAAACGCCGTGAAGGACGCGAAGGGAAAGGGTCCCTTTGTTCGCGTTTCGGAGAATGGCCATCTGCTGCCGAATGTGCTGCAGTTGATTGATTTCATTGCACAGCATCATGATCTGGTGCTGGAGACCGGACACATCTCGGGAGAAGAAGGAGACATGGTGGTTCATGAGGCGCACCAGCGCGGCGTTACGCACGTTGTGGTCACGCATGCGATGGCAGCCTCCGTCCGAATGACAATCCCGCAAATGCAAGCGGCTGCTCAGGACGGAGCATTCATCGAGTTCGTGTACGGCGCTACCCTGGGAACAAATCCGGTTGTAAGTATCAGCGATTATGCCAAGGCGATTCGCGCCATCGGCCCGAAATCCTGTATTCTCGCCACGGATTTCGGCTCTATCCAAAAGCCACCGGAGCCACAGCGTCCGCTCGAACCGCAAGGTTTGCTCGATTTCATGCAGGCGCTACACAAAGAAGGAATCTCCGTGACTGATATCAACCTCATGACGAAGACCAACCCGGCGCTCGCTTTAGGGCTTAGGCCTTAACCGAATTCGACTGGCGGGTGTCCTACCCTTTGTGGGTTTCAAAGGGCGGGGGTTTAGATTCACGACATCAGGGAATGTGGAGATGGAAGGTCCGAATATCCCCACCCTTGCAAAAGCCGCAAGGATGGGGCACCGGGTTCCAGACTAGCCCATAATAAGTGGGGCGAATCTAAATTCACCAGTCACCAGTCACGAGTCACGCATTTTCCTACACGCGACGGATGCGCGCGCCGACTGCGGCGAGTTTTTCCTCGATGCGCTCGTAGCCTCGGTCGATGTGATAGACGCGATCGATGACTGTTTCGCCTTGCGCGACGAGCGCGGCTAGGACGAGCGAAGCGCTGGCGCGCAGGTCCGAGGCGATGACGTTCGTGCCGGAGAGAGCGGTTGGGCCGTGGACCACGGCGCGCCGTCCGTCGATGGAAATGTTTGCGCCCATGCGGATCATTTCGCTGGCGTGAAGAAAGCGGTTCTCGAAAATTGTTTCCGTGATGGTGGAGGTTCCCTCGGCCTGCGTGGCGAGCGCCATGAACTGCGCCTGCATGTCCGTGGCGAAGCCGGGATATTCCTCGGTGCACACGTCGGCGGCAACGAGTTTCTTTCCGCCGCGAACCACGAGCGTTCCCGGGCCAGCTTCTCGGATGTCGGCGCCGGTTTCGCGCAGCTTGGCGATGACGGAAGTCAGATGCTCAGGCGCGCAGTCGGTAAGCTTGAGTTGACCGTTGGTGATGGCTCCGGCCACGAGAAACGTGCCGGCCTCGATGCGGTCCGGAATAATCGTGTGCTTGGCGCCGTGCAGCTTTTCTTTTCCTTGCACGCGAATCGTGGATGTTCCCGAGCCCTGTATGTCCGCGCCCATTTTGATCAGGAGGTCGGCAAGATCGGTAATTTCCGGTTCGCGCGCGGCATTCTCGATGATGGTTTCGCCCTTGGCGAGGACCGCCGCCATCAAAATATTTTCCGTTCCGGTGACGGTGATTTTATCGAAATAAACGCGGCCGCCCGGCAAGCGTCCTCCACCCGGCGCGGTGGCTTCCACGTAGCCGTGGGACATGCCGATCACCGCGCCCATCTGTTCAAGCGCTTTTAAGTGCAGGTCCACGGGGCGCGCGCCGATCGCGCAGCCGCCGGGGAGAGAAACGCGCGCGTGTCCGCAGCGCGCCACGAGCGGCCCAAGCGTGAGGATCGAAGCGCGCATGGTTTTTACCAGTTCGTACGGCGCTTCGGCCCCGTTCAGCGTTTCCGCCTGGAAGATCATCGAGGTGGGCGGAATCTCGGGCGTCTCGACGACCGCTCCCATGTGAGCGAGCAGGCGGCCCATGGTGATGATGTCGCGCACGCGCGGAACATTATCGAGCTCCACGCGATCACTGGTGAGGAGCGCGGCAGCCATGGCGGGCAGCGCGGCATTTTTCGCGCCGCTGATCCGCACCGTCCCTTCGAGCGGCCTTCCGCCTTCAATCAGTAGTTTATCCATGTGATGTGTCGGAACCTCCGGCGATTCCTGGGTTGCGGGAGGCGTGATTAATTGCATTGTGGACATGTCCGTTGTTATCGCGCAACAGGCGTTTTGCCTGCCGGGCGCTTGCTCCTGTCTTTAGTATTATGAGCGCCGTGCCCAGATTGTGTTCCGATTGACGCAGGGCGCGTTTCGCTTCTGCCACGCCCGCTCCGGAAGCCTCAACGAGGATTCGCAGCCCTCTGGCCTGTAACTTGCGATTCGTCAACGCCACGCCGATCATCCAGTTGTCGTACACGCGGCCCAGACGAATCATCGTGGCTGTAGAGAGCATGTTGAGGACCATTTTCTGGGCCGTGCCCGCTTTCATGCGTGTCGAGCCGGTGATGACTTCAGGGCCTGTCGGCGTGACGATACTGATCTTTGCAATTTGTGTGATGGGGGTTCGCGGGTTTGACGTGATGCCAATGGTGACCGCGCCTTTTTTTCTGGCGAATTCCAGCGCTCCGATCACATAAGGCGTTGCGCCGCTGGCAGCGATGCCTACGACGGCGTCCTTGGCGGTCAAGCCGCAAGCGGCAAGGTCCTTCGCTCCACGCGTGCGATTGTCCTCGGCGCCTTCGACGGCATCGGTCAGGGCGCGGCGGCCTCCCGCGATTACGGCCTGGACCATGCGCGGAGGCGTGCCAAATGTCGGCGGAAGTTCGGCGGCATCGAGCGCGGCGAGACGCCCGCTCGTTCCGGCTCCGATATAGAAAAGCCGGCCGCCTTGCCCAAGCGCTCCGGCAATTGCGTCCACGGCGCGCGCAAGAGAGGGAAGCGCGGCGGACACGGCTTTCGCGACGGACGCGTCTTCGCGATGAATTGCGCGCAAAATCCCAATCGTGGATTTTGCGTCAATCCCTCGCGTGCGCGGGTTGCGCTGTTCGGTGGCTCTTGGCTTCTTCATTTTCACGGTAGCGCCGGCATCTTGCCGGCGACTTGCTCGTTGTTACGGCTGAAAAATAAATCCAGTAGATTTTTCAAAAATGCGTCGCAGCACTATCTTCGCACGCGCGCAAGGGAATTTGGTGCGGGGATTCGGAGGGATTCGCTCATTGAGTAAGGGGGGGAAGCCGTCCTGCTGGAAAACTACTTTGCCGCGGGCGTAAGGCCCAGCGACTCGATCACGGCGTCGTGCACGGCGGGCCGCACGGCCGCAATCTTGTCGTTTTCGCGCGTGGGATGGACGCGGTTGGTGAGCAGGATGACGAAAAGCTGGCGGTCCGGGTCAATCCAGATCGACGTGCCGGTGAAACCCAGGTGGCCGAAGCTGCGCGGCGAGAAATAGCGGCCGCTCGAGGAGTTGGGCGTCGGCGTCATCCATCCAAGTGTACGCGCGTTGTCCGCGAGCGTCTGGGCGGTGGTGAATTGCGTAATCGTTGCGCGCGTTAGGATGCGGTGGTGGGCGTAGATGCCGCCATTCAAAAGCATTTGGCAGAAGGCCGCGAGATCGGACGCCGTCGTGAACATGCCGGCGTGCCCGGCGACGCCGCCAAGCGCGAACGCGTTTTCGTCGTGCGCGGCGCCTTGCACGAGACGCTTGCGAAATGTCGTGTCATTCTCCGTGGGCGCGATGCGGCTCAGTAGGTTTTGAGGCGGATTGAACATCGTGCCGGCCATGTTGAGCGGAGCGAAAATTTGTGCGCTCGCGAGTTGATCCAGCGTTTTGCCCGTGGCGCGTTCGAGAATTTCGCCCAGCAGGATGAAGCCGAGATCGGAATAGATCGTTTTTGTTCCCGGCGAATATTCGAGAGGCTCGCGGCAAATCGCGGCGATGAACTCGCGCTTGGAATGGAGCGTGAGGAAATAGTCCTTATGCGCGGGAAGCCCCGAGGAATGCGTCAGCAAATTGCGAATTGTGACCGTCTTGCGCCAGTCGGGATTCGGACCATTGTTCCACTCGGGAATGTAGCGAGCCACGGGCAAATCGAGCGCGATGCGGCCCGCTTCGACTTGCATGGAGACAAGCGTGGCGGTCACGACGGATTTGGTGAGCGAAGCGGCATCGTAGATTGTGTCCGCGTTGACGGCCGGCGATTTTGCGTCGTAGGTCTGCCGCCCGAATCCGTGAACGAATAGTTCTCCACGGTAGCCGACAGCAAGCGCGCCGCCGGGAAAAGCTCGGTCGGCGACAGCTTGATCGAGCACATCATAGGCGCGTTTCAGTTTTGCTTCCGAGCGCGCATCAGGCTTGCGCAATTCCATGGGGTTCGCGGCGAGATTGAGTCCCGCGCCGAGCGCGGCAACGCCCGGAACATTTACCGGCAAGCGGCCCGTGACCGGCACTTGTCCGAATAGCGCGCGGCCCATGGCCCACTGCGCGACATCGACCGTGCTGAACGCGGTGATCCACGTCTTGGCGGAAGGGAACCGTTCGGCCAGATACGGACTACCGAAGCAGGCAACGATGACGGGCTTTCCAGCGGCGAGTAAACGGTCCACGACGGCGGCTTCGTCGTCGGGGAGGCCGATGCTGCCCTTGCTGTCGGCAACGCGCACGTAGATGGCTGCAATCGCGACATCGTAGGTATTCGGCGGAGGAAGTTTTATGGTATCGGCCCGCACGAAGCGAGTGTCCATGCGAACGCTCGTCAGGGAATCCACGCGCCAGCGAATTTCATTTTCGAGATTTCCAGCGGGATACGGATCGTTGTCGCCCGAAACGGCGACGAGCAGGACTCGCGAGGGCTTGGTCGAGTCGAGCGGAAGAATGTGCTGGTCGTCGCGCAGGAGCGTGATGCCGCGATCGGCGATGTCCAGCGCCGCGCGGTCGAATTCAGGCCGGCCAAACGTGCGCGCGAGGGCGTCGAGGTCCACGAGCTTCGATTTGTTCAGGCCGAGTTTGGCTTTGGCGCGAAGAACGCGCGTCACGGCTTCGTCGATACGCGACATGGGAATTCGTCCAGATGCTACCGCCTCGCGCACGGCCTGGAGTGCGGCGTCCAGCACGGGCGAAACGAGAAGCACGTCGGCGCCCGCGAGGATCGAACGCACGGCAACTTCTCCGGGCGGATAACGCACGGTCACGCCGCCCATGGTGAGCGCGTCGGTCACGACGAGGCCCTCGAAGCCCATTTCACCACGCAGCAAGTCGGTGGTGATTTTGGGAGACATTGTTGCGGGCACGTTGGGATCGGGTTCGAGCGCGGGCACGGCGAGGTGGCCGGTCATGACGGTGCTCACGCCGGCGGCGATGGCCGCGCGAAAGGGCGCGAGTTCCACGCGATCGAGATGCGCGCGGTCGCTCGTGACGGTCGGAAGATCGAGATGCGAATCCGTGCTCGTATCGCCATGTCCTGGGAAATGTTTAGCGGTGGCGAGGCCGCCATTTTCCTCGACGCCGCGCACGAACGCGGCGACAAATTCGGAGACGCGCTCTGGATTTTCGCCGAACGAGCGCGTGTTCACGATAGGATTGGCTGGATTGCTGTTGACGTCGGCGTCGGGCGCGAAAATCCATGGGACGCCCGCGGCTCTCGCCTCGATTGCCGTGATTTTGCCCATCGTGTAGGCGTCTTCCGGCCGGCCCGTGGCTGCAACGGCCATGGCGTGAGGGAACGGAGTGCCCTCCTCGACGCGCATGGCGACGCCGCGCTCGAAATCGGCGGCGACGAGCAAGGGAACCTTGGCGTGGCTCTGCAGTGTGTTGACCACGACCGCGGTCGGGTACACCTGGCTGCGCGCGATGCCGAGCGGCGAGGCCTGGGTCTGGATCGCGAACGTGCCAATGTGCTTTTCCTCGACATCGCGGAGAAGATCCTTGTAGTCTTGGCTTTCGGTGGAGAGGAAAGAGCCGTAGGTCCAGACGGCGAAGAGCTGCCCGATCTTTTCATCGAGCGACATGGACTTGAGCGTTTGCGCGACCCAGCGTTCGTTCTCGGGAGAAAGTTTTGCCGCTGTAGGCGCGGGCGTTGCGCGCGGAGGTTTTTGTGTGCGGCCTGTGGTAGCCATTATGTTTCGGGCGGGTTGCAGATACAGCCCGCACGCGAGCAGAGCGAGCAGCGGGAGCCAGCGACTCAGTCTTCGCATTGCGCGGATTCCAGTGTTGTCGCCCGCATGCCGTGATTATATATAGCATTCGCGTGGGGGCATGACAATCTAGATTGCAACCTCGGATGCACACGGATTAACACGGATGAAAACAGCGATGAAGGATTGTTCGGATAATTTGTTGCTTGCGGTGCCGCATAGGGGCGTGTGTCCAATGGGAATGAGCCCCCAAAGGCGAAGCCCCTCGACCGCCGGAATGGTTTTTCTGTTTCGTTTATTTTTATCCGTGTTCATCTATGTGCATCCGTGGTTGCAAGTTCGAGCTTCTGCTCCTGCTACGCTGGCCGGGATTGACGTCCTTGAAGCTGAAAACTTCGCTCCGCTGGCCGGGAAGCGCGTTGGGCTGATTACCAACCAGACTGGGATCGACCGCAACGGGCGCAGCACTATCGATTTGCTGGCCCACGCTCCGGGCGTGAAGCTGGTGGCTTTGTTCAGCCCGGAGCATGGCATTCGCGGCACGATTGATGAGCGGGTTTCCTCCACGACGGATGCGGTCACGGGCTTGCCTGTCTACAGCCTCTACGGAGAAACCGAGCGGCCGACGGATGCCATGCTGGCGGGAGTCGATGCGCTCGTCTTCGATGTGCAGGATGCGGGCGTGCGCTTCTATACGTACGTCACGACGATGGGATACGCGATGGAGGCCGCTGCCGCGCATCACATTGCGTTTTACGTGCTCGACCGGCCCGATCCGCTGGGGGGAGAGCGCATCGAAGGTCCCATGCTCGATCGTGGCCGCACAAATTTTGTGGGCTATTTTCCCATGCCGGTGCGCATGGCAATGACGCTGGGCGAAATGGCGCAAATGTTCAACGCGGAAAACAAGATTGGGTGTGACCTCCGCGTTATCCGCATGACAGGTTGGCGGCGGCAATTGTGGTTCAACGATACGCGCCTCGCGTGGGTGAATCCGTCTCCCAATTTACGGTCTGCCGTGGCGGGGATTCTGTATCCCGGCCTGGAAATTCTGCAGGCCGGCGGCGTGTCGGTGGGACGCGGCACTGCAAAGCCTTTTGAGTTGCTGGGCGCTCCGTGGATTCGCGGCGAGGAGTTCGCCGCCGACTTGAATGGCCGCGCGATTCCCGGCGTGCGATTTGTGCCGGAGAAATTTACTCCGGACTCGGGTTTGTATAAGAGCGTGCCGTGCGAAGGAGTACGAGTGGTGCTGACGGATCGCGAAGCGTTGCGCGTGATGCGTATGGGGATGGAAATTGTTTCGGCTCTCGGAAAACTTTATCCCGGCAAGTTCGATGCGGGGAAAATGGTCGAGCTGTTGGGGAATGCCGCGACCGTAAAACAGCTTGTCGATGGCCGGGACCCGGCGGCGATTGTGGAGAGATGGAGCAAAGACATCGAAACATTTCGGGGGATGCGGGCAAAGTATTTGCTGTACCGGTGACTCTGGAATCAGGAGGCAGGGCGACAAAGAGTCAGGGAGGCAGGAAACCGAAATCGTTTCCGTGGTAGATTGCGGGGCATGAAGATTTGTTCTTTATTGCCTTCGGCGACCGAGATTTTGTTTGCGCTAGGGCTTGGCGATCAAGTGGCCGGGGTCAGCCATGAATGCGATTTCCCTCCGGAAGCTAAATCCAAAACTGTTTTGATCAAGTCGCGCATTGCGCATATGGCAAGCGCCGCGGACATCGATCGCCAGGTGCGCGAATTTCTGGAACGCGGGGAGAGCCTCTATAGCGTCGATTTTGAGCTGTTGCGCGCGATTGAGCCTGACATGATCGTCACGCAGGACCTTTGCCATGTGTGCGCGGCTACGCCGGACGATCTGGGCGCGGCGCTCGCGCACCTGAAACGCCAGCCGCAGGTTGTGACGCTCAATCCACATTCTCTTGCGGATGTGTGCGCGGATATTTGCACGGTGGGCGCGGCGGCGGGATGCGATGAGCGGGCGGAAGCGCTTACATCGCAATTTGAGAGCGACATCGCCGGCGTGGAGCGATCCGTCGCCCGCCTCACGCGGCCGCGCGTAGCGTGCCTCGAATGGCTCGATCCGCTGTATGTGGCGGGGCACTGGGTTCCGGAGATGGTGGAGCGCGCGGGCGGGATTGACGTTCTGGGGCAGGCGGGGAAACCATCATTTCGCGTGGATTGGGAAACCGTGATTGCCGCGCGCCCCGACGCGATCGTCATCATGCCCTGTGGTTACAGTCTTGCGGCCGCGGAGGAGGAGTTTAAGAACTTGCCGTTGCCGCAGGGATGGCGCGATATGCCCGCTGTGAGGAATGGCCGCGTGGTTGTGGTCGATGCGTCGGGATATTTTTCTCGTCCCGGGCCGCGCCTGGCACCCGGGATGGCGCTGCTTGCCGGCGCGATTCACGCGGGACATCCCGCGCGCCTCATGCCACCCGAGGCTGAGTCGCTTTTCACACGAATTGCAGCCGTTCGCTGATTGTGCAAACGACACGGATTGTTTGGATTTATCGCGGATCGTTCGTGGCTGCTGGGATTCCCGTGACGAGGCTCGCAAGCGCACCAGTCAGGAACGTGACGGCCGCGCTGAGCGGAACGTACCAGGTCCATAGCAGTGGCGTGCGAAAGTGGACGTAGAGAATTGCGGCGAGTCCCGCGAACATGCCGGTGAGGACTCCCGGAGCCGTTGCTCGCGGAAACAGGAAGGAAAGCAGAAAGAGTCCGAGAAGGCTACCGAGCGTAATCGAGGCGATGGTCAATCCCGCTTCGAGCATCGGTCCCCATTTCACCGTGCCGAGAACAGCTAGGGCAATCCCCCATGCCAGTGTCATCCATCGCGAACGGCGCAGCAGCCGTTCGGGATTTTCTTCTAACAAGCGCAAGCCGCGCAGGCTCTGAAAATCGATCACGCTGGACGCGGCCAGAGAATTGAGCGAACCGCTGGCGTTGGACATGGCGACGGCAAGAATGGCGGCGATGATTGCGCCGCGCGCGCCCGGCGGCATGGCCGTAACGACGAAATCCGGGAAAACGGAATCGTAGCTGCGCCCCACAATAATGGCCGGCGCGCCGTGCCACGCGTAGAGCATGACTCCCAGAACTAGAAACAGCGCAAATTGCACGAGAATTACAACGCCGCTGGCGAGCAGCGCGAGTTTGCTCTCGCGTTCGGATTTGGCGGCAAGGAGCCGCTGCACGATGGTCTGGTCCGTGCCGTGGCTGGCCATGGTGAAAAATGCGCCGCCGATTATGCCGGACCAGAACGTGTAGAGTTTTCCTGGATGCACGAAGCTGAACGAGAAATCGAAGACGCGGAATTTGTGCGCCGGAGTGGCTGCCTGAACAATCGATTCCCAGCCGCCGGGAATCCTGTGCAGCAACAGAAAAAATGCGGCGAGCGAGCCGCAGAAGTAGAGAACGAATTGCACGACGTCGGTCCAGATCACGGCCTTCATGCCGCCTTCAAACGTATAGATCAGCACAAGCGCCATGATCAACAGAATGGAAGTGCGCTGCCCTGTGCCCAGCGCGGACGTGACCACCAGGGCGATGGCCGAGATGCGCACGCCTTCGGCGAGGAGGCGCGTCACGAGAAACGTGGAAGCCGCGACAGCCTTTACTCTTGCGCCAAACCGCCTTTCCATCAGTTGGTAGGCCGTATAGTATTCTTGATGAAAGTAGTGAGGCAGAAATAAGAGCACGATTGCGACGCGGCCTGCGAGATATCCGAAAACGAATTGCAGGAACGTGAGATTCCCTGCAAAGGCCAGCGCCGGCGTGCCAACAATCGTGAGCGTTGACGTTTCGGTGGCGACGATCGAGAGGGCCAGCGCCCACCAGGGCGCCGTGCGCCCGCCCAGAAAATAATCGCGGACGCTGCTTTGGCCACGCCGGAACGCGATGCCGAAAAGAGTGATGCCCGCGAGATAGGCGGCGACGATGACAAGGTCCAGAGAGGTCAGGCGCATGTTGGAGTGCCGCGATGATAGGCGTGCATTCAGGACCCGTCAAGGCAGCGTCAAGATTGCGTCGGGCGCGCGTGCCTGCCGTTTGCCAATGAAAATGTTAGCGGTGAGGTGTCATGGGTTATTCGTTAGGTTTTGACGGTGGCGGATCAAAGACGGATTGCGTTTTGCTCGATGCAAAAGGCTCTGTCATGGGCGAAGGGCGCGGCGGACCGGCAAATCCCTTGCGTTCCGGTTATGACGCCGCGATTTCCTCGCTTCGCGATGCCGCTGCGGCGGCCGTCTCGGCTGCGGGCATTCGCTCCAGCGACATCTCCGCTGTATGCGCGGGTCTTGCGGGTGCGGGCCGCGAACGTGTTGCAAGCCAAATGCTGGCATTGCTCTCCCAAGAATTTCCGCACGCTGCGACGCATGTTGCGGCCGATTATGAAATTGCGCTGGAGGCGGCCGTAGGCTCTGGCCCAGGCATTGTATTGATCGCGGGAACGGGCTCGGTGGCGTATGGCCGAAATGCGGCGGGCAAAACCGCGCGCGCGGGAGGCCATGGACCATGGATTGGAGACGAAGGTAGTTCCTTTGACATTGGACGGCGTGCCGTCTCGGCCATAGCGCGGACGCGCGATATGGACGCGCCCGTCACGGTCCTCTCGGAGATAATTCCAAAAGTTTTGAATTGTCCGGACTGGGACGAGTTGATGGTGCGGATCATGAAAGATCCGGACGATGTGTTTCCGAGATTGTTTCCGGCCGTGGCCACGGCCGCGGATTCCGAGGACAGCGCCGCGAAGGAAATCATGTTCACGTCGGCGATCGGACTGGGAAACCTCGCCATGATCGTGATTCGCGAGTTGGGAATGAAGAGCCAGCAATTTCCGCTGGTGAAATGTGGCGGCGTGTTTGGGCGCAGCCAGATGCTGGACACGCTTCTGGACTCGGTCCTCGCCAGCGGCGCGCTGCGCGCCAAAATTGCGCGCCTCGAAGGTTCTCCGGCGATTGGTGCGGCGCGCATGGCCGCGCGGCTTTCCAAAGCGCCTTCGCAAGCCCCGTCTCATGGCGATTGAAGACCGCATCGATGCTCAGGCTGCCCGCACGGCGCCTCTCGAAGAAATTCCCGCGCTGCTCTCATCGGGCAGCGCGGACGCGCTCCTCGCCCTGATCGACAATCCCGCGTTGGACGAAACGCACGTGAGTCTGCTGCTCGAGCGGAAAGACCTTTCGGGTGCGCTGCTGGAGGAAATCAGTAAACGCAAAACGTGGCGCGCGAACTATCGCGTGCGGCTCGGCCTCGCGGCGCATCCGCACACTCCGCGCCTCATTGCCATGCGCCTGCTGCGCGAATTGCACCTGATGGACCTTGTGCGCATCAGTTTGCTGATTACTTCTTCGATGGAGCTGCGGAGACTGGCCGATGAGGGCGTGCTGGTGCAATTGCCGCAATTGCCTTTGGGGCAGAAATTGATGCTGGCGCGGCGCGGATCGACGCGCATCGCGGCGGGACTGGTCGCGTACGGACCCGAGCAGGTGGCGCGTCTTGCCCTCGACAATTCGTTTCTGACCGAGTCGCAACTGTTGAAGACTCTCGCGAAGGAGGCGCTTCCGGTGCGTATTGTCGACGTCGTGGCAAGACACGAGAAATGGTCGAAACTGATTAATGTTCGCGTGGCGCTGCTGCGGCATCCCAATGTGCCCCCGGACCGCGTGCCAGCGCTCGTGCATCGCCTGCCACGGCGTGAGATGGAAGATTTGCATGGGCTTACGCGCCTTCCGGAATATGTCCGCGTTTGCCTGCGCAAGGAACTCGGCGACAGATTAAAACGCTGAGGGATAACGCGAATTTGTCCGAAGCCGACTCGAATCTTGACAGTCCGCCAACCGGAACATAGCATCCTGCGCGAGGATAAACGATGGGCTCCGAGCCTTTGGAAAAAACGAAAACAGGAATCGTGCGCCATCAGTGGCATCGCCGTGTATTCCGAGGGAAACTGGAAGTGGAACGGGGTTCGTCGATATTGGATGGAACTGTGCAAGACATCGGTCCTCGAGGTCTGTTTGTGGAATTGACGCCACCGCTTTGGGTGGGTGAGTCGTTTCATGCCAAACTTATCCTGAATCCTGTCCTTATGTTGGATTGCACCGTTGTCAGGGTGGAACCGGAAATCGGCATGGCAGTCACATTTAAAGTTTTGGAAGCAAAAGACAACGGGCAACTCCAATCGCTTCTCGTGGGTTTACATTTGGCATGACGCGATGTCTCGATTGCGGCTCCGATCGCATCGCGGACCAGTGTCCCGCGTGCGGACTGACCTCGGCGGCCGCTGAGCTTGTGGTGCGGCGGCGGCTGGTTCGCCGGACAGCTGTTTTTCTTGTGGGGATTATCGTCTTCGTGGCCGCAAGCCAGGTTTATCCCGCGCTGGAAATCGATTCCATCTTGATTTTTGGCGGCATTGTTTTCTTCCTCTCCCTTGCGCTCGGCTACTGGATCGACTATCGCGCTCGAAGGCGTCAGGAAATCGAGGCACTGAAGCGCATCTACTTCGGCATGATTCCCGTGCCGTGGATTTTTGCCGGCTTGCTTTTTCTGAATGGGAAGCTGGATACATCTCGGCCCATCCGTATTCCCGCCACCGTCGTCGGAAAAGTCGCGACCGGCGCGTTTCCGCGCAGCCGGCGGCTGATTGTTACTTCGTGGCGCAGCGGGCGGCGCTTTGAACGCATTGCGGTGGACCAAAACGACTTCGACCGCTTCCAAAAGGGCGACGATATCGTTGTGCAGGCGCAAAAGGGAGCTGCCGGTGTTCCCTGGGTCTACGGCGTCTTTCGCCAGTAATGGATTTGCAAGGAGAATGAACTTCGCATGGAAATTCCAGGATTGCTCAGCGAAAGATTTCCATTCCTCGATATGCTGGAAGAAAACTGGGAGCCAGTTTCGCGCGGCACGGTTTCTTGCTGGCTGGTGTTTTATGCCGTCCTCATCGGAAATTCGCTCATGGGCGGCCACTTATTTCAATGGTTCGATCTCGTTTTCATTCCGATACACGAAGGCGGGCACCTGCTTTTCCGATTTGCCGGGGAATGGATCGCGGTGGCCGGGGGCACTTTTCTGCAATTGTTTGTTCCATTCGCTCTGGCGGTTTATTTTATTTTTCGCAGGCAGACGCTCGGCACGGCCTTCTGCGCCTTCTTTTTCTTCGAGCAGTTTCTTCCCATTGCGATTTACATGGCCGACGCGCGGGCCCAGGAACTTCCGTTGCTGACGGTGGGAGACACGGAAGACGTGACTCACGACTGGTTTTATTTGTTTTCGCACGCAGGATTGCTGGAGCACGATACGCAAATCGCGCATGTTTTGCGGCTGTTGGGTTGGGCCGGAATGTTTGGAACCGTTGCCTGGTTTACGTGGCGTTCGTGGCGGAAAGCGTGAATGCGTTAACAGCAGCCTTCAGTTCGCGCTGCGTTTCTGTGCGCGCATGACGGCCCAATACACGATAAAACTTGCCGCAAATCCCACGAACCAGGCGTAGTCGTAGAGCACGCGCAACGCGGGCACGATCAGCCCGATGAACGCCAGGCCTGCTCCGGCCGCGAGCGCCGACATGGCGCGCCAGTTGATTCCGCCGGAAAACTCGTAAAATCCCTGCCGCCGATACAGGTCCTCGACAAGAATGATTTTCTTGCGCACCAGGAAATAGTCGCAAATCATAACGCCAGCGATTGGCCCGAGAAATCCGGAATATCCCAGAAGCCACCCGAAAATGTAGTTGCTGTAGTTCGCGAGCAGCTTCCAGGGCTGGAACACCACGACACCCACCACGCACGTAATCAGGCCGCCGGTGCGAAAACTAATGAGGCGTGGCGAGAGGTTGGAGAAATCGTTGGATGGGGAAACCAGGTTTGCCGCCACGTTGACGTTCAGCGTGGCCAGCAGCAGGGCCAGCATCGCGATCACGACCGCAAACGGGCTTCCGAGCCGCGCGAGCACCTGCACAGGGTCCCAGATCGTCTGGCCGAAGATAATTACGGTCGCGGACGTGACGGCAACGCCGATGAAGGAATAGAGCGTCATGGTCGTTGGCAGGCCCATCACCTGGCCCAGCACTTGCGATCGCTGGCTGCGTGCATAGCGAGTGAAATCCGGAATGTTCAAGGCCACGGTGGCCCAGAATCCCACAACGCCCGTCAGCGATGGAATGAAGAAGCGAAAAAAGTCTCTGAACGTGTGAAACTTGGACGGCGCCGCCAGCATGGGCCCAAAGCCGCCCGCCTTCACCACGGCCCATGCAAGCAGCGCAAGGCCAATCACGAGGAGAAATGGCGCCGTGATGCCCTGAAGGAATTTGATTGTGCGAATGCCTCGCACGATAACGATTACGTGCAAAAGCCAAAAAACGGCGAAACAGATCCACACGCCCGCCGGATAGTTGCGCCACGAGGGAACGAGCGCGGCGATCATCACGTTGATGGCTTCGCCACCAATCCACGTTTGAATGCCAAACCATCCGCAGGCCACGAGCGCGCGCAAGATTGCGGGCACGTTCGCTCCCAGCACTCCAAATGAAGCGCGCGCAAACACCGGGAACGGAATTCCGTACTTTGCGCCCGCATGCGCGTTGAGAAGCATCGGCGCGAGCACCAGCACGTTTCCCAGAAACACGGTGAAGATGGCCTGGCGCCAGCTCATGCCCCCGGCGATCATTCCGCTCGCCAGCATGTATGTAGGGATGTTGACGCTCATCGCGATCCAGAGCGCCGCGTAGTTGTACGTGCTCCAGCTTCGACGCGACGAGGGAATCGGGGCGAGGTCTTCGTTGTAAAGGGAACTGGAGCGGATGGTCTCGGCGTCAAGGACGCCGGAGTGGATGCCGCTTCCGTCGGAATGTTCCGTGGCGTTCACCGGTCACGTTCACTCGTCAGTAGATGCCGCGCTGCAAATCGACCATTTGGGGAATCTGAATGTCGATGGTACGGCCTTCGTCGGCAAGTTTCACGAGAATGCGCAACGCCGAGCCGACATCCTTTGTGTTCCAGTCGGAAGTCGCGACCGGTTTGTCCGGCTTGTCCGCTTCACGCCACAGGAGATTCTCGCCTTTGTGAGTGAGTAGTTCCGGCTTGATCTCATACACTTGCATGGCGCGCACGTAAATCACCAGGTAGCGGTTATCAAGCTGCAGCAGCAGCGGATCGAATTTCTTTCCGGCCTGATAAACATTCCAAATCTTTGGCGCGCGCGCATCGACCTGCAGGATCGCGTCGGGAACCGGCTTCCAGAGAATTGTGTCTTTGCTCGCGGCAACGGAGGCGGCCGCAAGGACAAGCAGCAACGACGCGAGGATTCCGGCACGATTTAAAACGATTCTCCGCATGGTGACTTCATCCTCCATGACGCCGATTCTGTGAACCGTTCGTTGTAGCCCGCCTCTTCAGAGGCGGGGGTTTTCGTATCACTGGCGGGAATTCCCCGCCTCTGAAGAGGCGGGCTACAAAAATCGCAAGGCGTTTACGTTACGGCCAGTCGACGGGCAACCGGCGTGATTTCACGATTACATATTTATTTTTGCGCGCGAATTCCATCAGGTCCACGAGCAATTTTACATCGTTTTCGCAGTACTGGCAGACTTCTTCCTTGCGCCCGTCGCGCCACCACTGGACAATGTCCAGCCCGTTCCCCGTCTTTTGATTTCCCAGGGTTTCTTTCGCGAGGTCGTCGAGCTTGATGCGGTGTCCGAGCCGACGGTGCAGGTCGACCAGCAGGTCGAAGGATTTGCCGAGCAGGTGTTTCACCGGTTGGTAGGCGCTGAGCACTTCGAAATCGAAGCGGTCGCCGTTGAAAGAGACGATGCGGTCGAATTGGCCGAGTTCCGCGATAAGCGCCTTCGCGTCCTGCTCAAACCAGCGCCGGAAGAGATTCTGCGCGTCCCAGGTGACGGCGACGGCGAGGCCGAATCGCGCGATGCTTGCCCAGCCGCCCTCGACCTCGTGCGAAAGGCGCAGCGTTTCGATGTCAAAGAAAATTTCTCGTGATGTATCCGGAAAAAGGCTGGGTGTTATGGACATTTGTTTTGGTTTCGCCGCGAGCCTCATGAATTCGCGCGAGGCGCTCGGCAAGGAATCCTCAGATATGAATTTCCGTCAGCGATTTGTCCAGAATGCGCATGGCCTCGTCCACATCCGATTTGCCGATATTCAGCATGGGCGTGAGACGAAGGACGTTGCCGTACAGGCCGCCCTTGCCGATCAATAATCCGTGCTCGCGCGTGCGTTCCAAAAGCTCCGTTGTGGCTTCGGGAGCGGGTTCCTTCGTTGCGCGATCCTTTACCAGCTCGAGCCCCAGCATTAGGCCCTTGCCGCGCACGTCGCCGATCACGGGATGCTTTTTCTGAAGTTCATCGAGCTTGCCGCGAAAATAGTTGCCGACGGTTTCCGAGTTTTCGAGAAGTTTTTCCTCCTCGATGAATTCGATGGTCGCTTTCGCCGCCACCGAGGTTACCGGATTGCCGCCGAAGGTGGAAATCGTCAGCCCTTGATACGACGCGGCCAGCTCTTTGGTAGTGATTGTCGCGCCAACCGGAGCGCCGTTGGCCATGCCCTTTGCGCACGTCATGATGTCGGGAGTCACTTCCCAGTGCTCAATGCCAAACCAATGTTTTCCGGTCCGTCCGAATCCTGTCTGCACTTCGTCGGAGATAAATAGGCCGCCGTACTTTTTCACCGCCTTGAAAACAATCTTGAAGTATTCGGGCGGTGGCGTAATGAATCCGCCGACTCCCTGGATGGGTTCGGCCATGAAGGCGGCAATGTGGCCGCTGGTGCCGGTCTGAATCAGATTCTCGACATCATTTGCGCAGGCGACTTCGCAATCGGGATATTTCAAGCCGAGCGGGCAGCGGTAACAGTAGGGATTGATTGCGTGCGCGATGCCGATGCTGATGACGCCCGATTTCCGCCACGGGGCCTGCCCCGTAACGCTCTTGGTCAGCGACGAGCCGCCCGAATACGCGTGGCGCAGCGCGACAATGTCAAAGGAGCCGGTCGCCATACGCGCGAGCAGGATCGCGGCTTCGTTCGCTTCGGTGCCGGAACTGGTAAAAAAGCTCGATTGCAACGCGCCCGGCGTAATCTGCGAAACTTTTTCGGCCAGCGCAACGATGGCTTCGTTTGGATAGAGCGTCGAGAGGTGCTGCAGGCGGTCGACCTGCGCCTTGATCGGGCCCGTAATCCGAGGATTCGCGTGGCCAACCGAGATGGTCAGGATGCCGCCGAAGAAATCAAGATATTTGCGGCCTTCAATGTCCCACACGTGCTGCATGGACGCGTGATCGGCCACGAGCGGCTCGCGATAGAAATTCGTGACCGCCGGCCAGATGTATTCCTTGTGCTTGCGGACCACTTCTTCGCTGCGCGTCGCCTGCTTGGGTGATGTTGTCATCGAAGTCCTTGTGGAACCACGGATGCACGCGGATAAACGCGGATAAAAACAAAAGCAGAAAAAAACGGAACCGGCGAAAATTTAAAAATTGATTTACGCCGAAATGTCCGCCCGTTTCGTCCCTTTTCTATCATGCGTGTCGATCCGTGTGCATCCGTGGATTCGTTTTCTAGCTCCGCCTCATGCCTGCGCCGGCGGAATTCACTCTGCGAGTGTACTCTGTGGCGGAGTTGCGCGACAAGACCTGTGCGTGAGTGCATGGCAAGGCAGTGGTAGCGCAGACTGAAGCCCGCGCTACTACATCATCTTAAAATTAAAATGCAATCGCGTTTTCAACGCTTCCATCGCGATTCACTTTCCACGGCTGTATGGCGTTGAAATGTCCGACGACGGTTTCCGTCTTTTGAAAGAAATCCGGCTGCACGCGCCAAAACGCCGCCACTTCAGCCACGCTGGGTTGAACCTCGCCGGTTTCATCCGTGCAGCGGGATTGCAGCACGGTTTCCTGGCCGTCCCATTCCCAGGCCAGTCCAAAGCGCGTGTGCGATTTTCGATGGACGGGCCCCTGAATCTCCGCGTCCTTCCAACTGCGTCCTCCGTCGGTCGAGACTTCAATATTGCGGATTGAGCCGCCTCCTGACCAGGCCAGTCCCGAGATTTCGTAAAAGCCGGGGCCATCCAGTTTCTGTCCGCCAGATGGGCGGGTGATCACGGACTTCGGTCCCATCTGGAATTGAAACCAGCGCGCTTTGCCGTCCAGCCTGAGGCTGGGATATTTAGACGTTTCCCGCATCGCCATGTAGGGTTTGTCCACAACCTTGATTCGCCGCAGCCATTTCACATTGTTGATGCCTTCCCAGCCAGGGGCGAGCAGCCGCAGCGGATAGCCCTGTTCAGGTTGAATGGCCTCACCATTCTGGGCGTAGACGACAAGCATGTCGTCGAGGGCCTTTTCCAGGGGCAGGCTCTTGGAATGTTTCCCTTTTTCCGCGCCCTCTGCAACGATCCAGGACGCGCCTTGCCGCACGCCGGCCTGTTTGAATAAAAGAGACAGTGGAACGCCGGTCCACAGGCTGGAACTCGTCAGGCCATGCGTGTCCTGCGCGTTTGCACTTGGTCCTCTTCGGATAGCTCCCGTGGGTCCAGTCGGAGCGCTGTTGCCATTGCATTCCACGAAATACGTGCGTGTCATGGACGGCAATCGTCTCAGATCCTCCAGCGTGAAAATTAAGGGACGATCCACCATTCCGTGAATCAGTAATTGATGTTCGCGTGGATCGATGTCCGGCGGTTCGTAGCCATGAGAAACGATGTAGTGCAAAGACACGGGCGTGACGATCCCGACCGAGTCCTGAAGCGGAGTCCGGAATCCGAAATCCTTGTGATAGTCAGGCGGGCTCGTGGGTTGAGGCCACGTGCCGAGGGCGCCCGTGCGTTTCGAGGACTCGAACCGGGAGCGCTCGCCATAGGCGTGCAAGTCCTTTGGACGAATCTCCTCGGATTCGGCCTCCAGATTTTTGCCGCTTGCGGTTTGCAGGCTTCCCACAGCCATACTGGCCAGCAGGGCGCCATCTTTCAGGAATCGCCTCCGATTCGGTTTCTTTTCCATCCTCGGTCTCCTAGCATCGGGAATCGCCAGCCGCCGTGACCCGCGAAATGTCTTACCGCTTGGCCATGACCGCGCGCTTCCAAAGGTCCCAGTCCTTCGGAAATTCCTGATTCCCGGCTTCGGCCAAACGTGCCTCTTCCGGGGCCAGCGTCTCAATCTTCCTGCTGCCAGCCTGGAGGTGCATTTCCGCGTTGACCTTCAGATACACGCTGCGGCCGACCGAGTGCATGATGCTGTTTCCAACCGTGATTCCACCGTGTCCTCGCATTAAGGCTCCGGGCTTGTCAGCGAGCGTCTGGGCGAGGGCTTTGCCCTTCGCGGCGTCGTTGATCAGCATATTGGTCATGCCAAACGATTTGCGAATGTCGAACGTGGGCAGGCCCGTGCCGATAAATCCGCCCATGTGGTAGATGGGCAGGAGCGGCTCGTTGATAGTCCCCATCAGCACGACGGTCGGCGCGTGCGTATGCACTATGGACTTTACGTCCGGCCGCGCCCTGTAAATTTCGGCGTGAATCCAACGCTCGCTGTACATCTTGCGAGTGTCTCCGTTAACCGGGACGCAATCGAGATCCAGCTCCACGATGTCGTTGACCGTGACCAGATCGGGGGCCAGCCAGCGCGAAATGTAGAAGTGATTTGGATTCGTGGAATTGCGCACGCTGATGTGCCCGTAGCCGTCCACCACTCCCTGATCCTGCAGGATATGATTTGCCGTTACGAGGTCCGCAAACAATGCATCCTTGTCCTGCGGAACGGGCTCCGGATCGGCTGCAACCGGCGCGGCATCCGCTTCCATTTTTTCCGATGCGCCCAGCAAAGCGCCCGTCAGCAAGAGACTGGACCCGGACAGAAAGCCGCGGCGGCCAAATCCGTCGTTGAGCAGATTCTTTTTCTCCATGAAATTCTCCTTGAGAAGCGTTTTGATGAATTTGACGTGAACGAGAACTCCCAGCGTCACCCGCGGTGGAAGTATTTCTAAAACTCAAAATAATTCGCAGTCATCCGATACACCGTTTGACTCCCTCCTGTCAATCGCCGAATGTATTGGCCTTAATTACGTGTAAGTTTGTTTCGCTTATCCCAAAATTGGCGAAAGTACGGTATCCTGATGGCGTTTAAGCCGAGAAAACATTGAAGACAGAGATAACGTCCACATTTTGGGAACGCTTCTACCGCGCCTTCCGCCGTGTCATTCCCAGTTGCATCACTCTGACGCAAGCGATTGCATTTAATATGTTCCTGGCGTTTTCGCCCATGATTCTAGTTGTATTGGGTGTGGTGGCCGGCTCCGAAGCGTTTCGCAGAGCTTTGCAGGGCATCATTGATCGGTTGCGTATTGTCCTGCCTCCAGGCGTGGTTGGCATGTTCAGTAGTTTCCTGTTCCGGCATACCATTCATCCCTGGGAATGGATTGTGCTGGGGCTGGGCGGCACCCTTTTGGCGGGAACACAAACGATGAAGCTGCTGCTGGAGGGATTTTGCATCGTCTACCGGGATGCGGAGCGGCTGAACGCCGTCGGCCGTCATGCGCGGGCCCTGGTGCTGTTGAGCACGGCGATTATTCCATCCATCCTGATTGTAACCCTGGTCGTTTTCGGCAGGCAGGTTCGGAACTCGATGCTGCTCACGTCTTCCATGCCCGTGATCATTCGGCTGGTCTGGAGCGCTTTGTACATTGTTGTCTCCCTGATGATCGCCTTGCTGGTGCTTTCCGTGATTTACCGGATCGGTCGGCCAGGCTACCATCGCTGGAAAAATATCGTTCCTGGAGCGGGAGTCGCCACTGTTTTGTGGTGGGTGGTCAGTATCACGCTGGGATTTTATCTGCGCGCGGTGCCTTACAGCCTCGTTTATGGCAGCCTGGCGGTCACCATCGGCCTGATGCTCTGGATGCAACTCACGGCGACGATTCTGCTGATCGGCGCCGCGTACAACGCCGAGTTGCTCGATTCCTCCAACTGATTTTCCGCGTCGTTTTATTTCAAAAATTTGATACTATGTCCCGCCGGGGCCAAATAAAAACCCATCGGATTCAATTTACAGGATAGGATTCCGCGCACCGTTCGGGGTGAGCGTGCCGCCGTGGCCATGTTTCGGCGCCTTGCTTTGTCAGATTGTGTGGTCCGGTCGCGTAGTCAGGCTGCGGGCTTTGCTTTTCGAGAGGACAAATGAGGATAGATCGGTGGGTGCGGCTCGTTGCTTCCATAATCGCAATGGCCATGATCGCGAATCTTCAGTATTCCTGGGCCCTTTTCGTGAAGCCCATCATGGGCGCGACGCACTGGAAACTGTCCGACGTGCAGTTGGGATTCACGCTCTTCATCTTTTTCGAAACGTGGATGATGCCCCTTGCCGGCTGGTTCATGGACCGCTTGGGGCCGCGCATTTTCATGTCCGTGGCGGCCATTCTGTGCGGCATTGGCTGGGCAGGACTGGGCTGGGCGAACACGCTTACCCAACTTTACGTTCTGTACTCCCTCGCGGGCTTCGGCGCGGCGCTCATTTATTGCGGCTCGACCGTGGTGGGACTGAAGTGGTTTCCCGACAAGCTTGGGCTTTCCTCGGGACTCATCGCGGCGGGCTTTGGCTCGGGCGCGGCGTTGTTTATTCCCTCGATCGCCTACATTATCCGCGCGGGGAATTATCGCGCCGCTTTTCTGTACACGGGCATCGGACAGGCAATTATCACGCTGTGCGTTTCGCAAATTCTGGTCAATCCCAAGCCGGACGATCCCGAGGTTGCGGGGAAGAGGGCCGGGAGCCGCTTTAAGGTCCGCACCGGGGCGGAGCAGTTTACGTGGGTCGAGATGCTGCGCACGCCGCAGTTTTACGTGTTGTACGCGATGATGCTGATGATGGGCATCGGCGGCCTGATGGTCACCGCGCAGGTCGGTTCCGTGGCCGACACGCTAGGCATCAGCAAGATCGCTTTTACACTGGCGCTCACCATCAATCCGCTGGCCAACGGCGCGGGCCGCATCTTCTGGGGCTGGATATCCGACCACGCTGGCCGCGAAAAAACCATGATCGTCGCATTTCTAATTCAGGCGCTGGCGCTGGTCAGTGTTCTGCGTCTGGGACGCAACTCTCCCGTATGGTTCATCGTGTCGCTGGCGGTGGTGCTCTTTACCTGGGGCGAAATTTATTCGCTATTTCCGGCCGCTATGGCGGATTTTTTCGGGACACGCAACGCCGGCGTCAACTACAGCTTCCTCTATAGCTCCAAGGGAGTCGCTTCGTTTATGGCGGGATGGCTGGCGGCGCGTCTATTTGAGAAGACCGGCACGTGGACGGTCGTGTTTTATGGCAGCGCAACGCTAGCTTTCTTGACGGCGATCATGGCCTTCGGACTCATCGCCATGCCGCTGCCATCCAAGCGAGGCCAGCTAGAGCCAGCCAAAGTCGCGGAACCGTAGCTCGATTGGCGCGGAATGGACCAGTCGCACAGGCTTCAGCCTGTGTTCTTTTGACTTTCGTTGGGCCGCACCAAACCCACACAGGCTGAAGCCTGTGCTACTCACCCCATAAGGCCCCATACTTCACTCAGAATGATAAAAATGGAAACTTTTTTCGCGCCCGCGAAGTGTGTCCTGCTGGGGATTTTCTCCGCATCGCGCCTTGCGCACAGTAAAATGCCCCGCGTCACAAAAGTTTTATCGATGCAGAAGCCAGTATTTTTGAGCATTCCAAAAGTCGCGGTTGATGAGACAGCGGAAAGTACTGTAAGCTATTCAGACGCACCAAGCAGCAAGATGCGCCCGTAGCTCAGCTGGATAGAGCGTCTGGCTACGAACCAGAAGGTCGGGTGTTCGAATCACCCCGGGCGCACCACACTTTCAGCCAATAAAAAAAGGCGTTTGTCGTTTTCCATTTTCAAAATCCCACGGGGCAAATTAGCCTAATTTGTCCTTTTGTTTGTCCCTTTCGCACCGCGCATCACGATCTGGCACGAGGCGCTAGGCCCACACGTCACCGGCAAACTCATGATTTCTCACTCCCCGGCAATAAAAAATCATCTAGAACCACCTGCGTGTACATTCCGCCGTAGACGCCCCAATGTGTGCGGCCCGTGGGTAGTAGGTTCGTTTGCGCCATGAGACTGGTGCTCTTGGCCGAGAGTTGGACGGTGAGCGTTAGTGTAAAGCCCTATGAAGATTCTCACGGTGCCCTTCAGAAAGCTGGAAAGGTGAGCCATCATCCCAGCATAAGAGGTATGATCTCGTCCTTCAGAGACTAGGAGGTACAGCCCAATGGAAAATCCCACACCAGCTAAGGGAGACTTCGTTCTAACAAAGTTGTATGGCTTGGTTAAGATCATAGACATAGATGAGTCACAGGGGCTTGCATATCTTGCTGGCCAGGAAACGCATCCCGTTCCTTTTGAAAACTTAATTCCTTCTCCGGACGGGCAGCCAAATCGTTGGGCCATCATTCATTCACCGGTCTAGTTCTGTTACGCGGTTCACACGCCTTACCACAATCTTGCACGGCGCGCCGGGAGTGCAGGCGGCGGGCACGCTCACAATGGTCCACTGGCCCGGAGCAACCGAATTGGTTAGCATGTAAAGGGAAAAGTGCGTTTTGGCCTGTTCAAATCTTTATAGCCGAAAACCGTTGTAGAACCGCTGTAGGACCGCTGTAGAACCCGCTGTAGAAGCGCTGTAGAGGGGTTTAACCGAGGATCGCGGGGAATATACTAGACCGCCGTAGAAGTCATTTCTACTACGGGTTTGTCGTTGGTTTCAGGCCGGTTTTCAGTCCCAGGCGTGATATGGTTAGTCGGCGGCCGCTTTACGCGCGTTCCAGCCGACGCGGCCCTCGGCACGGGCCAGGTACTACAATTTCGGGCTTGGCGAGATTTTTTCTAGGACATTTTCCATGGCTTCAGCTTCTTCCTTTGTTTCCACTGTTAGTATCGTGATTGAAAATTCTCCGGAGGGCACTTCGCCTAAACTGATAATAGACCCGTCAGGTTCAAACCAAATAGCATGCCTCATCTCAAAGCGCGCGCCATAACCGTTTTGATATTCTGTGACACCATGGTCAGTGTACTTGCCCCACTTCTGGATGGCTTGATCTAGGAAGAGGTTGTAACTTTGGTCGCGAGAATCGGTGAATGATGCTTGAACAAGGTGGTCGTGATCGAATATCCATGACCAGCCAGGTCCCGGGCCTACCGCCCCTTTTTCTATTTCGGCATCAGTGATAATTTTGACGCGCTTACCGGACCGAGCCTCAGTCAGTTGCTTGCAGATACTCTTATATTTTCGGTCGATTTTTCCCTGGCAATTAAGGGAAACCTTTGTCTTCATATCCTGCAGTGTCGCAGCAAATTCCTCGCTCGTTTCATTCAACCGCTGACCGTGCACCGTTGTTGCCGGTGGTGGCAACTGTGCCGCCAGGGTGAGCGCCAGCAGACCCGTGATGGCTGTTTTCATCGGAGGAAGTCTACCCGGAATAGAGTGCTTGGTAAACGTAATCCTTCACGGCGGGTTGTGTGGTCGTCACCGTTGCCCCTAAAAGTTTTCTTTAGACTCATGATCTGCTCCTTTGAATTTTCGAGCATTTTTGGGCGGGTGGCCCACCCTTTGAGGCGGTTTTGAATTTCAGGGTGGCCGAACCTTCGGGCTTTTCGAAGGGTCGGAGGGTTTGAGGTTTGGTCTTTCATTCCGTTTGAGGGCGCTTCAGTAATTTGTAAACACTTTGCGGACCCTTCTAACCACATTTCGATAGTCGTTGCGAGCAGGGCAGTGCGCCGCTATTTCGGCATCCAATTGGGGCCAATCAGTTCGCGCAGCGCCGTTGCACTCGCCCAGGGCGCGGAATTCGTATAGCGTTTTACCCATGCCGGGCCAGCACCAATCTTCGCGGTCGGGAGTAAACTCCGGCGAAAGCGTGTTGGCCATCAGCGCGTAGCTTGCACCGTCGCGGAGCCGCAGCGCCTTCCAGCATCCTCCCGCCACAGCCACCACGGGCCGCTGCCCGGCGGCCTGTAGCCCAGGAGTCCCAACAAATCCGATTTCACAGCCGTTGGCAGTGATGTAGACTCTCTCACTCGCCGTGGTACAAAAACTCGGGCTGGTCAAGACAAGCTCCGCGTGAAGCTGATCAGGACTGATACCCAGCGCGGATATGTTGATTTTGCCTGCGACTAAGCGCGGTCGACCTTAGGACCGCAACGCATCGGAAGTAGAAGAGGAAGCTATAATTGTCTGTCTCACAAGTACGGGCTTTACCCTTAAAGCGGTCAAAGAAACGATGACAACACCGGATGCACATAGCCCGGTAGGGCCTTTGGTCGAAGACGCTGGAACGGCAGGCTCTAAGCTCGCGGAGCCACCGGCTCACTCGAACGAGCCGCCGATTCCTACGAAGACGAAGAACCAGAATATTCGTGTTTCTCCTGCAGTCCTCGAAGCCGCCCGGAAGGACGGCGAAGAACTGCTCCGGGACTTGCGAACGTCTCTGTCTGGCCTGACGCAAGCTGAGGCCGAAGAACGGGCGCGCACGACGGGTCCGAACGAAGTCGCACAAGAGCGGAAGCAAGGCTGGCCCATCCGCCTCCTGAAAATCACCCGCAATCCGTTGGTGATCCTTCTTACGATTTTGTCGGCAGTTTCCTTCCTTACAGGCGACGCTCGCGCCGGCTCCGTGATGGCGATCATGGTAGCGCTGAGTGTGGGACTCCGCTTCTGGCAGGAAGCCCGGGCGGACGCCGCAGCAGCGAAGCTCAAGGCCATGATCCACGTGACCGCCACAGTTGTTCGGGACGGCGTCGCTAGGGAGATACCACTTCGGGATCTAGTGCCCGGGGACATCATCAAGCTGGCCGCCGGCGATATGATTCCGGGCGATGTGCGGCTGCTGTCTTCGAAGGACGTCTTCGTGAGCCAAGGCAGCCTCACGGGTGAGTCGCTCCCGGTCGAAAAATTCCACGACCCCGAAACTAAAGAGGAGAGCTCACCCACTGAACTCAAGAACACATGCTTCATGGGAACGAGCGTTGAAAGCGGCACGGCGACGGCAGTTGTGGTCACGACGGGTGTGCAAACCTACTTGGGCAGTATGGCCCACTCGATCACCGGGGAACGAGTGCAGACGAGCTTCGACCAGGGCCTCAACCGCTTTACATGGCTAATGATCCAGTTTATGGCCGTGATGGTGCCCTTGGTTTTCCTGATCAACGGTTTCACCAAGCACGACTGGAAGGGAGCCTTCTTCTTCGCCATGGCTGTGGCCGTGGGCCTGACTCCCGAGATGCTGCCTATGGTTGTGTCCGTCTGCCTCTCCAATGGCGCGCTCGCCATGAGCCGCAAGAAGGTGATCGTCAAGCGGCTCAACTCGATCCAAAACTTCGGGGGCATGGATGTGCTGTGCACCGACAAGACGGGTACGCTCACCGAGGACCGCGTCGTTCTCATGCGGCATTGCAACGTCGCTGGGCGTGAAACTGATGATGTGCTCCTGGACGGTTATCTGATCAGCTACTTCCAGACGGGCCTCAAGAACTTGCTCGACCGGGCGATTCTGGATAGCCGCGACTTCCACGGGAAGGCGATTCTCGAGAAGTATAAGAAGCTGGATGAGATCCCATTTGACTTCACTCGACGCATGATGTCGGTCTTAGTGGAGGACCCCGAAGGGAAGCCGATCCTCCTTACCAAGGGGGCTCCGGAAGAGATATTCCTCCGCTGTTCGCATTTTGAACTCGACGGCAAATTGTCCGCAATGGACCCGAATCTGATGGTCGGCCTGAAGAAAGAGTACGACGACCTCAGCAATGACGGCTTCCGCGTGCTGGCGGTGGCAACAAAGGAACTAACTGGGAAGCAAATTTGCGCCAAGGATGACGAGCGCGAACTCGTACTCAGAGGGTACGTCGCGTTTCTAGACCCACCCAAGGACACCGCAGCCCGCGCGCTTGCGGCCCTGCACAAGCATGGCGTGGCCGTAAAAATCCTCACCGGGGATAATGACCTTATCAGCCGCAAAGTGTGCAAAGACGTTGGCCTCGTAGCCGATCCCATGCTGCTGGGTGGCGACGTGGAGAAAATGTCCGACGCTGAACTGGCCGAGGCAGCGGATAAGGCGGCGCTATTCGCTCGCCTCTCTCCTGCGCATAAAGAGCGCGTCATCCGTATCCTTCGCGGCAAGGGGCACGTCGTAGGATTCATGGGCGACGGAATCAACGACGCTCCCGCGTTGCGAGCGGCGGACGTCGGCATCTCGGTGGATACCGCTACTGACATCGCCAAGGAGTCGGCGGATCTGATCTTGCTCGAGAAAGACCTGATGGTGCTGGAAGAGGGCGTTATCGAAGGCCGTAAGGTCTTCGCGAACATCGTTAAGTATATTCGGATGGGGGCAAGTTCCAACTTCGGGAACATGTTCAGCGTGCTGGGGGCGAGTGCCTTTCTGCCATTCCTGCCGATGGCCCCGATTCAGGTGTTGACCAACAACCTCCTGTATGACTTCTCGCAGGTGCCGATCCCAGCGGACGCAGTGGACGAAGAGCAAGTAACTCGGCCGCGGCCCTGGAACATCGGAGAAATTAAACGGTTCATTCTCTTTATCGGCCCCATCAGTTCGATTTTCGACTATACGACTTTCTTCGTCATGCTTTATATCTTCAACTGCTGGGATCCATCGCGAGCGCGCCTATTTCAGACTGGCTGGTTTGTCGAGTCGTTGATGACGCAAACGCTCATCATCCACGTCATTCGTACAAACAAGATTCCTTTCCTCCAGAGCCGAGCGAGTTGGGCGCTGACGGCCACGACAGTATCCATCATGGCTTTTGGTATGTGGCTACCGTATTCCCCTCTGGCCTCTGCGCTGGGCTTCACGCACCTGCCGCGGATGTATTGGCCAATCCTGATGCTCACGCTGCTCGGATATGTGGGCCTTACGCAGATCATCAAAGTGTGGCTGCTGCGAAAGCAATGGATCTAAACCGGAATTTCCAGGGCACCCAGATCAAGGAGGCCTCCAGAATGCCTGTACGCAACAAGGAACGACACCGCACAGAACGCATCGGCTGGCTACGCGCGGCGGTACTGGGCGCGAATGACGGCATCCTCTCAACATCGAGTCTGGTGCTTGGTGTCGCAGCTGCGCATACGACTCACAGCAACGTATTGGTCGCAGGGGTCGCCGGGCTGGTGGCTGGGGCTATGTCGATGGCTGCCGGTGAGTATGTATCCGTTCACTCACAGGCAGACACCGAACAGGCCGACCTTGATCTTGAGCGCGCGGAACTCAAAGCAGACGACCACGGCGAACACAAGGAATTGGCCGCGATCTACGTCGCTCGCGGGCTTGATCCTTCGCTCGCGAAACAGGTCGCCCAGCAGCTGATGGCCCGTGACGCGCTAGGCGCGCATGCCCGCGATGAACTCGGCATTTCCGAGACTGTCCGTGCGCGTCCGATTCAGGCTGCGCTGGCGTCGGCTGGCAGCTTCGCTGTTGGAGCAGCCTTGCCTCTCTTGGTTACCGTCATTGCCTCGGGGGCGGGCCTGATCCCTCTTGTCTCTGGAACTTCACTGGCGTTCCTCGCGCTTCTAGGTGGATTGGCTGCACGCGCGGGCGGCGCGGGAGTGACGATGGGCGCAATACGCGTCACGTTCTGGGGTGCGCTGGCCATGGCGTTAACCGCAGGCGTAGGGTCGCTATTCGGAACAGGTCCGTGAGCGGGGCCAACCGGAGGCCAGTGGGGTGCGACCGTCGTTGAACCCGCCTAGGGAGCCTGGGCGTAGAGCCGCCAACTGAAACGCCCAGCTGCGTCAAGGCTTCAGTTCATGGCGCGACTCGCACGGATGCGCCCCCATAGGTTTCGAGTAATTCGCAAAACAGTCGTCGGCTGATAGGGGGTAGTCCTTCAGAGTGCAATGATCATCTTTGCACGTCGTCCATGGCCGAGTGCCGGACCAAGCAGTTCAGGGCGAATTGGCCTCAAGAGTTCCTGTACTTCTTCCAATCGCATTCTATGGCTTTGGCCATATCGCTAGCGGCAGTGCGCAACCAATTTGATTTTCTGCGTCGCAGGTCCCTCAAAATATTGGCAACTTGGCGTTTGCTTCCCAGGTGAACATTGGCGGCTTCAGAGCCCATTGCGTAGAGAAGCGTTTCCTCGTCGCGCTCTTCCGGCAAGTCGGCAATTTCAATGGGATTAGATTCCGGTGAGAGGCGGCGAATCAGCCACGCCCCCATGATTTTCTGAAATGGATCGCGCGACCGCACGGCGGACTGGATAGCCTTCTGATAGTAGGACTGGCGATGTCCGATGTGACCATCCAGCCAAACGCATGCCGAAGGCAGCATGGCTTTTGCCTCTCGCGCGATGTGGCCTCCTTCCCAACTGGCAATAGCGACGAATCGTTGTTGCCCGAGGCTCCCCATGCCGGCTTCCCTGCGTACTACTTTGTAATCCGGATTCGGATGTGGAAGCGCTTTCCGCAAGACCCGCTTGGCGTCGCGAGGCAGACCGTGATGCACAACCGGGAGATGGTCTAGCTTCTCCCAAAAACCGTCGGGGGGCTCAAACGCCTCAACTCCCATTTGATCTAGGTTGTTTTCATGCTCAGCAAGAACGAATGGGCAACCTCCGGCTTTTAACGCCTTCTGATATCCCTCCAAAATGGCACTGCAACCTTCTTTAAATCTGATTGTCAGCTTTTCCGAGTCGATAACAA
>PLUM01000070.1 GCA_003165465.1 Acidobacteriota bacterium
ACTCTTCTCTCTTTGCGTGCAATTCATGAAAAACCCTGTCCGCAAATACCGCAGTGGGCGGGGAGGCAACCGGGGAACCGAGCATAAGGGGTTCATTGGTATTCTCGGGAATACCGAACTTCACGCGCTCGTTTCGTGGTGGGTCCACGTCCAAATACCGATCAGGCCCCAACATCGGCGACAACTTCTCGGCGGTCGTCGGACCTAATCCCGTGGCTTCTTCGAAAATGAAGTCGATTCCATCCTCAGCAATCAGTTCATCAAGAAGCTCTTTGAATCGCGGATCATCCACTCTGCGCGGGTTTTTTCCGCGTTCTGAAGGTCATGTATAGTGCCCAGAACTACGACGAGCCTGTTCATTCAAATTCCCTCCAGAGGGGGTGTCTTCCGAGAGTCAACCTATCCCAGCCTCTCTAGGCTTCGCCGACAATCTTAATTTTGTCGCTTTTTGCCTGATCGATTAGAGCCTGCATCGAAGACATGAATGGAGCGACAGTGTGTTGGTTCAGCCGGAAATGGAGAGATGACGTTTTCCGTTAGTGAGTAATCCGCCCTTGGGGCAAGGCCATTGTAGCTCAGGTTTGCGATTACGAAGCGAGGCGTGACGGGCGTTGCGCCTTCATCGTGGCAGGCATTTCAAGAACGTGTGGCTCGGCTTTATGAGCAGAATGCGCCGCCGGAGGTTATCCGGCAGCGCATTGAGCAATACGCTCGGTGCTGGAAGAGGTGGGTGCTCAGCACTGTTAAAGACGTGTTCGTGAGCGATGCTTTCAAGTGGCTTGGAGAAGGCCCCGAAAAGTACGCTTTCGCACAACCAACATCAACCCTAACGGCCCCAATCCGATCAGCATTAGGCCAGCAGTGCCGGGCTCGGGAGTGGCAGTTGTGGTGCCGTAGATCTGGAATGACTCGGAACCGGTACAGGGCCCAGAGCATTCATAATTATTTTGAAGGCTCCCTATAGAGTTCTGCCACGCTGCTGAGGGACCGTTGTTCTGATCCCAATCCACAGCGTCTCCGTTGGGAGTCGTAGCGTCCTGAAGTGAAAACCAGTAGGTCCCAGCGGCCGGCGTTCCGCCTATATGCAGGCTGGACTCCCAGAGGTCATATCCATAAGTGTTGAGGCCCTCGTTCGTTTGATTGAAAAAGCTAGACGTTCCCGAGGCTATGTTTGACGAACCCTGCGTGGTCCCGATCGCCCACTTGACGCTCGTCGGGGTGTCTCCTGGAACCATCTGGAGGCCGACCTGCGCCACCGTCAAGGTCGAGTTGCTGCCGATGGTGAAAGAGTCCGAAAGCACATACCCGTAGCTGATGCTCCATGCGACAATCGTACCGTTGATCGGACCGTTGGTATACAAAAGACTGTCCGCCTTGGCCGGTGCAGCTACGAATAGGCATACAACCGCAGAGAGAAGAAATACCCAAGTAAGTTTTTTCAAGGAACCCTCCTATTGACCATTAAGGCCAAAATTGACCCATTTTTACGCTGGATGCAGAAGGTATGCCCTCAACATACCGATCCGGCATAGCGAGACAGCTGCAATATTCCTGCCATTTGGTGTAGCACGTTCAGTACCAATCCCGCCCTACTGAAACTAAAGAACTCACGCACCACCACTCCGCAAACCTTTGCCGCTTCTGAGGACGGCACTTCCGGTTTTGGCCTGAATCGCCAGCGCCGAGTCGCCCCGCATGATAGCAGAGAACCTCCGGTGGCGCATCGTTCTCCTTACGCGGCCCACTGGCGGCGATTCTTCCGCTGTTCCCTCGCCGCCTCCAACTTCCGATCCCGCTTGGCCAGAATCTCCTGCTGATGCCCGGCGAGCATGTCCTTTGGCGTGATGTAGCCGATGGCGCTGTTCAGACGAACGTTGTTGTAATGCTCTACGTAACCGTTAACCAGACGCCGCGCATCTTCGAACGACAGCGGCGTCCCGGGCCGAAGGCACTCCCCTTTGAGTGATTTGTGCCAACGTTCGATTTTGCCGTTCGATTGAGGGTAATACGGTGAAGTCCTGACGTGCGTCATGCCCGAGAGCCGAATGAACTCCTTGAAGTCCTTCGCGATAAACTGCGGGCCGTTGTCCGAGATTACTCGCGGCCTAACCCCGGGATACCGCTCCTTGGCCCGTTCCAGAATGATCTCAATGTCGGTCTCGGTCATCGATTCCCGAAGATCCCAATGAACCAGGAAACGGCTGTAGCCGTCCAGGATGCTGCACAGGTAGTAGAACGTCGCGCAAACATTCAGGTAGGAAACATCGATATGCCAATGCTGGTGCGGCTCCGGCGGTTGTTCAAAGCCGGTCCCTTTCTTCGACGGCTTCCCGCTCCACTTCCGCAGCAGTCCTGCCCGACTCAGCACCCGCCACACGCTGGCCGGACTCACCGCCACGATGTCGGAGTCCAGCATCATGAACGTCAGCCGCCGGTAGCCTTCCAGCGGATTCTTCAAGCGGAACGCAATGATTGCCTGCTTCTCCCAATCCTCCAGCCAAAAGTCCCGGGGAACCCAGCGGTTATGCTCATTCACCTTGCCGTACCGCTCGCGCCAGCCGTAGAACTTGCTGGCTGTGATGTCGAGCCACCGGATGAAACGCCCGACGCCGATCTCGGTCTTCCCAGACCAGTGCCGGACTAAATCCACGACCTGGTCCCGCGTATCGTGCGGAACCCAGACCCCGGTCAGAGTTCCCCAACTCTTTTTTTTAGGGCAACATGCTCCGCCATCAGTTCGGCCAACACTTCATCTTTCGTCTGGATCTTGTGCTCCAGATAGGCGATTCGTTCCTGTTCAGGCTGACGGTTGGTCCGTCCCCTTTGTTGGAAAGCCGCCGCTCCGTTCTCGAAAAACTCCTTCTGCCAGCGGTAGAACACGGTTGGCTGGAGTCCCCGTTCGTCACACAGATCCGAGATCGGCACTCCTTCCACCAAATGCCGCCTCAGAATGGCAACCTTCTCTTCCGGCGTGTAGTGCTTCCGTTGCTTCTTCATGTGTTCGCTCCGTTATCTTAACGGATGAACGCTTTCTCCATTTCCAGCTGAGGCAGGACAACAGCACGAGCAGTTGTGCGTCTATTCCAAACCTCGAACAATTTGATGGCACTGTCATATCTTCCACGGTTCTGGCTCCTGAGATGGTATCTGATCATCGTGAGCCACGAAGGATCGCGACGCCTACTCTTTGACCGCGACATCTTCTTCCAGTTTTGCGATGGTTCTCTTCAACCAGTTTAGGACAGTAGCTTGGAGCTTCTGTGGATCTTCTTCAGCCTTGAGCGACTCGACGGTGTCACCCTTTTCGTTGAGCGGGATCTTNNTCGCGGAAGATTTCCGCATTTTGGCTGGGGTCCCGGCCAGAAACATCATATCCTCCCTTCTCAATCATATGGATTTCAAACTTCAACTGCTCAATCATTTCTTTTTTGTCAAAACCCATTGGTGTACTCCTTACCACCAGTGCGGTGGCTGATTCAAGACTTTCCAGAAGTAGTGGAGTTGCCCGTTAAACTACAATCTCTGTCTTGAGATGCGTGAGACACAATATTCGCGGGAGAACGCTCCATCTCGATTTCGTGTCCCAAGAGGACGTGGAGAAACTGCAATTAAGTATATGCCAACCACACCGCTTTTGTTCACCTAAGACGTCTTCGGCCGCGTGAAACATAGCCACAGTCAAAGGAAGGGCGTGCATGTAGGTATTTCGAGTTTCAGATTGGAGCATGGCCACATTCCGATAATCCGTTTATCAGGAACTGGGTGCGCCTTCATTCCTGTCAGTTTAGTTTGGGGTGCCGGGAATCAGAGATTATATAGATTCTAAGCAGAAACTCGTGATCTTAAAAGCGGCCCTCCAATCAATTAAAGTTTTGCCCGGTTTTCTCCAAAAGGACGGCTTGCGCACTGTACCTCAACAAGATAGATTCAAGATCGTTGATTGCGGGTGAAGGCGACAATTCCGCATTGTGACTGGAGTATGTGTGAGGCCCATTTCAAAACAGGAAGCACTGGACTACCACTACGGAGTGCGACCGGGAAAGATCGAAGTTAAACCCACCAAGGCATGTCTTACTCAACGTGATCTGAGCTTGGCCTACACGCCGGGCGTGGCAGAGCCATGCCTGCAAATTGAAAAGAACCCCCTCGACGCTTTCAAATATACCGCTCGCGGCAATCTGGTCGCTGTCGTCACGAACGGCACAGCTGTCCTAGGCCTGGGAGACATCGGTGCCCTCGCTGCGAAGCCAGTGATGGAAGGGAAGGGCGTGCTGTTTAAGCGGTTTGCTGACATCGATGTGTTTGACATTGAAATCGACAGCCGAGATCCTGACGACGTAATCAAGATATGCCGGTTAATTGAGCCCGGTTTCGGCGGCATTAACCTGGAAGATATCAAGGCGCCGGAGTGTTTCTATATTGAAGAAACGCTGAAAAAGATGATGCGCATACCCGTTTTCCATGACGACCAGCACGGCACGGCCATCATCTGCGGTGCAGCCCTGCTGAACGCTCTCGAAATCGCGGGCAAGGACATCACCCAGGTCAAAATAGTCATCAACGGAGCGGGCGCAGCCGGAATTGCATGCGCTGAGCACTTCGTGCTTTTGGGCGCACGGCGTGAGAACAATTTTCTGTGCGATACCAAGGGCGTTGTTTACAAGGGACGTACCGAAGGAATGAACCCGTACAAATCCCACTTCGCTCAGGACACTCTAGCGCGTTCGTTGGCCGAAATTGTCAAAGACGCCGACGTTCTGCTGGGTGTCTCGGTCAAAGGGGCTTTCACTCAGCAGATGCTGAAGTCTATGGCGGCACTTCCGATCGTGTTCGCACTGGCCAATCCTGATCCCGAACTTGCGCACGCCGAAGGTTTGGCGGCACGGAGCGACATCATTATGGCCAGTGGCCGGTCGGACGATCCTAACCAGGTGAATAACATTCTCGGCTTCCCATCCATTTTTCGTGGAGCCCTGGATTGTCACGCGATCGCCATCACCGAGGGAATGAAGTTGGCCGCCACGCGCGCCTTGGCAGCGCTTGCGAAAGAAAATGTGCCGGATTACGTCTGCCGCGCTTACGGCGTGGATCGGCTCATCTTCGGAGCCGAGTACATCATCCCCAAGCCCTTTGACATGCGTGTGCTCCAGTGGGTAGCCCCCGCAGTAGCTCAGGCAGCTGTCGATAGCGGAGTCGCTCAGCAACCGGTTGACATCTCCCACTACCGCGAACAGTTGCAAAAACGTTTAGCGTAAGCTCGACACTCAGGCCGTTCGGTGATCCACGATACGTTGAAATAGCTGGTCCTGACCTGGGTGAATAGAAACAGATTCACATACGAACACATCACATTTGGGCCAAGTCCCATGAAGTCCGCTTATCGTCATGTGGGATTTGCCAGATTCCCAGTTGACGATAACGCCGTTTATCAAGCGGAATCCCTAAAAAATCATCTTCAGGGCTAGAAACAGGTCTGTCGGAGCCTGTTATGCAACGAATTTGCAATCACTCATCCTTAAAGTGGGAGACTCAGCGTATTGGCTTGACGACTATCCTTGACTGCATCCGATCCGGTTTGCCAGTCCAATCTGCGACATATTCGCCCGTGACGGCCGATCCTTGAAGACCTTGTCCAAATGCGAATACATACGCATGCGGGCCAAAGCTAGCATGAACACCGGCACTGGCGGACCGTATAGTTCCGAGGAGTCGATCACTGATCGTCGCCCTAAACTTTCTGGCGGGGAAAGCGACATATCCGTTTTCTGCTGTTCGTTGGTCTTCTTCATGGCCACTGGTTTCTGCGGAATAGTTTTGCCACGCAAGCCGAACCGTCATTCCCGCTAACGGACGCTCATTTGCATCGACAACCCAGACTTCCCAAAGGGGTGTGGCGGGAGTAGAGATCATCGGATTGATTACGGGCAACGCCATGACCGCTGCTATAACGGCACCAGCAAGGACTAGAAAGAGTTTCATCGTACACCGATACTAAGTGATTGGGGCTTTCAGTACAAATGTTCGGCGGCGGCGAGTGCCGCGCATTCGGCCAAGTCCCGAGAAGTCGTGTCAGCACAACCGGTCGATGCAACACCCTCTAGCCGGTTGATCCGACAATACTTCCCATCGAGGATCGATTTGAGCAGCAGTATTCAATCAAAACCTAAACAGGGCTTTTGTTTGAACTGACGTCCGCGAACGAAATCAGCCACGTAGACTCCTATAAAGCGGCATCTGTGCTATACGCCCCGCACAAATCTCCGCTTCTATCTCTTCTAAGGTCAGTTCGCCCTTGTCCATCTTTGCTAATGCTCTCTCCGCTCTCTTTAGCACGGTTCACGTTTTCTGCGAGTATCTTTCGCAGGTCGACGAATCAGCCTGCAATCCCAAACCGAAGAGCTTGCGCTAAGCAGAAAGAAATCCTTTTCATGTCGGGCACAGCGAATTGGCGAACTACAGGCTCGGGCCGACACCTTCTACGATCTAACGTCGGGTGGTCTGGCTACGATTCCCATTTCCAGTTGGCGAATTGCTCGCGAAGGGCTATTTTTTTGAATTTGCCGACGGAGGTTCGGGGGATAGCGTCGACGAAGACGAAAGCGTCAGGGAGTTGCCACTTGGCGAAAGATCTTGCCAGAAAGCAGCGCAATTCCTCGGCGGTAGCGCGAAAACCATCCTTCAACACGATTGCGGCCAGTGGCCGCTCTTGCCATTTCGGATGAGGAATGCCGACCACGCACGCTTCTTTGACGGCCGGATGACCCATTAATGTGTTTTCGAGATCGACGGAACTGATCCACTCGCCGCCGGACTTCACCAAGTCCTTCGCACGGTCCACGATCTTGACATATCCTTCCCCATCGATGGTGGCGACGTCTCCGGTACGGAACCAGCCATCTGTCGTCCAGCGGTGCGCCTGATCGGGGGAATCGTGGTAACTTGCGGCGACCCACGGACCGCGGATTTCAATCTCGCCAGAAGTGTCCCCATCCCAAGGAACTTCGCCGGGCACGTCCATCGGAGCGTCCAATCTCATTAAGCGAATTTCGACAAATGGTGCGGGCCAACCCTGCTTGGCACGGGCTTCATATTTTTTATCGTCGGGCCAATCGCGCATGTGCGGCCGGAGTCCTCCGGAAGTTCCGATCGGAGTTGTCTCGGTCATGCCCCATAGATGCTTGATCTGCAGGCCGAAACGATCGAGCTTCCGGATCAGCTCGAGAGGCGGAGCGGTGCCTCCGCAGACGATGCGAACGGGGGCGGCGAATTTCCATCGAACAGGTTCTTTTTCGAGGGCCTCCAGAACACCAATCCAGACGGTGGGAACTCCGCACGCTATGGTCACACGCTCATTGACCATCAAATCCAGAAGACTTTCCGGGTCCACGTTCGGACCGGGAAGCACCAAGCGCGCTCCTAGCATCGTTGCTGAAAAAGGGAGGCCCCAGGCATTAGCATGGAACATAGGCGCGACCGGCAGAACAGTGTCGGAGAAGCTCATTCCAAAAACTTCTGCAAGTCCGGACGCAAAGGAATGCAGCACCAGCGCGCGGTGGGAGTAGATGACACCTTTCGAAAAACCAGTGGTTCCGGAGGTATAGCACATCACCGCGCCGTCATTCTCGTCGATCTTTGGATAACAAAAATCATCGTCGGCCTCCGCAAGCATGTCCTCGTAATTCATGAAGCCTTGGGGGACACCATTACATCCATACGGCACGACAATGACATGCTCGAATGGGGCATCCTGATGGAATCTCTCATAAACCGGCAAGAGCACATCATCAATTAACAGGAAGCGATCGCCGGCATGCTTCGCGATCACAGCAATTTCGTGCGGGTGAAGACGCAAATTCAAGGTATGCAGGATCCCACCGCCGCATGGAACTCCGAAAAAGGCTTCGAGATGTTTGGAGTGGTTCCACATCATGGAGGCGACACGGTCACCACGCTTCATTCCAAGTTTCGTCAGCGAACTGGCAAGCCGCCGGGCCCGGGAATGGAATTCGCCGTAGCAGGTGCGAGTGATGGACTTGTCCGGCTTTTGCGAAACGATTTCGACGCGCGGAAAGATTCTTCCGGCCCGCTCCAGAATGGTGGGCAGGGTCAACGGAAAGTCCATCATAGTACCGCGCATAAAACTCCTAGGTCAGGGACAAAGGTTGGCGCATCCTACCATTAAAACAAGATCAACCTTACCGTCGGCATATTAGCCGGAATTTCCATTTTGACTTCCCGGTCCGCCGATAACGTACACCCAACCCCGTCAGTAGGCAATGTTTCAGCTATAGGCGCTCTATAAGAAGCAGACGATCCTCCGCGCAGCGCGCTCCTCTTCTCGTCATGTGGAGAACCCAAAATCCCAGTTGACGATAATCCCGTTTCTCAGGACCTATCTACCATCTTCGTTATGTTGTCACTACGGGCTGCCCCTCAGCTTAGGGCAATGCCGCCGTACTTGCCATATCTGTGAGGCGGGCCTAAGATTGCGCTCGTCTCAAACGCTCGGGGAGGCTTCCATGAAGAAACGCTTTTTTGTGTCAGCGGTTTGCTACGCAGCGATTTCGCTTTGCGTCGTTGCGACGATGAACGCACAAGGCGGCGGGGGCACAGCGCCGATCCCGCAACTGCCTTACCATCTTGTCGAGGGCTTTTTCCACTATCCCGCCAACTCTGTCGTGGGCCGCGTGAGCGGCATCGCGGTCAGTCCCACGGGCGATATTTTTGCGCTCAATCGAGGGTATCACCCCGTGCAGGAATTCAAGCCGGACGGCAGCTTCATACGCTCCTGGGGTGAAGGCTCCACAATGTTCGTGGGTGCGCATTCCTTGCGTTTCGATCCGCAAGGCAATCTTTGGTATGTAGACGCCGCCGATGACATCATTTACCGCTTCGACTCCGAAGGACGCACGATGGGCACGTTAGGAACAAACCCAGAGCCTTGGACTTGGCTGACTCACGTGATTGAAAACGCCATCCCCGGGAGGGCCTCCTTTTATCAGGAGACGGATATTGGCTGGACCAAGGATGGCAGCATGTACGTATCCGACGGATATGGCAATTCGCGGGTCGTCAAGTTCGACAAGGATGGTAACTACGTAAAAGCATGGGGCGAGCGCGGCAACCAACCTGGCGACTTCAACACCCCTCATAGTCTTGTGGTGGATCATAACGACGTCATCTATGTCGCCGACCGCGGCAACAGCCGCATCCAGGTTTTCGATACGGAGGGCAACAGGAAAGCGGTTTGGAACCTGCCGACCGCGCCCTGGGCGCTCTGCCTCACCAATGGACCCAATCAGGTGATGTTCGTGGGCAGCGTGGGTCGGGTCTACAAAATGGATCTCGACGGCAAGATCCTAGGTTCGTTCGGCCGTCCAGGCCGCATGCCCGGCACCATTGACTCCATTCACGGGATCGCATGCCCGGATGAGAAGGCCATCTATCTCGCCAACTTGTATGCCTCGCGCATCGACAAATGGGTGGCGCAATAACCAACGTTCTGAATGGACATGAAAAGCTATCGATGGGCTTGATCCCACTTAGTGGACGGTTTCGATAAGCTGATCGTTCTTCGTCACGCTGATCGAGCAGGCTTACTCTTCAAAGTGTTGTCGCTTACGGCAAGGTCAGTGAGTCATTCCATAGAGGATGTAGTTGATGCCGATGCGATATGCAAGCGATGCAGCACGTTCGGGATAATGGGAGCTGTCGGCCCATTCACTTTCAACCTAGCGGCTTACGAAAGCACTCTGCACCAAGCTCTAGACCGCCTCAAAAACTTAAAGAAATGAGAATCACGTAGTCGGACCCAAGTCCCGACGGGTCCCGCTATCGATACCCGGGATTTGTCAGATTCCCACATGACGAGAACGCCGTTTATCAGGCGGAATCGTTGTAAAGGTCGAAGGCTGCGTACCGGACGGGCAAAAGGTTCCTAGATAGAAGAATTCAGCGCAGACTCTCGACGAACGTCCAGAACTCTTTGTTATCACGGTAAGGCAGGAATGAGTCATCCTTCGTAGGGTCTGGCATGCTTTCGCTCTGTATCACGTTTGCTTTGCGGGCAAATGCTTGCTGGAGATGGTTACGGGCATCCGTCAGCTTCTTTTCCTGAGCGTCAGCGCAAGCCAGATTGAATAGTACATAGGGTATTCTGGGTCCTTTGCGATTCCTGCGTCGAAAATGGCACGAGCCTTAGAAATATTTCCTGCCAATCCGTAGGCCATCCCGGCTTGGTCGGTCGTCACACGTTGCCACTTCAATTGATCTTTACTCTTATCGTCCTTGAGTTTTGTCAGCGCTTGTTCAAAGACAGGACCTGCCGCTTGGTACATGTGGTTTTGATACAGGATTTCCGCGTATGAGGACACATCATTGAATTGTGGGGAATAGCTTGGGTCAAAGCGATAACTATCCCAAATCTTTTTTAGATTGGGGTCGCTAATGACTTTCACATCGTTCCCGTAAATTTCAAGATCGCCGCAAATATCGCCAATCGCCAAAAAACCGCGAATGCTGTAGACCAACTTTCCATCCTTTCCTTGTCCTACATAAGACACCAATTCCATAGGCGGACCGTCTGAACGCGCCATCTGCATTGACATAGCAATCTGGAGGGTCGGATTACTTCTCTTCGCAGGTTCCAGAACGCCGTCACGACATTTCGCGCTCGTCATCGGTGCCTGTTCGGGAAAGAGGAATAGGAAACCTAAAAGTGTAAATTGGCCCGATCCGTCGCTTGCCCGAATACCAACTTCTGCACCATTTTGCTTCGCAGAGGATTGAACAATTTTGAACCCTTCCGCATTCCACTTCAGTTGTCCCTGATGAGTCGGAAGAGCGAGCGTGAAGTTCTCGTCTTTTAGAGGGGTTTGCGTCCGACCAGAGATAGCCCCAGCGAACACCCAGAGTATACAAAGCGCAATATTCTTCTTGTTCATTCGCGGGAGTCTATCCCCAGTTTTGTGTCGTTACAAGAGAATTTAATTAACCAAAAAAGCATCTATAATCTAGGCCAAGTCTTGATAAGTCGTCTTATCGGAATATGGGATTTGTCCCCGGTCTCAAGACAGTTTCCAACATTCAGAGTAAACTCTGCGTTGACACAGGAACCGATGCGAACTGTTCTCCTAATGCTGTGCTTCACTTTTGCCAGCACTACAACTTCGTCTGCGTCAAACCCACGGCGCGAAACCATTTTAGGGCGAGTCGTCGTCTATTCGAGTTCACCGGCGTGCTTGAATGGAAATGCTTATTGGTCGATGGTCATTCGGGTCCAAGGGGCCAAAGGCAATCGTTCAGAATTTATTCGAGTAGACTTCAGTCTCCCGTGCGACAAGTCCCCGGAATGGGTATCCGCTAAGCCGTCGATTCAGAAGTTTCGCTTGCTGCGACAGAAAGATTGCGATGCAGTTCTGAAGGAGTTCATGGATGTCCAGGATACTGAATCGAAGGACCACTCCGCTATTCCGATTTGGAGACATCCTTCCGGGGAAGAACTCGATTCTCTTCCGTTCGATCAAGTGATTCCGTGCTACCGCTCCGTCGACCTGCCTTTAAAACCCGCCGTCTAGTTACCCGACGATTCCTAAAACGCCAGAGTCCCTTTCTTGATCGCTTGCCAAGTCTTGATAAGTCGCCTTCTCGGAATGTGGGAAACCCTGACTCCCAGTTGACGATAATCCCGTTTCACAGGACTTGGGTGCCCATTTATTTCACATGCTCCCAACGCAAGCCTAGACATGATACGTTTAGCCAATGAAATGCTGCCTATACCTGCTATGCGCGACCATCGCGTTGATTCTGCCGCAACCAGCAATGTCAATTTGCGGTGCTCCGCAACCCCGACTTGTCTGTGCGGAGTACTTTCATAGTCAACTCGTGGTCGAGGCCACGCTCGTCCAATCTAGCAAGTTGCGTGACAAAGACGACCCAGCGGGCATTTCGGCATACGCATACACACTTCGAGTGAATCGGGCATTGCGAGGCAAGATGGCCGGGGCCATACGCGTCTACGAAGCGAACGACAGTGGCAGGGCAACATTCGAGTGGGTCTCTGGGAGAGAGTACTTACTTTTTCTCTTTTACGCGCAGGACGAGAAATCGTGGGAACTCGATGGTTGTGGGAATTCGGGTCCTCTCAACGAAGCTAAAATGGCGTTGTCCGAAATCGCCACAATTAAGGCAGCACGCGGCGGTGGCGTTATTCATGGCGTGGTAAGGGACAGCGAAGAACTGCCATTTACTGTCATTCCTGGAGTGCGCGTTGAGGCGCAGGGGACAACAGGCCGCTACTCGACGACGACAAATGAAAAAGGCGAGTTTCAGATGGATGTTCCCTCTGGAAAATATATTGTCCGCGTCGTTGACAGAGGGCTCTTCTTCGACAAGGCGCTTTTCAGTTACGAAGACCCTAGCAAAATTCAAATTGAACCCGGCGGCTGCGCACAAGTCGAGTTTGCCAAAGTTGCACATCCGCCTGCTCGATAAGGTCGCAATTTTCAGGGATGTCCAAGTATGTGATCGTCATCTGGGATTTGCCGGATTCCCACATGACGGTAACGCCGTTTCACAGGACCTGTGCTCTCCATGCTCTGAGCACAGATGCTTCTCCAATCGTAGCGGATGCGCTACGCTGCTCATAGTGCCAAACATGCTCATTATCATAGGCGGCCTACCTGGGACGGGGAAAACGACGATTGCTCGGGAACTTGCGCGTAAGCTGGATGCAGTGCACCTGCGCATCGACTCGATTGAGCAAGCAATCTTTGGTTCTGCGCCGACCAACATGTCCCTTGACGACACCGGGTATCGCGTTGCCTATGCTGTCGCCGAGGATAACCTTGTCGTTGGTCGAACGGTGATCGCAGACTCAGTTAATCCGCTGCCCATCACCCGCGATGCTTGGGTCGAAGTCGCGAACCGCGCACGAGTACGCGCCGTCGAAATCGAGGTCACCTGTTCCGATGCCGATGAACACCGCCGTCGCGTGGAAATGCGAACAGCCGACATTCCTGGACATAGACTACCGACATGGCAAGAGGTCGTATCTCGCGACTATCATCCGTGGGACCGGAAACATATCGCAATCGACACCGCTCACAGGAGTGTCGAACAGAACGTCAAAATGATTCGAGCGGCGCTTTTGTGGCGAATGCGAAGAGGACTCAAGGTGAGATGAACGCATTCAAGTTTAACTCAGCTAAAAAAGCCACATTCCGGTAATCCCTGCCAGCTCAACCGGTC
>PLUM01000095.1 GCA_003165465.1 Acidobacteriota bacterium
AGCCCTCGGGCGAGATCATCGAAACGCCAATTACGGCCAACTTCCGCGAAGGCCTCAACGTGCTGCAATACTTCATCTCGACGCACGGCGCGCGTAAGGGACTTGCGGATACCGCGCTCAAGACGGCCGATTCCGGCTACCTCACGAGGCGTCTCGTGGACGTGGCGCAGGACGTGATCATCAGCGAAATCGATTGCGGCACCGCCGACGGCATCTTCGTCGAACCGATCACCGAGGCGGGCGTCGAAGTCGAGCCGCTGCGCGACCGAATTGTGGGCCGCGTCTCTCTCGACAAGATCAAGGACTACGAAGGCAACGTCATCGTTGAAGTGAATCAGGAGATCAGCGAAGAACTGGCCAATTCCGTGCAGGCCGCCGGCATCGAGCGCGTCAATATCCGCTCCGTGCTGACCTGCGAATGCCGGCGCGGCGCGTGCGCCCGCTGCTACGGACGCAACCTGGCCACCGGCCGCTTTGTGGAACTGGGCGAAGCAGTCGGCGTCATCGCCGCGCAATCCATCGGCGAGCCGGGCACGCAGCTCACCATGCGCACGTTCCACATCGGCGGAACGGCAACGCGCATCTCCGAACAATCTAAACTCGAATCGCGCAGCAACGGCTTTGTGCGCTTTGTCGACATGAACGTCGTGCGCGGACGCGGCGAGCACCTCATTGCCATGAACCGCAACGGCCTCATCGCCATCGTCGACGAAAAGGGCCGCGAAAAGGAACGCTACCACGTGGTCTACGGAGCGCGCCTGCGCGTCGAGGAAAATCAGCCGGTCAAGCTCGGCGAACTTCTTGCCGAATGGGATCCGTACACGTTCTCGATCCTCACCGAAGTCGGAGGCACCATTCAGTTCAAGGACCTCCAGCCCGGCATCACGATCGAGGAACAGGTGGACGAAGTCACCGGCCTCTCGCAGCTCGTTGTCACGCTGCCGCCCGGCGATGAAAAGCACGCGCCGACGATTCTGGTTCGCGATTCCGCGGGCCGCACGCGCAAAAAGTACCTCATGCCCTCCCGCGCGCACTTGATGGTGCAGGATGGCGACGAGGTCCAACCCGGAGACGTGCTGGCGAAGATCCCGCGCGAAACCACCAAGACCAAGGACATCACCGGAGGTCTGCCGCGCGTCGTGGAACTGTTCGAAACCCGCAAGCCGCGCGATCCCGCGGTCATCAGCGAAATCGACGGCGTCGTGAAATACGGCGAAATCAGCAAGGGCTTGCGCAAGATTTACGTCGAAAGCGAAGACGGCAAGACGCAGAAGGAATACTCCATCATTCGCGGCGTGCACATCAACGTGCAGGAAGGCGAACACGTCAAGGCGGGCGAACCGCTGATCGACGGGCCGCTCAACCCGCACGACTTGCTGGCCGTCCTCGGCGAAAAGTACACGCAGGCTTACCTGGTGAACGCCATCCAGGAGGTTTACCGCCTCCAGGGCGTCAACATCAACGACAAGCACATCGAAACGATCGTTCGCCAGATGATGCGCTGGGTCAAGGTGGAAGACGTCGGCGACACGCAGTTCCTCCTCGACGAACAAGTGGACAAGTTCCGCTTCCGCGAGGAAAACGACCGCATCATCGCCGAGGGCAATCGGCCCGCCACGGGGCGCCCGCTGCTCCTCGGCATCACCAAGGCGTCGCTCTCGACCGATTCGTTCATCTCCGCGGCCAGCTTCCAGGAGACCACGCGCGTCCTCACCGAAGCCGCTGTTGCCGGCAAGGTGGACTACCTGCGCGGCCTCAAGGAAAACGTCATCATGGGCCGCCTGATCCCGGCGGGCACCGGCCTCGAGCGGTATCGCAATATCCAACTGCTCACCGAAATGCCACCGCCGCCTCCCCCGGAGGAGATGCTGCCTCCCGCCGATCTGTCAGCCGAGGAAGCCGCCGCGCTCGATTTCCTGCGCAAGGATTCCGACGCCCTGGCGGAAGGCGGTTCGGACTAACGGGGAGTTCACAATCGGAAAGAATATTTGGGCGGCCCGATGGATTGGGCCGCCCATTTGTTTTTAAGGATTCCCGGAAGGACGATACAACGCGGGTGTGGGCGATGAAAAGGCGAATATATTTCTTGCGCTGCGGGCTGCGGCAATGTATCTTTTCCACAGTTCGACCTGCTGTAAGAAGTTGTTGGTCGACAAAGGCGTGAGTTAATATCTGTTGGGTTTCATCCAATGGATACGCTTACGAGGACTGAGCGCAGCAAGCGAATGGCGCTCATCCACGGCAGGGACACGAAACCGGAACTCCTCGTAAGGAAAATAGCCCGGTCATGTGGATACCGATTCCGACTACACGTCTCCGATCTTCCGGGCAAACCGGACTTGGTTTTCCCGAAACTCAGGAAGGTCATTTTCGTCCATGGTTGTTATTGGCATCGTCATCAGGGGTGTTCTCTTGCAAGGTTGCCAAAATCGAAGCTCCGTTTTTGGGTTCCTAAATTGACGGAAAATCGACGACGCGATCTTCGAAATATCGCTCGGTTGCGCCGAGAAAACTGGGGCGTAAGCGTGGTTTGGGAGTGCCAGTTGAAGAATCCCGCTTCGCTTGCGAAGAGAATGAAAAGGTTCTTGGAGGGGAATGATGCAAAGCGTTGAGCTCTACACGGGCGCGGGCGGCCTCGCGCTGGGGATCAGCCGTGCGGGCTTCAAGCATCTCGCGGTTGTGGAGCGCGACAGTGATTCATGCGATACGCTTCGGGAAAACAAGAGGCGAAAAGTGGAAGGAGTCGAGCATTGGCCCGTTTTTAATTGCGATGTGCGCGACTTCGACCTTGACTCACTACCCGAAGGGATTGAGTTACTTGCCGCAGGCGTTCCTTGCCAGCCGTTTTCAATTGGCGGTAAGCACAAAGGTCACTCAGATGAGCGCAACCTGTTTCCGCAAACGATCGATGTGATTCGTCGTCTCAAGCCGCGGGCCGTGATTATCGAGAACGTGCGCGGGCTGCGGCGGCCATCGTTTGCAAAATACTTCGGCTACATCGAGTTGATGCTCACCTACCCCGAAATAGTTCGGAAGAAAGAAGAGCAGTGGGCCGACCACCTGTCGAGATTGGAGCGATACCACACGAGGGGAAAACGAGACGGCCTGTACTACAGGGTTGTTCATCGCATCCTGAACGCGGCCGATTACGGCGTGCCTCAAAAGCGCGAGAGGCTTTTCATGGTGGCGATTCGCGCGGACCTTGGCGTTGAGTGGTCTTTCCCTCCCGCCACGCATAGCTCGGAGAGGCTTGTTTGGGAACAGTTTTGTTCGGGAGAATACTGGGACAGGCACGATGTGCCGGTCCGTCGGAGGCCGAATCCCACGGGGGCGCTGAAAGCGGGAATTCAAAAATATCGCGCTCTTCTAATTCCCCCGGCTCTCAAGCCGTGGAGAACCGTTCGAGACGCGATCAGCGACCTACCGAAACCATCCTCGATTCGCTCAAGCGATGAGCCGGGACTGACGCATTTTTCGATTCCGGGCGCAAGAAGCTACGTCGGGCACACGGGGAGTCCTCTCGAAGAACCCGCAAAAACATTGAAAGCCGGGGTCCACGGAGTGCCGGGCGGTGAAAATATGTTGGCTAGTCCGGACGGTGCTGTTCGCTATTTCACGATACGAGAAAGCGCACGGCTTCAAACATTTCCCGATTCCTTCATATTTCCAAATTCGTGGACGGAAAGCATGAGGCAAATAGGCAATGCGGTTCCAGTGTTGCTGGCGGAGCGGATTGCCATGCACCTGAAGGCGACGCTTGACCAACTCGCGGTGGGGAATTGATGGCGGATAAACCGTTTGATCCCCTTTCAAAACCAGCCTTGGCGGAGAGCATAGCTCTCCAACTACTCAAATCTCCCGCCCTCGCATTCCCGCCGAAGAATAAAATTTCGGGCGCTGGTATTTACGCGCTGTACTATTCAGGCAATTTTTCCCCGTACCAGCCCATAGCCAAGAAAAACAAGGGCCCCAACCCGACTGTTCCAATCTACGTGGGCAAAGCGGTCCCGAAAGGATCCCGCAAGGGTGGAGTCGGACTGGAAAGCAAGCCCGGGAATGCGCTGTTCGGAAGATTATCGAAACACGCTCATTCCATAGAAAACGTTTCCAACTTGAATTTGGCGGACTTCAGATGTCGCTACGTCGTCTGCGAGGATGTTTGGATTACGTTTTGCGAGACCATGCTTATTATTCGCTTCGAACCGCTTTGGAACGTTTTCGTGGAGGGCTTTGGCATAAATGTTCCGGGTGCTGGGAGGGAGAAACAAAGGAAGTCCATGTGGGACACCTTGCATCCTGGACGGCCCGAGGCCAAGAAGTTGCCGCCAAATGACAAAAGCGCAGCGGAGTTGGCGGAACTGGTTGCGGGTTTCTTCGCGGGAAAAATCACACCTAAGATCGGTGCCGCGGAAGCCGCTGCGAACCAAGACTAGCATGCAGTGTATTTACGTCGTGACCGAGGTCCTTCAGCAGTGCTGCAAGACGAAAAGGAAGGTTCTCGTCCAGTTTGATTTTCATCGAATATGTGGAACCGCGGGAACGGGCAAGTCCTCTTCGGCGGAAGCTGCGGCAAACGCAATGGCGGCTTGAACGTCCTCGGTTTTAAGGCTAGGGAAATCGGAAAGAATATCTTCGACGGAGTCACCACTGGCCAGGCTGGCAAGCACCGTGCGCAGGGTGACACGAGTGCCCTTGAAGACAGGTTCCCCGCCGCAGATTCGCGCGTCGCGGACGATGCGCTCTTCGTAGTGTTTCAGATTGCCGGTTGTGCCGTTCATGGTCCTTGCCTCAACCTTGGTTCATCCATCTTATCATCACGAGGGGTGCAAAGAACCGTGTTTGTGCCTGTCTTGGTGGTCCAGGGTGGTTGCCGCTGATTGCGGGCTTGCCCTCCGCTTGACGGCGCAGCCTGTGAAGCCTACGCCACCAACGGCGCGGCATTGTTTCATGCCGCAATGGAAAACATGCGCTAGTTGCAGCCGCAGGTATTCGGCGTGCAACCGCCGCAGCCGGCTGGCGCGGAGGAGGCGCTGGAGGCGCTGCCGCTCGACGATTTTCCCGCGCTGAAGACGGAGAGTTGCAGGGTGTGGCGCTTGCTCGCGCACTTCGGGCATTCGATTTTCTGCTTGGCGGACATCACGATGCGCTCGTAGCGCGCCTCGCAATCGTTGCAAACGTATTCGTAAATCGGCATTTGGAAAATCCTTCCTGATGGGTGTTTGCCCATCTCAAAAAGCAACTGCCTCCGGCGAACCGGAGGCAGTTGGAAAGTTTTGGAATCGCAAACCACGAAGGCTAGTCGCCGGCGACTTGCTCGGTGGCCTGGGGCTTCGGCGCGTTGCTCTTGGCGTTGCTGATGCTCACGGGAGCGACGGACGGAGTGGCCCTCTTGATGTCGCTGAGCGAGCCGATGGTCACGACTTCCTGTTGCGGCTGCTTCAGCACGAGTTCCTCGTAAATCTTGCGGACGCGCGCCTCTTCCTTCAGGAAGTCGGCTCGGCGCCGCGCACGATTTTCCTCGGCCGCGGTGTTGGGCACTTCGTGATCGACTTCGCGGACGCGCGCGGCGTCCTCGGCGTCAATCACCAGCGAATGCGCGTACGTATCGAGGCCCACGGCCTTGCCCTTGGCGTAGATTTCGTGCTTGCCGTGTTCCTTGTACCATTGCGCGACGGTCGCGTTCTTGTACATGTTCTCGATGATCTTGCGCCAGCCGATACCCGTATTGTAGGCGCAGAAGGAAATTTCGCCCTG
>PLUM01000059.1 GCA_003165465.1 Acidobacteriota bacterium
AAATCTCTTCCGCAATGCTGGGCGGAGTGGCTTCGATGAGTGGCGGCGACCTGACAGGCGTCGGCATGGGTGTTGGCATGGCCGCAGTGGGTGCAGGTGTACTTGCGACAGGATATGCCGCACGCGGCTCTGATGCATTGTCCAAAGTGAAGGAAGCAGTAGCCGCCGGATCACGCGGATCAGGTGGCGGCTCGAACGGAGCGAGCGGTACGCCACCCCGACCAGGGGGAGGCGGCGGTAGTGGAAGCGGACCAAGCTCCCGGAGTGGGGGAGGTTCTTCGGCTGCGACGCAAAACGGCATGCCAGGCGGCGCAAATCAACCCGCGCCGCCGTCGCGTCCTCCTGCTGCCCAAACGTCGGGCCAGCAGCCCGGGCCGCCCCGATCCGGGGCTGCTGGTGCGAATGACTCCTTCCTCGGTGCGCTCGAACGTACGGCAACGCGGGCGCAGTATGCGATGAACAGTGTTCGCATTCCGCACGACGGAACGTCTCACGCGCCACCGTCGAGTTCGACAGGGCACGGTGACAGCTAACTACAAGAGGTGGAGCGGTGGCTAAGCAAATTGCTTTCACGCAGCAGTCGAGTTCGAAAGAAGAGTCCATCGGGAGTCCCTATCTGGTTGCCCGGAGGGAGTGGGACGAACGTTACGGAGGTCTGATTAAGCGCGCGCAGCAATGGCGTGGAGTTGCGGTCCTGGCGCTTCTCGTGGCTCTTGCCGAGGCCATTGTCATTATTGGTCTAGCGACACGTCCACGAACTGTTCCGTTTGTGGTCGCCGTCGATTCTCTCGGGCGCGTGGCCGCGGCGGGCGCCATCGATCGGACTTCTTCCATTGATGACCGCATGAAGCAGGCGGTGATCACGCAATGGGTGCAGGACATGCGCGGCGTCACCAGCGACGGACTGGCCGAGCGCGCTGCGATTGATCATGTTTACGCCATGATTGGTAGTCAGAGCGCGGCGCAAACAATCGTCACCGACTATTTCCGCGCGAATCAACCCTTCGAGAGGGGTTCCCGTGAAACGGTGCAGGTGGAAGTCAACGCAATCTTGCCAAACTCACCGCACAGCTTTGAAGTCGATTGGACGGAAACGCAGCGCACTCTCGACGGCAAACCGATCTCCTCGGACAAGTGGAGAGGCATTTTCACGCTGGCGATGAATCCACCAACAGATGAAGCGGTTCTAAGAGTGAATCCGTTTGGGATTTACGTCATGGATATTACGTGGTCGAAAGTTCTGTGAGGGACACTATGAAAACGAACTGTGCAGTAACAATAATGCTGGCTCTTTTTTTGGTTGGAGGTGCAGTGGGGCGAGCGCAACAGGCAACGAAGAACTCGCCAACTCCGAGCGCAACGCCCGCGCAACCGCCCACTGCGGTGGTAAAGAAAGAACCCGTGCCGTCTCCAGACAAGTATCCGCTGGCTGAGGCTGTGCGGAGGTTGGAATCAGGCGATACGCCTAAGAAGGGCGTAGCAAAGCACGCGCCGGTTGTACCGGCGCTGCCCGCGAGCACCGCCCCTTCGCCTGTGTCGCCCGAAGTGCCGCGCGCCTTCGAAGCGAAGCGCGACGTGGCGCTGAACGCGACAGGTATGGAGGCTGTAGGGTTGAGCCGCGAATGGGCAGAGAGCAGCAATGTTCCCTCGCCTGGCAAGGATGGCAGGGTAGTGTATGCCTACGGCGGTAGCCTTCCCGTAGTGGTGTGCGCGCCGCTGCATGTCTGCCTCCTGGAATTGGAACCCGGAGAGAAGATTGTGGGTGAGCCACATATTGGCGACAGCATCCGGTGGGAGATCTCACCGTCCGTGTCGGGAAGCGGCCCGGACGCAACACCTCTCATCATCATTAAGCCGCAGATTGCAGGCCTGGACACGACGATGGTCGTGCCTACCGACCGGAGGGCCTATTACGTTCGCCTCGAATCGAAACCAAATGAATATGTTGCCCGCGTGGCCTTCTCCTACCCGGAGGACACCAAACAAAAGTGGCAGGAATCTCTTGTGAAGCAACGCGAGGCCGAACAAGAGGAAAAGGCCGCGGCGGAGCGTGTCGCCGAGTTACCGAACGCGGCGCTCGAAAACATGTACTGGAATTATGAAATCAAGGGCGGGGACGCATCGACGCGGCCCCTGCACGTCATGGATGACGGTGCGAAGACCTACATCCAGATGCCCATGGAGACGATTCACCGCGAGCTGCCCGTGCTGGTGGTGAAGGGGCCGAACGGTTCGGAGATGGTGAACTATCGCGTGAAAGACAACATGTACATTGTGGATCGTCTCTTTGACCGAGCCGCGTTGCTGCTGGGGTCGGGAAAACATCAAACGAAAGTGGATTTGATTCGCAAGGCTGAAGTGGGCGGTGGAAAGGCACCGGGGCAAAAACCGCAAGCCCAGCCCGCGCCGAGCGCTGCGGAAGCCGGGGTGCAGCCATGAGCGACTTCAGACAACCAATGGAATCGCCTTCGGGTTTGGAGCTGCATCCTGACCCGCCGACAACGGCACGCATCAGTAAGAAAGTGGGCGTGGCAGTGCTCGGAGTCGTGGTCGTGGTTGGCGTCCTTGTGGTGTACGGACTCTATGCGCGCCGTGAGCAGCAACAGGTGGCGCAAACAATGAATGAGGAGAAACATCCTGAGTCCGCACGGAGCAGCGGCGATCAATTGGTAAAGGAGTTAGCTCCGCCCGCCGTTGCAAATCCAGCTCCGGTATTTTCCGGACGTACAGGCGTCGATCCTGGGGAAGTAAATGGGGGAACGCAAGCGCCTGATTCAGGTGCCTTGCAACCTCCGGGGCTCGTGTATCGCGACGATGGGCAGGAGGGTCAGCTAGAAGCTCGTGGGGCAGGTGACGGAAGTCGTTCCTCGACCGGCGGACCCACGGAATTATCGGCGGAAGAGAAGATGCGCTTGGCGGCGTTCCGACAGGAGCAGGAAGCGCTTGCCGCGCCTACGGCCGTGCATGGAGGTAGTTCGTTGCCGGGTTCGCCCGCGCCCGCGCCGGTCAATGACGCCCTGCAACAATTTGGGGCACTCGCTTCGCTCTTGGGAGTTGGAAAAGGACCGGGGATCACGGATGCATCCGCAAACGGCGTGGTTCCGGTGAGTGCGCGGACGCAAGCGGGCAGAGACGATGACCTGCAGAACGAACAAGAGCGCAAACAAGCGTTTCTCGAACAGACACGCGGACGTGCCATCAATAATTACCTGAAATCCACGCGCACTCCGGCGCTCGGGAAATATGAAGTGAAAATGGGCTGGGACATTCCGGCCATTCTCGAACAAGGAATCAATTCCGATCTCCCCGGCGAGGTAAAGGCACTCGTCCGCTCGAATGTCTACGACACAGCTACAGGAAAATATCTCCTGATTCCGCAAGGATCGCGGATTGTTGGAGTCTACGACTCCCAGATCGCTTACGGACAAGACCGCTTGCAGATCATCTGGTCGCGGATCATTTACCCCGATGGCAGCTCGATCAATCTTGATGGAATGATGGGCCAGGACATTCAAGGCATGGCTGGGTTTCATGACAAAGTTGATAATCACTACAAACGATTGGTTGGTTTCGCGTTGCTTACGAGCGTCTTCACAGCGGGAATCGAGCTGTCGCAAAGGCAAAACAGTTCTCTGCTCACGACTCCCACCGCTGGTCAAACGGCGTCCAGCGCGGTTGGCCAGCAGCTCGGAGAGCTAGGTACGGAGGTCACGAGCAAGAATCTAAACATTCAGCCAACAATCAAAATTCCTGTTGGCTACCGGTTCAACGTACGCGTGAACCGAGACATCCTCTTTGAAGCACCCTATAGCCCAGCGGAACTATAGGAGAGACTTGAACAATTTCTAAGGGTGATGTATATATCTCATGCATGGACCGCAACGGATGTTGAGATGCGGCCACCCCAGCCCCAAGACGGTAGGAATCGTGGCGAAACGGCGAAGCGCTCACTTTGCAGTCTACAATGTTAGGCTCTTAAGTGCTCTCGACAAACTCTTGCGGGATAAACCCCGGTATATGGGAGAACTGTCAACTTCGATCAACGATGCTCTTCTGGCGGTCGACCTGAATACTGTCGAGCTTGTCAATCTTCAATCCAGACAGAAACAAACCGGAAGAGAAACGCAAGTCGTTATCTTGCGGCGTCTTCGCAAGCGTATTCATCAAGTCGCTCAAAAGCGAAAGTGTTCGATGAATCAGCTCGTGAATAGCGCTCTTCTGGCTTATTACTCGAAGACTGAAGAAGGCAAACTCAAAAGACCAACCAAGGGACAGGGGGCATCCATGCGATCTTACGACACAATGTCGGACTTGGAGCGTCGCGAGCTTAATCAGATGCTCTCGGGACTTTCAGCAGTGCAGCCAGTTTCCTCGGATGTGGAAGAGCCCAATGGGACGTATTACGAATACGATCGCAATTTGAAAGCAACAGTGAAAGTCACGCCTGACGGAGAGCGAACCCCCGTTGAGGGATTAGAAACACAGTTTGAACGTGCGCCCCAGAAGGGTGCGTACAAAACTACACATGAGGGAATGACACCCTGAGCCAGCAGAAGCCAACACTGTTTATTATCGCGGGACCGTTGGGAGCCGGTAAGACAACTTTCTATGAAGCCTACTTGAAAGAAGCGTTCCCCAGTCTGGTTCCCCCAGTAAGACACCAGCAACAACAGTTTCTCAATAACCGGCGTTCTTTTGCCGTCGAAGACATNNGCGAATTTGAATGTCGGGCGGGTCTTGGTGCGCATGAGTCGAGGCGGACAAGCCGTGCCCATATCAAGCGTAATTGATTCCTACAGGGAGTCGCCGAAGAATCTTCCCGAAGTCCGCAAACACACCGATGAGTTAATCGTATACGACAACACCGCGCATCGCCGTGGCTACCGCGTAGTGGCGCAGTTCATCGGCGGCGAGTTGAGTAAGGCCGCGCAGACGATACCGGACTGGGCTACTAACGTGTTTGGCAAGGAATTGCACACGGCAAAGCAACACGCGAAGCCAGGTCACGGACGATAATCCCATTTCACAAAACAGGTGAGTTGCGCCCTACAAATGCGTGGAGGGCCGCCGATCCTTAGGCACGATTGACTGAAAAAGAGGCGGGGCATCTTTTAATCGGGAAGCCCCGCCCCTTCCTTGGTTCAATCGCTACGCCGCGGCCTTCCGCGCACTGTTACCTTTTTTCTTTGCCGCCTTCTTCGCCTCTTTGTCAGCACCAGCTTGCGCAACGGCAGCGCGTAGAGCCTTCGCATCGATTTTGTAGAGTGCGGCGGCATCAGTTAGGGGATCGTCGTCCGTGTTTTGGTTAGTTGTATTCACACAGTCTAGCAAGATGGCCTCGAAGGTGAGTTGCGCAATGCCTGTAGTGTCGGCCTTCTTGTAAAGTGTCCGGGCCTTCTCTACCGCCTTCCAATCGTTCGCGTCTTTCGGGTCCTGCAACCCGTGGCGTTTGGCAAGCTGCTTTGCCAGATCATGCCTGAGAGAGCGCAACAGGAAACGTGCAATGATTCGCATCTCCTCTGTTCCAAGCTGCGGCTTGACCTTCTTGAGAACCTCGGCCATGAGGCGGTGCCTGAAAGTGAGCGTCCGCTTGTCCTTTCGCTTCTCGATAGCTTTCGCCGCTTTCAATTCGAGGCGCTGTTTCTCTTCCTTCCGCCGATGGGGGAAGTGGATTGTGCAAGACAGGTCGGCGCAAACCTTGACGAGTCGGCCTTTGTCCATGCCGTCCGCAAAGATGGCGGGGGTGAGGTGGCTACAAACGCTGTGCTGCGGTAACGCCTGTGCCCCTTTCTTAGTTTTCCGGCTGATAACCTCCACATAATTCTTTCGTGGGATGATCGGGGTCTCGCCCGAAATGTTGAAATTGTCGGAAATCATCACGAGCTGGGGTATTTTCTGCATGCGCTGCGCGATATGGTGGTCGAGCTTGTTGTTGAAACACACGGCATCGCTGCAAGAATTCTCCCTGACTTCGGAAAAAAGCAGGCTGTTGAATCCGGTGCGTTTGGAGCATGCCTCGCAGCTTCCAGCTTCCGGCACCAGTGTCGCGTCATCCTTCGAGAACGGCACGCTTTTGAGGCTTAGGTAGACGTTGTGTTCTATCCACGCCTGCAACCGTCCCACAGGGACGAGGCTGCGCTCCTCGTCGTTCCCCGCAAAGTAGCCGTCGAAGCAGTGGGCCAGAGCTTTCTCTTGGGAATCGGCACTGAGCTTTGCCAGAAGCAAAGCGTGCTCAATGCCGATGTGCTTCGCGGTGAATGCGGCCGCAACTGTGGGTATGAGGTCTAGCAACTTGATTCGTTTAGCGATGTAAGACGCGACTTTTCCGGTCTTGGCTGCAATCTTCTCAATGGTATAAGCGCCTGTTGCCCGGTCAAGGAGCGCGCGAAAACCCTGGGCTTCCTCGAACGGATGTACGTCGCTTCTCACGACGTTTTCGATGATTTGAATTTCCAGCACTTCTTCTTGAGTCAAGTCAAGTGCCAGCCGCGCAGGAACCCTTTCGAGGCCTGCGCTCTGTGCGGCCCGAAAGCGCCGCGCTCCGGTGATGATTTCATACTTGTCGCCGTTCTTCCGCACGAGCAACGGTGATAGAACGCCTTTCGCCCGGATGCTCTCGGCAAGCTCGTCGAGCGCCGCCTCATCAAACGACTTTCGAGGATTGGTACTCGATTCGACTAACTCCTTCATCGGTATTTCCACGTATTCTTTCAAACTAGTTGCTGTGTTCATGACTTTCTCCTTTTTCTTAATTTAATTTTTAGTACTCGCTCGGCAAAAGCAACGTTGTTACAGAACGGTCTGCTTCGGTGATGACCCACAGTTTTTCTCCTGCCACGGTTTTGTAAGCGCTCAGGAGACGAAACCCATGCTCAAGACTTCGGGCGTTTTCTTGGCGGTCGTGCTCATCCAAGTTGCCCCAATCCCCAGAATGGTGACGTTCAAGAAACTCGCCTGGGCTTTGTCCGGCCTTCTCCAATGCGAGCAATGCGCCCGGTGTTGCAACGATTTGCCCCAATCCAAAGAGAGACAACGTGTTGACTTTGCTCATGATTCAGTTCCCTTTCTGTTTTGATTTATTGCTTCTTTTGCGGCGTGGTGAGCCGCAAGAAAAAGCAAATGCTCTTCCTAGACGCGCCTCCGCGCATGGCCGTCCGCGCTGTCAAGGGCGGCGGGGTGAGCCGTTCATCGGAGCGCAGCGGAGACCCTTGACAGAACAAGCGGACGGAACAGGCGCATGCTTTGCGTCGGAAGAGCAATTGAATTTCGTAAAGTGGTTTCTACCGAAAGGAGGACGTTGAAGTTATGAACGGCACACCCTGCCATGAGAAATGGCAGGGTGTGTTGACTTCCCCAAAAGAGAGAGTTGCAGCCGGGAACAGTGTTGAAATGAAAAGCGGTTTAGGCGGCCTGGTCGTCAGTTTGCACGGCGGATAATTCATCCGTGAGTTGTTCGCCACGGTCGAGCTTGCTGATCTTGGCGAGGTGAATTTCGGCGAGCTTGTGCCGCGCCTGGGGGTGTTCTTTGTCGGGAATCGCACGATAGCGAAGCTCTCCTTCTGCGAAGAGGTGATTCCCGCGCTTCAGAGTACCAGCGAACTTGGCAAGGTTTCCCCAGGCATAAGTTACGTGGAATCTGACTAGGCTTGGTTTGAAGAGCTACTGGACTGATGTTGCGCCCATAGGAAGCTCCTTCCGATTAGTCATCTCCACACTGTTCGTGCATCGAGAGATGGCATGTCCCCCTTCGTTCCCCTGAGGGGGAACGAAAAAATCGCGCGCCGGCCCCGCCGCGCATTTCTGAGGGACAAGCACTCGCGTACATTAGCATTCACTTCTCGGAGGAAATGAGGATGAGCGAAATTAACTGGTCACGGTACCCGTTGGTTGCGGAAAGCGTTCTGGCGCGTCGATGGCTCCAAATTCAGCGCGATCTGGGTCTGGCGCAAAACACAGTTGAGGCCTATGGTCGCGGGCTCGAAGAATACCTGAGATTCGTTCGCGCTTGGGGGATAGCTGCAACAGATGTAGGCGGCGAAATGATTGCCTCCTATGTCCGAAGTTTGTGTTTGAGACCGGGTGCCACTCGCGGAAAGGTAATTTCGATTGGCTCCAAGCCCATGCTTTCAAACGCAACTCTACAGCAACGGCTGACGGTGGTCCGGCTCTTCCACGATTTTCTTGTCGAGGAGCAACACTGCTCACAAAATCCGGTGGGAAGAGGACGCTACACTCCGGGCAAGCCTTTTGGTTCCGCGCGAGAGCGCGGTTTGATGCAACGCTATCGCACGCTGCTCTGGATACCAAGTGAGCAAGACTAGAAGGCCATCCTGGCCGTAGTGCAGAAGAAATCCACACGGGTGCGGCTGATGTTTGCGCTCGGCTATGACGCAGCTCTGCGTCGCGAGGAACTCTGCTCGATCCAGGTGTCCGACATTGATCCTGCGTATCGCATGCTCAGAATTCGTGCCGAAGTCACCAAGAACCGTTTGGAGCGGGTTGTACCCTATTCGGTTCACAGCAGCTGCCTGTATCAGCAATACCTGCAAGAGAGACGTCATCTGGGAAATGGCCGTTGTCGTTTGTTTCTATCTTCTTCTCGCCGAAATCGGGGCAAGCCACTGTCTCACTGGACGTGGTCGAAAACGGCGAAGCAACTTGCCAAGGAGTCTGGCGTGGATCGTTTCACGACTCACACGCTCCGGCACCTCAGGCTCACGGATCTCGCGCGCGCTGGCTGGGATGTTCACGAAATCGCGACCTTTGCCGGCCATCGGAGCATTCAGACGACGCTCGGCTATATCCATCTGAGTGGTCGTGAGCTGGCCGAGAAGCTAGAACGAACGCTCGCTCGCTGAGGTGGACATCGCAAGGCTCCAGGTCTTAACGGGTGCCCAGCGATGATCGGCGGACTAGCACGGAAATCGGAACAAAAAGAAAAACGCCGGTGGGCGTGGCTGTTAGACCTGGCGCAATACGATCAAAGGCCGACCCTGAGAGAAGAAGAACAAAGCGCCATTCGGGTTCTGCTAAAGGGTCCACGCGGAAAGCAATTTGGGCGTGAGCCGTGGCAAACAAGACTAGATCGCTTGCTGAAGCCGATTCTGGATGCACTGAAAATCACGCGCGCAGTGGACCCGGTCCGCGGAACGGTCGTAAGAATCTTGTTGCGCGAGATGTTTCGAAACGACTCCTCGTTTTGGAAATGGAAGGTAGGCCATTGGGATGCGGTGCTTCGGACCTCGATGGCAACTTTCTCCCGAATTCAAGGAGTTCGAGCGGACGCGCGGCCTCATCTTATGGCTCTTGGCATCTTGCTGCGGCGTATCCATGATCCGAGACGCTTCGGCGAATTTGACCGCATTGGGTTAGCGAAAAAAGTCTTCGGAGAAGCAGCGGTAGAGGCAGCCGACACCCGCGTTGCGGAGACTCTGACAAACTGGGGTTTCAGCGCCACGCTGAACGATACGCGCCAGCGTACAGCGTTGTGCGACGCCCTTCTGGTGAATGGAAGCCCCTTGCTGGAAGATCTGACGACGGAAGCCTTGGAGGAAGTCTACAACGGTCATACGACTAAGGAACGGAGACGGTCACTGCAACGCCTTTCCAAAACCTTGCACGCTCTCAGTTTGATTCAAAGGCCTCTGCAGCACGGGTATATGGAGGCTCGCGGTGGGAAACGCAGCAATCTCACTGTGGGAATTTCCAATCAATGGATTCAAGCCGCCAAACGATGGCGTGACACTTCGACACTCTCCCCGAGAACTCGGGGAGAGGTGTATTACGGATTGCTGAAGATGGGGCGTTGGGCTAGCACAACTTACCCTGCGGAGGCCTCGCCGGAACTATGGACTCGAGAGACAGCGGCTCGATGCGTTGCCGAAATATGCAGGATGTCGGTGGGGCAGTGGACCAATCAAGTTCACACGCAAACCAATCCGAAAAGACCACTCACACCCAGAGCCATCAATGGACAGTTGCAGGCGGTTCGGTTCTTTTTCCGCGACTGTCAGGAATGGGAGTGGATTCCGCGAAAGTTCGATCCCAGCCGGTGTTTACGCACTCCTTCCAGCGTGAAACGCTTGATCGGACCGAATCCTCGCATCGGGGCAGATGAAAGTTGGGCAAAGCTTGTCTGGGCCGGACTGAATCTCAACGAATCAGACTTACCGAGCACCACACACGGGCGCTTCCTCTATCCCTTTCAAATGGTACGTGCACTGACAGTTGTGTGGCTGTTCACAGGCTTGCGTTCGGATGAAATGCTCCGCCTTCGAGTTGGATCGATCCGTTGGAAAGATTTCGAGGAGAATCACGGCACCGCTGCCATGCGAACCTGTCTTCTGCACGTGCCTGTCCACAAGACGGGTACGGCGTTTGTGAAGCCAGTTGATTCCGTCGTTGGGCGAGAGATCGAGGCTTGGGAAAAAGCTCGACCTGAACAACCTCTATTATTGGACGTAAAGACGGGCGAACTCGTTCACTTTCTGTTTGTCTATCGGACTCGTCAGGTTTCGAACCGATACCTGAATCACACGATCATTCCGGCCTTGTGCAAGAAGGCCGGTATCCCTCGCGAAGATGTCCGTGGCGCAATCACCTGTCAGCGGGCTCGCGCCACAATCGCATCACAGCTCTACAACGCACGAGAACCTCTTTCCCTCTTTGAGCTGCAAGAGTGGATGGGGCACCGCTCTCCTCAATCAACACAGAGCTACGCGAAGATCTCGCCTACGAAACTGGCGAAGTCTTACAACGCCGCCGGATATTTCGAACGCAATCTGCGAACGATTGAGGTGCTTGTCGATCAGCAGGCCATCCGCAAGGGACTTGCGAGCGGCACTCCGTGGAAGTATTACGATCTGGGCCACGGAAACTGCACCTATGACTTTTTTGATCAGTGTCCACACGGGATGGCTTGTGCGAAGTGCTCTTTCTACAAGCCAAAAGACTCGACCGCCTCAACACTGCTCGAAGGTAAGAACAACCTCCTGCGGATGCGACAGGAGATTCCTCTTGGTGAGTCGGAAATAGCAGCGCTCGATGACGGTGTTTCCGCACTGGAATCATTGTTGGGCCGTCTTGCCAATGTTCCGACTCCTGCCGGTCCTTCTCCCCTTGAACTTCGTGGCGAGTCTCTTGTGCAGATTCAGCAGGCGCGCAGTGATGACTGAAATGGGAAAGTAATGGGCCCTGGCCCTGTGCCGGGGCCCGATGTGTTCGAGCAGTCAGAAAGGAGCCGCTTCAGAAGCGCTGCCTGCTTCATTCGGAGCAGCGGAACCCGAAGTATTTACTTCGGGTTCGGGCTCGCCGCGATCTAGCTTGCGCACGACGTCGGCGCGAATCGACCACGATGTAATCTTCGCGGCCTTCGTCGTCTTGCGCGTTTTTCCAGGAGCGCTGCGCGGCGACGGAAAGAACGGTGAATTTCGAACCGTTGTTACGCGCTTGACGTTGCTCCGGGTCAACTCCAACAAATCCGACGAGGGTTACTGAATTGAGGTACGACATTTGTGATTCTCCTTTTTCTGCCCCATTTTCTTGGGGCACCCAGAAGCGAGGGCTTCTGCTCCCAAAGCGAGTGGCTGCTTTATGGGAGGGACCCAGGAAGTTATGGTGAGGAACCTGGAAAGCAGAAGACGCGAAGCTGCCGGGCGCAGGAATTAGCTCGAAGGCGTGCCCAAGAAAATGCGCGGCAGAAAAAGGTCAAGTACCGGCGCTCGGCGAAATCAGCGAGAGGAGAAAACGTGCGTCGAAAGTTAGGTGCGGTAAGAATTTGCGATTCGGTTGCCATTCCTGTGGGGCACTTCAGTTGATTCTGTGTGGGCGGCAGAATGGCGCATTTTCTTGACTGTTGCCAAAGGAATGTAAAACTCACCCCTGGGGTAACTCATAGGGCATCTGGAGATTCATCCTAGCTTCATCGCCTCACTGGATGCGGTAGAGTTCAAGTTGGCAGTTCTGCAAAAGTAAGTTTTGGATCCCTCTCGATTCGCCGCCTTGGGTATCTTAGTTCTGACACTGTGATCGTCTCGGAGTAATCCCCCCTTCCGAGGAAAGCATTGCCAAGGACTGTTAAGTGGCTTTTCTTGTGACGTTGCGGGCAGTTGTATTGTTTGCCCGCCTGCTGGAAACCACTTGAAAGAACTAGATAACGCCTCTGTTTGTCTCTCCAGCTACGAGAAAGTGACAGGAGCGGCCGTCGGCTTCAGAGGGATTGCGGTCACCCGTCCTTCCACAAAGCCAATCCACGACGAAGAAACAGGATGTGGCTGGCAGCAAAACGCATGAAAACGGCTCTTGAAATGGGTTTGCGCAGTCTTGGAGGCAGAAGGATGACAGTTCGACTGAGGTTGGCACACAGCGTAGGTCACCCCGCGCCCGCATCGCTCAACCCTGGAATCCGCAAGGTCCTAAGATGCGGCTATCTTAGTTTGGCGATCGCTGTTCTGATGGCGATTCCTGCTTGGTCGCAAGACACGGTAAAGGATCTAGGTAATAAGAGCATCGAAGACCTGATGAACATTGAGGTGACTTCCGTCTCGAAAAAGGAACAAAAGCTGTCGCACATTGCGTCCGCAATTTATGTCATTACTCAGGACGATATCCTGCGCTCCGGGGCAACGAACATCCCGGACGTCCTGCGCATGGTTCCCGGACTGGAGGTAGCGCAAATCAATGGAAATGCATGGGAGATCAGCTCGCGGGGTTTCAACGCTCAATATGCCAACAAGTTTTTGGTCCTGATCGATGGGCGTACCGTGTATTCGCCGTTGTTCTCGGGTGTCTACTGGGACGTCCAGGATGTGCCGCTGGAAGATATCGATCGCATCGAAGTCATCCGCGGGCCGGGGGCGACGGTCTGGGGCGCCAATGCCGTCAATGGGGTCATCAACATAATTACGAAGACTGCGAAGCAGACTCAGGGAGGTCTCTTGACCGCCGGCGGTGGAACACATGAGCCAGGCTTTGGAGTTGCCCAATACGGAGGAACATTTCGTCAGGCAACAAGCTACCGAATGTTTATGAAAGGATTTGATTACAATTCCTTCCCTTCTCTCTCGGGCCAGGACGGGCAAGACGGATCCGATCTGCTGCATGGTGGATTCCGCGTTGATTCGACTCTTTCCAAACAGGACTCCATAACCGTGCAGGGAGACTTGTATGAAGGCCGCGAAGAGGATGTAGTCAACAACACTGTACTCACGCCTCCTTTCAATGAGGTGCTCACCGAGTCGTCAAGTCTGTCCGGCGGAAACGTATTGGGGCGCTGGAAGCATGCCTTTTCGCCGCATTCCGATACAACCTTGCAGGTTTATTTCGACCGCGCCGCGCGCAATAGCACTATTTACGGAGAGTGGACCAATACGTCCGATATCGATTTTCAGCATCACATCGGAATGGGAAGCCGCCAGGATATTGTCTGGGGCGTGGGCTATCGATACATCTCGTACGCAACTACTGGAAGTCTGTATACCTCCTTTAACCCAGCTTTCCGGAGCGTGCAACTTTTCACTTCCTTTGTGCAAGATGAGATTGTACTAAAACCGGACCGTTTGTCTCTCACGATTGGAGCCAAGGTCGAGCACAATGACTTCAGCGGGTTTGAATTCCAGCCCAGCGCACGGATCACTTGGAATGTAACCAAGGACGATATGCTTTGGGCTAGTTATTCCCGAGCCCGGCGCACCCCTTCGCCCACCGAGAGAGGAATAAATGTTGCTCTCACCGCGTTTCCTGGTCCGGGGGGGGTGCCTGTCTTGTTGACCCTTCTGGGCAGTCCGGATACGGTCAGCGAGAACCTCGACGCTTTTGAAGTGGGCTATCGGGCTCAACTGCGCGCCAACATCTCGTTGGACCTCTCGACTTTCTACAACCGGTACGGGGACCTCCAGACCTTGGAACCAGGGGCTCCATTCCTGGAATTAAATCCTTCACCGCCGCATCTGAATGTGCCTCTCATTTTCGCAAACGAAATGCACGGCGAATCGCATGGGCTTGAGATGGCGGTGAATTGGAAGGTAACGGACCGCTGGACACTTAGTCCCGGGTTTGCGTTCGAACGAATTCACTTGCAAACGAATCCTGCCAGTCAGGACACCACCTCAGTCTCAACGGGGGAGGGGAACAACCCGCACATCCAGGCTCAGCTACGCTCGAGTCTAGCTCTACCGCGAAGGTTCGAATGGAATACGTCCGTTTATTTCGTCGGACGGCTTCCGGCGGAGCAAGTCCCATCCTACACGCGCCTGGATAGCGGGTTGACTTGGCGAGCGTCGGACCGAGTGGCTGTTAGCCTGGTCGGCCAGAACCTCTTGCAAGATCTCCACTTGGAAGCTCGCAGCTCAGACCAGGGCGAAATATCGGGGCTGATCAAACGCAGTGTCTACGTGAAGCTCACTTGGCAATTTTAGTCACTAAACAAATGGCCTTGAACCATACAAACCGATTGCAAGCCAGTTGGGAGCAGGGGAGACAACGGACTCGATCACTGCGACCGGCTTACGGTCGGGTGTCATTCCGCGCCACGGCTCTTGCGGCTCTGCTGTCCCTGGCTGCCGCAACTACAACGTGGGCACAAGTTAGTCCCTCGGTTGAATATCAAGTCAAAGCGGCGCTTCTTCTTAACATTGCAAAATTCATCGAATGGCCCTCGGACGTCTTTAAGAGCAATACCGCTCCAATCACCTTCTGCGTGTTCGGACACGACCCATTTGGCAGCGTGCTCGATGACGTCCTCCGGGGAAAGACGATCAATAACCGCGAGATTCTCGCCTGGCGTATCAAGGAACTGCCGGACTTGAAAGCGTGTCAGCTTATTTTCGTCGGTGACACAGAAGACAAGCGAATGTCCGAGATAATAAACAGCCTGAAGGGGTCGAGTACGCTCACGGTTGGGGAGAGCAAAGATTTTGCGGAGCGAGGAGGCGAGATTCAATTCTACGTGGAAGAAAACAAAGTTCGTTTTAGCACCAACGTGGATGCAGTCCAACGGGCTCGCCTGATCGTCAGTTCGAAACTCCTTGGACTTGCCAGAATCGTCCACGATCAAGGTCATACGAATGGGGGCTGAGATGCATTGGTATCGTGATCTATCCATCCGCCAGAAGCTGCAAGGCATTGTTATGATTGCCTGCGGGGTAGCCTTGTTCGTGGCGACCGCCGTGTTCACTTTCTATGATCGGACCACTTTCCTCCACGCGAAAACAAACGATCTGATTGCCTCCGCGAAAATGGTGGGTTCAAATAGTACGGGCGCGCTTACCTTTCGCGATGCGAGAACGGGACGGGAAATTCTCGACGCACTTCAGGCCAGACAGCACGTTAGCAGTGCCTGCATTTACGACTCAGACGGCAAAGTCTTTGCGACGTATAGTCGGGATCCGACTCAAGTGGGTTTTTGTCCTCCTCCAGCCCAAGGAGCTGGAGGGACAGTTGTCGCACGGCACATGGTCATCTTCCAGAACATAGTCCTGAATGGCGATTCCATCGGCACGATCTTTATCGAGGAAGATCTCCAGGACCTCAACGACCGCATGATCCGATTCCTGGCGATCGACTTCATTGTGCTGCTGGGCTCGCTTGCGATTGCTTTCCTGTTGTCTGATCGGTTGCAGCGCACGATTTCGGTACCGATTCGGGAGTTGGCAGCGACCGCATCGTCGGTCTCCGCGCATGAAAACTATTCCGTTCGCGCTGTGAGTACAAGCGGAGGCGAAATTGGGGTTTTGTTTGACCAGTTCAACAGCATGCTCGCTCGCATCCAACAGCGGGATGTTGCTATACAGAAAGCGCACGATGGTCTCGAGAAAAGAGTCCAGCAGCGGACCGCGTATCTCAACGCTGTTATCGAGAATAACCCGCTGGCAATTATGGTATTGGACTCGGCACAGACAATTCAACTGTGCAATCCTGCATTCGAGCAACTCTTCCAATACACGCGCGAGGAAGTGGTCGGGAAACCAGAGGAAGGGCTACTTGCCGACGGTGATTTGCTATCGGAAGCGCGCACCATTTCACTTCAGACACGCGGCGGTAAACCCATAAACTTGGTGACACGCCGCCTGCGGAAAGACCGTAGTTTGGTGGATGTGGAACTTCACATCGTGGGCTTGGTGGTGAATGCTGAGGTGGTAGGCTCCTTGGCCATCTACCAGGATATTTCCGTCCGCAAACGGGCGGAAGAGGCGATGCAGCAAGCGAAGGAGGCAGCCGAAGCCGCCAGCCGGGCCAAGAGCGAGTTCCTCGCCAACATGAGCCACGAAATCCGCACGCCCATGAATGGAATCATGGGGATGACGGAACTGGTTCTCGACACGGAACTGGACTCCGAACAACGCGAGTACTTGAACATGGCGAAGTTGTCTGCAGACTCCTTGCTTTCCTTGATCAATGACATCCTGGATTATTCCAAGATCGAGGCCGGCAAACTGGAGATCGACGCCATCGATTTCAATTTGGGTGACAGCCTTGGTGACACCATGAAAACAATGAGCCTTCGTGCCCACCAGAAAGGGCTGGAACTCGCTTACGACCTTCAACCTGACATCCCGGACGCCCTCGTCGGCGATCCCGGGCGGTTACGGCAAATCATTGTGAATATGGTGGGAAACGCCATCAAGTTCACGGAAAAGGGCGAAGTGGTCCTTTACGTCCAAACAGAGTGGAGGACTAGCGAGGATCTTCAGCTCCATTTCATAGTTTCAGATACCGGCATCGGAATTCCTGCCGATAAGCAGGCCGCGATCTTTGAAGCCTTTACGCAGGCTGACGGATCCATGAGTCGCACATATGGCGGCACGGGATTGGGCCTCACCATTTCGTCCCGGCTGGTGTCCTTGATGCACGGCCGGATTTGGGTGGAAAGTGAGCTAGGCAAGGGGAGCCGTTTCCATTTCACCGCGCACTTTGGCTTGCAAAAGGCTCCCGCCAGGTTCGTAGTACCCAGGGATCCGATAACCTTGCGTGATATGCGTGTGCTCGTCGTGGACGACAATGCGGCAAACCGACAAATTCTGTTGAAGATGCTCACCAACTGGCACACCAATCCCACAGCAGTTGAAAGTGGGGCAAAAGCGATAACTGCTCTAAGAGAAGCACAAGGCTTGGGAAGGATTTACCCCCTCATTTTGCTCGACGCTCAAATGCCCGAAATGGACGGGTTTGCACTTGCCGAGGACATAAAGAGGAACCCGGACTGGAAATCCGCCACCATCATGATGCTAAGTTCCGCAGGCCAACGCGGGGACGCCAAACACTGCCGTGAGCTCGGGGTCGCCGCTTATCTGACCAAGCCCATTCGGCAGGCGGAGCTATTGGACGCCATTTTGACCGCATTGGGGACAAAACCAATAAAGGAAGCGACGCCTGCCTTGGTTACGCGCCACTCTCTCCGCGAGACTGGCAGTCACTTGCGCATCTTGCTAGCCGAGGATAACGCCGTAAACCAGGTACTCGCAGTCCGGCTACTGGAGAAGCGCGGGCATACCGTGACAGTCGCCGGAAACGGCAAAGAAGCGCTGGCGGCTCTGGAAAAGAACACATTTGACCTGGTGCTTATGGACGTGCAGATGCCCGAGATGGACGGCTTTGAAGCGACAGCGGCGATTCGAGAGAAAGAGAAAGCGTCCGGGCATCACCTGCCCGTCATCGCCATGACGGCTCATGCCATGGCGGGAGACAGAGAACGCTGTCTAGAGGCCGGAATGGATGACTACATTACGAAGCCGATCCGGCCGCAGGAACTGAGTGATTTACTTAAACACTATTCGCCCATCGCTTCGCCAGAGACAGTGGCCTAGTCCTTGGAAGGGAATGAGTCCGATCTTCGTCGCGCAGAGATCGGGATAGTCAATAAGGAGAAGTGATGATTCAGCCCGATGACCGTTCTCCTGATCTTTCCGTGGATCATTCGGAGTTGCTCACACGGGTGGATAACGACCGCGAATTATTACATGAACTGCTGGGGATCTTTAAGAAAGAGTTCCCCTGCATTTTGCAGTCATTGCAGGAAGCAGTAGTTCGTGGGGACATGAAGAAAGTGGAGGTTACGGCGCACACCATAAAAGGCATGCTAACAAATGTTTTCTTCGCGCGGGCGGCTGCCTCCGCCATGCGCCTTGAATGCATAGGACGGCAGCGTAACACGGATGGTCTACAAGAGGAATTGGCAAGCTTCGAGCCTCGAGCAGAAGCCCTCGCTCTGGCTGAGCTGGAGGCCTTCTGCAGAGAGACGATCCGATGAAAATCCTCATTGCCGATGACGATGCAATCTCGCGGCGTCTGGTGCAGAACACTTTGGAGCGTGTAGGTTACGAAGTGCTTGCTGTCGAGAACGGGCGCTCTGCCGCAGAATGCCTCTCAAGCGCTGACAGCCCAAGGCTCGCGCTCCTAGATTGGGTCATGCCGGAGCTTGACGGGCTCGCCATTTGTCGCCAGATACGCAGTCGGTCCAATCATCCTTATATCTACATTATCCTGCTCACTTCGAAAGAATCCAAAGAGGACATGGTCGCGGGTTTCGAAGCCGGGGCCAACGACTATCTCACGAAGCCCTGCGATCCCGAGGAGCTGAAGGCGCGATTGAGGGCGGGCCAGCAGATTCTGGAGCTTCAAGACAAACTGATCCAAGATGCTCGTACCGATCCGCTGACACAACTGCCAAACCGTGCATTCTTTCAAGAGCAACTGGTCCGTTGCGTTGAGCGGGCAAAACGGCGTCCGGACTATAAATTTGCCGTTTTGTTCGTAGACATTGATCGTTTCAAGCTCGTGAATGACAGTCTCGGTCACCTCGCCGGTGATCAGCTAATTGTGCAGATTGCCAAGCGTCTGGTCAGCTCGGTGCGGCGAGAGGATCTTGTTTCTTGTTCGGTTGATGTCAGGGCACCAGTCAGGCGGAGCGGCGAGGATACGCTGGCGCGGATGGGAGGCGACGAATTCACAATCTTGATCGAGGACATCCAGGATGCCAGCGACGGCATACGCGTGGCTGAACGAATCCAACAAAAACTCGGGCCTCCCTTTTTGATCACTGGGCAGGAGGTGTTCATCACAGCCAGTATTGGCATTGCCGTAAGCGCGAAGGGTTATGGTGCGGCTGAAGATATATTGCGCGATGCCGACACCGCCATGTACAGAGCCAAGGCACTAGGTAAGTCGCGGTACGAAATATATGATCCACCCATGCACGCCAGGGTGGTGAGCCGCTTGAAGCTGGAGACTGATCTACGCCGGGCGATGGACCGCGAAGAATTCCGCATCCACTATCAACCCATTGTCTCTCTGCGGGATTGCCGGATCATCGGCTTCGAGGCATTAGTGCGCTGGCAGCGGCCGGACTTTGGACTGGTCATGCCGGGGGAGTTCATCCCGGTAGCGGAAGAAACCGGCTTGATTCTATCTATGGGGGTTTGGGTGCTGCGCGAGGCCTGCCGGCAGATGCGCGCCTGGAACCTGCAGTTTCCATCCGATCCAGCGTTTACCGTAGCCGTGAATGTCTCAGGCAAGCAGTTTGCTCAACCAGATTTGGTAAGCAAAGTTGGGCAAATCCTTCGCGAAACGTGCCTTGATCCTCGCTGCTTGAAACTGGAACTTACGGAAAGTGTGACCATGCGCGATGTGGAGCGGACGGCCCGAATCCTCGGCGAACTCAAAGCACTCGGCGTCCGTCTGAGCATCGATGACTTTGGTACAGGATATTCGTCCTTGAGTCACTTGCGGCGCTTCCCACTCGACACTCTGAAAATTGACCGCTCCTTTGTCTCTGAAATGGAAAACAGCAGCGAAAGCCGTGCGATCGTGCAAATGATTATGTCTCTCGGACGCAATCTGGGCATGGAGATGGTAGCGGAAGGCGTGGAGACAGCCAAACAGGTGAGCCTGCTAAAATCACTTGCTTGTGAATATGCTCAGGGGTACTTCTTCTCAAAGCCTATGAACCAGGAAGAGGTAGTGGAGGTCCTGCTTAAGTCGAGCGGAAGCGCTTATCGAATGCCGCAACAATCCCTCGTTGAGCTCGTTCCAAAGCTTGGTTGAGGTGCAACACGAATTTACAGTCCCTGGTGCCACCAACTGGGAACGCTCCTGAAAAACGCCACAGTGTGGATGGACCGCTCGCTGCCGCTGCTCGGGGAGTTAGCTAACAGGAAACTGGTATTCGTCTGGCAGAGATGCCGGGTAGGGCCGATAGTGAGAATCAGTCGCGCATTCGTACTGCTTCACTTGACACACTACTTGAATTCCACATAACGATGAGCCGGTGCCACTCGGTTCGTTCGAGATATTCCTGCGATTCCTTATTGCGCCACCGGACCGTGGTTGCCAGATTGAGGATCACATAGGGGGTCTTGTTTCGAGCAGTGCGCTTCTCGGCCTTCTGCCCGAGGAAGCCTATCAATCGGACGGAATTGTCATACATGAGCCTGCCTCCTTAGGAGCTATACAGCACCAACTATGATACTATATGCATAGTAGCATGAGTATTATTTGTTTGACCCGCGAGGCGGCAAAACAAGGGACCGATCGATGTAAGACTAGCGCGGGGGTGCAATTGTGGGACCGATGGACTCGATCTGGCAAGAATATGAAAAACAGTGGCGGCGGCTGAAGGCACAGTTGGGTCTGGTGGTTTTTGGGCTTCTCCCCTTGCCTGCGATTCTAGTCGCCGTTGGTCTTTCTCCGGTAAGGATGCTGTTGATAGTGGTTTTCTTGGGCGTGAGCGTTGGGATTCTGTATCCTATGTGGTGGAGAATTAAGCACAATCCCCTCCGTGCTACAGTCATAGAAAAGCGCAGTCGGCGGATCGCCTGGGTTTGCCGGCCAGTCGGATTTCTCTTCGGTATTGCGGCGATGCTTTCTTGGTCGGTAGGTAGTACCGCTGCTGAATGGGTTACTTTGGCATTTAGCGCTGCTGCCGTCATGATGCTGTGGTTCTCGTATTCCTCCGAAAAGAAAGCGAAACAAGAGCTGCGGTCCGCCAGCCTCCGGGACTGAGGCACAAGAGGCCCAATAAAAAGGGGGGGCGGAATATAGATGATTCGTTGTCACGGTATCTCCAGCCCCGCTAGAAGCGCCAAGAAGGGCTAGGCCAATACTGACGAGGGCAGTAAAGACGCCCCCTAAAAGGGGGCGTCCTGCGTCTCGTGGCCCAGCTCAGGGGCTGGTGTGTCGGGATCTCGCTTTTCAGCGCGGTCCAGCTTAGCGATTTTCGAGAGATGAATCTCGGCGACACGGATCTTGTGATCTCCGTTCTTCTGCTTCTTCTGTTTCTTGGGAATGATCTCCCAGTATCGGAGCTCGCCTTCCACGAACACATGCGCGCCCTTCTTAAGAGTTGCCGCAAACGTCGAGAGGTTGCCCCAGGCGATGAGGCGGTGCCATTCCGTACGTCGGATGTACCCGTCGCCATTCTTGTCCTTCCAGGACGCGGTCGTAGCTACGGATAGCACCGTGTATTCACGTTGCGTCTTCGTGGTCTTCAATTCCGCGTCTTTCCCAACGAACCCAATTAATCTCACCGAATTGTCATACATAGAAATTTCTCCTTTTGATGCCCTGAGTCTCTCAAGGCACACCACCCGAAGGGCGCGAGCGGGAGGCGGCTCCCAAGTGCCAAGGTCTGCTTTCTTGGAGGGCGCCCGCGAAGCGGGAAGAACCAAGACCTATTCCGGCGCGATAGCGAAGCAGAAGACCGCCGTGCCGCAGGGCGCAGCCTCTCCGACGCTCGCGGTGCTTGAGAACGACGGGTGAAAAAGGAGACCAGCAGATGATATGCGTGAGAGTCGGGTGTTGAGACGCGGAATGGCCGAGAAGCGCATCAATCCACGGCTCACGGCTTCCAAGCGTTGGCGGGTATCTAGTTGGCGAGGGACAGACGGGATGAGAATGGGTGACCGCACTCCACGAAGAAGCTCGCGCCCGCGGTTAATGCGAGTGTCCGTGACCGAGGTTGAGCTGTAATGGGGTTCATTGCCAAGAAGATTGGAGATGAAAAAAGAGCGGAGACTTCGCTCAATCAGCGACCGCGCTGCGATCGTGTCCTCTGGCGATTCAGATTCCGATTCGACGAAGCACGGACCGCTCGCATAGCAAGAGCCTTACTCTTTGGCTTGGCAGGATTTTTCGAGCTGACTTCCGTTCCGAACTTTCTCGATTATCGCGCAGCGCAGTGTGATTGGAATTGGCATTTTGCTGGCCGCCGCGTTTGTGATGCCCTGGCTCGCCAGTCGGAAACGGCACTTGGCAGCCATTACTTCGAGCGCCGCCTTGAGGGCTGATGCTGCGGGATCTGCCCTCCGCAGTTATATGGCTTGGATTGCTCTGGCTGGTTTGGTGATAAATGTAATTTGGGGCAAGTCGTGGGCAGACCCTGGCGCTACTGTGGCTCTCACTCCCCTCATTCTGCGAGAGGGATGGGAAACCCTCAAATCAAAGTCAATGTGTTCCCACTGCTCGGATTGATCCACCAAGGAACGGAGCGAGCCCTCGTAAAGACAGCGGCTCGGTCCCGGTGATTCGAAGACTTAGGCTCTTGATGGCAAGCATGATCACAAGAATTTCCGAGCGACCTGTCTTGCTGCGTGGTGCCGGTGTCGAGAATCTATTTGGCCTGCGCGGATACAGCCGTCCCACTTCGAATTGAATCTGTTGCATTGGTCACAACAACGTCGCCCGGCTGCAATTCACCAAAGACCTCGGTCTTCCCATTCACCGTCACACCAGTCTTGACGTCAACCCATTCCGCCTTTCCTTGACGCACGCGAATGACGAATGTCCGTTGCAGGTCCGTCGTCACTGCCGATGAGGGTACGAACAGCGTTGCGTAAGAACGATGTATGGGCCATTCAACACTTGCAAATGTCCCCGGGGTAATTTGACCGTCGGCATTGTGCAAATCGAGCTCCACCTGCATGGTTCGAGTGTTTTGATTGATATCGTGTGATATGCGCGCGATTGGAGCGCGATAGGTCCGCCCCGGATAGGCAGGCACACTGAAACTAACCTGCTGGCCCTCTTGAACTCCGGCGACGTATGCTTCCGGCACAGGAACGACTACACGCAAGCGACTCATGCTTTCGATTTGGACGATTGGGTGTGCCCCAGCTTGTCCTGATGCGGGCCCGACAAGAGCTCCTGGATGCAGGTTTCGCTGGATTACGACGCCGTCGAACGGGGCACGGATTTCCAAGTATGACTCCAATTGGGCCATGCCGCGCAAACTCTCGCGCGCCGCCTGCACACTATTTGAAGCGGCCTCCACCTGTGCATTGTCGGCAGCGGCCGTCTGTTCAGCCACTTGAAGATCATTTCCCGCGACAACTCCGGGCGTCTTCGCAGCCGCCACCAAATGTAGATACGTTCCGTGGTCGGATGCGAGCTTCGCCTGCGCGGCGGCGAGTTGCGCCTCGGCGCTATGCAGACCGGCCTCCGCTTGCGTGCGCTGTGCGACTAGCTCCGGAGCCGAAAGGCGGATGATGACTTCGCCAGCTTTCACTCGCGATCCACGGTCAACGAGGATCGTGTCAATAAATCCGGTTACCTTCGGGTATATGTCCACAGCCTCGTACGGCGTGATCTGAGCAGGAAGACCCAGGGTTGTATCCAGCTTCTGAGATTCGACCGACACGACAGCGATCTGCTGAGGCGATCCCGCACCGGCTGCCTGGTCGGTCTGCGACTGCTGGACGGGCGAACTACTACAGCCGATAAGCGTGAGGCTGAAGACAAAGATTAAAAAAAACGATCTCATTACGAAGCCTCCGACGCTGTCGCATGCGGGCTATTCGGGTCCTCTGGATCGAGCGAGGGCGAGACCAGAGAAGCGCGTTTTTGCACGAGTCCGAAAACAGTTGGCAGGACAAGCAGCGTCGCCACGGTGGCGCATATCAACCCGCCAATGACAGCCCGGCCAAGCGGCGCAGTTTCCTCGCTGCCGCGTCCAATCGCGAGCGCCATTGGGATCATTCCTGTGATCATCGCAAGACTGGTCATCAACACAGGGCGCAGGCGCTCACCAGCGGCATTTCGCGCGGCGGTCTTAGCGTCCGCGCCATTCTTCCTGTTCTTTTCGGCGAAGGTCACGAGCAGAATCGCGTTTGCAACGGCAACGCCAATCGCCATGATTGCGCCCATGAAGCTTTCAAGGTTCAGGCTTGTCCCGGTGACTAACAGCATGAGGACCACGCCCGTAAGCACAGCGGGAACGGTGGAGAATACGATCAACGGGAGTCGGATGGACTCGAAATTCGCCGCGAGTAACAATAGGATTACGAAGATGGCGAGTGCAAGCCCTATGCTCAGGTTACCGAAAATCTGCCGCATGGCGCTCACTTGCCCGCGAACCTGAGCGGTTACCCCACGTGGAGGGCTGCCTGCACGCGCGATTGCCTGGTCGATATCGGAGGCTGCGCGAGCCAAGTCGCTCTTAGCAAGATTGGCGGAAAGGCCAATCATCCAAAGTCCGTTCTGACGGTCGAGTTCACCGGGTACGCTCCCGGCGCGCACAGAGGCCACTTGGTTGATGAGCGGATCCGCTCCAGTTACGCTCGCGACCGGTATGGTCTCGATATCCTTGATGGAGGTCATTTGTGCCTGAGGCACTTCCACCTGCACTTGGTAGCTGACACCGGAGGCTGGATCACGCCAGTAGTTGGGGGCCACGAAGCGGCTCGAAGCGGTTGCGGATACGACCGCCTGTCCAACCTGATCCGCAGTTACGCCAAGCTGGCCTGCCAACACGCGGTTGATGCGGACATCCACGGATGGGTAGTGGAGCGGTTCCTCGTATCCGAGATCCCGCAGTTCGTCGATTTTCGCAAGTTCCTGCTTAACCCGTCCAGCATAGCTCAGCACATCGTTGTACACCGGACCGATCGTCGCAATCTCAATCACCGAAGGCGTACCGAAATTGAGCGTCTGACTGATTAGGTCGCCAGGATCGAAGGAGAAGTACGATCCCGGGAATTGTTGCGGCAACGTGCTGCGCAGCTTTTCTTCCAAGTCGCGAAGCGAGATGGATGCGCCGGGACGAAGCCCGACGTTCATGACGGCTTCGTGCGGCCCGTTCGTCCAGAGAAATATTGCGTTAATTGGATAGGAGGAACCTTGCGTGCCCACGTAACTCAGAGTCAGAGCAACATTGCCGGGTCCCGCCTCGCGATGAATCGTATCGAGCACACGCCGGGCCATCTCCTCGGTCACCGGCATGCGCGTGCCGTCGGGAGCATCGAAGCGCAGACGAAATTGATTTGCCGCCGCTGAAGGAAAGATTTCTTGCGAGAGCCTCGGACCGACCAAAAGCAGCACGGCGATCACGACTATCGCATAACCGCCTAGGAGCAATGCCGGACGGGCCATGAGACTGTCCAGTCGGTTGTAAAATCTCTTTCGGAAGCGGTCGAAACCTGCTTCTGCGGAGCCGTCCGCATGTACTTTCTCTGCCTTGAGAAGCCAGTTGGAAAGCACCGGCACCAGAGAGCTAGAAAGCAGATACGACGCGCCCATCGAAAATCCCACTGCGAGCGAAAGCGGAACAAAAAGCGACCGGGCCGGGCCAACCATGAAGAAGGAGGGCAAAAAGACGGCGAGCACGCATAGCATCGCAAGCAATCGCGGGATCGCCACCTCACGGCTTGCTTCCAAAACCGCACGCGACTTCGGTTCGCCTTGGGCCAGATGCACATGAATGTTTTCAAGAAGCACCGTCCCCTCGTCCACGAGCACTCCTACGGCAAGGGCAAGCCCACCAAGGGTCATGATGTTAATGGTTTGTCCCGTGGCCCACAGAGCGACTACCGCCATAAGTAGAGCAAGTGGGATTGTGATGACGACGACTAGAGAACTTCGCCAATCGCGCAAAAAGAAAAGTAGTGTGAGGCCCGTAAGAATCGCACCAAGTAATCCCTCGCGGAGGACCGAGAGCAACGCATCGCGAACATACTGGGATTGATCGAATTCGTAGGTAATCTTGATGTCTTCGGGAACCAGAGACTGAAATCGCGGGAGGCTGGCGCGAACTTCGTTAACCACGGTAATGGTCGAAGCGTCGGGGCGCTTCGTGACTGGAATGTACACGGTTCGTTTATCGTTCAGGAGAGCGTAACCCGCAGGATTGTCCGAGGAATCGGAAACGGTTCCGACATCCCGCAAATAGACCGACGGTCCCGAGCCGGTGCGTAGTGGTATATCGAGCAAATCGGAAATCTGCCCGACGGTTGAATCGGTGGTGACAATCGTCTGATAATTTCCGACGTTGGCATTTCCTGCCGGTTCGATACTGTTTCCTGCCACCAGAGCCTGTACGACACTCTGTAGAGAGAGTCCGTATGCGTGTAGTTTGACCGGGTCAACGCTGACGACGATCGTGCGCTGGTTGCCTCCAAAAGGTGGTGGCGAGGAAACTCCCGGCAGTGTTGCAAAAACCGGTCGCACGCGGTTCAACGCAAGGTCCTGAATTTCGCCAAGCGTGCGCGATCCGCTTGAAAAAACGAGATAGCCGACCGGCAGCGTGCCGGCGTCATAACGGAACACGAATGGAGAAACGGTGCCGGGCGGCATGAAGGCGCGGGCGCGGTTCACGTAGGAAATCGTCTGCGCCAGCGCCTCGCTCATATCCGTCCCGGGATGAAAAGTAAGTCTGAGCAGCGCGATGCCCTGGATCGACTTTGCCTCCACGCTCTCGATCCCATTGATGTACAGGAAGTGGTACTCGTAGTAGTAAGAGAGGAAGCCTTCCATCTGCTGTGGGCTCATGCCGCCATAGGGTTGGGCCACATAAATGACGGGCAGATTCAAATCCGGGAAAATGTCAATACGCGTGCGAAGCAGCGCGAGAATGGAAGAAAGAGCCAGAGCGACCACGATGACGATCATCGTAATCGGCCTGCGCAACGCCGCCCGAATTAACCACACGGCTAGTGACCCCCTGAATCTGCTAGTGCAGAAGCTGGATGAATGGCTGCAGATCACCCTGGGCGGCGTTGACCAATGCCAGGTCGTTCCACACAGCGAGACGCGCTAAAGCGTCATCGGTCTCCGCCTGAACCAGCAGGCCTTGCGCCTCGGCGATTTCCACAATCGTCGCCAGTCCCGCCTCGTAGCGTGCGCGAGCCTGCATTTCAGCTTCACGCGAAGCCTGTAGTTCGATTGGCGTGTTTTCAGCGACTCGGCGCGCGCCGTCCAAGGCAGCCTGCGCCTGCCGCGATTGGCTTGTAAGATCGTCCAGAGTCTGCTGATAAAGTGCGCGTTCTGCTCGCTCGTTCGCCGATTCAATTTGCTTTTGGGCCCGGATGGAAAAAATATCCAATGCCGGGAATGTGACGGTAAGCCCCGTCGCCCAGTTGGAACGATCGAGTCCTAAACCGCTCGCGCCCGCCTGGGAAGTGCCATCCGTGTTCGCACCGGTTCCTCGGCCGTAAACAGTGGATTGAAAATAGAAGCGAGGAAAGTAAGAGCGATCGAGGATATGCTCACGAGTTATGATCTCGCCGATCCGTTGTTGTTCCGCATTAGCGAACGGATGTGCCGTGAGCGGTGTCGCGGGCGGTTTGGCGTCAGGCGGATTGCCAAGAAGCGAGCCCGCGTTGATTTCCACATCGTCCGGGTTTACCCCGAGAAATTCCGCCAAGACAACGCGTCCGATGGCCTCCGCTTGTTCAGCCTGAATGAGTAGAATTTTGGCATGTGCCAACTCCGCATCTGCGCGGGAAGCATCTGCTCCTGGCCGCAACTGGTTTGTCACCAGCGTATGGACCACATTGGCGAGCACCTGACGCCTCTCCACATCGGCCCTCGCTGCCGCGACCCTCTGTTGAGCGGCCACGACATTGAAGAATGCATTTGTAGCCGCAACGGCGATATCCAGACGAGTCACGGAGACTTGTGAATTGGCGAGGTTCTGACCGGCTCGTGCCGCGTTAACCGTAGCCCCACGCCGTCCAAAATCAAAAGGTTCCCATGTAAACAGAAGTCCGGCGGCACTCCCCCAAACCGAGTCATTCGAGGACGAGGGAAGGACGGGCCCTGAAATTGGTGAAATGACCGATTGAGGCAGGAGCAGTCCGAAAACATTATTCCGGGTCGCGCGATTCCCCTGCCAAAGCAGGTCGGCTCGCGGCAAGTAGTTTGTCTTCGCTAGCGTCACGCCAGCCTGGGCCGCGGAAACTTGCTCCAGGGATGCGCGAATCGCTGGATAGTTTTGCAGAGTGTAGTCCACCGTTTGTTCCAACGTGAATGCTTTCGGTGGGGTCTGCTGGCTCTGCGCCGCCGCCCTGGGAAGGATCGGTGCGAATAAAGACAGACATGCGGCGATGCAGGCGAGACTTGTCCGATGAACTGACACTCCAGAACTCTCCCTCAACTATCGGTCTACGTTATCGAAAAACGATACTATGGGAGCCATGAAGGGCTGTCAATGGTGGAAATTCAATCTGGCGATCGCCAAATTGGCAATAAAAACACAAATCGTGATCGAAACGGAGGGATCAAACAGATTGATTCACTGCAATAAGCCAGTACTTAGCGAGCCATAGCGCCACTTTTGCAGTGCTTTGCCTTCGGAAGTTGTTTGTGATCCGTAAAACCACCGGCCTTAAATCGCAGAATTCCCCTGACTGCGTTCAACTCTACTCCGATGACAAGGAAGCAATGGCGGAATCATCACAGTATGTGCAACGCGTCAGCGCAGAAATCCTTGGCGCTGTTACTTCCTGAGAGTGAGTGACGGGCGGTTCGCTTTTGCGAGCTCCCGCCTTGCCATGCCTCTGCCGTCAAAAAACGAACCGCCCAAGTAAATACAACGCGTTGTTGCCACTCGCGTTGCGACCCGAGCCATCATTGTTTATCCCGGCGCCGTTAAAACGCCCATAGCCAGTGTATTGCACTTCTAAATCAAGGTTTTGGACGGGCCACCAAGAGACGTCCAGAATGTAACTGTTAGTCCTCGGATCGCCGTTGGCGCTCCCTGTCACTTTTTTCAAAGCATAGAGCAGCGGGTCCCGTGTCCCTATAATGTTCTGCCAGCCGACTCCAGCGGAGACGCGGTGCCCGAAGTGATACTCGACGTTTGCCTTCTCCGTGTTGAGGTGATGATCAACTTGCGAGGCGCCTTCAAGAGCGAAGAGTCCGTTGAGGGAAGAATTCTGCCGGATATAGGTTCCTCGGAAGGAGATCACATCCCCGCCCCATTGGGATATTATTCGGTTCCACTGGAACTCCACGGCCAAAGTCGCGTGTACGAGTAATCGTTATATCCGAATTGGAAGTCAGCGTTGATTTGCAGTGTATCCATCGGCCGCATGGCCAAACCAGCGAGAGCTACCTGCTCGTTGATCGTGGTTATGCAGCGTCCGAGAAAAACAGTCTGAATACTGACAGATGGGCTAGTGTGGGTTCCGTTTGCACAATAATTGCGGATTCCGATGAAGGTGATC
>PLUM01000111.1 GCA_003165465.1 Acidobacteriota bacterium
TGCCGGGAAAGGTTTTCTCACGCCGCTTTCGCCGCCGCGTACCCGGTCCTTGCGGCGGGGCTGCTGATCGCCGGTCGTAATCTGCTTACGCGATCTTCGGCTAATGCCCTTCACGTTCCGGCGCTTGTGAACTTGCGCCGCTGCGCTTGGGCTCGCCCGCGGAACACGTGATCGATCGCGGCGCGCCACGATTTTGCGGTGTCGATCGCGGACAGGTAGCGCCTCCGTGGAATTCGTACGCGCGCCAACGAATCCTCCGCCGAATCCTGCTGCAAGTGGTTCACCGCCGTGGTGTTTTCCGTCGCGCCGTGGAGCGGGCCCGAATCATGCTTTGCCACGGCGATTGCCGGGCCCAGGCCCAGCGCTCAGTAGTGCTTGCCAGGATGAATCACGCCGATGAGGATCGCCAGCAAATCGAAGGTGTCCGGTTCTTCTGGCACGTTCAAGGCAATAGTCTGTGTTACGGGTCGCGAAACGCGAGGGTTGCCGTGATTCGGGGCAATCGTGGTTTTTTGATTTGTGGTGAGAGAAATTCAAAAGAACACAGGCTGACGCCTGTGCTACTGCTTGGGCGCGAAAGGTTGGGCGCCCGGAACAAAATTGTGCGAGTGAACTTTTATTGCGTGGGGCGGGTTTTTCGTTAGTGGCGGGCGACGGCGGTTGCAGCGGCTCCGGCGGCGGCGCCGATGAAGAACCAGTTCGCGGCCTGCTTGAGGTGCGCCAGAAAACCTCCGCCGTGCGCCGAGGTCACGGCGGCGTCGCGTTCGCGAAGGAGCGCGGCGGAGCGCGTTTTTTCGTCGGCCAGATCTTGCGCGAGCGCGGCGTTGCGCGCATTGGCCGCGGCGCAGTCCTGCAGGTCGTCGTAGAGCGGGACAAGGTCGGCCTGCGGAATGGAAATGGTCGCGGGAGGGGGTTCGCTGGGAGTGCTCTCTGAGGGCCGCGCAATTTGCGCGGACGAATCCGTAGCGGACGGCGCGGCGCACAGGCTGACGATTCGCGGTGCCTCACCGCAAGAGCCTGTGCCACAGGGCGCGGCTTGAGCCGCGGAGGGAATTTCAGATGGAACTGGAGCGGCGGGCGCGTTTTGCGCGGATGCGCCGGGCACGATGGGCGAGTTCCCTGCTGGATTTGCGTTCCGCTCGGGCGGCGCAGCGCACGGGTTGACGATTCGCGGTGGCTCACCGCAAGAGCCTGTGCCGCAGGGCGCGGCTTGCGGAACGGAGGAAATAGTCGATGGCGCTGGCGCGGCGGGGAAATTCCCGGCGGCGTTTGTCGCGGACAGGTCCGGCAGGCGCACGAAAATGGGAAGCGGGAGGGGCGGAAAGACGGAGGGCAGTTCCCTGGCGGCCTGTTGCGGCGTGCGGACGGCGCGTTTTTGCGTGTCGATGCTGGCGAGCGCGGCGGCGAGTTGCGCGTCGCGATCTTTTTCGCGGCCGGCGGCGTCGTGAATCGTGGCGTTTTGAGTGGCGAGCGTGGCGGAGAGATGTTGCGCGTCGCGTCGCGCACCGCGCCAGGCGCTGGCGACGAGCGCGAGCGCGGCCAGCGCGGCGGCGAGCATGGCGAGATGGAGCGTGGGTTTCATGGTGTGCGTCTCGTATTATTTTTCCTGACGTTTCGTTTTGCGCGAACGGTGTTTGTGGCACAGGCTTCAGCCTGTGTGATTTTCGCTTGCGCCGCGAAAAGTAAAAAGAACACAGGCTGAATAGATTGCGGAAAAAGTCCCCCGGACCTTTTGTCATTCCGAGCGAAGCGAGGAATCTCTCTTTGTTTTCTTGCACGTAGAACGAAGAGAGATTCCTCGCTTCGCTCGGAATGACAGAATTAGGGAGTTTTTCCGCAACCTGTGAAGCCCGTGCCACTACAATCCGTGCGCGGAACGTTTCGACGGCTCCGCCCTGGGAACGCCCATCTCCCGATGGGCGTTTTTCTTTTCGGGGAAAACCCGCCAATCGGGAGATTGGCGTTCCCAGGGTGGGACACCCGACCGACGGGCTTGTAACGGATCACGATGGTTTGATTTTCACCAGTCACTCGTCACGAATTCCGCTGGGACGGACCCACCCTTTACTCTCGTTCAGGGCAGGCCCTTCGCGAAGAGCGCGAAGGATGGGTAGCCGGGGCACATTTCAAATCACTTCCCTGCTTCCCTGCCTCGTGCTTCGTGCTCTTCTAAGTGGCGCGGGCGGAATAGTTGCGCTGGCGGGCGAGGACTTCGGCCGCGTAGTTGGCGTTGGCGCCGCCGTTCCACGCGAGCAGCGCGGCGGAGACGTCTCCCTTGGCGCGCGCGAGTTTTGCGGCGAGGACGCGGCAGCCGAACTCGACGCCGGTCGCGGGATCGCACAGCGCGGCGAGCGACGCGTCCTTGAAGCCCGCCTCGCGCGCCACCTGTCCCATCACCTGCATCAAGCCCCAGGACATCGCGCGCGTGTAGGTTTCCGTGGCGCTCAATTTTCCCGCGGTGTACAAGGGCGCGACGTAGCGCGAGAGAAACGCCGGCTCGTAGCGCACGGCCCACGTATTCCACGCAGACTCCTGCTCGATGACGGCGCAGACGAGCGCGGGCGCGAGGCCGTACTCGGCGGCAATGCGCCGCGCGAGGGCAATCGTTTCGTTGGGAACGGTGTCGGGCATGGGGAGAAGGTTGTAGGTGGCAGGTTGTAGGTCGTGGTTGGCAGATTGCTGGTTGCAGGGTTTTTCCTACTCCCTAACCCCTACACCCTGCCAACTTCTTTCGTCATCCCTCACCGCTTCAGCTCGAGAAATTGCACGGGCGGCGGGTCCTGCAGCTCGATGCCAAGGTGGCCGGCGATCTGGCGCAGCGCGTGGTACAGGTGCGGGAGATGATTGACGGCCATGTCGCGGACGAAGGCGCGGCGAATTTCATCGTCGCGCGTGCGCCGGTGCAGCCAGCGAAGAAAGAAGAACAGTTGCAAGCAGGATGGAAATACAACAACCAGCCAATAAGGATTCATAAACATACCGCCCACGGAATGAAATAAAAACGCGATGCTGGAGGCCGAGTGGTAAAGCGGTGACAGGTGATTCGTGACTGGTGACCGGTGACTAGTGACTGGTGATTCGTGAATTGTGATTCGTGAAAGATTTGGGTTTTTGTAGCGCCGGCGTCTCGCCGGCTCTTTATCTGGCGCGGCACATCGGAAAACCTGCCGGCGCGACGCACTCGTCACGAATTACGAAACACGGAGCGCGGCGGTTTAATGTTCACCCTTCGCAGGAGCTCAGGGCAAGCCAGTCACGACTCACGAATCACAAATCACGAGTCACGAATCGCTGAGCGTGACAGTGTGATTTTCACCGGTCACTAGTCACCAGTCACTAGTCACTAGTCACCAGAAGCCGGCTACCCCTTGAAGCCGAACGACAATCCGCCGGGGCCGAAGCCGAGGTTGAAATTGCTTCCTTGGGCGTTGCTCGCGCTGGCGCTGAGCAGTTGCGCGGGGACGCCGATGGCGCGCCCGAGCAGATTCGCGTCCGTGCCGTAGAGGCCGGAAAGCCCGCCGAGCGCGGAGAGCGTGCCGGAGCGCGCGGCGTTGGCGAACGCGATTTGATTGCCCTGCGCAAGGTTGGCTTGGTCCTGCCCCCGTGTGCGCGCCAGCGAATCGATCAGCTCGCCGTAGCCGGCCGAGTTGCGCGTGCGCGCGGCGCGGTTCGCCGCATTTTGCGCCAGCGCGTCAAACGACGAAGCGAGCGCGCCACCCGAAAGATTGGTGATCGCCGACTGCTCGGCCGGCGTGTAGCCGGGATTCGCGAGAAAATTCTGATACCCGCCCGCCGCCGACGAGCCGAGCGACTGGCTCGAATTGTAAAGCTGCTGGTTCATCCCGTTCTGCGATGTGAGTTGCTGGTCGATCAGTTGCTGCGTTTGCGCTTGTGCGCCGCGTCCCATGGGACACCTCCGTGTTGGTGACTGGTGACTAATGACTAGTGACTGGTGATTCGTAATTCGTGACTCGTGATTCGTGATTTGTGAATCGCGATTCCTGAAGTGGGTGCCCCATCCTTCGCTTTTTGTGCGAAGGGTGGGTCCGTATCCGTGATTTGTAATTTGTGATTCGCGATTCGTGAATCGTGATTCGTGGTTGGTGAAAATCGTTCTGGACGGCTACTGGCGTCCGGAAAGTGATTTGAAATTTCAAATTTCAAATTTGAAACGCGCAGGTTTTAGTAGCACAGGCTTCAGCCTGTGTTCTTTTGACTTTGACTTTACTTTTGCGCGACGCAATCGAAATTCAAAAGAACACAGGCTGAAGCCTGTGCTACAAAAGCCTCTCTCCGCCTCACCGCAAAATTTCCGCGCCCACTCCCGCCGCGCCGCCGCTCACCGCCCGCAGACCAAATCCCGCGCCGCCTTCCCCGCCCGCCGCCGTTCCGCTTCCCTGCGACGCTTGCCGCGCCGGCCCCGCCGCCGTCCCGCCGCCGCTCACGGCCACGGGCGGCGTGCCAAACGCCACCGGCGTGGACGTTTCTGAACCGAGATACTGCGAATAGGCGCGCCAGTACAGCGTTTGATTGCCGAGCGACAGCCGCAAATTCCGCGAGCTGCCCATGAAGTGCACATACGGCCGGTTGAACGCCGGCGTCGTGTCCGACTCCGCGAAATAAAACACGCCGCGATTCACCGCCGAATTGTCGGTGATCGCCAAATCGAAAATCCCGTCCGCCGCAACCACGTGCAGCGCGCCAATCGCCGCCGGCGCCGCAATCGACCCCGAAGGATCCACGCCCGTCGCGCGCCCCACCGAGTTCACCGCATTCACAATCCGCGTGAGCGCCTCGTACACATACGGCGATTCGCTCTTGATTTGCGCCAGCTGTCCAATTTTCAGCATAAAGTTTCCAGTAGCACAGATTTCCGTGGCACAGGCTACACAGGTTGCGGAAAAAGTCCCCCGGACACTTTGTTATTCCGAGCGAAGCGAGGAATCTCTCTTCGTTCTACGTGCAAGAAAACAAAGAGAGATTCCTCGCTTCGCTCGGAATGACAAAAGAGTTGGGGACTCTTTCCGCAATCCGCGAAGTCTGCTCCGCTTGACATGCCACGCACCGCGTTATACGCTCTACAGGTGATCCTGTCGTTTCGCGATCCGGATGCCGAGCGCCTGCACCGGAGGGAACCTTGCCGGCGATGGAAGTCCATCGAGCGCGGCGCCTTGCGGAAACTTCGCATGTTGCACGCCGCCCGCGCGCTGCAAGACCTCGCATCCCTGCCCGGAAATCGGCTCGAAGCCCTGCGAGGCGGCCGCTCCGGCCAGCACAGCATTCGCATCAACGACCAGTGGAGAATCTGTTTCGTTTGGAGGGATGGAAATGCCCATGAAGTCGAAATCGCCGACTACCATTAGGCGGAAGCGCCGCGCCCGCCCGTCCAGGCTTCTCAAGCCCGTGCATCCCGGAGAAATCCTGCGCGAGGAATTCATGGTCCCGCTCGCGCTCAGCGCGAACGCGCTCGCGCTGCATCTGCGCGTCCCGGCCACCCGAATCTCGGAGATTGTCAACGAGCGGCGCTCGATTTCTCCCGAGACCGCCCTTCGCCTGGCCCTCTATTTCAATACCACCCCGGATTTCTGGATGAATCTGCAAACGCAATTCGATCTTGACGCCGTCGACCGCGATCGCTCCGCGGAAATTCAGCGCCAGATCCATCCCCGCCGCGCCCCCGCCCTCCCTCGCGCAATGGCGCGCCGGTCTTAGTAGCACAGGCACTCTGCCTGTGCGTTTTTGACTTTGCTCTCTTCGTTCCACGCCGTAGGGGCACGGCAATGCCGTGCCCCTACAACCGCGACGCAAACGAAATTCAAAAGAGCACAGGCAGAGTGCCTGTGCTACCAATTCCCTCCCCGCACGGGCGCCCACGGATCGGGCAGCAACGACGGAATGAATCGCTCCAATTTAAACCACGCGCCCGCCGCGTTCGTGCCCACCTGGAATGCCACGCGCTCGCCCTGCAAATTAATCGGCAGCTCCAAATCTTTCGGGGCGGGCGACGACAGCGGCAGCGGCATAAGCGCCGTGGGATACGCTTCGTTCCCGACAAACGCGCTCACGCTCAGGTTGCCCGCGCCCTCGGCGTAGATCGCGAGATACGCGAAGAGTTTCCGGTGCGCGCGCACTTGCAGCGCCTGCTCCAGCTCGTGGCTCAAAAAGAAATACGTCGTGTAGTACGAATTGATCGCCGCGCCGTCGTCGGAAAATTGCGTGTCCGACAGCCGATAGATTTTTCCGTTCATCGTGAGCGGCCCGGACGAGCTGCCTCCGTTGCCGAAAAACACCTGCGCCGTGCCGTCCACGCGCTCGGCCAGCGCGCACGAATTCGCCGCGATCGTCCACGGACACCATTTCCGGCTCCGCCCCACGGCGTACAATTTTCCCGAGAACGTGGAAAACAGCACGGACCCGAGCGACATGATTTCTCCCGCGCTGGAAAGCCCGCGATAATCCATCACCAGCACCACGTTCGGCGAAGTCGCGCTGCCCGTCGGCACGCCGCACAAAATCCGCTTGTTGCGCGTGTCCACGCGCACCCACAGCGTCGCGCCCGCGGCCCAATTGATCGTGTCCCACAGCGGTTGAATCTCCTGCGAAATCTTGATCGGTTCGCCGCCATCGAAAATATACATCCCCGCGCGCCCGGCGATCACCGCCCAGTCCTCGCCCACATCCACGCCCGCCACGGATGGCGTGCCCATCGCGTAGGAAACTTCGTTCACGGTCCACGACGCCGGCTCGTTCACGCCGTCATCTTCCGTTACATGTAGTGACCGGTCCTTCACGAAGTACAGCCGCTCGCGCAGCAAAAAGGCGGCGCGCACCGTCTGCCCATCGCTCTCCGCCACCTGCATGAAACCGCTTACGCCGTCGTAGCTCTCCGGATCTTCCGCAAGCGACGCGCGCACGAGCGAAGTGTTGTAGGGCTCGGCGGTCGGAAATATCTCGACGTTGTCGATTAAAAATCCGGCGAGGTTCGTCGGCGTGCCGTCCGCGTACACGCGCAGCACCAGGTCCCCGGGTATCGTGGGAAAACCCACCGCCGGCGTGATCGTCGCGATAAATTCTTTCCACGCGCCCGTCGAGATTTGCGCGGCGGGCACGGCAACGCCCGGCGTGGAAATTCCAAGCGACGCGCTGTACACGTGCACGTGCACCGTCCCCTGCGCCAGCGCGCCAATCATGCGCACGCGCGCGCGCGCCGAGTACGCCGTGTTCGCCGCGAGCCGCGGCGCGCCGTACGCATCGCTCACCGCGCTCTGCGTCATCAAGCCGCGCGTGGCCGTCGCGCCATCGCCCAGGATCATGTAGTCGCCGCCCCACACGCCCACGCCCGTCGTGTCGTAACTTCCGCCCGCGAAGTACGTCGCGTCCGGCGTCCATCCGAGCGGCACAAGATTTCCCGCGCCACCAAAGCCGCCGTCAAACGTCAAATTGTCCCAATTATTCTGCTTGTTCCGCTCGCCCCACCAGAACAGGCGATCCGCGTACCCGATCACTCCCGCGCATTCCCCCAGCTCCACCAAATTAAACAGCGCGTCCGCCGAAATTCCCGCGAGCAGCGCCGTGTCCGAAAAATCCACGACCCACGACGCCGCACCATTATTAAACACCTGCATCTGCGGCGCGCCCGCGAGGCCGGTCGTGTAATAAAAATTCGCGCCGCCCGCGCCGGTGAACGCCAGAATGCGCGCCACCACGTTTGGCAGCGTGGCGACCGACGGAATTCCCGTCACGTTCGCGCGCACCCCGCCCATCGACGTCCACGAAATCGGCGGCGACGGCCGCGTCAGATAACCCTGGCGCGTCACGAAAATCACGGAGCACTGATGCACGCCCGCGCTGATCGAGCCGACCGGCGCGGCCGTTCCGCCGCTGGACGAGGAATTCGCCGCCGTCTGCGCAAACGTGAAATGCAGCGAGTCGACAATCGACGCGATCACAAACGTTCCGTTGTACGTCGCGTCCGTCACGCCCGCGATCGTCACCTGATCGGTGTACGCTGCCGTCCCGCCCGTCGACGACGAGTTCGCGCCCGTCTGCGCAAACGTAAATTCCGTCGGGCTGGCAATCGCCGCTACTGCAAACGCGCCGTTGTAGCTCGTGTCGGTCACGCCGGCAATCAGCACGCCGCCCACGGGATTCAGCCCGTGCGGCACGGACGTCGTCACCGTAACAATGTTCGACGACCGCGCAATCGCCGCAATCCCAATCCCCAGCCCGATGAACACGCCGGTCGCCGTCGCCGTCGCCACGGTCACCACGTTCGACGCGCGCGTCACGCCGGAAATATTCGCGATAATATCCGCCACCGCCGCCGGACCCGCGCCCGGCCCGCACTGGCTCACGCGATCCAGATGCGTGCCGTCCCACTGCCGCGGAATGTCCACGCCAAAGTTTCCGTCGTGCATGGAAATATATTCGCGCCCAAACAAGGACGCCGAATTCGCCGCCGCATTCGACACGAGCCCCGCGGCGATCTGCGCGAGCGTCCCAGGCGTCGTCTCGCCCCACAGCGTCCCCGCCGAATCCAGCGCCAGCAAAGTTTTCGCCAGATTCGGCGCCGTGTACGTCTTCAAATAATTTACGGTCGGATTTCCCGCGATCGCCGCGAACACGGACACGAGGCCAGGCCGCGTCTTCACCGCGCCCTGCAAAAACGCCACGTCCCGGCAATCCGGCGACACCCCCGACGGCAAATCCGCCGCCGCCAAATCGTTTACCAGCCCGCCGAAAAGCTCCAGCGGCGCATCCACAGTTCCAGCTATGCTCATAAGGATTTCCGTAACTCGTGATTCGTGACTCGTGATTTGTAATTCGTGAAGCGCGCCCCGGAAAATCACTGTAGCTCAGGTCTTCAGACCCGAGGCCTTTCCGCGCCCCACGCGAAAACCCCCGCCTCTGAAGAGGCGGGCTACAACACCACACCGTAATTGGGTGCCCCATCCTTCGCGCATTTTGCGAAGGGTGGGTCCGTCGAAATGTTCCACCCGCCGGTTTTAGTAGCACAGGCTTCAGCCTGTGTTCTTTTGACTTTCCGCGTCGCGCGCGCAAAAATTAAAACCCACACAGGCTGAAGCCTGTGCCACTGAAAACAAATTCGCGCCCGAGAAGAGGCAGCAAGTTGCAGGCAGTAGTGAGCAGGGGTTTCCCTACACCCTACACCCTGCCACCTACACCCTTCCTCCTCACACCATCGGCGCGAATCCGCCGCGCGACGAAAACGGCCTGCGCCGCCGCCCAGTCTGCTGCTCGCGCTGCGTCGCACGCACAATCAAATCCTCGAGCGCGTCTCCGGCTGCCGCGTCCCACCGCTCGGCCTGCGGAGCGCCGCGCGCCGCGCCCGCCATGGCGGCCGCCCCGTACGCCAGCGCTTCCTGCGCGTTGCGAATCAGCACTGGGCTTGTCGCATCGACCAGGTCCGGATACGATTTCTCGTAGCGCAGCCGGATCTGCGTGTCCACCGTCGCGCCCAGAAAATACAATCCGTCCGCGCGCCACTCCCAGTAACGCAGCGCCGCGCCCTGCGGCTCCGACGGCAACCCGTCGTGATCCGTCAGGTCCGTCATCTCGACGAAATCGTCCGCGCTGCCGTTTAAGCGCTCCCACAACTTCACCGGCACGAGCAAATCGGGCGGCAACTGATTCGGCGGCGCCGTCGCGTCCGTGATCGACACCTGCGCCGACGCGTCCACCGCCGTCACCGCCGCGACGACGAGCAGCACGTCGTCGCTCAAAAAACTTCCCGACTGAATATTCTCCAGCGCCCGCTGCGCTTTCCGGTATGCCGCATTCACATACGGCAGCAGCACCGTGTCCGTAAACAAATTCCCCGCCGCATCGTTCAGCAGCGACCGCACCAGCGCCGTGATCTGCCCCGCAGTGTTATAAGCCGTGGTTCCAACAACTGGCATGGAGGAACTCCTCGTGATTCGTGATTTGTAATTCGTGGCGAAAGAAGGTGGCAGGTGGCAGGGTGTAGGGTGTAGGGAAGCCCCTACCCCCTAAAACCTACCCCCTGCAACCTCTTCCGTCACTTCCCCGCCGGCAGCGGCGACTGCTTCAAATACGCCGCCACTCCAATGATCGCGGACATTACCGCGCTCACTCCCGCAATCCCCAGCGTCGCGCGCATTCCCGCCTGCAAATTAAAATGTTCCGGATCGATCCCCACGGCCGCGAAGCCGGTAATCACCCCGTTCGCGCCCCCGGCAATCCACGCCGCCAGGATTCCCTTAAACCACGTTTCCCATGTGGACATGCGAGCCCCTTGTGAAGCGGTGACTGGTGATTAGTGACGGAAGAAGGCGGTAGGTGGCAGGGTGTAGGGTGTAGGGAAACTCCTGCTCCCTGCAACCTGCAACCTCTTCATCCTGGGTGCCCCATCCTTCGCGGTTTGTGCGAAGGGTGGGTCCTGAACGAGAGTGAAGGGTGGGTCCGTCCGCGCCGAAGAGTCGAGAGTTGTGAGTTGAGAGAGTCGTGCGAAAATATCGCGGCGGTTTTCACCCTTCGCAGGAACTCAGGGCAAGCCAGTCACCACTCACCGATCACCAGTCACCGCATTCCTACTGCTTCAGCTCCACCAGAAACATCTCCGGCGTAATCGCGTCCGTCGCGGCCACGTTAAATTGCAAATTAATGGTCACCGCGCTAGCCGTGCTCACCGCCGACGTATCCAGCTTGATCGAATTGCTTCCCGCGTTGCTGTCCTGGCCCAGCGTGTTGATGGTCTGCGCGCTGGTCGAGCCCGCATTGTTCATAATCAAATACGTGGTGCGCTCGAGTTGATTGGCCGCTCCGGCCGGCGCCACGGCCGTCGTCGACGTTCCGCCGAACGACAGCGTGTAGTTGACGGCCGCCGTGCCCGTCGTGTGCTTGGCCACCACCGTGATGATGATCCCCTGCCCCGCGCCCATCACGCCCGCCGGCAGCGTGCACGTATAGTACGTCGCCGCCGCGCCCGTTCCCGTCACGGCCGTTGCCGGGCCCTGGTACGCGCACGCCGCGCTGTCCGCGCTGCCCACCGTCTGCGCCGCGCCGTTGTTCTCGATCTTCTTCCAGCGGTGCGCCGTCGCATCGCAATACAGAAAATCGAATCCCGCAACGCCCGCGGGCGCGGACGTTTCCGGGCACGCAAAGGTTTTTCCCCACACGTACTGGTCGTTGATTCCGCTCACGCCCGTGCCGCTAAACGCGGGCATGCTGTTGGTCGGAGAACTCGCCGCCGTATCCGCGTACGTTGTGCCCGTGACGTGCGACGCCACGCGATACCAAAAACCCACGCCGAAAACCGTTCCCCCAATCACGCCGCCGATCGTACAAGTATTCGACGTGTTGCACCGATAGACGTTGTAGCTCGCCGCACCCACCGTGGGCGTCCATCCGACGTTCACCGTCTGCGTGCCGCTGGAAGTTGTCACCGTGGAGGATGGCGCGGGCTGCGCGATGGTTTCCCCGCCGTCAATTCCCGTGGCGCTCACCGAGTACACATAGGTTCCCGCCGGCACGCTGCCGCCCGACGCCGCAGTCGCCGTGATGCTCGTTGGTGGAGGCAACACCCAGTAGTGCGAATAGCCGCCCACCACGGCTTCCGGCTCGTAGAGTTTCCGCATCGGCTCCGCGTTGTAGGTATACAGGCCGGATGTCTCAAACGGATAGGTAACGGTATAGGTTAATTCCTTATCCTCGCTCACGCTGCGATTGGGTCCGAGTGTGGTTCCGTAAGCATCGCCGCCATTGACTACCCAACCTTTCAGCCGCAAAGAAACCGGACGGTTTCCGCTAATCAGTGGTGTCTGCGCCCCGCCCGTCACCAAGTCGAAATCAAAAGTCCCCTGAAAACTGTTGCCTGCAACACAACACAAATTCGCGACCAGTGGCTCGTTTTCCGTGTCCTGATAGACGTGGAAGAATTTGTAGAACGTATTATTTCCGGCATTCGTGATCGTTACCATTGGAGTGTATCCGCCCTGCCGATACACCCAATCCATCCCCAGCGTCGCGGCGTTTCCGCCTCCGTCAATCTCAATTCCCCGGCGGGAGAAATTCATGTAGTGCAGTTGGACATCGTAAAAACTGTTTTGCCAACCGCCGCTGCCGTTTTGCCCCGCCGCCATCCACACCAGCGGCGTCCAGCTTAGGTCGTTCCCGATGCTCGGGCCTCCCAGAATATCTCCCCAGGACATCGAGTGATCGGCAATCGTCCCGGACGTATCCCGGTAAACCATCGCCATTCCCAAATAATCGGTGGAGGCTACGCCCCCGGTCAGCAAATTCACATGCTCGAACAGCGTTTGGCCGCTGTCTTCCACAATGAGAGTCGTTCCGTTGGTATAGCTGTCGACGTTCAGCCACCGCAGCACATTGTCTCCGCCTCGAAGATGAATGCCCGGACTTGCCACGGAATCGTAAATAGCCGCGCCAGAGTTGGTTGAAAACTGAGGAGCGCCCAGACTCGCCCAACTGCCATCCCAATTCATGGCCCCATTGATTTCGAGTGTTTCCCCCAAAAGCAAACGTCCCGCCTGGCGTACCGAGAGTCCTTGATTGGTAAGCGAAAGGAACGAATTGATGGGAAAGCCGTGCGCTGAATCCGCTGCGGGAGGAATGTAGATGTTGCCCACGCCGTTGACCGATGCGGTGGCTGCGGCCGTAATGGCCGGAGCCGCGTCCAGCAGGATTTGATTGCCCGCGACGTTGTTATTCAGCGCGGTAGTCGCCAGCGCGAGGCTCGTGGTTCCCGCGCCCGACACAATCGTGGTCGTCAGCGGATCGTTCGTGGCCGACGCCGCCGTGCAGATCGAGTCCGTCACATAATACGGAAATGTTTGGTTCCCCTGATACGTCGCGCCCCAATCCTCGTACTGATTATCCTGAAAGCCGCTGGTAGGATCGTTCGGCTTGGATACGCCAATCACATGGTATGCGCCAGAATCCGCAGGCCGCGACGCGCATGTGTAGTATTCCCACACCCCGGATTGAAACGTCCAGCGCACCGAATTCCCCGAGTAATACGCCAGCGTGCCGCCAGATCCCGCCGAAGTCTGATCCGCGAGATTGGACGTTTGATTTCGCGTGTCGGTAGGCGTCGCGCACAACGTAAAAACCGTGCCACTGGTAATCGAGCATATCCGAAACCATCCATTGAACGTGTTTCCCGGCACGAGCGTCATGTCCACCATCTGCCCGGCAATGAGACTGAGCGATGTGGACGTGGTGACCGTCACCGTATCGTTGGACCGTGACACGGAAGCAATCGCCGCCGTCTGCAATCCCAGCGACGCAAGTCCCGTCGTGATGGTCGTCGCGGAACTCGGTAGCGTCAACGCACCATACTTATCGCGCCCCACAACCTTGTAGAGATACGTGGACGCTCCCGTGCTGCTGTTCACCGTCAGGTGCGTTCCCGTTCCGCCCGACGCGAACACCGGCACAACGGTTGGCGCGGTGGGCGTCGTCATCGTGTTCGTCGCGCCGCAGCCTTGCAGCGTCACGCCATCGCCATTCACAAAAAAACTGGCCGAGCCGAGCGTCACATTCGCCGATCCATTTGTGCACGTCACGGTCGTCGCGCCATCGTTATAGTTCGAGACCGCCGCGCGCGCCCCAAACGCCGTAATGTCCGCCCACGGGTCTGGTCCCTTGAACCGCTGATTGTTCGTCCAGGTAAGATCCTGCGCCACGGTCGGCACCGACGCGCCGCCCACCGTCAGCGTCCCCACCGCCGCCGCCCCGCTCACCGTCAGGTTCCCGCTCAGCGTCAGCGTGAACGCCGTGATCCCGCTCGTCGTGCTCACCGTCGTGAACGTTGGCGTCGACGGATCGTTCGGCAAAATCACGTTGGGCATTTGCTTGGTGATAATCTGCGGCCCGCTGATCTCGATCTCGTACCGCCCCGGCGCCGCATAAAACGTGTAGTTCCCCATGCCGTCCGCCGCGATCGGATTTGCCAGCGCCTGCGTCAGCCCCTCGTCCGAATAAATCAGCGCCAGCGGCGTGCAAGGCTGCCCCGTCGCGCCCACCGTGCACACGCGCACCGTAGCCCCCGCCATCGGCCGGCCCTGCGCATTAAACACCACATCGTCCTTCCGCGATCCCTGCGCCCGCACCCCCGGCGCACACGCCAGCGCCACCGTCACCACCGCCAGCACCACCGCCATCGCCACCCGCATCGTCATCATCCTCATCGCAACCATCCCTCTCCCCATCCTTCGCGCCCAACCCGTAGCACAGGTTAGGGTTTTCCCTACACCCTACGACCTACACCGTACCCCCTTCTTCCACCTCACCGCCGCGCTCGTGAATGATCCACCACTCTCTCCCCCGGCGCAACCGCCTGAGCGGCGTCTGCCGCGGACGCGGAAGCCCCCGTCCCCGCCGCACGATCCGCGTACCCCACGATGCCCAGCGCCGCGGCCTTGTCGCGATTCAAGATCGCCCGGCACGATTTGCACACCGCCACGCCGGGCTTCACGCGCTCGCCGCACCCCGGACACTCCTCCGTCTCGCGCGCCTCGTAATGCCACTCCTTCACCATTCCGAGCCGCGCCGCCGCCCGCCGCTGCAAATCGTGAATAAATAAATACGAATGCGACCGCTCCCACTCGCGATCCGCCGCAGCCACGAGCGCGCGGTAAAATTCATCCAGCTTTTCCCGAGCCGCGCGCAGCTCCGCCTCGGTCGGCGCGTCCCCCGCGCACACAAACACGCCCAGGTAACTCCGCTCGCCCGCATCCGAATTAATTTCCCGGCAAACGTCTTCGGCAATCTCCCGCGCCGAAATCGCCAGCGGCAAAATCCGCTTGTCGCCGTAATCCATCGACGCCGTCCGCGGCGTCACGCGCGTCAGCGCCACCGACTCCCCGTCCGCGCATCCCGCCACCTGAAACGTCCCGTACATCCGGTGCGCCAAATATTTCTCGCCAGTAATATTCGCAATCGTAGCCGTCTCCAAGTTCATCTCCATGTTCTCCTCTTTGGGTGCCCCATCCTTCGCCGCTTTTGCGAAGGGTGGGTCCGTCCGCCAGTAATTCATGACTGGCTTGCCCTGAGCTCCCGCGAAGGGTGAAAATCAAACCGCCGCGCCGAATCAGTAGCACAGACTTTTTACCCTGAGCATCGTGAAGGGCAGCCTGTGTTCTTTTGACTTTGGTTGCCCAGTGGTTGTAGGGGCACGGCATTGCCGTGCCCCTACCTCACAACAAAACCAGAAATATCCATGAAGGACAGCCCGTGTTCTTTTGACTTTCGTCGCGCGCTCAAAAAATCAACCCGCCGCGTGCCGCCATCCTTCGCGCCCAACCGTAGCACACGTTTTAGTAGCACAGGCTTCAGCCTGTGTTCTTTTGACTTTGATTTTTCGATGGGCCCACAAAATTCAAACCCACACAGGCTGAAGCCTGTGCTACTAAAAACCACCCATCCGCGCCACGGAAATCTAAAATCTAAAATCTCAAATCCTCCACTGACTAGGAGTGTCACAAATCGCGACTCTTCGGTTTTCACCAGTCACCAGTCACTAGTCACCAGTCACTCCCCCAGCGCCGCCTCGGCATACGCGTCATACGCGCGCTCCTCGCGCCGCACGCGCTCCTCGACCGCTTCCCTTTTCCGCGCGCTTGAAACCCCGCGCCCCGCCTCGATCGCCCGCGCCACATGCCGCGCCGCCGCCGGCGTCAACTGCACAAACTCTCCGCGCGGCCCCGCCAGCGTAAAACAATGCTCCCAATCCCCGCGCGCCGGATACGGCCCCAGCGCCGCCACGCTCCGCCCGCCGACCATCTCGATCGTCGCCCGCCGCCACTCCTCCGGCGAACCATAACTCTCCGGCGGCATCCACCGCTCGATGTGCCACCGGTCGTAAGGAACATACTTCGGCTCGCGCCGCACCTCGACCACTTCGCGAATCAACGCCCCGCCCGCGTTCCGGTCCTCCCACTTCCCGCCAATCCAGTCCAGCCGCGACCATCCCCACACCGCGCGATAATTCGCCTCCCCAAATCGATTCACGCCGCCCGCGAGCAACAGCGCGCGCGCCACGCCCGGCGCCACATCCTGCGTCTCTCGAAGTATTTGGATCATGTAAGGTGGTGTAACCAGAATCGCTTCGCACGCAAAGCTAGTAGTCATGTAGAATGCCTGCTAATGAAAGGCTGACTCAGTGAAAGACCCACAGGAAATCTTAGATAAGATTGTGGATGTGGTTTTGAGATACAAACCACCGAAAAAGAAACCCAAGAAACGAAAGAAGAAAACTATTTAAGCCAATATCCGGTAACAACGCCGATCATTCCGAACGCCCATTTTGTGTAGTCGCTTGGAAAACTTGTGCTGACAAGAATATAGAAACATAACGCCAGTAATGCTGCCGAAACAGCCATCCGAAATAGAACCGGGAGGTCTCTTCGGTCCAGTTGCACTGAGGCTACCGACCAAATATCCGCTTCAAAGTATTCACCGCTTCCGTCGCATGTTCTCCAAAAGCAGGTTCCACGCTTTTGGCTTGCGGCGTTTGGCAACCAGAAATAGCCGCATTTAGTTGTTCCACGGTCGGAGACTCAATCGACAGGTTGCCCACCATATTTGGACGATCGTATTCTCTTTGACCCATATTTTGCGGAGTGTTCATTGCCGTGAGTTGTTGCCTAATGTTGTTCATGTTTTTCTCCTTCAACATAGTTTTTCGGGGGCGTAACCCATTCAAATCCAGAGCCCGGGGTAATTGTAGCCAGTCGTATTGGCCCACCACAGGCGGCCGAACCTAGCGCATAGGTACACCAGCCTATAGTCGTATGAATGACGAATCGGCAGTATCCGACAGCATCACGAAGGGGCATTCCATCAAAAATTACGTTAGTCGCCAAACCAGCAGCCACCTGCTTAAAACGTACAAGTTCTTGCGGTGTCGCTCCAGCTTGTGCCATCTGCGATTCAAAAACGGGATCGACCCCGAACATCAATCGGGCAAATGGACCAGTAACCCCCCTCCAACTCGCTCCTATCTCAGTTTGCGGTCTTACAGCTATCGGAGCTTGATGATGAGGGAGAATAAATTCCCACTCAGACGCCAAATATTCCTGATCGCCGTCAGAATATCCGGCAACAATAAACCCTAACCTCGGTTGCTCCGCGGCTGCCATTGTCCCGAAGGCTTGCGTATGATGACCATGCATAAAACTAAAGAATCTTCCTGCCGTCTCTTCTACACTTACCCGCTGACCCGGTTGCTGTGACCGATCCTTTTCTGAACGACTAAATTCGTGAACAAAACTTTCAATCGACCGCCGCCCGATATTGCCGATGCCGTATGTCAATATCCCTATGGGTAAATCCGCTACGCGAAATAGCTTCTGAGCATTTTCGTATGCCTTTACTAACTGTTGCTGACCACTGATAACTCCAGTGATTTGGGTCATGCTCTCAGCACCTAATACGATGCCGTCATAAACCTTCACGGTGGCCACAACTGACATGGGTGTGGACTCTATCTCACAGAATCAGTAAATGCAACGATATCCGTGAACCATCGTTTTGGAGACACTCTCATTATCACATCTAAAGGAACGCCAAAAACACCCTATTTTCAGTGGGAGTTGTCCAATGGGAAGTCAAACGTATAATTCCCATATTTGACTTGCCAAGAGCGGCTTTAAGCCTTTTGTTTTCCATGCAATGGCACTCTATTCTTTGGCAAGACGGTTCAGGCAATCGAAGTATTGGGCCGCGACAAACACGAGCACCGGATCGGGCTTTTTTCCGCCCTTGGAGAGTGCCTTCCGGACGCGCGGACTATTCTTCTCCACACTTCGGGCGAGATCGAGAATTGCGCGACGGGTTTCTTTGCTCATAGGAGGTATCCCATCTGTACGACTCATAGAATACCTCAAAAACGCCCCAAAACGAATGCCCTTGAAGAGAGATGTTGCTCCGGGTGCCCCATCCTTCGCCGTTCTTGCGAAGGGTGGGTTCCGTCCGCGCGCGATTCATGACTCAGACTCACGAATCACAAATCACGATTCACGAATCACGTCATCTTCCGGAACTGCGCCGAAAACGTGATCGTATCCGTCGTCGCCGAAGACGGGTACGCCGCGCCGCCCGTAAACTCGGCGCCCGCCGAGCCTGTCGAGTACCCGCGCATCTTCCAGTTGTTCGCCGCGGCCCCCTGCTGCATCTGATATTGGTTCGGCGTCCCGCCCTGCACGGTGAAGCTTGCCTGAATCGGCCCGTACGCCGGATCCGTCATGCTCGATTCCACGGCGTCGCCGCGCACCGATAGCTGCCGCACCAGCTGCGTCCAATCCACGGCGTCGCCGCGCACCGATAGCTGCCGCACCAGCTGCGTCCAATCCACGGCGTCCCCGCCCGTCGGATAATTTCCCGACAGCGTCACCGTCCCAAACACGTAAATCTGCGTCTCGCCCGGATCCACATCCGTAAGCGTCAATGTCACGGCCATGTCTGTTCTCCTTAAATTTGTCGGTCGCAATAAAAATGTGACTGTTGACCAGTGACTGGTGACTGGTGAAAATCAATCCGCCGTGCACCGCTTAACACGCGTAGGGGCACGGCATGCCGTGCCCCTACGCGTTCACGCCGCAGCCACAACCCCGGACAATGTTGGCCGCGCCGGTTTTCACCAGTCACCAGTCACCAATCACCAGCCACCGCTTTTCTAGTACCCGCTCGGCCGCGCCAGCGCATCGATGTAGCTTCCGCTGCGCGGAGAATCGTTCCACACCTGGAAACCGGTATCGAAGTAGAAGATGAACGACGCGGAAACCCCGCCGCTCGCCCCGTAAATCGGAAACACCGTTTGCCCGCCCACCTCGAAGAAGTCGATGTCCTTCATGACCGCGCGCCCCCAGTGCGACAGATCGAGGAAATCCACACGCGTCTGATCGGCGTTCACCGAAGACTTAATTGGTATGCCGGACATCGTTTTCTTTCCGGAGAAGAGCATGTCGAGATCCGTGGCGCGCCCGCCCGGGCCTTCCTTCACCACCTGCGACACGGTGATGCCCAGATTTTCCCAGGCGTGTTCCTGCTCGACGCTGGTGTACGCGATGAGTTTTCCCATCTGGTTGATGCCCAGTGCTTTTCGCACCTTGTTGATCGCCAGGCGCACGTGGCCCGGCACGAGCGCGGCGTTGCCAGCGTTCACGCGCGGCGTTTGCAGTTGCTGCGGATAGGTCGCCCGGTTCAAGTTCAGCCAGGTGCCCGTGGTGGCGTTGTTCTGATGATATTTGATGCCGAAGAGCGACACCGGCTGCGCGCCGGTCAGCCCGTCGTGCACGATCAGGTCGTTCACCGCCGTGCCCGTGGGCACGTTGTCCACGGTAATCGTCTGCGTCGAAGAAATCGGATCGGCCGCCGTCACGCTCGACACGATGCTGGACGCCACGTTGCGATTGGTCGTGAGCGTCGGATCGTACACCTGGATCGTCTGCCCCACATACACCAGCGCCGAGCCCGCGGGAATGGCCATCGTGAAGGTATTCCCCGCAATCGCGGAGATCGTGCCCAGCACCCCGTTGCCCGCCGTCTGAATCACCTTGTCGAGAAACGCGCGAAACTGTTTCATGCCGCTGGCGATTTCGCGCTTCACGGCATTCTCGATGGCCTTCTCCCGTGCGTTGGACGCGTACTCCACCAGCTTCGTGATCTCCACCGCAAAGCGGAAAAAGATCGGCGAAACCTGCGCCACGTCGTACGTCGTGCCGCTGCCGCGACCCAGATCGCCGCCATCGGCGCTGTACGACCCGGCCTTGCCGCCCGGAACCAGTTGCAGCGGCAAGCGCATGTTGCGCGAGCTGACCTTCTCGACGTCGCCCCGAGTCTGAATCATGCTCAGCAGTACGTCGTCCCGTTCATAGAGCAGGGGCACTTTGTCGCGCACCTTCTCCAATTGCAGTGCAATTGTTTGTGCATTGTTTTGTCCAGCCATGATTGCTCCTTATGATTTGGTATGAATGAATTGCAGAATAAATTGCCGAATGAATTGCAAACTAAAAGTACGGAATAATTTCGTGACTGGTGACTGGTGAAAATCAAACTGCCGCGCTTCTCACCAGCAACAACTCAAATTTCAAATCTCAAATTTCAAATTCCCGGGACACTAAGGATTTCCATTCGCCACGCGCCAATCGCGGGAAAGCCCGGCGCTCGGCGAGCTCCGCGTAAATGGATTCTATTTACATTTACATTCTGATAGACTCCAGCCCTATGCGTATCCCGATTCCCGCCATCGTGTTTCCAATCGTCATTCTTCTGCTCTATTTCTTCGTGCCGGGCCTCAAAGAGCAGCCCTGGACTGCATTGCGATTCTTCGGCGCGGCCCTCGCGCTTTTTGGGTACTCCATGGTGCTCACGGCGCGCCTTCAATTGGGCAAATCATTCTCCGTCACGCCGCAAGCAAAGGAACTCGTTACCAGCGGCCTCTATTCACGAATTCGTAATCCCATGTACGTTTTCATAGATGTAATGATATTCGGCTCGATCCTCGCCCTTCATTTGTACTGGCTATTCGCGATTTACCCGCTATTTGTAGCAATGCAAGTGTTTCAAGCGTGGCGGGAAGGCAAAGTTCTGCGAGAAAAGTTTGGACAAGCCTACATCGATTACCGCAACCAAACCTGGTTCTGATTCCGCCAAGTCCGTCCGCGCGCAGCGCTTTGCGTGGCACAGGCTTTTACCCTGAGCGTTGGTGAAGGGCAACCTGTGTGCTTTTGACTTTGCTGTCGACGCGCGCAAAAGCAAAAACGCGGCAACCACAAAATGCACCTCGGCACGAACAAAAATAAAAACCACACAGGCTGAAGAGCCTGCGTGGCAACTAGCAAATCTTTGTAGGGCACGGCTTCAGCCGTGCCGTAAAGTGCGCCAAACCAATACGGCTTTAGCCGCTGACTCTTTCGGAATCGAGTTGCCACACAGGCTAAAGCCCGCGCTACTCACATCCCCAAAATTTCCTCGTCGCTCATCGCGCCATAATCCACCCCGCGCCCACTCCCCGCGCGCAGCGGCATTGAATCCATCGACCCGCCCGCCGCCGCAATATCCACGCGCGAAGCCGCCACCGCCTGCCGCGCCGCCTTCGACCGCGCCGTATTCAGCACCGTGCTGGTCCACTCGCCAATCACGCGCCGCGCCACGCTCGGCACCATCTGCTTCGCGCGCCCCGCCAGCAAAGCCGCCACCGCGCGCTGCTCGTCCGCGCCAAACCGTCGCTCGCGCAACACCCCGGCAACTTGCTCGGACAGCGCGCGATCCCCAGCGAGTGCGCGATGCACCTCATTAAAAATGTCCTCGCCCATCCGCCGCGCCGCCCCCTCCGCCACGCCCTCGGGCATCACCCGCCCGAGCGTCTCCCCAATCGCCCCGCGCACGTCCCGCGCGACGACGTCGTTGGTAGTCCGCTCAAAGGACGCATAAGCCGCCGCGTCGAACTGCGGTGACTGGTGACCAGTGACTGGTGACTGGTGTTCGGTGAGCCGTGATTCGTCGCGCCCGCCGCGCGCATCGTGATTCGTGACTCGTGAATCGTAATTCGCGCCAGGAGTCGTAGCGCCGGCGTCCCGCCGGCGGTTTTCGTCCGCGCGATCGCCCACGCCCACGCGATCATTGGCAAACGTCCGCTCCCTCTCCCTGTTTTGGTTTTGGGTGCCCCATCCTTCGCCGTTTTTGCGAAGGGTGGGGCCGTCCGCTCCCGCACCATCCGCGTCCGCACGATTCCCTGCTTCCGTGCCTCTCTGCCTCGGGCCTCCTGCTTCCTCCCCCGCCAGCACGCGCGCCGCCTCCGCAAACAGCGCCCGAAACGCCGCCGGATTGGCGCGCGCCATCTCCGCGACCACTTCCGACTGCGCCCGCGCATCCCCCGAAAAAATCGCCGCGTCAATCCGCTCGACCGACCGCGTCGCCTCGCGCAGCGACATCACATCGCGCACGCCCCCAGGCAAAAGCTCCTTCACCGCCCGCGCCTCCTCCACCGAACCAAACGTTTCCCTGAACTCCCGCGTCTCCCGCCAAAGCGCCGTCGCCTCCGCCGCATTCTTAGGATCCGCCGCCACCGCAGCCGCCATCCACCCCGGCATCTCGCCTTGATTTGTGACTGGTGACTGGTGACCGGTGCCTGGCTTGCCCTGAGCTCCTGCGAAGGATGATTCATCGCGCCCGTCGCGCGCATCGTGATTCGTAACTCGTGATTCGTGATTCGTGCCGTGCGATTCGTCGTTCGCGCCCCGCGCGTCACGCTCCGCATTTTCCCGGGTGCCCCATCCTTCGCCGCCTTTGCGAAGGGTGGGTCCGTCATCCGTGCCTCCCTGCCCCCGACCTCCCGCCTCACCGCCCGGCGCATCCATCCCCAAGATCTCCTCATCCGTCAAATGCGCCACGCTGCGCACTCTCTCTCCCGCGCCCGCGCCACCCGCATCGCGACTCCCCGCATCGTCCGCGCCCGCCTCCACGCCCGCCCAATCCACCAGCACGTCATCGCTCATCGTCATCGCTCCCCAAACAATTCCTGAAAAATCGCAAAATGAAAATCAAGCAGCTTTTGGTAGCACAGGCTTCAGCCTGTGTTCTTTTGACTTTCCGATGCGCCCGCACAAAATTCAAACCCACACAGGCTTCAGCCTGTGTTCTTTTGACTTTGACTTCCCGATGGCCCGCGCAAAATTCAAACGCACACAGGCTGAAGCCTGTGCTACTAAAAACCAGCGCCGCGCTCACTCACCCGGCTTCGTCTCTTGCGCCGCGCTGCCCCGCGCCCTGCGCTTGCACGCCGCCCTGCGCCTGCGCCGCGTACGCCAGCCCCAGCGCGCGCAAATGCGCTTCGGCATGCGCACGCACATTGGCAAACCCCGCGGGCCGCTCGATCCGCGCGATCTGCCCCGCGTCCGAATTCGCCCACCGGCGACACTCTTCCAGCTCCACCTGATGATTGTCGAACAGCAAATCCACCGGAACGGAAGGCAGCAACGTAGCGCCGGCATCTTGCCGGCTCTTTTCTCTCCCGTCTTCCGCAACGCCTGCCGGCGAGACGCCGCCATCGCCATCATGTAGGGGCACGGCATGCCGTGCCCCTACGCCTGCGGCCACCGGCGCGCCCGCCAGCAAAATATCAATCTCGCGCAGCTGCTTGTTTCGCGAATCCTCGCCCGGCACGACCATCTCGGAAAGCCCCAGCGCGCTCTTTACGAAACCTATATTCGCGGGATCGGCCAGCGCCTGCTGAATCAGCGGGTCGGACGACGCCATCAACTGCTGCAGCACCGCGCGTTGCTGCGACTTCATGCGCGGAAACGTTTCGTCCGCCTCCGGATGCGCCTGAATGTTCCCTTTCAAATCCGCCAGGCGTATCCACCGCGACTGGAACTCCCCGCCCGGCCCAAGAATCGGAATCTCCGCGTCCTCCGGCCGATTTTTCCGGAAACAATCCACCGACAGCAGCATCACGTCCGAATAGAAAGTTTTCAGCCGCCGCCACACGAGCCCCAGCCGTCCCATGGCCTGATCGCGCGCCATCGCGTAGCCGCTCGCGGTTTTCACCGATTCCATCTCCCCGCCAAACACGGCGGGAAAAAGCCCCGAAAGAAATTGCGATACCGGACCCATCAGCTCCTGCTGATGCCGTACGAGATCCGGCGGCACCTGCGCGGGCGCAGGCTGAAAAAATCCCGCCGCCAGCGGTTGTCCGGGACGCGCGCGCGCCGGATAGTGCGCCGCCGGCTCGGCCGTTTGATTCGCGAGCGCGTCGAAATCCAGCACCTGCGGATCGGCGTAGATCGGCGGAATGCCGTACTCGTAGGTCTCCGCCTGAATGTTGGACAGCGTGTTGTAGCGTTCCTGAATCTGCACCAGCGAATCGCCCACGCTCGGACGGTTCTGCCCGTCACCGGGCAGCGCGTGCATCACGCGCCAGCGGTCGTCCATCGACTCGTTGCGCGATTCGCAGTACGTATCGCCCGCGAACGCCGCGTAGCAGCCGTCGGGAAACAGCGCCAGCAGCGCGTCGCGCACCGACTTGTCCTCGAGCGCGTAAAACGCCCACGGCCTGATCCACGTCCGCGAAAACGTAATCAAATTAAATAGCGCGTCGCCCGGATGCGTCGTCGGCATGCCCTGCGACACCGCAACGCGCGTCGCCCGCGCGTACACTTCGTCCGCCGTCTGAGGCCCGCCCATCTGAATTTTGTCCGCCGCGAGCGGATAGCTCGCCTTCAGCTTGGCGCGGTGCACCTCCATCGACCACTGGAGATACGGATACTCGTGCATCTCGTTCGCCCACACCGGCGTGTTCAACTCCAGCCCGCCCACCACGGAAATCACTTCCTGCCCATTCGCCACGCGCCGCACCCCGGTCATCACCGGAATCGCGACGCGCTCCGCAGCCTTGAAGTGCTCCGGCCCCAGCGACCCCCCGCAGTTTTTGCACACCACAGGCGGCAGCAGCCCCCCAGTAGCACAGGCTTCAGCCTGTGTTCCTTTGACTTCTTCCCGCGCTCCACTCCCGCCGCCCTGTGCACCATCGTCCTGAGCGCCTGCAAAAGGCACACCGGCTGAAGCATGTGCCACTGGAGGCACTCCTGCCTCCTGCTCCCCCCCGCACTCGGGACACACATAGGAATCCTCGCCGAGCGGCACATAATGTTCCTCGATCACCGGCTCGTCGTGCGCGCCAAACCGCTGCGCGTCGGCCACGTACCGCACGTAGCCGCCAATTTTTCCATCCGTCCACAAATAAAACGCCACGCCCGTCAGCAACTGCTGCACGCGATTATTCTGCTCGACGAGGTCGCACACCTGCGAAGCCGCGCGCGCCGCCGTGATGTCTCCGATCGACTGCGCCGACTGCGGATAGAATCGCGTCGCCGGCACGTCCTGGCTGAGCACCGAAATGAACGACAGCCCAAACGCCTGATACAAATTGGTCACAAACTGGTAGCGAGGCATTTCCGCCGCCGCGCTCTCGTCAAACGTCTTCGAGTCGTACGGCAAATGCCACGTCATGTCCGAAGGATTCCACCACGCATACTGCAACCCCTGCCAGAATAAACGCGCCTGCCGTATGCGCCGAATCTCGTGACGCCGCGCCACCATCCCCTCGTCGCGATACTGCGAGGAGAGCTCGCGCAGCGCATTCACCAGGTCCGGCCGCAACTCCTCCAGCCGCTCGTTGTTCGCCCCCAGCGCCAGCTTGGCGAGCGCCTCCTGCGCGGAAGCAGCCGCAGTCTTCCCATCAATTCCCAGCGGCGCGTGCGCCGCAAGCGGACCGGGCGCAGCGCCCGCCGCATGCGCTCCACCCGCGGTGAGCGACGCCTGCGAACCATCCAGCGGCGCCACCATCCCATCGTTCGCCGCTTCCCCCACCCCATTCAAAATGTCCATGTCGTTTGTCATAAAAGTTTTTAGCCGCACTCCCAAACCATCCCAATACACGTAGGGGCACGGCATTGCCGTGCCCCCACAACCGCAGCGCAAACGAAACCCTCACAGGCTGAAGCCTGTGCCACTAAAACCCGCGCAGCCCCAGTAGCACAGGCTTTTACCCTGAGTATCCGTGAAGGGCAGCCTGTATTCTTTTTAGGTAGTGGTACAGCTTGATTTCTGAATCAGAAACAAAGGGAAATCTGGTTAACTGATCCGTTGTATACAAGGATGCACCGTCTCAAAATATCTCTTCCAATGAGCGCATGAATGCCTTGTCTTAGGAACAACTCGGACGAGGAAACACGGAGATTAGGTATTAAAAGAGGAATTTCGCTAGCGTCTGTTCCCCCAATTGTGAAATCTATATCATACGTATCCGCTGTGTGAACGCCATCGCCAGTACTAGGTGTCACTATTTCAATAGTTCCGGTAGGAGTTAGACTTAACGCTTGAAGAACTTGAGGTTCAATGGCTGTAAAACTCGCACCAGTATCTATCAATGCCCGAATGATTCGCAAACCAGGTACGGGCTGATTCTGCGCTATTAGAGCAGCCCTGCGACCTTCACTTACAGACACCCCCGCATTAACAATTGGTCCGTTCCCATCAACAGCTAAAGTGAAATGCGGCATGTTATAAGACTTTTCGGACACTACCAATCGGGCGCGTGAAACAAAATACTGGTTCGATAGCGAGAATCTGCTTAACTAGAAATGGTTTCAATCCAAACTGCTTATAACCTTCTTTTAGGGCGTCATCATATGACGTAAATGTGTCTATGATTTTATCCTGATGAATTAGGACAAATTTCCCCTCATGCTGCTTGAGTTCCGACAGCTTCGATTGATAAGTGGCGATTTCTTGTTCCAGAGCCATACGATAATTATACCTGACGAAGATTATTTTAGAATATATAGAAAAACAAGTGTTTTCTTTGGGTGTACCCATTCGCGGTATAGAGCTATACTCGCAGGCTTTTTACCCTGAGCATCGGCGAAGAGCAGCCTGTGTTCTTTTGACTTTGTTTTTAGCTTTCCTGTGGCGCCGCGCAATACAAAATTCAACCCCACACAGGCTGAAGCCTGTGCTACTAAACCGTCACTTCCCCGCCGCCAGCTCCCGCTCTCGCGCGATCTGCGTCCACGTGCGGCGCCGCACCGGAGTCATCGCCGCGCCCCCGCGCCGCGCCTCGTCATCCAGCGAAATCGGAGGCACCCCCGCCGTCCCCAGCAGCGAATTGACCAGCGCGCGATTCTCCGCCCGCAGCCGCCCGACTTCCTCCTCGAGCAGCAACACGTACCGCCCGCGCATCCGCCGCCCCGCCCATTCTATCCATATTTTCCACATCACGCAGCACTTTCTTCCGCAACACAGGTTTTAGTAGCACAGGCTTCAGCCTGTGTTCTTTTGCCTTTGACTTTACTTCTGCGCGGCGCAACCGAGACCCACACAGGCTGTGCCACCGAAAACCAAATCGCCGCCCACCACGTAAATCAACCAGCCGCATTTTGTAGCGCCGGCGTCTCGCCGGCTCTTTTTCCGTAGCCGCACATCGCAAACCTGCCGGCGAGACGCCGGCGTTACAAAAACCGCTGGGTGCCCCATCCTTCGCCGTTTTTGCGAAGGGTGGGTCCGTCGCGCCCGCACAAAATTCAAACCCACACAGGCTGAAGTCCGCGCCACCAAAACCGCGCGCCCATTTGCAATCGCGACACTTCCGCGCACGCCGCGCACCGGCGCGCCCCATTTCGGTGTATATCTACTATCGGGTATTGTTTCTGGTAGCACAGGCTTCAGCCTGTGTTCTTTTGACTTTGATTTTGACTTTAACTTTACTTTTGCGCGGAGCAAAAGCAAAAACACACAGGCTGAAGCCTGTGCCACTAAAAAAACAGGAGCCGCATGAGCCCGGAAACCTCCGACCCGTTCCTGGACGCCGAAGCCGCCGCAGCCACCGAAGAGGCCGTGCACGACCGCGACCAGGCCGCGCACGCCGCCGCCCGCGAAGTCCACGACTCCCAAACCAGCCTGGCCCGATGGGCCACGCTCATCGGCGCCGGCGTCTTCGCCACCACCATGACGCAGCCCGTCGTCCTGCGCCTGCCCTTTCAACATCTGCTGAAGACCGACCTGCACGCCTCGCGCGAAATGACCGCATCGTTCTTCTTCCTCAGCATGCTCGCCTGGTACTTCAAGCCCTTCGTCGGCCTTCTCACCGACAGCTTTCCGTTGTTCGGCACGCGCCGCAAATACTATATCGTCTTCAGCGCCGTCATCGCCTCGGCCCTGTACTTCGCCGTCGGCGTCGTCCCGCGCACCTACCTCGCCGTCCTCGTCGCCATGATCGCCGTCAGCTGCATGATGGTCGTTGGCAGCACGGTCGTCGGCGGACTTTCGGTCGAGGTCGGCCAGCGCATCCGCGCGACCGGACGCATCAACTCCGCCCGCTATTTCGTCATGAACGCCTGCACGCTCATCGGCGGCCCGCTCGGCGGATTCCTCGCCGTCCGCGCCTTCGGCTATACGACGATCACCGCCGCGCTCATCGCGCTCTCCGTCGTGCCCTTCGCCCTCTGGCTCGTGAAAGAGCCGGCCGCCGAGCCCGCCAACACCCGCGCGTGGCAGACGATGAAAATCCAGCTCGGCACCCTGGTGCGTTCCAAAACGCTCCTGGCCGCCTCTGGCCTGCTCTTCCTGCTCTACATCGCGCCCGGCTTCGTCACGCCGCTCTACTATTTCCAGGTCGATACCCTGAAATTTTCGCAGCCCTTCATCGGCAGGCTCACGTTCCTCAGCGGCAGCTTCGGCATCCTCGGCGCATTCCTCTACGGCTTCGTCTGCCGCCGCATGAACCTCCGTAAAATTTTCTACCTGGCCGTTACCCTCGCCGTCGTCGGCACACTCTGCTACCACTTCTACCACTCGGCCCGCGCCGCCATGATCATCGACGCCGAATACGGAATGGTCTACACCTTCATCGAAGTCGCCATCCTAGATCTCTCCGCCCGCGCCACGCCCCGGGGCATCGAAGGCCTGGGCTTCGCCCTAATGATGAGCGTCCGCAACCTAACCATGATGGGCGCCGACGTCATCGGCTCCTCGCTCATGGACCGGCACCACGTCAGCTTCTTCCACCTAGTCTGGCTAAACGCCGGCACGACCGCCCTCGTCCTCGTCGTAATCCCGTTCCTCCCCAAAATTCTCCTGGAATCCCGCGACGCGTAGCCGAGAAAATTCAACATTATTTCAGACAAGGCTATGCTATCGTGTCACGAATGATGCATGCAGCCCTTCTGTATTGGAAGCTGCTACATCAAAATGAAGATTCAAATCAATAATGCCCCTTCACCCTGACGCTTATCGCTTGCTGCGAACCAACCTGGAAGGAATCGGAGAGGGGCAAAAAGTCCACGCCGTTCACGTTGGAGTTCTAACCGTCGCACAGGTGGACGCAATCAATGCTGCACGCCTGCGGCAAGGCCTGAATCCGATCATTTCAGAAGTCCTTTTTGTCGGTGGCCATATTTACAGAAGCCGGATACTCCGTGATAGGTACACAATCGAGGATGTAATTGAGCAAATGTTTAACGCCATGGAGGCTGCGGCAATCGTCCTCGATGCGACACACATGACCGCGATGGAAAATCCAAATCCCAGGGCCGATCGTTATGGGAATTTCGTCCTGGATCGAGTGGTATTTGAATGTTCCACGCGCCATCCCCGCCCCGAACTTTTTTCCATTATTCCCAGGGGTGACAAAATCAAGCCCTAAAATGAAAAAGGCCACCCCGTTAGAGATGGCCTTTCCCTCAATGTCGAGCGACAAGCCCGGGTAACAAAATCGTCCGGCAGCTCAAGTCGCCCTAAAACAAGTATCCTGGATTTCCCAAGTGATGTCAAGTGATAATAAGTGGTGATAAGTGACGACAAACAACAAATCGCTTGGCGGGTGAACGTCACTACACCTGCGATGGGTGACGATTTTAAGCGGTCTTCGGCTTTGGCGCCGCGCGAGAAGCCTGCCGCGCAGCAAGTGCGGCGGGCATTACGTAAATATGATGAAGAAATTCCCCGGTAAATTGAATAATTTCGTCCGCATCCTGTTCGATTACGTCCTTCAGTCCATCCTTGTACGGATGCGCACCGTCGTTGCCGCCCAATCGAACCTCGTGGGCCCATTGTTTTAGGGGTTCCGTTATAAGCCCCTTGGTTGCCATCTCGTCGATCTGGTTCTGCAATTTAGCATCGGCCATTTCCTTATCAACGCATGCAGACTGTATTGCTCGACGACACATCACGACCGCAGCCCTATAAGCCTTTACCCACCTGCACCGCAGTGCTTCTCGAAGGTCCTCGGCAATACCAGAGGGAACATTTGAATCCACTGCATCGTTAGGGCTTCCGGCCGGATAAAAGTCCACCAATCCATAGTTGTGGTCTCCAGAAGTTGACATCCGCCGACCAACGACAAGAGCGAATTTCTTACATGCCTGGCACTGGACCGCGTTACAAATATCATGGGTGGTCCCCATGGCAATGCTGCATGCGCCGCCAACCGGCACAAACAGAGAAACAGCCTTGCAATGAGGACATGTACCGCTTGCGCCAATTTGCTGAAATTGGGGCGGAAAATTAACAATATTCACATCTGAAGTATAACATGGCCACAATTCCGAGACAGCCTGTCTGACGATTTCAATGAAGGTAATCATATGCAAGGGAGAACTCATCGAAAGCATCACCACCCGCGCGGTCGCCACCTGCGCGGCACCACCGGCGCGACGCGCCGCTCCTCTTCCCCCGCGAATTTCCGCATCCAGATCGCGCGCGACGTCGGATCGACGGCCGTCACGCGCCCTGCCGCCACCACTTCGGCCGGCGCGCGCCCCGGATCCGGCGCCGACTTCAGCCCGTAGCGCGCCGCGTCCGCCGGATCGTCTCCGTCACACTTCAGCGCGTCCTCGACATTCGCCGGATCGCGCACGAGCGTCGGCAAATTCTCAATGAGTCGCACACAATGATCCGCGATCAGCCAGTGATCCGCCTCCAGCGCCTGGTACATCAGCATCCACCCGCCCACGCGATCGTTGTCCGCCGGCGTCGCGCGCGGCAAGCCCGCCGCGGCCAGCCCATCTCCGAGCTGCTCGGCGATCGACGCATCCGCCGTGCGCTGCGCGAACGCGTCCGGCGAAAGAAATACGTCGCGTATGCGCTCCGTGCGCCCCAGACGATCCACGCTGCGCTCGGCAATCGCCGCCGCGAGCATCCTCGGCGACAAACGGTTCTGCACAAATTCGCGGTACGTCACCACCACGCCGTCCGCGCGCGTCGCGTGCCAGTACACCGCGCTGGGATGCTCGAATCCCCAGTCAATCGAAATCCACCGCGGCGTCCACGGATCCAGCTGCACCTGCTCGGCCCGCACCGTGTGCCGCGACGGCGCGAAAATATCGAAGTACTGCCCCGCGTACACGTCCCACTCGCCATCCAAAAACGCGCGCCGCAGCGCCTCGGGCAATTGCCCCAGCGTTTTCTTGTACGCGTCGTCGTCCTTGAACAGCGGATTGTCGCGGATCGTTGCGTGAATAAATTCGTAATCGTCCGCGTCGTACTGGTCGGGACGATCCATCCCCGGCGCCGGCGCGCGATCCACCCACAGCGCCTTCACCCACGCGTGCCCTATGTTCCCAGGATTCGTCGCCCCGGCCATGCACGGCTTTGAACCCTTGATGCGGCAGCGATTCCGGCTGGTCAAAAATTGCCACTGCTTCAACGTGAAATGCGTCAGCTCATCGACGCCAATGAAAAGATATTCCGAGCCTTGATACCGGTACACGTCGCTCTCCGAATCGCAATACGCAAATCGCGTCGTCGATCCGTTCAGCCACGTCACTACATGCTTCGTCTCGTTATACTTCTCGTAAAATTCGCGCGGCACGTCTCTACGAAAATACGTGATCAGCGAAGCTTCCAGCTCCGGAAACGTTCGCCGCATCAGCAGCGTATCGACTCCCGGATGCAAATGCGCCTGGTAAATCGCCTCGTACAGCAGCGCCTTCGTCTTCCCCGGCCCGGCCGCCCCACCAAACAAACGGTACTTCGCGCGCGAGTCGTGAAACTCCCTCTGCCGCGCAAACGGCGCATACCCCACGCGCTTCGCGAACTCGGTAAACGTCCACGCACGCTTCTTAGTCGCGCTCTTGTCCACTTTGCGAGCCATACAAAATTGAAACCACGGATGCACTCGGATTCACACGGATAAAAACCATAAAGCCGGCGCCAATCGCTGGTACCGCGTCCGTGTAGGGGCACGGCATGCCGTGCCCCTACACGGACGCAGCGCCCACGCCCAACCGCAAATCCCCAGGCCCCAATCCCCAGATCAAATTGCTGTAGCCCGCCTCTTCAGAGGCGGGGCCTTCCGCCGCTCCATCGCAAAATTAGCCGGCCATCGAAAAATCCCCGGGTCTGAAGACCCGGGCTACAACAAAGAAAACGCCATTCCGCCAACTTCCTCAACCCATTCCTGTGTTCTTACTCCGATTCGCTCTTACATTCCGAATCGCTTTTATCCGTGTAAATCCGCGTGCATCCGTGGTTCCCGAACCTCCCTAAACCCCGCGCATCTTCTTGCCCGCAAAATACGCCGCGGCCCCCGCCACAAAACAAATCCCAATCGCGTAATGATGCAAGCTCAGAATCGCTCCCACCACAAACGCCCCCGCCCCGCCAATCTGCACATAAATCCCAATCCCCTTCATCCCCATAAAATTCCTCCTCTAAAGAAAATAATCACCAAATCTCGAAACGAATCACTGTAGCCCGCCTCTTCAGAGGCGGGGCCTTTCCGCCGCACATCGCAAAATCAGCGCCGCCTGGGAACGCCAATCTGGAGATTGGCGTTCCCAGGGGAAAAAATCGATTCCCGCAGTGGGTGCCCCATCCTTCGCGCATTTTGCGAAGGGTGGGTCCGGGAACGAAGAGGTAACAAGTCGCAGGTTGTCAGGAAACCCTTACCCCCAACTCCCTACCACCTACCCCCTGCCCTTAATCGCAGCACCCGCGCAACAGCCGCGTCCCGCCGCCCGACTGATACACCACCGCGCCAATCTCCCAGCCGCTTCCCGCCAAATTTTGATTTACGAGCGCCACGCCGCCCGGCCAAGCATCTCCCGCCGCGAGGCCCATCTGATACGCGCTGCCCAGATTCGCGCCCGCGTCAATCGCCGGCGAAACGGCCAGCAGCGCATAATTCCCGCCCGCGCTCAGCGCCGCCGCGCTCGACAGCGCGGGATCGGCGTTCAGCGAATGCGCGTCCTGCGCGCTCGCCGTCTGCCACCCGGAAAACGTGTACGCCGTGCCGCCCCAGCTGAACGGTGTCCCTGACGCCGAAAAATAATCGTTGTAGTCGTACGCCGTGCCCGTCTCGGAAGTCGCGTCCACGGAAGCGTACGCCCCCGTATAAAAAATATTGTTCTTCACGAGAGTGCCAGTGGACGACCCAGCCTGGCTGATCGCCGCATTCGTGTTCCCCGGCTCATAAACCGTGTTGCCGTACACCATGCTCCCGGCGCTCCCCGTCAGCAGGATCCCCACATTCGACGCCGCCGAAATGTCCACCAGGTTGTCCCACAGCGCGATGGACGCGCCCGTGCCCAGCCCGTCGCCGCCGCCCGAGCCCACATTCACGCCATACGCAAACGTCCCGTAAATTAAATTGTGTGACGCCGTCACCGTCGTCCCCGAATCGCCCACTAAAATTCCATAGCCCGCCGCGCTCGCCGCCGTGCTCTCGATCACGCAACTGTCAATCGTGTTCCCCGTCGATCCGCCATGCGCCACGACCACGGCCCACACCGCGTTCCCCGTGTAGGCCGACGCGAGCGAAGTATCGTTATAAAACGTGGAGTTTTTCACCACGTTGCCGGTCGTCCCCGGCCCGTAAATCGCCAGCGGAGACGTCCCGTACGAGTGGTAGGCCGTCACGTTCGTCACCGTGTTGTTCGCCGCGCCAATGTAGATCGTCAGCGGATGGCGATACATATCGTGAGCCGATAGATTCCGCACGATGCTGTTTCCGCCCGTAAGGTACAACCCGCCCAGCGTCGTGGTCGAAGTGTTGTAGGTCTCCGCCTGGTCCAGCGAATCGAAGATCAGCCACGATTTTCCGTTGTCCCACGCCGTATACGACGGGCTGGCGGCCGTCACGTACGTGTACGTTTTCCCGTTGGCCGCCACGTTCGACCCGTCCGAGGCGTGCAAATATAAATACGTCCCGTCCCACCACCACGATCCCGCCACCGACTCGACCGCGCTCTGCGAACTCTTGCTCCGCAGCAGCGCCCCGTTCTCCCACACCGCCACCGGCGCCGTTCCGAGCGCTCCGCGATACGTGTACGCCGTCTGAATCGTCCCGCTGATCGACCCGACCACGCTGTTCCCGCCCGTCGCGAATCCGTCGCCCGTCACGTTCGACGCCTGCGACTCGTCGGTCGCCGTCGAGTTCGACCACAGCGTGGTGTTGTTGGTCAGAAAATATTCGACGTTTCGCGCCGTCGTGTAAATCGACACGATCTGATCGACGCTGTTGTTCAAGCTGTAGGTAATCGTGTCGGACGTCGCGCTCGTCCCGGCCGCCACGGTCGTCCCATTATTTCCGCCGCCCCAGGTGATCCGCGTCATCGCGCTGGTGTTCGGCGCGGTCGCCACCGGGCCAATCGCCGCGCCCGTAATGTTCAATGCCGCCGTCGCCGAAGCCTTCACGGTCACGGCCACGGAAATCACGCTGTTCGCGATCTGCACATGCCCGATCTGCAACCGCCAGTTTCGCGTCCCGCTGTCCGTCGCCGAAGTCCCCGAATCCGTGAGCGAAAAAATCGTGGCCGTCAAATTCGGCGCCAGCGCAAATCCGCCAGTCGCCTCCACCAGCGAACCCTTGAGGATCGGATTCGCCCCGCTCCCATAAGCACCAAACGTGATCGGCGCCCCGCTCGATCCGCCAGACGGCGCCACCAGCGCCGTCCCATACCACGCATCCCCGCGATTAAACAGCACCGAGTCGCCAGCAGAAAACGTAGCCCCATTGACTTTCGCCACGCTCTGCCACGCCGTGCCGCTAGAAGTCCCGGCATTCGAGTCACTCCCCGCAGCTGCCACATAATACGTAGTAGCCGAAACAGGCAAAGCCACCAGCAGCGCCGCCACCGCCGCCGCCGCAAACCGTAGGGGCACGGCATGCCGTGTCCCTACCATCGCGCCCCGCATAAACTCCAAAATCCCGCGCCCAACCCTACCACCTACCCCCTGCCACCTACTCCCTTCCTCACTGCACCACATACCCAATCCCGCCCGAAACCTGCCCCGCGCCCGAACTGAGCACGCACAAATTATCCCCGCTCGACGACTCCGCGCCCACCGACGACTCCCCGCTCCCCAGCGCAATCCCGCCATTCGCCGCAAAATTCCATCCCGTCGCCGCCGTCGCTCCGCCAAACCCGCTCACTCCCGCCGTCCCCGTCGCGCACACCGCGCCCGTTCCCTCGACCACCGCAACGTCAGTCGCCGCTGCCACCACCACATGAATCGAGCACACGTAGATTTTCTTTCCCGTGGTCCCCGCCACAATCTGCGTATTCCCCGTCTGATTCACGCTCGCAAAAATCTTTCCCCCGCTCATGCAAGGGTCCACCGCAAAATAATTCACCCCATCCGTAATCCGAAACCCAGCCCCATCCGCCCCCTGCCCCTGCGCCACCAGTAGGGGCACGGCATGCCGTGCCCCTACGATCGCCGCGCGCACACAATTCACCGCCCGCGGGCAAGCCAGTAGCACAGGCTTCAATCCGCGCGCCGCCCTCGGAAAACTTCCGCGCCCGTATAAATTGCCGCGCATCGCGGAATTGCTGTACATCGGGTCTTCAGCCCCGAGGCTTTTCCGCGCCCCTCCGACCACGTCCCGCGCAGCACCATGCACGCCCCGCGACTTTCCACGAAATTCCCCGCCTCTGAAGAGGCGGGCTACAGCAACACTCCCGGCCTCCAGCCTCCTGCCTCGTGCCTCGATCCCGGGTGCCCCATCCTTCGCCGGTCTTGCAAAGGGCTTGTCCTGAACGAGAGTGAAGGATGGATCCGTCGAGACGCGCAATTCGCGATTCTCACTCCCTGCCTCCTGCCTCCAGCCTCGTCCCTCGTGTTCCGTCCCCGGCGCGGCCGCAATCCTCCCGCGCACCGCTCCCACTCCCAAAAAAATAAAAATCACAATCCCCCACCACCGCCCGCGCCACGCATCCCTTTTCCAATTCCCGCCCGGACCGCCGATTTCCTCGCCCGCCAGACACCGAAAAAATCGCCGTATGAAACCGTTCCGCGCCGCCGCAGCCGCCGCACTCCATCCCCCCGCCGGCGGCGCATCGCGCAGCACTCCCGCCAGTCCGCCCCCATCCGACGCCCTGGGTGCCCCATCCTTTGCGCTCTTTGCAAAGGGTGGGGCCGTGATCGAAGCCCAAAATCCGCGTCCCCCATCCTTCGTCGTTTTTGCGTAGACTGAGTGCGGCGCCGTCAAATCCAGCAGCCCGCGCAGCACTCCAAACTCGACCGCTACGGCCGCCGCCTCGTCCGCCGACGCATCGCCCGTCACCGGCAAAACAATCCGCAGCTCCCGGTCCGAATGCACCCGCCCGCCAGGACGATCCACCACCACCGGCCCCGCCGCGAGCTGCGACACATGCCGCAGCACAAGCCCCTCGAGCGCACACTCCACCGAGTCCAAGCGAATCGCCGCCTCGGCAACCCGTAATTCGTGACTCGTGCTTCGTAATTCGTGATTCGTGCTCCCTGCCTCCTGCTTCGTGTTCCCAGGCAAACCCATATTTCCGTCCGTCGAAAAATTGCCGCGCTCGGAACAATATTCGTCCGCCGAAACATTTCCGCGTCTCGAAAGATTGCTGTAGCTCGGGTCTTCAGACCCGAGGCCTTTCCGCGCCCCATCGACCAATTCCCCGCCTCTGAAGAGGCGGGCTACAGCAGCAATTCCATCCTCCGCGCCCGTCACGCCTGAGGAGGGAGAGGAAGCGCCGCAAGAATTTTCCGCGGAATTTTCCTGCGAAATCTCGCAAGAATCTTCCGGAAAAATTTCTCGCAACGCTTCCTCCTGGGCTGAGGCAACCGCATCGTGCGTGGGCAGGTCCGGCCGTTTCGTGGGATCAGGGATAGGTGCGGCCGGGGAGAGCTCGATGGTGATCGCGTACCCGGCATGAGGCCCTTGCAACACGACCTCCGCCGGCAGAAATTCCGTGACCGCGAAGCCCGCCATCCGCAGCAAATGCCGCGTCGCGCGCGCGCAGTCGTTCTCGCCAATGATCTTGATTCGCATGGTGTCTCGCGGAAAGAAATGTGATTCGTGATTTGTGATTCGTAATTCGTGGAAGAGACGCGCGTCGTAATTTCTGTAAGAAGTGTGTTTCGTGATTTGTAAGACACCCGAACAATGGACGGAACGATTCGTTCTTCACGAATCACAAATCACGATTCCCTCTCACCGCACAAACGTCACCAGAGCCGGACCCGTCCCGCTGGCCGCCTGCAAATACGCCAGCGTATCGCCCGTATAGAAACGCGTCCCCGCGCCGCCATCCTGCACGCCGCCCGCATGCCGCGGCGCCGAAATCGTTTCGACGCTCCCCGCCGGAATCGTGTCCTGCGTCGTCGCGTCGCCCGAATCCGTGCGGATCCGCAAATCCACAAACGCCGAATTCTTGATCGACACGCCCATGCAGTCCGCCGGCGCAATCACCGCCGTCCACGACACGGTGTCCACCGCAATTTGTTTCTTGATGTAATTAGGATTGGAAGCCATAAGGAAATCCCGGCGCGACAGTAAATCACGCAAAGTGACTGGTGACTAGTGACTGGCTTGCCCTGAGCTCCTGCGAAGGGTGACTGGTGATTCGCAAATCGTCCGTAGTCTTTTCGGGCTTTGGTAGCATAGGCTTCAGCCTGTGTCCTTTTGACTTAGCATTGCTTGTGTCGTGGCCGTAGGGGCACGGCATGCCGTGCCCCTACAATCGCGCAGGGCCAATCAATGAGCGCCATCGCGCCCCAAAGTAGCGCCGGCGTCTCGCCGGCAGTTTTCAGATGCGCGGGATACGACGAATTGCCGGCGAGACGCCGGCGCTACAGAAACCCGCCCGCACGGCGCGGCGTGACCCGCATCACTGACGCGCATCATCCCGCGCGCTAAGTTTTCTCATGGAGGTGAACAACATGAAGAGCAAATCTCCCACCACACTGCAAATGAGCCAGATCGGCCAGCTCGAACACCGCCGCGGCAAAAAACTGGGCCAGCCCGGCACTGAGTTTTTTCACAAGAAACACGAAGTCCGCCAGCACCCGCCCAGAGGCTATCGCGGGAGAAAGGGATGAGAAGACGTGATTCGTGATTCGTGATTTGTGATTCGTAATTCGTGGAAGAGACGTGACTCGTGATTTGTGTTTTGGGCTTTCCGTGGGTGCCCCATCCTTCACGGTTTTTGCGAAGGGCTTGTCCTGAACGAGTGTGAAGGGTGGGACCGTCCGCGAAACCCGTGCCACCGGCTACAAACCATAAATCACGATTCATGGTTCTTTCACGAATCACAAATCACGATTCACGAATCACGCTCCTACGGCAGCATCTTCGCCGTAAGCCCCGCGCCGCCCGTGGACGAGACGACCTTGACGCGCAGAAATCGCGCGCGCACCCCGGTGACGGTACGAGCTTCGCCCGTAGTGGCCGTCGACGTATCGATCGTCGAGTACTCGGCGTCCACATCGGCCGTGGACCCTTGCAGCACGATGCTGACGGCCGTCGGCGCCGTGCCGAAAATCGTTTGCCACCGCACGGCGTGCCCTTGATCGGCAATCCCGGCCGGCTCGGGGATCGCAAATTGCGACCCCGCCGTTCCGGCAGACGGAAACGCCTCGACGTTGAAACTGAATCCCACGTCGCCCGGAAACAACGAAAGCGGCGGGAAAGTATTGCTATAAGCAGGCATGAAGCCCCCCAGTAGCACAGGCTTCAGCCTGTGTTCTTTTGACTTTAGCTTTTGAATTTGCTTTTGACTTTGTTCTTGACGTAGCTTTTGAAGTGGCTGCCCCATCCTTCGCCGGTTTTGTGAAGGGCTTGTCCTGAACGAGAGTGAAGGGTGGGTCTGTCGCGGCACAAAATTCAAACCCGCGCAGGCAAGAGTGCCTGTGCCACCAACACGCCAAACGAAACGAAACGCTGAAATGAGCCGTGAAGAGAGAATGGAAAAAGGAAAACGAAAGACCTGAAAGGAAACACCGGAAGAGTACAACCCTGCAAGCGGGAATATACCATAAGAGAAGTTTATGTGTCAAGCATTTTTTATAAATAACGCAAAATCCAGTAGCACAGGCTTCAGCCTGTGTTCTTTTGACTTTGCTTTTGAATCTAACGCTGCTCGACGCAACCGAAACCCACACAGGCTAAAGCCTGTGCCACCAACTCACCAGGAGGAACCGCCATGCGCCAGAATTCGCACTTCACCGCAACCCTAATCCTGACCGCGCTGCTCGCCGCGTTATCCGCCGCCCCCGTGATCGCCGCACCCGCGCCCGCCCCGCCCCAACAATCCAAGTTCCCGCCCGACTTCATCCCCTCGGGCAAGCAAATGTTCAAGGAATACTGCGCCGCCTGCCACGGCCTGGAGGCCAAGGGACACGGCCCCGCCCGCAACGCCCTAAAAATTCCCGCCGCCGATCTCACCACCCTCGCCCAACGCCACGGCGGCGATTTCCCCTACGACTACGTCACCACCATCCTGAGATTCGGCCCAGGCCTGGCCGCCCACGGCTCCTCCGACATGCCCACCTGGGGCCCCATCTTCGAGTACATCGACAACTACAGACAGCCGGCGGTGATGAAGCGCATCAAGCGCCTAACCGACTACATCGCCACGCTACAGGAAAAATGAAGAGAGATGGGTGATCGGTGACTAGTGATCGGTGACTGGTGACTAGTGACTGGTGAAAACCTGTTCGGCACACCCGGTTCGCGATTCACGAAACACAAATCACGATTCACGAATCACCAGTCACTAGTCACCAGTCACCAGTCACCGCCCTCACGACTCCCGCACCGCCATCTCCCGAAAATATTTCGACGGCGGAAACACGCGCGACCGCACCAGCTCCCGCCCCACCACGCGCCGAATTTCCTCCGCCCAATCCGCCCAGGTAATTTCCCCAATCCCTAAATGCCGCCGCGCCGCCACATACTCCGCCCCACCCAAATAGAACACGCGAAACATCGCCATCCGGCTGGCCGACCCAGTAGCACAGGCTTCAGCCTGTGCTCTTTTGACTTTCCGCCCCCCACACGCATAATTCAAACCCTCACAGGCTGAAGCCTGTGCTTCTAAAACCCGCTCCGAACCGACGTTTTCCGCAGCCTGTTCAGCCACTGTTCTTTTGCCTTCCGCGCGCACAACCACGCCCCGCCGCGAATCCGCGTTCTCATCCCTCAATTCCGCGCTCTCCAATCTCAAATCTGAAATTTCAAATCTCAAATTCCCGCGCCGCCCGCCCGCTCTCCCCTCCAGCGCACGTTCCCCCGCCCGCGCAAAATCGCAAACGTACTCCGCCAGCCGCGGCATCCGGTCCGGCCGCCACTGATATTTTCCGCTCGCGTCCAGATTGATCGTCGCCACCCGCGTGTCAATCGCCTCGCGCGCCGCCACATACACATCATGACAAACATCAAAAGCAAACGTAGCCAGCATGGTCCCTCCTCCACACTCTCTGACGTAAACTCCCGCGTTCCGAGTACTTCGTGACTGGTGACTGGTGACGAGTGAATGGTGATTCGTCGCGTGTCTCGTGATTCGTGCGTCGTGAAAACCGTCCCGCCGGGTGCCCCATCCTTCGCTGTTTTTGCGAAGGGTGGGCCTTGCCTCCTTGCCTCCTGCCTCCTTGCCTCCTGCCCCTACGATCCGCCAGCCGCCGCCCGCGCCAATTCCCGCCGCCGCTCCCGCTCCAGCACCTCCGGACGCACGCGCGATGCGCCGCACACCGGCCCCGCCCCCACTCTCAATTCCCGCGCCACCACCAGCTCCCGCCCCGTCACAAATCGCCCCCGGCCACCTCCCGCATCGGACGCGCCTTGCGCAGCACCCGCGCTCCGAGTAGTACAGGCTTCAGTCTGTGTTCTTTTAGCCACCGCCCCCCCGCCATCCCGCAAACTTTCCCCCGCGCGAATCCCCCCCGGAGGACCCGCAAACGTTTCCGCCCCTTTCCAATTTTCCGAAACTCCCGCACTCGCACTGGAACTTGTCAGCGCATTGGCATTGGAATTGGAAGTTGTCTTGGTGTTGAAATTCGCATTTGCCCTGGCAGCGGAATTTGCGTTTGCCGTCGAACTTGTCAGCGCATTTGCACTGGAATTTGCATTTGCCTTGGAATTGAAATGCAATTGGGAATTTGCATTGGTCGTGGCATTGTCTTTCGCTCTTAAATCAAAAAGAGAGTTTTTCTCTTTCTCCAAATCCTCCCCCGTACGCGCATCGAGCGAGCCACGGCTCACAGCGCCCAACGCCCCGCCCGCCGCACCCCAACCCTTCTCCCCATTCCCATTCAAATTCAAATTCCAATCCTCTGCTTGAGCCTCCTCAACCCCAGCCTTGATCCCGCTCAACTCCCGCATCCCCACCCTGCCGCCAGGCACCTCTCCTGCCTCTCTCAAATTTGAAGGTTCAGATCTGAAATCACCTTCTCCTCCGCACGCACCGCCGCCTCGCACGCCAGCCGCATCGCGCAAATCCGCGCGCTCCACGTCGCCGCAGTCCCGCGCCACGGCCTCCCCAGGCCGCTCGTCTCTCAAATCTGAAATCTCAGATCTCAAATCTCCTTCCGCGACGCCCATCTCCTGCGCCGCGCCCACCCCCGCCCCCGCCCCCGAAAATCCTCCGCCGCCCATCGACGCCCGCCCGCGCGCAAACCGCGCCATGTATTCCCCGAGCGCCCGCTTCGGCACCGGCGGCGCGAATTTCTCCAGCCGCGCCCGCCACGAAGGCGCCGGCAACCGGCCCGGCACGTCGCTCCCCGTCCAGTGCCCGTAGCGTTTCCCTTCGTGCTCCCACACGAACAGCAATCCCTTGTCCTGAAATTCCACAAACACCTGCTCGAGCCGCTCGATCGTCAAATTCGCGCGGACCGCCGCCACTCGCCCCCATATCACCCGCAAATTCGTCAGCTCAAAACATCCCGAAGCGTCCGCCAACCCGTACAGCCACGCATACTCCGCCTGCGCCCACGCCGCGCACGAAGCCAGCTTGTCCGATCCCCACATCGCATCGAAATCAATCACGCGCTTCGGCATACGTCCCTCCCTAAATAAAATTAATTTCCATGAAAATTTCTCGCTCCTGTAACAATTCCCTCGCCCCGCAATTTTGCTGTAGCTCGGGTCTTCAGACCCGAGGCTTTTCCGCGCCCCATCGACCAATCCCCGCCTCTGAAGAGGCGGGCTACAGCACCCCTCGCACCCCTCACCCGGCCGCCCCGCGCTCCGCAACCAAACCCACACAGGCTGAACCCTGTGTGGCAACTGCCAAATCTTTGTAGGGCACGGCTTCAGCCGTGCCGTAAAGTCCGCGAAATCAATGCGGCTTTAGCCGCTGGCTCTTTCGGAATCGAGTTGCCGCACAGGCTTTACAGGTTGCGGAAAAAGTCCCCCAGACCTACCTCCTGCCATTCCGTTCACCGAGAACGTTCTCGGTGAACCGAGCGAAGCGAGGAATCTCTCTTTCTTTTTTGTGGTGTAGAGCGAAGAGAGATTCCTCGCTTCACTCGGAATGACAGAATTAAAAACTTTTTCCGCAACCTGTTCCGCCTGTGTTCCTTTGACTTTGCGCGCCCCGCGCTCCCAACGTGCCCACCCTGGGAACGCCAATCTCCCGATTGGCGTTTCTCTTTTGAGGAAAACGCGCCAATCAGGAGATAGGCGTTCCCAGAAAGTACATTCCCCTACTCTCTGCCTCATGCCTCCTGCCCTCCGCGATGCCCCAAAAAATATTCCCAAACGCATTCCCCGCGCCCATCCACCGCCGCCCTCCGCCGCACCACTCCCTCGCGATGACGCTTCACCACCGCGTATCCGCCATTCTCCATTTTTCGCAAATGCCGCAACTGCGCCGAAATCGACGCCTCCCCATAACCCGTCAGCGCCCGCAGCTCTCCCAGCGTCAGCCACGTCGCACACTCCCCCGCCGAAATCATCACGTCCCGAATCACGTCCCGCTGCGAACGCAACCGCCGCGCGTCATACTCCCCGCGCCCAGGCGCAGCGCACGCCCGCACCACATCCGGCACCCGCGCCACATCCACAACGCGCCCGCCACCAGACGCAACGCCCGCGCGATCCGTCCCGCCACGCGCGCGACTCACTCCCCGCTGCCCCGCACCGTTAACGCTCATCGCCCCTCCCATCTCCCGCCCTAGTAATCTCTAAAATCTCCAATCTCAAATTTCAAATCGAAAATCTCAAATTTCAAATTTCAAATCTGAACTCTTGCCGCCAGCCCACCCTTCGCAAAAAAAAAATCGCCAACAATGCGGCACCCATCTCTCCCACAAATCCCAGCTCACGATCCACGAATCACCAGTCACTAGTCACCGAATTCCTGCCTCCAGCCCTTTCGCGCGCGCGCCAAAGCTCCATCCGGGCATGCCGTATGGCCGGCCATGCGCACTGGCGAAAACCTCAGCGCGCACGCGAAAACACTGGCGATTTCGCATTTGTTACCACCTCGCTACTATGTCCGATAATGTTCTCACGCGTACGCCACCGCTCCACCCTCAACAACAGGCCCCATTGAAAAACATTACTTATGTTCACCATGCCACCCACCTCAACATCAACTCCACCCCCAAAAACATTTTCACCACACCATTCACAAGGTATTCTCGCAAATCAAGCCCACGCGCCAGCCACCGATAGCTATGTCCGATAATCCCCGCAGGGCCCAGGAAACCGCTCTCCAAATCACACCTCCAAGAAAATAACTATTATTATCGGACGTCTCTAAAAATCCCTCTAAAACGCTCACAGACTTACCAGTCTTTTAATAGCCCCACGCGAACATTTTCGGCCCGACGAAAAACTTCGAGCAGCAGGGTACTTCATCAGTAAATAGGATCCGGCTTAATACGCCACACTTTAATTACTCCAACAAAACGTCTTATTCACAACTTTCCCACAGCTGCCTCTAGACACGATTCGTGACATCCTGTATTCTTCGCTGCGGGGGTTGTCGAGGATCCGACGGTCTGTCGGAGGGCCGCCCCATCGGCCCATTTCAAGAATTGGAGCTCACAATGCCCATAGAGCGAATCACTCCGCCACTCGATTACCTGCAAGCCGCTTCCCGCTCGTCCCTGCAAAATTTCGAGCTGACGCGCTTGAACCAGGCCGCCAATCTCCGGAACGAAATCGGCACACTGATGGATCAATGGATTATTGAGACGTCCCACGCCCTGCTGGCCCGTTGGATCCTCGACAACCCCCACATGATCCGACCCGTCCCCGGCGCATCGTCCGAACTCGTCCATCCCGTCTCCCATCAGCCCGCCGCCCTCTTCTCCAATCCGAACGCGAACCTGAATCCGAACGCGAACCCGACTCCCCGCCCCGCAACCCGCCCCGCCAAAACATTCTCCCCGTCAACCGCTTCCACCAAAGCCCCCACCGCTCCCCCGCGCTTCTCCACTCCTCCAAAGCGCCTGCAACCACAAAAAGTAAAAAGGACCGCATAAAGCAAATCACCAAAAACCAAAAGTGATTCAGCCCCGTCGCCCGAAACCCCGGCCATGCGCAGCCTGCACGCCCCCATTAAAATTTCCCATCTCGCCAGCACCCGTTTTTGCCCCGAACATCCCTGCATGCCAGCTCGCGCTCTCTTGCCGCCGAAGCCCAGCCCGTGTTCTCTCGACGCCGAATGCCAGCCCGCGCTCTCTTGACGCTGAAAGCCGGCCTGTGCTCGGTGGACCTTGACTTTCCCTTCGCGCGCCGCACCACCCAATTCCCCGCCGCTCGACCGCCCCCTCCCACGCGCTCCCCGCGAAAGTTGGCCCGGCAAGCACGCCTCCAATTCCAAATCCCCGCACCCCAGACAATCTCCGCACCCGAAACATTCCCGCACCTCGGAAATAAGCTGTAGCCCGGCAAAAACCAAACCATAAAACCAGCAATATCCAATCCATCCGAGAAAACCACCTCAACATCAACCAAATAAAAAAACAAAAGCAGAAAAGCCCACCCAAAACAAATACTTCAATCACCCGCTACTTAACCATACAGCTATATATACCACTACGTAATAAAACACCCACATGCAACACTAACATCCCACCAACTCCCCTTATCCCACCCCCAAATATCCCCTATGTCCGCCTCACTTGTTATAGCTTATGATTGGTTCCAGTTGAGGATGAGAAGGGACGTTATGATTGAAGTGACTGGCTCGGACTGCTGTTTTTTTATAAAACTGACGGTATTTTGTTCCATTGTTTATATCAGCGTAACTGACATAAACATGCGGTTAGGGAAGTCTGGACGAGGTATGGTGCGTGAGGAATTTGGTCCTTGGTAGGTACATTAGGAAGTGTCCACTTGGGGGTCTTAGTGGACACGCCGGAGCGAGTGGGCGTTAAGAAAGTAGCGACGGTGGTGGTGGGTGGGGACTGGGAAACGCGGAGTCATCGAGGAACATTGGAGACGGGCAAATCGCTTGAGCGAATAGTGCAACGGCACGCGGTCAATGCATGGAACATATCGACGCGCTACATGCCCTTGAAAAACAATTCGCTGCTAGACGGTGTGCCAACGGTGCGAGTTCCGCAACGCTCGGGCAAGACCGTTGGTGGACTTACCGAGGCAACGGCTGGGAGAGAAACTGGAAAAACTATCGATAAAATCCCACACGGCGATGGCTGCGCATTACACGCTGCCACGCTGGGACGCGCTCGTGTGCTACTGCGACGACGGCCGTATCTAGATCGACAATAATGCCGCCGAAGCGAAACGTTCCTTGCACGCCGTCGTTCCAGGCCGCAAGAATTGTCTATGCGCCGGGTCCAATGCAGGCAGTGAATGCGCCCGCCGCGACATGCGGGCTGATTGGTAGCGTCAAACGGAATGGTCCGCCTGCCCTTCGGAATTCAGATAAACCCTAAAGGTAATAGAAGTCTGGGTGACCGGTGATTCAAAATCCAGCCGGGCGTTCGCCTGCCACGTTAAAGATATGCTCCAGCGCGAGGCCGGCGCGGCCCAAAGTTCCCTCGTCGAAAAGACGGCCAATCAATGTGATGCCGTGCGGCACGCGGCGCGGGGGGTTAAACGTCGGAGGCGGTTTATTGGGATCTGGCGCCCAGTCGCTTCGGGCCGTGGATACCTCGACGAAGCCCGCGCGCAACGTCAGCGATGGATGCCCGGTGAAATTGGCGATCGTGAGCATTTCGTCACGGAGTGAGGGCACTAGAAGCAGGTCAACACTGGAGAATACGCGAGCCATCTCCATAGCGACGCTGCGGCGGAACCGGTCGGTCTGAACGAAGTCCACAGCCGAAAGAAATCGGGATTGGCGGAAAATGTTGGGCCACGCGTCGTGCACTTGCATTTTAAGCTGGTCCAGACCGTGACTCAGCGTGAGATCTTCAAAGGCAGCGGCCGCCTCAGCAAATAAGAGTAGGTTCAGAGAGTCATACGGCCAGTCGGGAATGGATACTTCAACCGGAATCATGCCTGCCTTTCGGACCGCGTCCAAGGCATTTCGGTCCACCTCGGTAGCGGGACTTTCTTTCATCCATGCAGGGAAATAGCCTACGCGCAGTCCTTGCACGCTCGCGCCTGCGTCGAAATCAAGCTTGCTGGGCACGCTCGACAAATCGCCCGCGTCGGGCCCGGAGATCGCGCGCAGAACCAACATGGCGTCGGCGACGCTTCGGGTCATCGGGCCAAGCTTGTCCAGCGACCAACAAAGCGTCATGGCTCCCGTGCGCGGCACGCGACCGTAGGTGGGGCGCAATCCCGTAATTCCGCAGCGCATGGAAGGGCTTACGATGCTGCCTTCGGTCTCGCTGCCGATCGCGAAACCTACAAGGCCCGCCGCCGTGGCAGAGCCAGGGCCCGCGCTTGATCCTGACGAGCCTTCCTCGATCAGCCACGGGTTCATTGTCTGGCCGCCGAACCAGATATCGTTGAGGGCCAGAGCGCCCAAACTGAGCTTCGCAACGAGTACTGCGCCTGCCTCGTGAAGACGTTTCACAACGGCCGCGTCTTTTTCGGGAATGCGTTTCCGGAAGGGCTCGGCTCCGTATGTGGTGGGAATTCCGGCGGTATCCAAGAGGTCCTTCGTGCCCCAAGGGATTCCGTGGAGCGGACCGCGGTACTTCCCTGCCGCAATTTCCGCGTCGGCTTTCCTGGCTTGCGTGAGCGCAAGATCACTCGTGAGGGTAATGACGCAACGCAATGTGGGATCGAATTTGGCGAGCCGGTCGAGATAGATTCGGGTGAGCCGTTCGGAGGAAAGCTTTCGCTGTTCGATCCAGCGGGAAAGACGAGTCAGCGACGCGAAGGCGATTTCGTCATCCTTTGCCGGCAAGGGGCCAGGATCGGTTGCATTAAGGATAAATCTGTCGCGTTCAGGGCCGCGCTTCTCGCCGGGCAGTACCGGATCCCAGTGCGACCATGGGGCAATCGCCGGATCCAACGCAACTTTGCGAGGACCAGTACGCCGCTCATACACTGCGGCCATATTTGCCCGCCAGCTACGAGCGGACAGGTCACGCTCCGAAGTCGTTAAATCGATCTGAACAAGCTTTTCGGCTTCGGCAAAAGTCGCGGGTGAGACTTCAGGCCCTACTGGCGCCGAAGTGCCAAATGCGGGCGGCATCCCAGCGGGCGGTTCGTCTTTTTTTTGCGGGCTGCTGCTACATCCCGCAGCCGCTCCCAGCAGAGCCAGCGACGAATGTGTCAGGAATGTCCTGCGCGATTTTGACATTTAGCCTCCTTATTTATTACGGAACGTCCAGTAATGCGGTGGAGATGAAGATTGCAGCCGGATATGAAGCGCCAATCTACGCGCCCGCGACATGGCGCTTTGGGCAGAGTGGAACAGGAAAAACTCACGATTCCACCGCATCCTCGATACAATCTAAAATAAGGTCGATACGCCGCCGAGGATAACTCATTGCCCTCAGGTTGCCAACTCAAAGCGGCCCCAGACAGGATCGGCCGGTGGAAAGGAATCGCTACCTCCGAGGCTTAATAACGGCTCTCATTTTCGTCGGCGCTCTTTACCGCTACTGGCCTTATGATTTTCCACTGGGGCCGTGCGGCATTGGGTACGAGTCCTTGGAAATTGCGTGTTCTCTCGCCAGGAAAGCGTCGTTTTCCGATCCTTTTGCGATTCTGCCCACGGGGGCTTCGGCTCATCTCGCTCCTGTTTTTCCATGGGTCGTGTCGTTGCTAATTCGATGGTTTGGGGATGGACCGGCAGCCATGAACGCTGTTCAATGGATGGGAACGTTTGTCCTCGCACTTCAACTCAGCCTATGGCCATGGGCTAGCGAACAACTCGGCATGGGATTTCTAGCCGGAGTAATCGGGGCTGGCGCATGGCTCATCGCCGGATTCGCACTCCTTCCGATGTGGGAAGCGGTTTATGTCGCTCTCCCGATTCTCATATTGGTGATGTGCATGCATCGCGTTCTAAGCGAGCAAGTCTCGAACGTGTTTGCCTCGCTCACGGGGATACTCTGGGGATTTATTTTTCTTTTTAGTCCCGTACCGCTTCTTTCCTACCTGGCGTTGACCCTTTGGATTGCCTTCTTTAAGCGGATTCGACGCATTCAAACACTGGCGCTGATCGTGATTCCCTTTGTGGTCATCACCCCATGGATGGTTAGAAATTATGAAGTGTTTCATCACCTAGTGCCGATTCGCGACAACTTTGGTATTGAATTGTGGAGCGCGAACAACCCCTGCGCTACGTTCTCGTTCGACAAAAACCGCTCCACTGATTGCTACAACCATCCCAACGAAAGCGTTTCCGAGGCAAAGATCGTGCGGGCATCGGGTGAATACGCATATAACCAGCTAAAATTGCGCGAAACACTGAAGTGGATCGGGAACAATCCCGGACAATTCGCGAACCTTACTAGGGAACGTTTTCTGGCCTTCTGGTTTTACGTTCCGGGGGTAAGTTATTTTTCCGGTCAGAGTGTTCCAGTGAGTATCCTGATCATCTGGCTGGCTGCGCCACTAAGCATCGGAGGACTATGGCTGCTCTTTAAGACTGACCGCAATGCAGCGGGATTGATCCTGGTTTGGCTGGTCCTATTTCCTCCGGCTTACTATTTCCTGGCGTTCACCACGCGCTATCGATACCCGATCCTATGGGCGAGCTTTATGCCCGCAGCGTTTTTTCTCATCAGAGTCACTCAGGGAATTTGGCACGCCCTGAGGAATTCGGATCCCGTGCCGTTGATCGCTGACAATCCTCAGGAAAGTTGACGGTTTAGAGTTAAGAGTCGAGAGTCAGATCCCATCATCCATGCACGAATGATAACTGGATTGGATTGCTGCTTCTGATGTTTCGATCTAATCACCAGTCACCAACCACTTGTCACCATTAGCCAATCACATTTTCCTGAATTGAATTAAACGAGGGCGATTACAGTGTGTCGTCTTTGGTTTCGCGCGCGGCAAGAAGGCCGATGAACGTCAGGGCCGCCGCTCCGGAAAGATAGTAGCCGACGTATTGCAGGCCGTAGGATTTGGCGAGCCATGTGGCGATGTAGGGCGCGAGTGAAGCACCGAAAATTCCAGCGAAGGTGAATGTCAGCGAGCTTCCGGTGTAGCGCACCGATGTGGGGAAAAGTTCGGACAGCACCGTGCCGAGCGGGCCGTACGTGAGGCCCATCAAGGACAGGCCTAGCGTCATCATCAGCACGGCCCCCGTTGTCCCGGCAAGAAACATCGGCGCCATGACGAGTCCGAACGCGGCGATTGCCGCCGTTACCCAGAGGAGCGTGCTACGGCGGCCACGCTCGGCCAGGAGCGCGCCGACGGGAATAAACAGGGCGAAGAACACGACCGAGATCAATTGCATGACCAGAAACTTCTGCCGGCTGTAACCGAGTGCCGTGGTGCCCCAGGACAAGGCAAAAACCGTCATCAAGTAGAAAAGCACGAACGTGGCGAGCGCCGTGAGCGTGCCAACGAGCAGCGTTCGGGGGTGCTCGCGGAACACCGTCAGCATTGGGACCTTCACGCGCGCTCTCTTGCTGAGGGCGTCGCGAAACACGGGCGTTTCGGTGATCGTCAGGCGCACGTAGAGGCCAACGAGAACGAGCGCGGCGCTTGCCAGAAACGGAATACGCCAACCGAAGGAGAAGAATTGCTCGTCGGTGAGCCACCGGGAGAGCACAAGAAAAATGCCTCCGGAAAAGAGGAATCCGGCCGGCGCGCCGAGTTGCGGAAACATGCCGTACCACGCGCGTTTTCCTGGCGGCGCATTTTCGATCGCAAGCAGCACGGCGCCGCCCCACTCGCCGCCCAGCCCAAGTCCCTGCCCGAAACGAAAAAACGCGAGGAGCGCCGGAGCGGCTACGCCGATGGTCCGGTAACCCGGCAGCGTGCCAATGGCGACGGTCGATATCCCCATGGTGAGCAGCGCCGCAACCAGTGTCGCTTTGCGCCCGACGCGATCGCCGAAATGTCCGAAGAGCGCCGAGCCAACGGGCCGCGCGAAAAACGCGATCGCAAATGTGGCCAGCGAAGCGAGCGTGGCGGAAGCCGGGTCGGACGAAGGGAAAAATAGTCTGGGGAAAACAAGCACAGCCGCCGTCGCGAAGATGTAGAAATCAAAAAACTCGATCGTCGTGCCAATCAGACTGGCAAATAGCACCTGGGCCGGCTTGTTGACAGACACACCCGCGACGGGAACATCCTGACTGATCACAACGCTGATGTGGTTGGTTTCGCTCAACGGGTTCCAGCTTACCTCATCTTTGCCTCGATTCAACTTCCGGATTATCGATGCCAGCGCGAATGGCAAATTCGTTGCGCCGCAGGCGGAAGAGGCGTAGGATGCGCAAATCAGAAGGCCCAGCCAGAAATTTCCGTTTTAAATTCGAGAAAGAAATCCGTGAGAGGAGATCACATGAAAATCAGGACAATTTTTCTCAGCATTGCGGCGATCTTTGCCGTCGTCGCGGTGAGTTTTGCCGCCGACGTGAACATGGGCACCTGGAAACTGAACGATGCCAAGTCCAAGATCAGCGCCGGAGCCCCGAAAAATAACATGGTCGTCATTGCGGTCGCGGGCGACAGCGTGAAAGTCACCGTGGACGGAGCCGGAGCCGACGGCAAGGCGGCGCATAACGAATGGACGGGCAAGTTCGACGGCAAAGATTACCCAATTGCCGGTGATCCAGCGGCTGATGCGCGGGCGTATAAGCCGGTCAACGATCACACTCTGGCGCTGACCGAGAAGAAGGGCGGCAAGGTAACGATTACGGGTAGAGTTGTCGTCTCGGCTGACGGGAAGACACGCACCGTTACCGTCAACGGAACGGATGCCAACGGCAAAAAAATGAGCGTCACGTTTGTTTACGACAAGCAGTAGCGGGCAGGCCTGCTAAACACCCGAAGGGCTGCGGCCTCCTGCGGCCATTTATAGATATTAGAATCCTGCCGTTCTTGGACCGCTACCGCCCGACCTGCGCTTCCAGGCTCTACTCCAGAAAATGAATCTGGCGTAGACGGCTGATTCTCGGTCTCTTGAATAGCGCAAACCAACAACGATTGACAAGTCAAGTTGCGTCAGTAAGAATATGTGGCAGAAACCTTCACAATTGGAGGCTCGACGTGGCGTATTCGGCTCCTAGCATCGAGGAATTTCAAGCGGGGATAGTCGTCAAGCAATCGCCCATATCCACGGGCACGACGACGCAGCGGAAACGCAAACCCCACATTCTTGCGGTGATCAATGAATGCTGCACGGGATGCGCCGGTTCGCCCGCCTGCGTCGAGTACTGTCCGGTTGCGGATTGCATGTATTGGGCGCCGGACGAAGACCACGCCCCGTTTGGCCGCATTATCGTCGATCCACTGCTCTGCATCGGCTGCAAGCTGTGCACCAGCAAAGGCCCCGACGGCGCGTTCCTCGAAGGCTGCCCGTGGGACGCCATCGATATGATTCCGCTCGCCGAGTTTGAAGCTGACAATGGACCGCTGCCGTTTTGAGAGCGGTGATTCGTGAATCGTGATTTGTGATTCGTGAACGGCTAATAAGAGGACTTTGTCATTCCGAGCGAAGCGAGGAATCTCGCTTCGATTCAAGCTTAAGAAACGAAAGAGAGATTCCTCGCTTCGCTCGGAATGACAAAATATTATTTTCCCCTCAACTTGTAAACCTTGACCTACTGAAAAACGCCCCATCCTCTTTTCCGCATTTCTTGGTTTTATCCGCGTCAATCCGCGTTCATCCGTGGTTCCACTTTTGGATTTACTCTCCGCGAATCAAATCCGCGCGCGATTCGCGGCGGCGAATGACTCTGGCTTTGTTTCCATCCACCAGGATTTCCGCGGGGCGCGGGCGCGAATTGTAGTTCGAGGCTTCCACAAAACCGTACGCTCCGGCTCCCCACAGGACCAGCACATCCTCGGGAGCGACTTCTCCGAGCGGCCAATCCTGAACGAAGCAATCGCCCGATTCACACACGGGGCCGACGATGTCGGCGCGAGCGAGCGCTCCGGCGGAGCGCTTGGCGCGCGTGATGGGATGCGTCGCGTCGTACAGCGCGGGGCGCATGAAATCGTTCATGGCGGCGTCCGCGATGACGAATTTCTTGCCGCGATTTTGCTTGGTGTAGAGCACGCGCATCAGGAGAACGCCCGCGGGACCGATGAGCGATCTCCCCGGCTCGACCAGCAAGTGGCAGCCAAGCGGCTGAGCGACGCGCGCCAGTTCCGCGGCCCATGCCGCTTTTTCCGGAGGCTGCTCGGACGTATAACGAATGCCGAGGCCGCCGCCGCAATCAAGGTAACGGAGCGTGATGCCCTTGGCACGAAGCTCGCGCACGAATCCGGCCAGGCGCGCAAGAGCGCGCCGGTGAGGAGCGAGCGATAAAATCTGCGATCCGATATGCGCGCTGACTCCCTGCCAGTCAATCCAGCGGGAATCCTTGTATTGCAAATAGAGGCCGCGCGCCGTGTCCCAATCAATCCCAAATTTGTGGCTGTGGTGTCCGGTGGAGATGTGGCGATGCCCGCCGGCTTTCACATCGGGATTCACGCGGATGGACGCCGCCGCGCGCACACGCAGGCGCGAGGCCTCCGAAACCAGCAGGTCGAGTTCCGCGGGAGATTCGACGTTGAACAGAAGGATACGCGTGCGGAGCGCCTCGCGAATTTCCTCGCGGGATTTTCCGACGCCCGAAAAAACGATGCGGTTTCCTGGGACGCCGATCCGCCGCAAGCGGTACAGTTCCCCGCCCGAGACGATGTCAAATCCGCTGCCGAGCGCGGCAAAGACGCGCAGGATGCCCAGATTTGAATTGGCCTTCACAGCGTAGCAAATCGTGTGCGGGAGCGCGCCGAACGCCGAGTCCATGCGGCGGTAGGCCTGCTCGATGCTCGCGCGGCTGTACAGATATGCGGGCGTGCCAAACTTTTTCGCGGCGGCCGCGACCGAGACGCCTTCGCAATAGAGTTGAGACCCGCGATAGGAAAACCCGGGAGTATAGCTCGCCGGATCGACAACTTCGGCGGAGTGGAAAGAGCGCGAATGCGACGATGCAGCGCTCACTTGACTTTCATCACCACAAGCGTCCGGTCGTCCGTAATGGCGCCTCCCTGGGTAAATTCCTGCACGGCGTCGAACAAACGGTCGGCGAGTTCCGTTGAATTTAAATGCGCATTGGCCGCCAAAACGTCTTTAATGCGGTCGGTGCCGAAGAATTTCCCTTCCCGGTTGGCCGCTTCCGTCAGGCCGTCGGAAAACAACAGAAGGATATCGCCCGGACTCAGGCGCACGCTCCATTCCTCGTAGATGGCATCGTCGAAAATGCCGATCGGAAATCCCGAAAGCGCGATCTGTTCGACGTGCCTGTCTTTCCACAGCAACGGCTGCGTCTGTCCCGCGTTCGCCAGGCGAAGTTTATTGCGGGCTTTTTGCCAAGTGGCGAAGCACATGGTCATATAGCGGCCATCCACGCGGCGGTCGCTCACGAGTTGATTGAGCAGGTGAAGGAGTTCCGAGGGTTGAAGTTTCTGCGGAGAGATGCTGCGCAGGATTCCTGTGGCCACCGCGCCGTAGAGCGCCGCGGCGCTTCCCTTTCCGCTGACGTCTCCCAGAGCGACGCCCAATTGTTGCGTCCCGTAGGAAAGAAAATCGTACAAATCGCCGCAGACTTCCCGCGCGGAAAGAATGCGCGCCGTGATGTCCAGGCCATAATCGATGCTGGGCACGGGACGCAAGAGCGCGGTTTGCAGGCGCTGCGCGGCCGTCAGCTCGCGCTCCATGCGTGCTTCTTCCTTGGCTAGTTTCTCATACAGGCGCGCGTTTTCAAGCGACACCGCCAGATGGGCCGCCAGGATCGTGAGTGTCTGCACGTGGTCCTCGGTGAAATAATTGACCTGGGGGCTTTCCAGATCGAGAACGCCCACGACGCGCCCCTTGTGAATCATGGGAATCGCCAGCTCGGAACGCGTTTCCGGATTGATCATGATGTAGCGCGAATCGACCGTAACGTCGGGCACGCGAATGGGCGATTCCGTGGCAATCGCCGTTCCGACAATTCCCTCGTTCGGGATCACTCGCAGCTTTCCTTGCGCGCTCTGGCCGTATTTCATGTCCAGGCGGTGTCGAAAAACCTTTGTCGATTCGTCGTACAGCAGGATGCCCAAAATCTGATAGTCGATGACGCGCTTGACGAGTTCCGCCGCGCGGCGCAGCAATTCCTCCACCACGAGTATGGAATTCGCCTCGCGGCCCACTTCGTTGAGGACCAGAAGCGTATCGGCCTGGCTGCGAACGCGTTCAAAGAGCCGCGCATTTTCGATGGCGATGGCCAAACGGCTGGCCATCAGGGTCAACACGCTTTGCTGATCGGGTGTGAAGCTATCGACCTGCGTGCTCTGAATGTCGAGCACCCCGATCGCCGTCCCCTTCACCATGAGGGGGACGGCCATTTCAGAGCGAACCGAATCGATAATGTTGATGTAACGGGGATCGTCCCGCACGTCCGGCACGCGCACTGCGCGCCCGGTCGTCGCGGCCGTGCCCGTGATTCCATGCCCGATCGGAATCATCCAATCCTTGCCCGCTCCGTCTCCATACCCGATGGTGAAGCGGTGGTAAAGCCGCTGCATCGACTCGTCGACCAGCATCACGCTGAAGATTTCGTAATTGATCAGGCGCTTCACGAGCGCCGCGGTCTTGGCCAGCACTTCGTCGAGGTCGAGCGAGGAATTGATCTCCTCGCCGATTTCAACCAGCGTGGCCAGCACTTCCGTGGGAACGTTGAGTGGCGCCGAAGTTTGTATGGGATCCATAAATAAAAGTGAATGCGCGCCGCCCAATACCGAAGGGAGCGCGGCGCGATTCCCCGGAAATCATTTTTAGTATATCAGGTGGAGATTATGCGCTCGTGAAAAACCGATGAATTGCCCGTATTTCACGTCCACACAATTCGATTTGTCGCGTCAGAAATTAGCAGGAAGCCGGTGTTGAGGCAATCGCCTGAGGAGACGCCGGGCCTGCCGCCTGCTCCATGATTTTAACGCTGGCGCTCGCGCCAATGCGCGTCGCGCCCGCGCAAACCATTTTCTTCAGATCGTCGAAGGTGCGCACTCCGCCCGATGCTTTGACGCCGATTCCCGCGCCGACCACGGCGCGCATCAATGCCACATCCTCGGCCGTGGCCCCTCCCGTGCTGAAGCCAGTAGAAGTTTTGACAAAATCCGCGCCGGCCCTCTTGCTGGCAAGCGCCGCGCGCACCTTTTCCTCAACCGTGAGCAGAGATGTCTCGAAAATTACCTTGCAGATTGCGCCGGCCCGGTGCGCTGCTTCCACAACTCCACGAATATCGGATTCCACCACGTCATCCTGGCTGGATTTCAGTGCGCCAATGTTGATCACCATGTCGACTTCCTGCGCGCCCAGCTTGATGGCTTCCTCGGCTTCGTGAATTTTTATTTGGGAAAGCGTCGCGCCCAGTGGAAAACCGATTACGGTGCAGACTTTTACTTTTGTGCCGCGCACCATTTCGGCGGCAAGCGGGACGTTCCAGGGATTGATACACACGGACGCGAAACCGAAACGTACGGCTTCCTGGCAGAGTTTGCGAATGTCGTCGCGCGAAGCTTCCGGTTTCAATAGCGTGTGATCGATCAGGCCCGCAAAGCCGGATTCCAATTCAACGACCGACGGACCGCAGGAAATTCGGTCGGCACCGGCTTCGACCACCGCGCGGGTTTTTCTGGCGCATTTCTCGGCGCAGTTCAGGTCGCAATCCGGGCAAATTTCGCTGTCATCCCCCGCTCCGGGAACAATCGTCCTGCCGGGAGCGCCGAGGTAACGCACCACTTCTTCGGTGACTGCGCGGACAATTTCGTCGAATTCGGTTTCGTTCACTCGTTAGCCTTGGTCGAATCGCACGGATGAATGCACGAAATAATTAAGCCGATTGCATCGCTTTACGAAAGACCCCGCCTCTGGAGAGGCGGGCTACAAAAACCCGCTGTCGCCCGCGTCTTCGGACCCGGACATTTCCGCTACGCTAGCGCTTAGCGGAGCGTTCCTCGATGGCGCGAATTTTGTCCACGCGACGCTGGTGGCGACCACCGGCGAAAGGTGTCGCGAGCCACAACGCCACGATTTCGCGAGCGGCTTCCGGCGATAGCAGCTTTGCGCCCAGCGTCAGCACGTTGGCGTCGTTGTGCTCGCGGCTGTTGCGCGCCGTCGCGCGATCATAGCATAGCGCCGCGCGCACTCCCGGCACCTTGTTCGCGGCAATCGAGCTGCCAATGCCCGCGCCGTCGAGCACAATGCCGAGCCACGCTTCCCCGCGCGCGACCGCGTTGCCGACAGCCTCAGCAAAATCCGGATAATCGACGGCCTCCGCGCTATCCGTTCCGAGGTCGAGGGCAACGTAGCCCCAATCACGCAGGTGTCCTTTCAGTTGTTGCTTGAGTTCGAAGCCGCCGTGATCGGCGCCAATGGCCACTATGCGTGAGGATTTCTTAGCCGAGATTTCCTCGGGAACCGCGCCGGATGCCGCTTCCTGCGCGTGCGCCGAAACCGCGCGAAACGCGATCCCGCGCCGCTCGGCCTCTTCTCGAGCGAGAAGCGTGACGATCGTCTCGTCCGTAATGGCAAGCTCGCCATTTTGCGGGACGCGCTCCAAATCCGCGACTGTAATGAGAGGTTTCATGAAAATCGGGTGGCTCAAACCGTCTCGGCTATCAGGGTTTACCAGGTTGCAGAAAAAGTTTCCATTCTTGTCATTCCGAGCGAAGCGAGGAATGACAAAATGCCTTGGCGCTCTTCCCGCAGCCTGTTACGGCTACGATGGCGGAAGCGAGAGAACGCACACGTCCTTCAGATTGCGATAGCGCTCCGCGTAGTCAAGACCGTAGCCGACGACGAATTCGTTCGGAATCTGGAACCCGACGTAGTCCGCCTTCACGTCTTTTTTAATGCGCCGCTCCGGCTTGTCGAGCAGTGCGGCGATCTTCAGCGAATTCGGCTTGCGCTGCTGGAGAACGCGCAGCAGGTAGCCGAGCGTAAGCCCCGTGTCCAAAATATCCTCGACCACGATGACATTGAGGCCCTCGATGCTAGTATCCAGGTCTTTCATGAGGCGCACCTGGCCGGAGGTCTGGCTGCCATGCCCATAACTGGAGACGGACATAAAATCCAGCGACACATCGACACGAATCTGGCGAATCAAATCCGATAGGAAAATCGCCGCGCCCTTGAGCACGCCGATCAGGTGAACGCGCTGTCCCTTGTAATCCTTCGAAATTTGATGACCCATTTCGCGCACGCGCTTCTGAATGGCGCTGCTGCGCAACAGAACTTTCAGATGCTCCTGCCCATGACCGTGCACTGGGAATCACCTCCGCCTAGGAAGCGGTTACTCTAGCGCAGCGAGTGTGAAAGCTCAAGGCGTTGCATGTGCTGTTTCTTTACATTGCGAGAAGAGATCGGATTGCCTCGATTGGCGCGCCGTGGCAATCTGAAGGACACTTATGGCCTTGGCAAATGAAAATTGGAAGGACAAGCGCGTCATCGTAACGGGCGGCGCTGGATTCATTGGCAGCGTGCTGGTCTGGGAACTCAATCGCCGGGGGTGCTCTCAGGTGGCGATTGTGGATTTTCCGGCGGACCGCGAAAAGAGCGCCAATCTTGCCGGCTTGCACTACACGGAACTGATTGAGCCTGCCGCGCTGTCTGCTCGGCTTTCCTCGAGATCGCTGGGAAAGCTCGACTGCATCTTTCACTTGGGTGCGTGCTCGTCGACCACGGAAACGAACGAAACCTACCTGCGCGAAAATAATTACGAGTATTCGCGCGCGCTCGCGGAATGGGCGCTCGGAGCGGGCGTGCGTTTTGTCTACGCTTCTTCCGCGGCGACCTACGGAGACGGCAGCGCGGGCATGGACGATTCCGACCCGCGACAGATGGAGCGCTTGCGGCCGCTGAATCTCTACGGCCAATCCAAGCAATGGATGGACCTGCACGCCTGGCGGGAGAGATGGCTCGACCGCATCGTAGGACTGAAATATTTCAACGTTTTTGGTCCCAACGAGAATCATAAGGGGGACATGCGCAGCCTGGTGTGCAAAGCCTATGCCGAAGTCCTCAGGACCGGCGCGATTCAGCTCTTCAAGAGCTATCGCCCTGAATACCGCGACGGTGAACAGCGGCGCGATTTTCTCTACGTCAAGGATGCAGTAGCCATGACGCTGCACCTCGCCGCGACTCCGGCGGCAAACGGCATTTTCAATATCGGCTCGGGAGAAGCGCGCACGTGGAACGACCTGGCGCGCGCCGTGTTCGCTGTGCTTGGCCGCGCGCCGCGCATCGAATACATCGACATGCCGGAAACGATTCGCGAAAAGTATCAGTACTTCACGCAGGCGGACATACACAAGCTGCGCGTCACGCGTTACGACCAGCCCATCACTTCGCTCGAAGACGCCGTGCGCGATTACGTTGTGAATTACCTCGCGCAGGGACGCACGGTTGGCGCTACTTAACACCGTCCTCTACTTCACTCCACCCAATCGGCTATGAAAATATTTGTTTCGTGCGGGGCTTTGCCGTTGCGATTCGAGGCCCATACGAGGCGTTTCCCATCGGAGGAGAACATGGGGAAAGCGTCGAAATCAGGGTGGTAAGTGATCTGTTCGAGGCCCGTGCCGTCGACGTTGATGGCGTAGAGATCGAAGCCGCTGGGGTCTTTTTGGTTGGCCATGTTGGAGGAGAAAATGATGCGTTTGCCGCGGGGGAAGAAATACGGCGCGAAATTTGCCGCGCCGTTGTGCGTGACCTGGCGCTTATTCTTGCCGTCGGCGTCCATCACCCAGATTTCCAGGTTGCCGGGCCGGATCAGTCCGCGCGAAAGCAGGTCCTTGTAGTCGGCAATTTCCTGCGGCGTTTTCGGCTGCTCCGAGCGGTAGACGATTTTCTTGCCGTCGTCGGAAAAGAACGCGCCGCCATCGTAGCCCAGCTCGTGCGTGAGCTGGCGGACATCGCTGCCGTCCGCGTTCATCGTAAAAATGTCGAGGTCGCCGTTGCGCGTAGAGGTGAAGACAATTTTCTTTCCGTCGCGGCTGATGGTCGATTCCGCGTTATAGCTGACGGGAGAGTTGCTCAGGCGTCGCAGGTCGCTGCCGTCGGGCTTTGCGGTGTAAATTTCATAGGAGCTGTAAATCGGCCACACATAGCCGTGCGAATAATCGGGACGCGGCGGGCACTCGGCGCTGGTTTCGTGCGTCGAGGAAAACAGAATGCGGTTGCCTTTTGGGGAAAAGTAGCCGCACGTCGTGCGTCCCTTGCCCGTGCTCACGAGTTTTGGCGTGGCGGGCTTACCGTCCGGCGTATCCACGGGCATGGTGTACATCTGATCGCACGGAACGCCCGCGCCGGAGTGCATGAAGATCAGGGATTTGTCGTCCGCGGAAAAATATGCCTCGGCGTTAGTGCCGCCGAAGGTGAGTTGCCGCACGTTGCCCAGATGATTCTCGCCGGGAACCGTGAGCGGCTCGGAATTCGTTTTCGCCGCGATGGAGCCTTGCGAGTAGACTGCCAGGGACGCGGATGCGGAAATCAGCAAGAGGAAAAACGCGGGCCGTGCAATGCGGGACGTTGTCATTGTTTTTCTTTTTCCCGATTCGACTGATTGTAGCCCCCGTACTCAGACGCGGGAAAGTTTTCGCCGATGCGCGCGGATAGGCGTTGTATCAAAAATGTCCTGCGACGCCGCGAAAAGACCCCGCCTCTGAAGAGGCGGGCCACAGTTTATTTGCGCTGCTCCAGCGTTACGGATGCGCTGACCGGCTTGCCGTTGCGCAGGACCTGCACGTCCACCACGTCGCCCACCTTGCTGCGGCGCAGCGCGTCGGTGAAGTCGTATAAATTGTGGATCGGCTTGCCGCCAAACTCGACCAGGACATCGCCGGCCTTGAAGCCCGCCTTCGCCGCGGGAGATCCCGGGCGAACATCGGAAAACTTCACGCCGTTTTCTTCCTGCCCAAAATCCGGGATCGAGCCGAAATACGGCCCATAACCGCCGCCTCCGCTCGCGGCCGGTCCCGTTGGCTGATCTTCCTTCACCGTGACGAACGCCACGCGCTCGCTTGCGGAATCGAGTTTCAATGCCACATCGTCGATGAAATCCAGAAGCTTCGCCGCATCGGGCGCATCGATCTTGTCCCAGGTATCGGAAGGCTTATGGTAATCCGAGTGCAAACCCGAAAAAAAGAAGAGCACTGGAATTTTCTTTCCGACGAACGACGTGTGATCGCTTGCCGCGTAGCCACTAGCGGAATATTCGAAATGGAATGGGAACTTGCGCTTCTCCTCATCGAGAATGTCCTTGAACGTCGCTCCCGTTCCCGTTCCGCCAATGAAAACTTTTTCGTCCTTGATCCGGCCGATCATGTCCATGTTGATCATGGCGACGGCTTTTTCGAGCGGCAGCGTCGGCTCCTTCACCCACTCCGCCGACCCAAGCAGGCCCAGCTCTTCCCCCGCGAAATCCGCAAAAAGGATTCCTCGCTGGAGCTGGCCCTTGCGCGGGGCCAGCAGGCGCGCGAGTTCCAGCACGCCAGCGGTACCGGAAGCGTTGTCGTCCGCGCCGGGATGAATCTGACCAATCTGCGAAGGGGCAAGCGAATCGATGTTTCCGTAGCCGAGGTGATCGTAGTGCGCGCCGATGACGATGTACTCATCCGTTTTGCCGGGCAGATAGGCGAGCACATTGTTCACTGTCGCGCGCGTCTTCTCGATGTTGACGGTGAGCGAAATCCGCAACTTGTCTGAGAACGCAAAGGATGTGGGCGCCGAGGACGCATTGATTTGATCTTGAATTTCGGCGACTGTTTTGCCCGCGCCCGCAAACCACACATTCGCGGCTGCGTTTGTAGCCTGCACGATCGCGATGCCCGCGTTCTCCGGTCCGTTCACGCTGCCGAATTTCGTAAGCAGGTCTTCTTCCCCCGGCCCCACATTTCCGTTGAGCAGAATTACGGCCTTCGCGCCATGGTTCCGGGCGTTGATGGCCTTCGTGATGAGTTGGGAGTGCTGCGTCAGCCCGGCATTTCCGCTCTTCGCGGCAAAACCCGCCGGCTCGTAGCGCAGGATGACGGTAATTTTGTCTTTCACGTCAAGATGCGCGTAATCGTCATAGCCAAACTCGGGAGCGGTCACTCCATAACCGGCAAACACCACAACGCCCGCGGCATCACCGGACGCGGAAAAACTGAAAGGAACGAAATCCGCGTTCAGCGCCAATTCCCTTTTCGATTTGCCGTCGTCCACTTCCAGGCGATTGCCGTCTTTCAACTTTGCACCGGTAATTACCGTGAATGGCTGGAGGTAAGATTTCACTCCCGCCGGTTGCAATCGCAGGGAACGGTAGCGCCGCTCGATCAAATTCGCGGCGAGCTCAATGCCCTTGGTTCCCGCGCCACGTCCTTCCATGGCGGGAGCGGCGAGCGCTTTGATGTCATCCAAATAGCGTTTGGCGTCGGCGGAGTCGTTATTCGCCGCAACGCGAATGGCGCAAAAAGAAAGCGCGACGGCCAAGCCCGCTACGCGCCAGCGCCGGGAACGAATTGAAGCAGTTGTCGTTGAGCGATTCATTTGATTGCGTGTGAAGGAGACCATCTAACATTGGGAATCGTATGCCGCGCCTGAAAGCCTGTCAAATGGCACGCGCATATGCGGACGTTGCAGTCTAAAAGCCAACTTTCAAACGGGCGTTGACGCTGGCTGGCGGTCCCACGGCGGTTCCGGAGAAAAGGCTGGCAAAATTCAGTACGTTCACACGGTCCGTCAGGTTGTGCCCTTCGATCTCAAAGGAAATATCCTTTCCTTCCTTGCGGTACAGCGTGGCCCCGGCGGATGCGTCCAGCGAGAAATTGGGGCGCACCCGACCGGCGGCAAAATTTACCCGGCTCACAATCGCAGGACCGTATTGTTGCAGGAAACAGTTGATGTCGCAGGTCGCTGCGGCTCCTCCCAGATCGGCGGGCAAGCCGCTTCCGTATTCGGCGGATGTGGCGAGCCACACTCGTTCCGCAGCCTGGAAGCGCACGCGGGCGCGAACGGTATTCCGCTGGTCCTGCGAGACCGGAAATTTACTCGTACCCGGAATGTTCGCGGTTTCCGAGCCGAGAAATAATCCGCCCGTAATCGGTCCCTGCCCAATTCCCGTCTGATTCGAGTAACTCACGAATCCGGAAAAGCGGCCCCAGCGCGAGACGGCAATTTGAATTTCCTCGCCGTGAATCTCCGCGGTTGAAAAAGCAATCGGGAAACCGATCCCGGTGTCGAGCAGCACATCGTCGTCGGAATAGTTGCTGAAATCGCGGCGGAATACATTGCCGTCAATCCGAAGTTTTCCGGAAAATAATTTCGTGAATCCCACTTCATAATAATTCGCGCGCGCCGGCCTTACGGGAAGCCTCACGACCAGAGTGCTGACCATGTTCAGTAGCGGCGAACTCGCGAGCAATAAATTTTCCATGGCCGGCGTCTGAAAAACGCGATCGTAGGAAGCATGAACGAGAAGGCTGAGCGAGGGAATGAATCGCGATACGCCAATGCGCGGGCTCCAGGCCGATTCGCTCACCGCAAATCCGTAATGATCGAACCGCAACCCGGCGCTCAAATTCCATTTCCCGAGATGGATCTGGTCCTGTACATAGGCGGACGGCTCGATGTCCCATCTACGGTCGGAAAATTGAAAGTTCAGGAGCGTGCCGGGATCGAATTGCGTGGAATCCGTGATCTGATACCCCAGGTTTTCATTTACGGGATTGAATATTCCGTCCACTCCGAACTTCCATTCGTTCCGGCCATGATGGCCCGCGAGATCGGCGCGCGCGTATCCTTCGCGGTAGCCGCGATCCTGAACCACGACAATGGGCGTCGATTGCGCATTGGAATCCAGAAGCGCGGCCGCGTCACGCACGCTCCCTGCCACGCTCAACAAAACATCCGCCGAAAATGTGTGCGTATAGCGCACCTGTCCGGAAGTTTCTTTCTGCTCGGAATCCTGGCGCTGGCCGGCTTGCTGCTGAACGAGTTCGTTTGGCACCAGAAAGCGAACCGCGTGTTGCGCGAATGTCAGGAAGAGGCGGTCGCCATTTGAAAAATCGCGCTCGTAGGAGGACGAAAATCCACCGGCGTTCCCCAGATTTGTATAGTTTTCGAGGACCGGCGGATCGAGATACCTCCCGGAATGAAAACCATCGCCGGTAATGGAAAACCGGTTGCTTCCGCTCGAATAAAACAGCGCGCCGCTCCCGGAAACAGTCGAGAAGCTGCCGCCTTCGGCGTCGAACTCGCCGTGCAGTCCGGGCGGAGTGTTTTTCGGCGACGTCACTTCCACAACGCCGCCAAGTTTCCTGCCATATTCCGCCGGGAAACCTGCGGTCATCACACGCATGGATTCGACGTCATTCGATTCGATGGGCGGCGCAAAACCGGGCGAACGGTTTTCGGTCAACGGCAGACCGTCCACGACGAACTGGACATCGTATTCCGAGCCGCGCGGATGCAAAACGCCGTTGGCCTCAAACAGCCATCCCGGCTGGCTGTCCACCACGCCGAGGACGCCGCGCCCAGGTTGAGCTGAAAGCTGCTCGCCGATGGATTGCGCGCCAATCGTATACACCATGCTAATCCGCGACGGATCCACCAGCGTTTCTGTCTCGCTGACTTCCACCTGGGTTTCGACCGGCTTCAATCCCAGCATCAAAGATAAACGTTGGGGTACGATGGACCGAATCTCCACAAGTTGAACAGCGGAAACAAATCCCGCGTGCGATACGCTCACACGGTAGACGCCGAAGGCGAGATCTTGCGCAGCGTAACGCCCATCGTCGCCGATCGTGAAATCCAGGCGAAATTGATTGCCCTGGCTGAGCAATTCTCCGGATCCGTTGAGGGCCGCTCCCTGAGGATCGCGCACTTCGATCTGCAACTCACCGCGGTCCCGCTGCGCACCCGCAGGCAGGGCTGCAAGAACCACACAACCCAACAAGCCGATGATTCGAATTACTCGCGCCATTATGGTTGAAGTGCCGCGCCCAAATCCTTCATTTGCACGCCGGATCAGCAAGCATCATGCACCCGTCACGATGTTCCCGCGTAAGCATATCGCAAAATTTCGCGGCACTCCGGCGAAGTCATGCTGAATTGCACGCCAAGCCAGCACATGGCCATGCATCGTCATAAACTCACCGCAGGTTGGATGCGAAAAACCGCTTTCAGGCAATTCCCTTCAGCAAACGCTTTGGACCACTGACAAAGGGATTCCCGCGCTCGTAGAATCGATAAGGCCGCTGAATATCGCGCGTAATGCCGATGCGGGTAACGGCCCCAATTGGACTTACGCGCCGCAGAGCAGTTCCGAGCCAGAGGTTTCCGCCGGCGCATAAATTCACTCCGTCAACCCGTTTGTCGATATCCATCGCCTGCGCGAGACGTCCCGGCCCGCGCGTGAGATCGAGCAGACGAGTTGTCCCGCGCCGCCGCTGCATAAACCGAATCCCCTCAAGCGGCTCGAGCGCGCGCAGCAGGACTCCCGCGCCCGTCCCCGCCTCCTCGCTGGAAACGTTCATCATGAAGCAGGAGCCGTATGTGAAAAACACATAGGCGTGTCCGTGCGCGAGAAAGAGAGAGCGTATGCCGGGCGTTTCTCCCCGAAAGGCGTGCGCTGCCGCATCACCGATTGGATAGGCTTCGGTTTCGACGATGCGGCCGGCAAGGCGCATGCGCGACAGGTCATGCACAAGCGTCTTGCCAATCAAATATCGGGCAAGCTCAATGGTATCGGCGGGCAATTCCGAGCGGCGCAAGCGGCGAACCCGGAGCGGGCGATTTGAAGGCGTATTGCTCATCATGATTCATTCGCGATTCTTAATTTATCGAGTGTGGAACGCATGCTTACAATCTCTTAGGTCGATGACTGCAGATTACACAAACATCGCGCGAATGCGCAAATGCCTCGTATCCGCATACACGGTCATCAGGTCATTCAGTTCTTCAAATCGTATCGATGTAATTGCGGAAGGATAACTCATAAGCTAAAGTAGACCTCTCGCAGTCGTGGGCATCACATTTCGGTGGTACTATCCCTCAATAAGGTTTCTGCCTGCATGGCTCCAAGGTGCGCGGGTGAATATCGTGTCCCTCCTGCCGTGCGCCGAAGACAAAGGAATCTCAGTGGCCGGTCAAATCAAAATGACTTCCCCAAATATTCCATTCACGATTGAGATCATCGGGTCCGATCTTTACGGAGATGTTTTTATGGAGCGCACCCGACCGCTGACAATTCACCCAAACGGCGCTTCGATCCTTATTGCGCACAAACTGGCGCCAGATTCCGAAATAATTATCCGCAATCTGGAAACCAATGAGGAAGCGACCGCCCTAGTCGTGGGACAGATTCGAGAGGACCAGACTGGATCCCTTTATGGTGTTGCTTTTCTCGATGCTGCCATCAACCTCTGGCACATGCAATTCCCCTCCGCCGGGACGGCGGACGTGATCCGGCTGGAGTGCGGCGGGTGCCGTTCCGTGTGCGCAGTCTCCATTGCAAATATCGAAATGGAGGTATTCAAAGCCAGGCAGGAATTGACACGGTTTTGCAGCGTCTGCAAATCCACCAAGATCTGGAAAGCGACTGTGCGTGAAGTGACCGAGGTAAAAGCGGCCAGCGCGCCCAAACCCGATCCGGCCGCGGCAGCGAAGGCCGCTCCGAAGGCGGAAGCGCGCAAATATCGGAGGACGGCGATGAAGGTGGCCGCATGTATCCGATACCACGGTCGTGAAGATATCGTCGATTGCGAAGATGTGTCCAAAGGCGGCTTTCGATTCACAGGCCTCACGGAATATCCCAAGGGAACTCGCGTCGAAGCCTCGGTCCCTTACACCAAGTCCAGCATGAACATTTTTTCTCTGGCCGCCATCGTCCACAACCGAAAGTTGCCGGATCGACGATTTCAGCACGGCGCGACCTACATTAAGGTGCAGGAATTGACCAGGTAGTTTTAATTCCCCGCAAACACACAGGCGCAAATTACGTTTCCGGACATGAACGCAGGATCCTCATTGGAATTTGACTGTCCTAGAATTTAAAGTACCCTTGTGCGCAATCCGCTGCTAGATTGTGACAATCGAGGAGAAAACGCCATGCCGAACCGCCGCGATACGTGCAGCTATTTGTAAACGCGGTTTAAAACGATGACATTTCCTGGGCCTTTCGCATCCCGCAAGGCCCCGGATAGAGTCTTCACACAATTTCGGTATTTAATGCGAAACGCCGCTTATTTTCCAGGCTGCATTCCCACGGACTTATAAACAGCGACGGCCTCGGGCGAGGAAAGATACTGCAACAAGGCCTTCGCGGCTTCGGGATTTTTTGCGTGGCTGGAGACAAATCCCACCAGAGTCGTCCACGGCGAAACTTCGCGAGGAAACGCGCCCACCACATCGATTCCCGGATCGTTCATCTCGCTGACAAACGTCATGCCGATTTCCGCCTCGCCCCTGGCGACCATGCCCGCGACCATTGTGCCGCCTCCGGCTCCGCCCGGGCCTGTGCCGCGAACGCGCCTGAGTTTCGGTTCAACCTGATCGTCGATGCCCAATTTCTTCAGCATGTCATTGATGCTGACGCCGGCCGCGGCTCCCGTCGCCGCATCGGGGCACACAATCGATTTTGCCGAGAGCAGCATTTTCTTGACGGCTTCGGGCGTCGAGATGTCGGGCTTCGGCGCGCCCTTCTTCACGGCGATGCCGACGGCAACCGATGCAAGAGGCGTCGCGGTGCTTTCCACCACATTGCCCGAGGCCAGCACGTCCGGATAGGGCGGCTGCACGATGGGTACATCAAACACATCCCCGCGCACGACTTGTTGCTTCGTCCCGCCTCCGGAGCCGAATGTCGGCGCGAGCTTGTAGCCCGTTTTTTTCTCGAATCCGGGGGCGAGTTGCTCGACCGCCGCGCGAATTCCGCCCGGGGCGATCAACGTAACCTCCGTCTGCGCATGTGTTATAGAGGCAATACTCAGCAGAATGGTGACCGCGACGGCTGAAAGAAGAATGCGTTTCATGGCTCGGCTCTCCCCTATGGACTGAAGTTCAATCTCTGAAGATTGATGCGACTCACAAACCAAACGTGACGCGGATTGTTGCACGATTCGTTCGCCAGTTCAACCTCGCGAGGCGATTTGCATTCCTGGAGATTGCGCCAACCAAATCGTCCCATAACCCATCCAAGTCAATAGAGTCTACTTGGGGGACCCGTGACGTGCATCACGAACTTCCCGCGAAATCACGAGTATCCTCACTACAAGGATCGGCCTCCAAGATGAAAACCGACCCGCGACTTCGCAACAGGAGGGATTATCATGAAACGCCTGCATCTCATGTGGCTGCCAATGATCGGCATCGTACTCGGAACAACTATTGTTTCTCATGCGTCACCCGGACAACAACCTGCAACCGAAACGCTCCCGGTGAGCATAGTCGTCTCGGTCGAGGCGAGGCATGGCAAGGACATACCTACACTGAACAAGGAAGACGTGCGCGCGCAGGAAGGCCATAACCGTCTTCAAGTCACGGACTGGATTCCTTTACAAGGAAGCCAGGCCGATCTGGAACTCCTCGTGTTGATCGACGAAGCGAGTGACCAGAACGTGGCATCTCAATATGACGACTTGCGGCGATTCATGAGCGCGCAACCGCCCACGACGGCGATTGCCGTCGGCTACATGGAATTCGGAACTGTTCGCATGGCGCAGAATTTCACGAAAGACCATGATGCGGCGGGAAAAACACTGCGAATGCCCATGGGGGCGATGGCCGGGGGATCCAGCCCCTTTCTTTCCATCAACGATGTCATCAAGCGTTGGCCTCAAAACAAGTCTCGCCACGCGATTTTTGTAATTGCCGACGGAATCGATCCATTGCAGCCGGGAATCGTGGATTCCTATCTCGATCAGGCTATTCAAACCGCCCAGCGAACGGGAACGCAACTTTATTCCATCTACACTTCGCGCGCAGGCCACTTTGGCCACACCTTTTGGCGAATCACGCAGGGGCAAAACAACCTTTCAAAGATGGCCGATGAGACCGGGGGCGAATCCTATTTTCAGGGTTTTTCTACCCCGATTTCGTTCGCACCCTTTCTGGACGAATTTGCCGAACGCCTGAACCATCAGTACAAGATTACGTTTCTCATCAAGCCGGACAAGAAACCTTCCTACCGGCATGTGCGGCTGGAAACCGAGGTGCCCAACGCGGAACTCGTGACGGCGGATCGGGTGTACGTTCCCGCATCAAAATAATTCTTGCTTGGCACGGACAAGTTTAGGATAAGTTCCCTCGCAATCCGCATGTTCGTTGTTCCCCGCCCTCTGGCCTCCCGACCGGATTATGGTAATGTGGTGAAGTGAGACTCACAGCCGGGGAGAACATACATGAAGGTTGGCGTAGCGGGACAAGGCGCTTTTGGGCAAAAGCATCTGGAGGGCATCGCCAAAATTCCGGGCATCGAAGTCATCACGCTGACGGGCGGCAATCCGGCCACCACCGAGGAAGTGGCAAAGAAATTCAACATCCCGCATTGGACGAATGAACTCGCCGAGAGCCTGAAGCAGCCCGGCCTCGAAGCCATGATCCTCGCCACACCCACACAAATGCACGCGAAGCAGGGCGAGCAGTGCATGCGCGCCGGCAAGCATGTGCAGATCGAAATCCCCATTGCGGACACGCTTGCGGATTCCGAGCGTCTGGTGAAGGTGCAGAAAGAAACCGGCGTCATCTGCATGGGCGGGCACACGCGCCGCTTCAACCCCAGCCATCAATTCGTGCACAAGAAAATCAAGGCGAGCGAACTGAAAATCCAGCAGATGAACGTGCAGACCTATTTTTTCCGCCGAACGAACATGAACGCGGCCGGAAAACCCCGGAGCTGGACCGATCATCTTCTGTGGCACCACGCCTGCCACACGGTGGACCTGTTCCAGTATCAGACCGGCGAACTGGTCTCTGAATGCTACGCCGTGCAGGGACCAATCCATCCCGAACTGAAGATTGCCATGGACATGGGCATCGTGCTGAAAGTGCCCTCGGGAGCGATATTGACGCTCTCGCTTTCGTTCAACAATAAGGGGCCGCTCGGCACATTCTTCCGCTATATCGGCGATAGCGGGACGTACGTGGCGCGTTACGACGACCTGGAAGATGGCGACGGGAACAAAATCGATCTGTCGAAAGTGGATGTGTCGATGAACGGCATCGAGCTGCAGGATCGCGAGTTTTTTGCGGCGATCCGCGAAAAGCGCGAACCGAACGCCAGCGTCGCGCAATGCTTCACCGCCATGCAGGTGCTCGACCGGATCGAGAGAGTTCTCAACACGGCGGCGAAAGCCGGCGCGTAGACCTGCCAACTTGGCATAAATGATCCAAATATCGCAATATTCTCGGCGAAGACCGCCTGAATTGAGGGAAGTTATGACCGGAAATGCCGCAACTCACTCCAAAGTCTTGAACTACATCGATGGCCGCTGGGTGGAACCCAAATCCGCGGAGTGGCGAGACATCATCAATCCCTCCACTGGCGAGAGTATCGGAAAAACGCCGCTGACGGACGCGGCCGAGGCCGGAGCCGCGATCGAAGCGGCCAATGCCGCCTTTCACGGATGGCGGCGCACGCCCGCGGAGGACCGCATCCAGCCGCTCTTCAAGCTGAAGATGCTGCTCGAAGATCACCTCGACGACATCGCCCGCATCATCACCCAGGAAAACGGCAAGACCTTCACCGAGGCGAAAGCCGAGATGCGCCGCGCCATCG
>PLUM01000085.1 GCA_003165465.1 Acidobacteriota bacterium
TTGCGTCGACCCATTGAGACCACCACCGCTTCCAGGAATCCCTGCCGGAATTGCCGTGCTTCACAGCGACTAGAAATAAAGAGCGGTTACGATACCAGACTTTTTTCGGTTCCCGCAAAAAAAAAGATTTAAGCTCCGGCTTCGACGGCTTGCGAGGCGGCGCAGTAGCGAATGAAAAGAAGAGTGATGTCGTCGGCCTGGCTGGCGCCGCCCGCAAAATGTTCGATCGAATCGACAACTTTTTTCTGGAGTTGATCGAGCGGCGCGTCGTGCTGGCCGGCAAGAGCCTCCGTGAGGCGAGGAACGCCGAACATCTGTTCTTCGATGTCCGCGGCTTCGGTCACGCCGTCGCTGAACAGGACCAGCGTGTCGCCGGGCTGGATCGTCACGCGAACTGAATCGTAATGTGCTTCCGGGATCAGCCCGACCGGAAAAGAGCCTTCGGTAAACATTTCAGTGATCTCTCCGCGACGAAGGAGCAGCGGCGAAGGATGTCCGGCGTTGATATAGTCGAGATTGCCCTGGCGGTCGAGCATCCCGAAAAACATGGTGGCATACTTGCCGACTTCGGCGTGCCCGCAAAGGAAGCTGTTGATGTGCTGGAAGACGCGCACGGGATCGGAGCCGAGTGTCAAGCCCGTCAGCGCGCCCTGAAGCATGGTGGTGAGCAGCGCCGCGCCAATTCCTTTTCCGGCCACGTCGGCAATGACAAAGGCCGTGCGGTCGTCGCTCATGGGGAACACGTCGAAATAATCGCCGCCCACGGCGTGACAGGGAGTGTTCACGGCGGAAATGGCGAGGTGCGGGAAATCGCGGAAGCCGCGTGGCAGGAGCGCCTGCTGAATTTCGCGAGCGATGCTCAGTTCCTGTTCGAGGCGCTGGCGCTGGCGTTCGCGCTCCACGAGGCGCGCGTTGTCCAGGATGCTGGCGGCTTCGACGGCCAGCGCGTCCAGGATCTGCCGGTCGAGTTTTGAGAAGGCGGCGGAGTGGCGCGAATCCAGATAGAGAACGCCCAGGAATTCCCCGCGCATGACGTGAACGATCGATTCCTCGCTCGTCGCGTGCGGCATCGCATAGAGAGGAATCGCCACCACCGTGCGAAGGCGCTGCGCGACGATGCTTTGCGCTCCTTGAAGCGCGGCATCGGCCTCGCGAAGGTCTCCGGTGATCACGCCGGATTGAGTTTCCATCGCCATGCGCAAGGCCGTCTGAGTGGGAGAGAAGCCTTCGGTCGGCATGCTGGTGCCTCCCGCGCGACGGGCCAGGCGATGATGAAGAGCGCCGGAAGCGGTGGCCTCGAGCAAAAGTCCTCGCTCGGCGTTGGTAATGGTAATGGCGCGGTCCAGCATGGCTTCGAGTACGGCGTGGAGCGGAAGCTGTGAGTGCAGCAGCATGGTTGCTTCGAGCAGTAAATTAAGCTTGCCGAGGCCAATGGGAGAAGATTCGCTGACGGAGATGCGGCCTACTCTGGTCAGGAGATTCTCAATCGAGGTCTCCGCGGCGGAGGCATGGAATACGATCTGGTGGGAATTCTCCACGCCGAACGTGATGGTGTCGCCTTCGCGCAAGACTCGCTTGGCGATTCGCTCGCCGTTCAGAAAAACGCCGAGCTGGTTTCCGCGATCCTCGAGAAAGTGGTGGCCGCCCTCGGAGACAATCGCTGCGCAGTTGCGGGAGATGCGGCGGTCGGGAATCGCCAGCTGGTTGCCCACTTCGCCGCGGCCAATCGAAAACGGCGACTCGGTGACGGGCACGGAGGTGCGCGTGTTTTCCGGAGAAATAATGTCGATAACGGCGTTGCCGGAGTCTGATCTGTCTGGCATGGGACGTCTCTGGGCCCGAATAGTACCACTAATTTTATTGCATTTTCCGGCAATTTTGATATCGCGCCATGCACCCGGCGGACGAAGTCCCTGTCGAGAGAATGCCGTAAATATGCGGCTCCCGACTCGATTGCAAAAGGGAAATGGTAAGATGCACAGGGAAAACGGGAAAACCCGCTCAAGGAGACAACGGATGAGCAGCATGAATTCCGACGCGCTGGTCTTCTTCGGAGCCACCGGAGATCTGGCGTACAAGAAGATTTTTCCGGCGCTGCAGGCGATGGTGAAGCGCGGCAATCTGAATGTGCCCGTGGTGGGCGTGGCCAAGGCGGGATGCAATCTCGACCAGCTTCGCGCGCGCGCGAAAGACAGCCTCGAAAAACACGGCGGAGTCGATCCCGCCGCGTTTGAAAAGTTGAGCGGCCTGCTGCGTTACGTGGACGGCGACTACCAGGACGCGGCGACGTTCGAAGCCCTCCGCCGCGAACTGAACGGCGCGCTCCAGCCCGCGTATTACCTGGCCATTCCGCCGGTCCTATTCGAAACCGTGATTGAAAATATCGCGAAATCGAATGGCGCGGGCGGCGCGCGCGTGATCGTCGAAAAACCGTTCGGCCGCAATCTGGCGTCGGCCCTGGAGCTGAACAAAATCCTGCTTTCCATTTTCGACGAGTCGTCCATCTTTCGCATCGACCACTTCCTCGGCAAGCGACCCGTGGACAACATGCTGGTCTTTCGCTTCGCCAACACCTTCGCGGAAGCATTCTGGAATCGCCATTACATCGAGAGCGTGCAGATCACCTTGGCTGAGGACTTCGGCGTTCAGGGACGCGGCGGCTTCTACGACGGGACCGGAGCGATCCGCGATGTCGTCCAGAACCATCTCTTTCAGGTGCTGTCCAACCTGGCGATGGAACCTCCGGTCAGGGCCGACGGCGAATCCCTGCGCGACGAAAAGGTAAAAGTGCTGAAAGCGATTCCGCCCATTGAAGAAAACAATCTCGTGCGCGGACAGTTCCAGGGCTATCTGGATGAAAAGGGCGTCGCAAAGGACTCGCGGACGGAAACCTTTGCCGCGTTGCGGCTGGAAATAAATTCCTGGCGCTGGAAAGGCGTTCCTTTCTACCTTCGCGCCGGCAAGCTCATGCCCACAACATGTACGGAAATCCTTGCAAAATTTCGCAAGCCTCCCACGCTTCTGCCGGACGGGATATTGACAGAGAATCATCTGCGCCTCCGCCTCAGTCCTGACGTGACGATCGCGATGGGCCTGATGTCGCTGGCTCCGGGCGACGGAATGGACCTGCAGGCCAGTGAAATGGTCGCCACCAGATCTCCGGGCGGCGGCGACATGGACGCTTACGAACGCCTGCTGGGAGCGGCCATGGCCGGAGACAACTCGCTCTTCGCTCGCGAAGATTACGTGGAGGAAGCCTGGCGCATTGTCGATCCCGTATTGAAAAAGAACACGCCGGTTTATCCCTACGCGCCGAACACCTGGGGCCCCGCCGAAGCCGCCCGCGTAACGCCGCCGGGCGGCTGGGACGCTCCGGTTTGCGGTCCGGAGAATCGTTCGCCGGACGAGTAGTGTTCCCATTTGACGAAACTGTCTTGAGAACGGAAGCGTCCACCAATGCCGGCGTGGGGAGATCGCTGTAGCCCGCCTCTTCAGAGGCGGGGATTTTCGCCGCCATCGGAAGATCGTATGCGACAGGCAGGCCCTGATGGTGCTTGGTGGGGAATGATAGGGAAGAATGGGGAATGGTGCGCGGGGCCGCCGAAAACCCCGCCTCTGAAGAGGCGGGCTACAACAAATCGTCCGCGTCATATTCGAATGTAATAGAATGCGCGAAACGCTTGATTTAAGTTTGATCCAAGTTTGTTTGATTCAAGTTTGTTTGATCCAAGAAAGATCCAAGGAGGAAGTATGAAATGTTTGCTCAGGAATCTGCTCGTAATGGGGATGGCGTGCGCCGGTCTGATGGCCGCGTTTGCTAGCCTGCCGGTGGTCGCTGCCGAGGACGATGCCGTCGTCACCGCCGATAAAGCCGTGGTTGCGGCGCTCGCGAAGGGCGATAAAGCTGCCGCCGAAAAGTGGCTCGACCCGGATTTCAGCTGGATCGACTCCGAAGGAATCATGTGGGCCAAGGAAGACGCGTTCCGTGGCGGCCTGAAGCCTCTGGTTGTGGCGGGAGACGACGTCAAGGTCATCGAGCACAAATACGGCAAGAGCGTCGTGTGGATTCAGTGGAGCCAGGGCAACAAGTATTCCGCGCGATTCTGGGTGAAGCGCGCGGCAGGCTGGAAGCTTCTGCACACCACCGAAATTGCGGCGATGCCCAAGCGCGATTTCCAGACTGTCGAGCCGGCCTACGATATTCCCTGCAATAATCCCTGCAAGGCCGTGCCCTACAAGCCGCTGTCCGCGGGCGAAAAGGCTTCCCTCGACGAATGGCAAACGCAGGAATCCAGCCAGGCAAATTGGGAAATACACGTTGCCGACAATATGGATCAGCGCGTGGTAAGCACCTACGGCGGCGCGTCCCCATCCAAGGCCGACCGCATCGCTGGCATGAACAAGCGCAAGGCGGCAAACCCGAACGCTCCCAAGGTTGGAGCGGCTCCGGCATTATGGATTCGCACGTGGGATTTCGGCGACGCGGTCGTCATGGTCTCGGTTCAGCCGACCTATGGCGACAAATCGTATTGGTCCAGCCGCGTGCTCGCCCCGAACGAAGCCGGCCTGTGGCAGATGATGGAGAGCTACCACAATTATATTCTGGCGTCTCCCGTGATGACGGCCACGCCGAATCAGCCCGACCTGAAGTAACGCGCAGGACGATCCGCCGCGATTGCAATCCATGCCGCTCCAGCGGAGCGTGTAGGGGCACGATATGTCGTGCCCCTACGGTTTTCCGTTTCCTCCCTTTCGCATGGAATCCGGAACGCCCGTAACCTCCGAGCTTATTTCGCACGCCAAGTTCCGTTTTCCCGCGTCTAATAAAAGTGGGGTGCATGGCGGCACACGGCCATTTTTCCGCATCTAACAATTTTTAGCGATCTTCGGGCCTCTTTCACTCCGGGCTGCCGCGGTGAAAACATTTCGGAACGAGTGCGTTGAGATCGGCAGAGCATGGGCTTACACTGGTTGTCTTGACATTTGAAATCCGCCTCGGCGGAATGGAGCGGTTCCGTGAAAACTTTCGGTCTTGCACTAATCGCATCTTTGCTTTCCCTGAACGCATGGGCTGCCAATAAGCCCGCTGGCCGTCCCGATCCCGCGCTCCCGGCGCAACAACAGGCGCAGCAGGGGGCCCAGGCGGCGCCGTCTCCCGTGATCGCGACCATGAACGAAGAGATGGAGCGCGAACTGCCGATTCTTTCCAAGGCCACGCCTCCGGCATATTTCATCAGCTATATCCTGACCTCGTCGGACCGCTCTGAAGTCATGGGCTCGAACGGAGCCTTGCTCGCGAGTGAGGAAAGCCATTCGCGGTGGCTCGAAACGCAGGTGCGCGTGGGAAGCTACGATCTGGACAACACGCACAAGGTCGGAAACTCCGCGCCCAGCCAGGGCAGTTACGCCACCACCGTGCCGGTCGACAACGCTCCCGAAGTGCTCCGCCGCGCCATGTGGCTCTCGACCGACAAACAGTTCCGCGCCGCGTCCGAAGCGCTCATCAAAATCAATACGACCAAGGAAGTGCAGTCGCAGACGGCCGAGGAACACGCGCCGGATTTTGCGCGCGAAAAGCCGCACACCTCGTATGGCCTGGAAGTTTCCATTCATCCCGACCGCAAGCCTTGGGAAGAAAAAGTTCGTCTGTACACGCGTGCATTTCGCGCGTCGCCGTCCATTCTGAATTCCATCGTGACGTTCAGCGCGACGGGCGACAATCAGTACCAGGTCACGAGCGAAGGCACGCGCCTCCAGTTTGGCCAGGTCCACTACCGCCTCGAATTGTTCATCCAGGGAAAAGCTCCGGACGGCATGGACATCAACCGCTACTACAATTTTGACTGGGCCAATCCGTCCGATGCCCCCGAGGACAAGGCCGTGCTGGCCGAGGGACAGGTTCTCCGCAAGGAACTGGAAGCTCTGGTGGCCGCGCCGCTTGTCGAACCTTACGCCGGCCCCGCGCTCCTGACCGGGCGCGCCACGGCGGTTTTCTTCCACGAAGTTTTCGGCCATCGTGCCGAAGGTTTCCGGCAAAAGGACATCAACGAAGGGCAGACGTTCGCGCGCAAAGTCGGCGAACCGATTCTTCCGAAATTTCTCTCGATTTACGACGATCCCACGAAACGGACTCTCGGCAAGGACATCCTCATCGGCTTTTATCCCTTCGACGATGAAGGCACTCCTGCCGAGCGCGTCACGCTTGTCGATCACGGCGTGCTGCTCAATTTCGAGATGTCCCGCCAGCCGCTTACAGGCTTTCCGAATTCCAACGGGCACGGGCGCCGCCAGCTTGGCGCGGAGCCGGTTTCGCGCCAGGGAAACTTGATTGTCCAGAGTAGCCTCGCGGTGACCAACGCCGAGCTGCGGAAAAAACTCGTCGAGGAAATCAAGCGCCAGGGAAAAACATTTGGTCTGCTGATTGACGACATCGCCGGCGGATTCACGTTCACCGGCCGCGGACAGCCGCAGGCGTTCCAGGTGCAGCCGCTGGTCGTGTACAAGGTGTACGCGGACGGGCGCCCCGATGAACTGGTTCGCGGCGTGGATATCGTGGGCACGCCGCTCGTATCGCTCACCAAAATTATCGCCACCGGCGACACGATGGAAACGTTTAATGGATACTGCGGAGCGGAGTCCGGCTCCGTGCCGGTTTCCGCCTCGGCTCCGGCCATTCTGATTTCGGAGATGGAAGTCCAGAAGAAGGAAACTTCCACCGACAAACCGCCCATCCTGCCGCCGCCCGCGCATGACACGAAGGCGGTGCGCCCATGAATCGTTTGACAGCGCGCCCGGCAAGCCTGATCAGCCTGACGAAAACGACGAGGGTGATGGACACCACAATGAAAATTTCCGGATGCAAAATGTTTCTCGCGCTTGGCTTGGCCGCGGCGATTTCGTTCGTCTCCGCCGGCTCCGCCCATGCGGCTCCGCCACGGAATCCTTCCGCGATGCCGCCGCAAACCGCCGCGCCCGATTCGGACAAGACGCTCTCGGCCATGCAGGATGAGTTGGACCGCGCGCGCACGCGCCTCGAACTGAAAATTCCGGACACGAACGAGCCCGCGCATCCGTACTTCATCCAGTACCGCGTGCTCGATCTGGACGTGCGCACGATTGTCGCGGAATTTGGCGCGCTGGTTTCCTCGACCAAGGGCCGGAACCGCATCATGAGCGTGGACGTGCGCGTCGGAAGCGACAATCTCGACAGCTCGAACTTCATCACCGACGAAGGCTTCAGCGGTTTCCTCGGCTCGACCGGCACGGTTGGGATCGACCGCGATTACGATTCCCTGCGCCAGGATCTCTGGCTCGCCACGGATCAGGCGTTCAAGGCCGCCGTCGAAAATTTTTCCAAGAAGCAGGCGTTCCTGTCCCGGCTGGCGAAGGCCCCCAGCATTCCCGATTTTTCTCCCGCGCCGCCCACTGTTTTGGTCGAGCCATTGCAAGATTCGGACTGGAGCACGCGAAATTGGGAGCAAGAGGCGCGGACGGTTTCCGCCGCGCTGCGCCAGTTTCCGCAGTTGTACAGCTCGCGCGTCGTCTACCGCCTGATCTACACCACGAGTTATCTGATCAATAGCGATGGAACCAGGATTCGCGCGAACCATAGCCTGGCGGCGATCGAAGCCAGCCTCGAAACCGAATCCGCCGACGGCATGAGCCTGCACAATTTTTACGCCGCCTACCGGCACACTCCGGGCCAGTTGCCCGCGGCCGATGCCGTTCGCAAGTCCCTCGGAAACGTAGGGGAACAGTTGATCGCGTTGCGCGCTGCTCCTCCCGCGGCCGATTACGATGGCCCGGTGCTGTTCGAAGCGCCGGCCGCCGGCTCGCTGCTCGTGCAAATGATGGGGCCGTCCCTTTCCGGCGCGCGCGGGCCTCTGGCCATGCAATCGGCCTTCGACCAACTGATGGATCGCCTGGGCGGGCGCAGCGAGTGGACCGGCAAGCTCGGTTCGCGTGTGCTCCCCGGCACGGTTTCGATCGTGGACGACCCGACGGCCAAACAGTTTCAGGGGCAGGATTTGATGGGAACGTACGATGTTGACGCGGAGGGCGTGAAGGCCAGGCCCGTCGATCTCGTCACCAACGGTCTGCTCCTGGATTTCCTGATGTCGCGCCGACCGGGGCCGGATCTGGATCATTCGAATGGCCACGGCCGCGCCGCGTATCTGGGCGATCCGCGCCCCATGGCGAGCAATTTATTTTTCACGTCCACGGCAGGAGTTTCCGCGGATGAATTGAAGAAAAAATTCCTGAATGCGTGCAAGCAGAACGGCAATAAATGGTGCCTCCTCGTACGCGAAATGGATAACCCGGTCCTCGGAGTGCGCGAGCAGGAAGACCTTTCGGAAATCGTCATGGGCGCGGCATCCGGCGCGGCCACGGGCGACCGCCTGCCTTTACTCGTGTACAAGGTAAACGTGGATGACGGAAGCGAATCGCTGATTCGCGGCGCGCGCCTTGCCGGGCTTACGCTCCGCGCCGTCCGCAATATCGCCGCAATCGGCAACGACGCGGCGCCCTTCGATTTCATGCAGAGCCAGCAGGCGGGTTTTGCCGGAACGGCGCTGTCCGCTTTCGGCTCGGCCGAAGCCGGAGTCCCGTCCACCGTGATCGCGCCATCGCTGCTGCTCGATGACGTGGAAGTCCGCGGCGCGCGCGGCGAACCCGAGCGCCTGCCGCTCGTTCCTCCCCCTCCGATCAACTGACGAGAAGTTATGTAGCACAGGCTTCAGCCTGTGTTCTTTTGATTTTGGCTTGCCACTTTACAGGCGGCGAAAAAAGTCTCCAATACGGATACGTGCGGGTTGGCCGTAGGGGCACGGCAGTGCCGTGCCCCTACGTCGAGCGGATGAACCAACGGTTTCAACAAGGGTTGCTCGCGCCGGCAACCCCCTGTAAACATCGGCGCGATTTTCATTTTCGCGGCGCGCACGCTCGCGCGCTTTTCCGTTGGCGTTCGACGGACAAAACGATATATTCTCCAGAAGGCCGTATCATCGCAAAATTATTGGACGGGAATCTCGGGGCTCGCTGCTTCACGAAATTTATTCGTGAAAAGCGGGGTCCACTACTGAAAAATTGGGGAGGTTTGGATGAAAAAGTTTACGCTCGTTCTGGCATTTTTGTTGTGCGCGCCGCTGGCCATGCTTGCGCAGGAGGCGGCTCCCGAAATTCCGTTCGATTCCGCGCCCAACGCCGTAAAACTTCCGGACGGCATGCATCTCGGTGAAGTTTCGGGCGTGGCCGTGAATTCTAAGGGACACATTTTCGTTTTCTCCCGCGGGAACACAACCGGCCCGGCGTATGGCGCCACCGCCGCGCAGCTTCTGGAATTCGATCGCGACGGCAAATACATTCGCGAGATCGGACACAACCTCTACGCCTGGTCGTTCGCGCACACCGTGCGCATCGACAAGGACGACAACATCTGGGCCGCGGACAAAGGCTCGGACATGGTGATCAAGTTCAATCCGCAGGGCCAGGTCATCATGGTGTTCGGGCGCAAGCAGGAAGCCTCGGACGAAGGCACGGAACCCCTGCGGCATCCCAAGCCGCCGCTGCCGCCGGTGGACGGGCTTTTCCGACAAGTGACCGATATGACGTGGGACGCGGCCGGCGATACGTTCATCAGCGATGGCTACATCAACTCGCGCGTCGCCAAATACGACAAGAACGGAAAATGGATCAAGTCGTTTGGCGAGCCCGGCAGCGGGCCCGGACAGCTCAACACGCCCCACAGCATCGCCACCGATGCCCAGGGAAATGTTTATGTCGCGAACCGCGGCAACTCGCGGATCGAAGTGTTCGACGGCGACGGAAAGTACCTGCGCCAAATCAAAATTAGCGAGCCCTTCGATTATGCGAACACCGTGCCGATCCTCGGCAACAAGCCGCCCGTCGATTTGGTGGGAACGATGGGGCCCGGCGCGCCGTGGACCGTCTGCATCACGCCTGGGCCAAATCCAGTGCTATATGCGTCGGACGCTTTCCCCGGCCGAGTCTACAAGATCAGCCTGGACGGCAAGGTTCTGGGCATGCTAGGTGAGACCGGCAGGCAACTCAAACAATTCGGATGGATTCACGAAATTGCGTGCCCGTCTGAAAATGAAATCTACGTGGGCGAATTGCTGAACTGGCGCGTGCAGAAGCTCATCCTGCATCCAAAGAAGTAAGAGAAGGAAGTAAAGGAAGTAAGGAACCCTCTCCATCCCGGAGAAAACGGAACGGAGAGGGTTCTGCAAAACTATTCCTCAAGCGGTATCAAAGGGAATAGACGATGTAGCAGAGCAACGCGCCGGCGGCAACCAACAGGAGTCCGGAAAATCGCCTCTTGTGGAGGAAGAAAATCAGAGTGAGGCCGGTCAATGACACGAGCGTCATCAGAACAGCGGAAAAATCGATCACTGCGGACCACTTTTTCCCGGTATCCCGGCCTTTGTGGAGATCGTTCATAATAGCGACCAGGCTGAAGGGGCTCACCGACAGGTCATACTTGCCGGTTTTGCGATCAATGGTCGCATCCGCTTCGTATCCCGGGCCTTTAAACGACATTTCGCATTGGTCTCCGTCCACATGAAAATCCGAGACGGCTCCTTTAATGCCATAAGTGCGGCGAAGATACCCGGCAATTTCATCTCTTGCCACAGCGTTAGGATCGGGAGCATTCACCCATGCTGCGTTCAATGTGCCCTGATACTCAGCGGGCCGCTGCCGGCTGTCGAACCACTCGGCGTGATTTAAGGTGAGGCCTGTTACCGCGAAGAAAAGTAGAATCGTGAAACTGAGCATCGACAGATAGGTGTGCAACCAACGCGCGACATGAGCGAAACGCCGTTTCCAGTGCAAATATCGTGAGTCATGTGACGGGGTGCGTGGGGAGATATTCGAATCCCCGGCGGAGTTATTGAGCAATTTTGTGGTATTCAAGGGAAGCCGACGCAATCTCTGCACCGCCCGGAAGCTGGAACTGTTTGGGCGAGCCGTTGAAATCCATTTCCTGGTGCATTAATTGATCAGTGCCGTGCTCTCGCGCAGCTTCGATCATCACGGTGTACTTTCCAGTCTTGACAAGTTTACCGAAGTCGTCCCTGCCATCCCACTTAAATGTGTACTTGCCGGGAGGGCGCGTTGCGCTGGAAACCGAATTCATTACGTGCGTGTCCTCGCTTACTGACCGCATGTTCTCTTCGCGGCTCCAGGCCCGCAATTCGTGAAGGTACTTGTACTTCGCGAACCACAGTGCGATGGTTCGCACCGGGGCATGTTCCTGGTCTTCGATCCACACCGCAACATAAGGCCGCTTGACGCGGAATTCTTCGATTAGCCTCAGCTCGATGCTAACGGTTAATTCATACCCCGAGTCCCATGCAGAGGTGCCGGACTGCGCAGCAACCTGCCGGTAGGCTGCCGGGGGCCGCATCGTCGCAACACGCAAGGCAGACGGAGCTTCTAACGAACTCCACCCCCTGCTTACGATTTTTTCGCCGGATTTCATTACCAGGAGATATTCCACGCCGGGCATCGAGGCGACTATTTGAGAGCTTTGCTCCGGTGTCAGTACGGAGAGGGCGGTGGCTAGCGCTCCGGCATCAGAAGGTGTGCGTGCAATCACAGTGGAGCTGATGACTTGGTCGGCGGGCATGCCGGTTCGGGGATCGACTATATGGGAATAGTGCCGGCCGCCAATTTCCACGCCCCGCCGGTAATCTCCGCTGGTCGCCACAGCGGAATCGCGAACAACCAGGCGCGCGATAGGGGCGCCGTTTTCCGCATCCGATTTGGGATCGGAAACGTCCACCGGTTCGCTCCTATCGCCCCGGACCACCAGATCGCCGCCAATGTTAACGACCAGCCCTTGCGCCCCTGATGCACCGAGCGCGGTTTCAGCGGCCCGGCCTGCAATGTAGCTTTTTACGAAAGAGTTCAGCGCGAGCGGGGCATCCGTGGTGTGCGTCGCGGTCCGATGATCAGAATCAAGCTGCCAATGCACTCTACGCACGCTAGCGACAGCGGAATCCAGTTCGGTTTGAGACGGAAGCCGCTTCTCCGCGGCTGCGCGCTTCCAAACTCTAGTGATTGTCTCGGCTGAGGCGTCCAGGGCGCCGTGGGTTCGGTCGCGCCATTGATCGAATAAACTCAGCACTTCGAATAATTCCGGAGAAATTCGGACCGGTTGACCCAAGGTGCGAAACCACCGGCTGAATTCACTATCCGGATCCCACGAACTAAGGATGTGTGACTCACGGTCAATCTCCGCCAGCGCCGCCTCTGCGGCCTTCTCCGATTGCGCGGCGGAAGACGCCACGATCTTCAGTTCCAGCGATGTGCCAAGCACATTTTCGTAATGGAAAACGTACAGTTTGCCGCGTGGCGAGGTCGAGATGGTTGAAGATCCGCCTGGACATGGCGCCAACACCAAAATGGCGGCAAGCAAAAAGGCCGATTTCACCATCGTTTTTCTCGATGGGCGGCTATTTTCATTTTTCTTTTCGCCTTTCGGGGCCATACTCACCGGTTCTCATAAAGCGAATCGATCATATCATTTTGCCGCTTCTAGTTTTAGACTCCATAAGCAGTTTAATCCACATCTTCTAGTTTGATCGAACAATTTACTCGGCTTCTAGCCGGGCCGCGGTCCACGCAAGCATCTAACTCGCAATCACTTTTTTCATTTTCAACAACTTTCTTGCTGCTCTTATTGCGGCTTGGACGCAACTTGCCTAAACAATCCGGCCCTGACGAGGCGTCGGGGCCGATTCTTGAAGTATTGTCGGCTACACGGAAATTAATCGGTCGTTTCCGAGTGCGCCGTCAGGCGGGAAGGATCTCGTCAAATTGTTTGAGCCGCAGTATCGGGAAAGTACGAAGGCACGGCACGCATCCAAGTTTGGAAGACGTTAGGGAGCAGGTACGCTGGCGGTGGATTGGTTTTGGCTCTCGATTTGAGCCAGCTCATCACGCAGGCGCGCAGCTTCAGCGCGATACTTTTCCGCTTCGACATGGTACTTGACGGCACCGACGCTGCCCATGGCATTGAAAAGCTTGGTGATGCCATCGTTTTTGCCCTTGCCCGTATGTTCGAGCTGGTCGGCGAGATCGTCTTGGTTTTGCGCGTCGCCCTCCAATCCGGCAATCTGGCGCTGAAGATCCTGAATTTTGACCCAGTTCTGAGCCCGCGCGATGGCAGCATCGCTCACATTCGCGGTGGCGTTCTGCCACGCCCCACCGCCGCGTTCCTGTAGATCGTCAGTGAACCGCTGGAGATTATTCTTGCCCTGGATATTGCCCTGGTCGGCAGCCAAGCCATACCAAGTTAAGGCCCTGGCATCGTCCTCCTCCACGCCTTGGCCAAATTGATACATCCAGCCGAGCTGATTTTCCGCGTCGCTATTCCCGTGCGCCGCAGCTTCCACGAACCAAGACATGGCCTTGGCATAATCGGTCGGCACGCCGAGGCCCTTTTGAAACATATAGCCGATATTTTCCTTGGCGTCGTCGCTGCCATGCTCCGCGGCTTTCTGAAACCAGGCAAGAGCGTCGTCGTAATTCTTCGGCTGGCCCCATCCTTCCTCCGCCATGAAGCCTAACTGGTTTTCGGCGTCGGAGTTGCCGTGCCCGGCGGCGCGGAGATACCAGGCATGGGCTTGAGCAAAGTCTTGCTTCACCTCATACCCGCGCTGGTAAAAGTAGCCAACTTGCTTTTCGGCTTGCGAGAGATTCTGGTCGGCCGCTTTACGGTACCAATCAAGGGCTTGTTTGTAATCACGCTTGACGCCAACAGCATCCTCGAACATGCCGCCGAGATTGTACTGCGCGAGCGCATAGCCCTGGTTCGCTGCGGAACGATAGTAGGCTAGGGCGCGCTTGTAATCCCTCGGCACACCGAACTTATGTTCATATATGTTGCCCAGTTGATTTTGCGCCGGAGCGAAGCCTTGGTTAGCGGACTTCCCATACCAGAGCAGAGCCTGCCTGTAATCCTGGGGAACGCCGACGCCGCGATAATAGTGGTTCGCTAGGGCGAACTGCGCCTGCGCGTCTCCCGCAGCGGCGTGTTCGCGAAGAGAGTAGAAGTCATTGTCCTGCGGCGGTGCCGTCGCCTGGGCCGACGTCTGTACCGGTGCCTGCGCTCGCGCCGCGGAAACCAGTGCGAACACAAAGAAAGCTGTTACCGTGACCCTAGTCTGAAAGCTCATGGAGATCTCCCCTTTGACGAATTTCTGAGAATAACCGGGGAAAATGCAACTGGATATGGTTCTCTGACCCATGCGACTCGCCCGCCGCCGCGTTCTGCCAGGACAGCATCTCACCGCAATCAAATGCCGTCCTCCAGTAGCTTGGCAGGCGGAGGCTCACATAATGATAGACCGCTAGTACTAAACAGAAATTTCCATTTTGATTTCCCTGCCAACTGGTAACGTACACCCAACCCTACCGGTGTGCAATCCTCCAGCCAGGCTGCTGAATGCGGAGCCGTTCAGACGGCCGTGGCAAAATCTCAAAGCCAAAAACTGACGCTTCCCCACCCATTCCTCAGACACTTTTCCCTCTTCAGTCTCGCTCAGCACTGAAATCTGTTTCGGTCTACGGCTCGCCTATTCTGCTGTTGATGGTAACGCCGCAATCCTTCGCAGCATGCCCCCAAACAGCCGCCGCGCGAGGTGACTCTCCGCCAGCAACAGCCAGTAATATCGGGCGTGCTTGATCAGTCGTCCACCCATTTTCATCAGCCGCCGCGACAGGTTCCCCAGGTTGTAGGCCAACACGCTCAGCCAGAGTCGTACCTAAATGGATTGTAGAGCGAGTTGGGCCAACGCCGTGTGTCGCGTCAGGGCATTAAAAGCGGTGATAGAACCCGACTCCGAAGTACGGCTTTGCGTTTGCGGAATTATTGGCGAACCACTGGTGGTCATAGCCCACGCGGAATTGCATCGAGGAGTTTGCGCGCGGGAATCCGAGTTCCAGCAAACCTCCGGCTTCGAGCTGGTGAAGATCGTGGTTGCCCTGGCCGGTGAGATCGATCCCGATCGACAGCCCCACCGGTTTCGAGTAGTTGGTATTCGTGATGAGTCGCTTGATCCCCGCTCGCGTCCAAAAATAATGATTCGCGGTTTCGAAATTGGAAATAATATTCAGGTTGGTCAGCGAAGTGGCCTGGAAGAATGCGTCCGCCTCCGCGGTCGCTCCAATTTGGGTGGTGTTGATCGTGGATCCGCTGCCGAGATTGCGGCGTTCCCACCGAACTTCAACCCCGGGCCCGATCGTAAAAGTAAGGCGGGGCAATTGCAGCCGGTAACCGATCTGGACCGCCGTTCCAGGAGAACTCACATCGGTCGTGCCGCCAACATCCGGGAAGTTGTAGTAGAGATAGCTCACGGTTGGGCGAACGAGGAACAGGTTTTCCTTGGAGATTGGCGCAGTGAAAATCGGACTGACGAATGCGTAGCCATTCGAGGGCCCCCCCTCCCATCCCGTCACCAGTTCCTGGCTCCAGGCCCGGGGCGAGATGAGCACGAGGCAGGCAATCAGCAATCCCGCACGCTCAGCTGTTTTCATCGTCTTTCCTCAAATTGCCGCAAAACGAATTCTTGCATCGAAAATATCCCCGAAACTTAACTCGCCTGAGGCTCTTCTTGCTGGCTGTCTCGCGTCAACTGCATTATGTCCCCTTGCTTAGGCGCAATTTTCCAGAATAAATATATGGAAATCGCATCCTGTTCGGTCGGATCGATTTGATCGAATTTTATCCCGCTGACGACGAGTTTCTTCTCCTTCACCCATAAATCGTGGCTCCGAACCACCGTCCCGCGCGCTCGAAGAGAGTGCTCGGGAATGTCCAACTCGATAGCGACGGCTGTTCCGATAGGGATGGGGGATTCGTAGGTTACGGAAAAACCCTGGCGATTCAGATTCCGCGCGTATCCCAATAAGATGTTCGCATCGCCGCCGGACCGCATCGTGATCTTTGCCGGCACATCCAGCGAATTAGGGAAGCGGTAAGATCTCCGGTATTCCGAACGGGACATGGCCCGGCGCAAAATGGGCGCGGTCAAAACCACAAAGACGACAAGCCAAATGAGGTTGACCAGCAACGCCCAAAATTGAAATCCCGGCTCGGAAAAATAAATGCGCCGGCTGCCAGCGGCGATGCCGACGAGCAGAGCGGCGAGCAAAAGAATCTGCGAAGCGATATCCCCCCAGCGGGCCGCCGCCGCGCGGGCTTTGGGAGTTACGGAAAAGTTGCTGTCCCGGTGGAAGAAACCTGAAATGGACCGCACCATGATGGACAGTTTGACAAGGTTGAATTGTTCGCTCAGCCAGAACGAGAGCAGTCCGCCTTGCAAAAGGGAGCTGGCTGCGAGATTGAAAAGGAAGTAGGGAATAAAATACAGGGCAAAGCGGTCCGGGTCGGCGACCAGCGGAAAAATGCCCGTGAGCAGGCAAAAAATCGGGGTCAAGATGTAAAACAACTTTTGGTAGCTTATCCAGTAAAAATAGAAGGAAGAGAAGTAACAAATCCGCTGGCCGAGGGTCAGGCCTTTGCCGAACAGGGGTTTCTCGACGCGCAAGACTTGCATCGCGCCATGTCCCCAGCGCCACCACTGGGAGGCGAAGCCGTTGAAGGTCTGCGGAGCCAGTCCTCGAGCGAGGGACTGATTGTAGTAAAGCACCCGCAAGCCCTGCTTCTGGAGCCGCAAGCCCGTGTGCATGTCTTCCGTGATGGTCTCGCCGGCAAATCCACCTATCTGGTCAAGCGCCGAGCGCCGGACCATGGCCGGACTGCCGCAATACATGGTGGCATTGAATCGGTCCTTGCCCGGCTGGATGACGCTGAAGAACAATTCCTGCTGCTGCCAGGCGTACTTGTTCTTCCATTTGGTTACGTGCTGGAAGGAATCCAGGTTGTAAAAATCCTGGGAGGTTTGCACGATGGCGACCTTCGGATCGGCAAAGAAGCCGATGACCTGTTCGATCAGGTCGGGCATGGGGACGTGGTCGGCGTCGAGCGTGACGATGAATTCGCCGTCGGTGTGCTTCAAGGCGTTGTTCAGGTTGCCCGCTTTGGCCTCGGTTCTTTCCGTGCGGGAAATGTAGCCGCAGTTCATGGCCAGGGCCAGATCGCGCACATCCAGGCGGTCCCCGTCGTCCAGGATGTAGGTTTTGTGCGGGTAGCGCATGCTCACGGCGCAAACAACGGTTTCGCGCAGCAGTTCGACCGGCTCGTTGTAGGTGGCAATGAAGACGTCCACCGAGCGGCCGGGAAGCGGTTCGGGCGAGTGACGGGACTTGCGCGACCAGGTCGTGAAATAGAACAGCAGGGACTCGAGAAAGTTCAGCAGTTCGGCTGCAAGGAACAAATAGAAGAACCATTTCGCGGCGGGATTCAGGGTTTCCGTCGCCCGCCAGTAGAAATAGCGGACGGACATAATCACTGCCGATAGGATCACGAGGTGCGTGATCAAATCGCGGAGGAATCGTCTCGACGAACTGCTAGGATGGCTGTCGGCCAAATTATGGGTCCCCGCAAAAAGTTTATGCGCCGTCCATACATATTAAGAAAAGCGGCGGCGGCCGATCAGGAAGTGCGAGGGATGAGGTTTCAAAATGTCCTGCTAGCTTTCACACCGGCAACATAAAAATTGTAACAGGCGGCGGGGAAAGCAGAAGGGCCACGGGTTGAATCGGTGTCTTTGTGAATACCCCGGGAAATGGAACCTCGCGACTAATTTTAACCAAGCCGAGACTTACGCTTGACATTTAGGAAACGGATGCTATTATCACTGGGCTAGACGGTAGCCCACCTGCAGGACAGGGGGAAATGCTCTTTGACAAACTGGGTAAGATGAGATGTGCCAGAACCCGTTCGATTGACCACGGCATTTCGATGCCGTGGGATTGAGTGAATCGAGCGATAAAAAGTTCGCTTGGAAAATGGGAACCCGACATCCAGCAATGGCGGTCGGGCTTTTTTATTTTCTAAGCAGCCAGTTTCACACGAGAGTTTGATCCTGGCTCAGAGCG
>PLUM01000054.1 GCA_003165465.1 Acidobacteriota bacterium
GGCCTTCTCATGGAAGGACTTGGGCACTCGTTGGCAGTGCCTTAATTTGGATTTCAGGAAGCGAAGGGTTTCTGAACATGATGTATTATCATGCCTTGGGATGGAGCGATCCACTTCGCGGCAAAGAGTCACACTTCCATAAATTCAGACTGCACCACTGTCGAAATTATGGTCAGTGACCTTAGTGAGGGGAAACTGTGACAAAACACGAAAAGGAACTCATCGCCGTTCTCGAAGCTGATATTCAGAAGTGGGAGTTTGTAGCCAGGTATTTCGAGCATTCGGTGAATGAAATTGAATTGATGGGCGGCAAGAAAATCTCTGGCAGGGACTTCGCGCTTGGTTTGTATCATCAAGTTGCCGAGCATCATGCTTTGATCGGGAAAGTGAAAAATGGCTAGCTGGCTGTCTTAGAATGGGGCAGTTCCGAGCTGCGTTTACTTCGCCGGGGAATCGTTTTCGGAACTGTGGTCCGCCCGCAATCGGCGTCAAGCTCCAAGCCAGAGTTCTGGCCGCCAATTCAGTCTACTCCGTTACATAAAAAGTTCATTCTGGCAGGAGGGATGCGGCGGCCCGCGCCGATGTCGGATTCCGCGAGCCGCCGTTCTCATTTATGGCGCGAGTTCGATGAGCACAAACGTGCCCGGGACAATCGGCCGCCGTGGATCAGGATCTTCTTTGGTGGGTGGTGGCGCCGGTTTCAAATCCGCGGTGACCACAAAGACGTGGTGGGTCTTCGGGTCCAGCGTCATGGTGCGGGCGCCGTCCTGCGTTTTGATGTTCACAGCCGCGCTGTATTTGTCGGGTGACTCCTCGTGGATAATGCTCAACATCCCATTTTCGGAAGAAGCGAACGCCAGGTGCGACTCCGGATCGAAGCTGCTGGCATCGGTGTCTTCCGCTATTTTGGGCGCTGCAATCACTTTGCCGGTGTCTGCGTTCACAATCGCCATCACGTTGCTGTCGCTGCAGCCAATGAAGATGCGCCGCGCGGCGGTGTCCATGGCAATGCCGGAAGGTCCCTTGCAACCCGCGAGTGGATACGTATGCGCGACCGCCAGCGTCTTTGCGTCAAACTCCGCCAACGAATTCTTAGTCTCGATGTTGACAAAAATATTGCCTTTGCCATCGAGCACGGGCGTTTCGGGCTTGCCGCCCAATGCGATCGTGCCAACCACTTTATCCGTAGTCGCGTCAATGGCAGTCGCGTTAGCGCTCTTCCCGTTGAAGGTGAACACGCGCTTGGTCATGGGGTCGTAAAGGATCGAGTCAGGATTTTGCCCCGTGGTCTTGACTGTAGAGAGGAGTTTCAGAGTCTTGATGTCAAAAATACTGACCGAGCCCGCCTCGCCATTGCTCGTATAGCCCTTGCCAAGGTCAGGGGCCAGCGCGATACCATGCACACCTTTCGTGTCGGGAATGTCACCCACCACTTTGCCCGAGTCTTCGTCGACCACCATCACGTGCGTCGAGCGCGAGATGTAAATGCGCCGCGCCTCAGGGTCAACGGTTAAATAGTCCCACCTGCCTTCGCCGCCGATAGGCAGTTTTCGCACCACGTGATAGCCAGCCCCTCCGGAACCTTGTGGCACAGCCGTCACAATACTGACGAAGGACGCGCAGCAAACGAGCACCAGGAACAACTTGCAAACGACAAGGATTTGCCGATATTTCTCTCGCACCGAACACCTCCAGCTTCCGAATGATAAGCACAAGAGCTCGAACCACGTCCCCTGATATGGTCGCGGATCGCGACTGCGCGCAAAGCTCGCCCAGCGCAAACACCTGAGTTCTGATGGCCTGAGATCCCCGGCAGGGTTGACGGTGAGCCAGCGTGAACCTACGAGAAAAGTTCGATGTCACCCTGTCTGTGGGAACCTTATACTTCGACCGCCGTAATATGTCAACGCGGGCTCGCTACCGGCAATGTCAAGCATCGGGTGCAATTTCCATAGGCGGTTCCCTTCCCTCGGAGCGTTTGTAGGTTGACGACGCCGAACGCGCCGCATTTCCATCAACATTTAGCGTTTCTCAAAAGTGTTTTGTGCGGCGCCATCAATCAACACAACTCATGAACGGTGTTGCACTGTCATGTAAAGCCATATATATTTGCGTTTGGAGCCGATAATGCGACGACAATTTGTTTTGGATAAGAAGTCGAGCCAACAGTTAGACAGCTTGGCGGAAACCCGAGCGGGCAATCGCAGTCTGGTCGTGCGAGAGGCGATTGGGCTGTATGCCGCCATGGAAGCCTCCCTGGAAGAGATTGAATCCAATCCGGGATTCATAAAGATGATGGAAAGAAGCGCCGCGGACATTCGCGCAGGTCGCGTAACGACACAAAAAGAAGTCGAACGCCGCCTGGCGAAGAAAAGAAAGCGCCGCTAGTGGCGAAAATCGGCTGGTCGAACTTTGTCCTCGATTTAGTGGAAGAACTTCCGCAAATCGAAGCGGACCTGATTGCGGAAAAAATTAAGCCACTTTCGCGGTTCCCACGAATGTATCCCATACGACCGAAAGGCAGATTTCGCCGACATCGGTGGCTATTGGCCGGAAGATGGATTGTGTTTTATCGTGTGGTGGACGAAACTGTTTACATTCGAGGTCTATGGCCTGCCCAGATTCCTTAGCGTTCCAGACCTGATGGCCTCCGCTCGGAAGTCATGTAATGCGAATCCCCATGTTTCTTCCGCAGAAACTCCCACCCCAGCAGTGCATAAAACGGCCCATAGCAAAGCCACTGAAAAAGCGGATCGAAGTGCCACACGCCAAACACGCGGTAGTTGATGAATATTTTGTACGAGAGAAATTCCAGGATCGTGAGCAGCAGCCATGCCGGACTCGGAAAGAAGCACAAGAGCGGCACGATCCACGTGAAGTACCACGGTAAACCGTTCGGCGCGACGAGCAGCACCGTGCCAATCATCAGAAACGCGGCGCGCGTGGGGTCGGCGCGGCGCACCGCGAGCCACAGAGCCAATCCCGCAACCACGGCTTCGCCCACGCCTGCTGCGATTTTGTGCGAGCCGGTGAGCCACAAGAGGACCGGATAGACGCTCGAATGATAGTTTTGAAAAATTCGCTGGTATTCGTGCAGCATCGCAAGAAATTCGCGCCAGCCGTGCCGGTACGGCCAGGAGCACACCGCAACCAGCGCCGCACAGCCGCCGGCCGCAAGCCACCCGCGCAATTTGCGCGGCCAACCCGCGCGAAAAAGTGCCAGCGGCAGCAGCGTCACGGGAAAAGCCTTGGCCAGCGCGCCGGCCGTGAGCGTGAGCGTTGACATGGCTGGAAAGCGCCGTATAATCAGCAAAGTAGCGACAACCGCAGCGATGGCCAGCGCGTCGTTGTGGCCGCTCGAAGAAAATTCGATCAGCACCAGCGGATTCCAGGCGTAGATCGCTACCTGGTAGTTCCGTCCCCCAGTCGAACGGATCCACCCGGCGAGCATGGCCGCCACGGCGAGATCGGCGAGCAGAAACGGCAGCTTGAATCCAACCGGGTCCGGCAGCAAGCGCCACGTCGCGCGAAACACCAGCTGAGAGAGCGGCGGGTACATCGTGGGGATTTCCGGCACAGGCATGACGTACCAGCCCGGATCGCGCAGCGACGCGAGGCGCGGATCGGTGGGCGCAACGGCAAAAGGATTCCAGCCCGCGCTCTGGACGTGGCCGTCCCAGCGGTAGCGATACACATCGGTAGAGAGCGACGGCGGATACGGAAACAGCGTCAGGCGAAAGGCCAGCCCGCCCAAAAGGACGAGCCACAGCACGGCACGATTGTCGCGCGTGTGTTCGAGGGCGTACAGGACGATGAAGTACAGAACGCCGCCGCCCAGCACGAGGGCCATGAATTCGGGGATGTGAATGGAAATATCCCCAAGCCGCGCGATCGCGGCAAAGACCGCTTCGAGCGCCACAATCGCAACGAGCGCGATCACCACTTGCGGCGCGAGTCCGCGGCGCGACGCGCTCAACATGGGCACACTCGCGGCTTGATGTTTCGCCATCTGATTTTTTGCAAGGAGGATTTTCCGCTTTGAATTTTTCGCAACATTTTCCGGGTCTGATCGCGGCGGCGGCGCAAAACCCGCTCTCAAATTACTGGTACAAGCTCGTCAATCCGGACCGCAATCCCTTTCGCGGGCTGTACCAGCTCAATCCCTTTGATCTGGCCATTATGATTCCGTATTTCATCGTGCTGGTGATCCTGGCCGCGTACGGGATGCACCGCTACTATCTGGTGTACTCTTATTTCAAGAATCGCAGGAACGTTCCCGGACCGCCGCCCGCGATCAGCGAGTGGCCCAAGGTTACCATACAGCTTCCCATCTTCAACGAGCGCTATGTGATCGAGCGCCTGGTGGACGCCGTGGCGCGCTTCGATTATCCGCGCGAGCTGCTCGACATTCAGGTGCTCGACGATTCGACTGACGAGACTCGGGAAGTGGCGCGCGCGTGCGTCGAGCGGTATCAGGCGCTCAGCCTGCCGATCCGTTACCTGCATCGCACGGACCGCACCGGTTACAAGGCTGGAGCGCTCGCCGCCGGACTCGAATCCGCGACGGGCGAATTCGTCGCCATCTTCGACGCCGATTTCCTGCCTGCGCCGGATTTCTTGCGCCGCACCGTGCCGTATTTCTCCGATCCCAAAATCGGCATGGTCCAGGGACGCTGGACCTACCTCAATCGCCATTACTCTGCGCTGACCGAAGTCGAAACAATTCTGCTCGATGGCCACTTCGTCATGGAGCACGGCGCGCGCTCGCGCAGCGGCACGTTTTTTAACTTCAACGGCACGGCGGGCATGTGGCGCCGCTGCACGATCGACGAAGCCGGCGGCTGGCAGCACGACACGCTCACCGAGGACACCGATCTTTCCTACCGCGCGCAACTTCTCGGCTGGAAATTTCTCTACCTGCCGGACATCGAATGCGCTTCCGAGCTTCCCGTGGAGATGAATGCGTTCAAGGCGCAGCAGGCGCGCTGGGCCAAGGGCCTGATGCAAACGGCGATCAAGATTTTGCCGCGCGTGATGCGCTCGGATGAGCCGCTGCACACCAAGGCCGAGGCCGTGTTTCACCTCACCGCCAACATCAGCTATCCCTTCATGGTGGTGCTCTCGACGCTGCTCCTGCCCGCGATGATCGTGCGTTTCTATCAGGGCTGGCTGCAAATGCTGTTCATCGACCTGCCGCTCTTCATCGCATCCAGCTGCTCGATTTCGGGTTTCTACCTCACGTCGCAGCGCGTCCTGTATCCCAAAACATGGAAACGCTCGATCCTCTACATGCCGCTCGTGATGGCCGTCGGCATTGGCCTGTCCGTGCGCAATGCCAAGGCCGTGCTCGAAGCGCTGTTCGGCGTCAAATCGGAATTTGTGCGCACGCCAAAATTCAGGATCGACGGGCAGGGCGGCACATGGAAGAAAAAACTTTATCGCAACCGCTCCGGCTGGATGCCGTATCTGGAAATTGCGCTCGGCCTCTACTTCGCCGCGACGATTGTCTATTCCATACAGAATCAAAATTACGCCACCACGCCGTTTCTGTTCCTCTTCGTCTGGGGTTTTCTCTACACCGGAGTGATGTCCATCGCGCAGGGCTGGATCGAGCGGCTGCGCTTCGGGGTGCGGTCCCCCGTCGCGTCAGCCGAGGCTCGCGCGTCCGCATCCGGCGCGCCTGGGTTTTAGAGGCTGAAGAGCCTGTGTGATAGCTTCACTCCGAAAGAGCCAGCGGCTGAAGCCTCGGTGATTTTTCACACTTTACGGCAGGGCTGAAGCCGTGCCCTACAAACATTTTGCCGTTGCCACACAGGCTATGAATCCTGAAATTGAAGAGCGCTGTTTGCCGCAACAAAAAATGCGCGACCGCGCCCCCCGGCAATTTGGAGTCGCTGGGGGACGCGGTTCGCGCACTGGTCACCGGCCGGGTGGCGCTCGCGTCGGAAGATCCTTTGCAGGGGCGGCAGTCCCTGTCCCGGTTTTCGGCGAGCGGCCCGCAAGGGTTTTTTGGCCGGTGAAGCTCAATCCCATTTCGTTTTATGCCCTGTGATCGCTTGCGGGCAGCCCAGCAGACATTTGCATCTGGCGGCCCATGTGGGCCGCCTCCGGGCGCGGCGCGCTTGGCATCAGCCGAAACAGTCCGTTCAGCCCCAGCCAGGTCATACACAGGGCCAGCAAGAATGAGAGTACCTCACCTTCAATTACCATTGCGCCGTTCATAAAGGTTTCCATCGCGGATCCTCGCTTTCCTTGCTTTCCTTGCCTTCCTCGCAGGAGTAAGCTGCACGAGTTTCGCCAATTACAAAAACGCTGATAACAAAGCACTTAGCGTAGGGCGACTTCGCGCAAGATGTGTCCCATGAGACACGCCGTGTATGGCTGCACGCAGTGGAAAAACCATGAGACGGCGCGTCAGCGATTCGCAAACGCAACGGTTGAGCTATACTTGAGGCGAGGACTTGGGACGCAATGCGAAGAGACGGAATCCAAATTGGGCGAATCTACGGGATACCGATCTTCCTGCACACCAGTTGGTTCCTCATTTTCGGGCTGATCGCCTTCTCATTTTATTCCGAGTTTGACGCGCTGCAACTCAACCTTCCCCCATCCCGGCTGGTGGGGCTGGGGGTGATGACCAGCGCGCTGTTTTTCGGTTCGCTGGTGTTTCACGAAATGGCGCACAGCGTAATCGCCAAGTACTACAAAATTCCCGTGGTTTCGATCACCCTGTTCGTGTTCGGCGGAGTGTCCCGAATCGGTCGCGAACCGGGGCGCGCGCTCGAAGAGTTCAACATCGCGATTGCCGGGCCGCTTTCGAGTCTTTTTCTTGCGGGCGGCTTCTGGCTGGTCGAGTGGCAAGCAGGCTCAAACGCCATATTGAACACGCTGGCGGGATCGCTGGGCTGGATCAATTTCAGCCTGGCGCTTTTCAACCTGATCCCTGGATTTCCACTGGACGGCGGCCACATTCTCCGGGCCATCATCTGGGGTTTTAATAAAAATTACGCACGCGCAACGCGGATCGCGGCGCGCTCCGGGCAAGTGGTCGCTTACGGGATGATTGCGGCGGGCGCGGCGACGGCGCTCTCCAACTATTCGCCGCTCGGCGGTTCGGTCGGAGGATTGTGGCTCGCGTTCATCGGCTGGTTTATTTTGTCGGCGGCCAAGCAAAGCCAGGCGCAGGCCGAAGCGCACGACGCGCTCGACGGGTTGCGCGTGGCCGACATCATGACGCCGGAATTGCACACCGTCGGGCGCGAGATTTCGCTCGAAGACTATGCCCGCGAAATGGTGCGCACGGGCCGCCGCGCGCATCTGGTGGTTGCGGGCAATCAACTTGTCGGGCTGGTCACGGCCGAGGCGCTTACCTCCGTTCCCCAGCACGATTGGGACGTAACTTCCGTGCAGGCCGTGATGCTGCCCAAGGACAAGCTTCACTGGGCCGCTCCGGAAGAGCCCGCGCTTTCGCTGCTGGACCGCATGCGCACGGTGGGAATGCAGCAGATGCCGGTGATCGCCGCCGGAAGCGTGGTTGGCATCGTCACTCGCGACTCCATCATGCGCGTGCTGCAATCGCGCCACGAACTCGGTTCCTTAGCCGAGCGATAAGCCCGCGCTACTACACACCGCACACCCTTCGCAGACCGGCATTGAGTTTCCGCGCAAATCCCGATAGTCTCGCGATAGGGAAAGGGCCGCCGAACCAACTCCGTGAGCGATAAACTTTTGCAACTTCTGCCGCCGGAAGGCTTCAAGATTCTCCTCACGCTCTTCTTGTGTTTCCTGATTGGGCTGGAGCGCGAGGAACACCGCGCCTCGGGACAACGGTACAGCTTCGGCGGGGTTCGCACATTCCCGCTGATCGGCCTGATCGGCTATGCGATGGCCCTGTTGGCCGGAGAGCAGTTGCTTCCGCTGACGTTTGGATTCGGCGTCATCGGCGCATTTTTGTGGCTTTCGTACAAGCACAAGCTCGAGTCGTACAACGAAGCGGGAGTGACCACGGAAATTTCCGGGCTGGTCACGTACGTGATCGGAGCGCTCGTGTCGCGCGATCAGTTGTGGATCGCCACCACGATCGCCGTGGTCAGCATGTTACTGCTCGAGCTGAAGGAGTTCCTGGAAAATCTCACAACGAAAATTCCAGCCGTTGAAATTCTGACGTTCACGAAGTTTCTCCTGCTGACCTTCGTCATCCTGCCGATCGTGCCGAACAAGGAGTACGGCCCCTTCGCCATCAATCCGTTCCAGTCGTGGCTGATTGTCGTGGCCATCAGCGGCGTGTCCTACGGCAGTTATCTGCTGGAGAAACTGTCGAAGGGAAAAGGCGGCGTGAGGCTCGCTTCCCTGCTGGGAGGATTGTATTCGTCGACATTCACGACCGTGGCGATGGCAAAGAGCGCCAAGCAGGCCTCGGCCCCGCACACCTACGCGGGCGGCATCCTGATTGCCTCCGGCGTGATGTACTTCCGCTTCCTCGTGCTGATTGGCATTTTCAATTTCCAGCTCATGGCTCGCCTGTTCCTTCCGTTTCTCATTCTGGGCGCCATTGGCGTTGCGGGTGGATGGGCGTGGTCGAGCCTGCCGGACACGCGCATGGCGGAAATGAAATCCTCGTATTTGACAAAAAATCCGCTGGAGCTGACTTCCGCGTTTTTGCTGGCACTCGTGTTCCTCGCCATGCTGCTCGTAACCAATTTCGCGCTCGTCCGCCTGGGCAGCGGAGGAATTTACGGAATGGCCGTGATTTCCGGCCTTGCCCCGGTGGACCCGTTCATCATGGGACTCACGCAGACCGCCGGAAAAATGACTTCGATGGGGCTCGCCATGGCGGGGATCGTGATCGCGGCGGCCAGCAATAATTTCGCCAAGGCGTTTATCGCGCTTGCGCTCGCCGATCCAAAAACGGGCCGGCAAAGCCTGGTCCTGATGCTGGGGCTGACGGCGCTGGGCCTCGTGCCGCTGCTTTGGATCATGCGGTAGGCCCGCGGACATGAACGCAACGCAAACCACTTCGCCGCATCCGATTTCCGCGCACCCGGCTTTTCGTATTGCAGGCGTGCTGATTCTGGCCGCGATGCTGCTCGCGCCGGTCTGGATCGCCGCGTTTCCCCCGTTGCTCGATTATCCCAATCATCTGGCGCGGGCGTTTGTCCTCTCTCATCTGCACGATTCGCATTTCACTTTTCAACAGTTCTACCGCGCCGATTGGGGCGCCTATCCCTATCTGGGGATGGACGCGTCGCTCGCCGTGCTGGCGCGCCTTTTTGCGATTGAGACGGCGGGGCGCGTGTATCTCGGGTTGTGCGTCCTCGCGCTGCCCGCCGCCGCATGGTTTTTTCTGCGTCAGGCGCAGCCGGGCGAGGAAGCAACGTCCTTGTGGGCGCTGCTCGTTGCGTACAACGTTTTCTTTCTCGAAGGGTTTTTGAATTTCGATCTGAGCCTTGCCGTGGGATTCGTGGCGCTCGGATTATGGCTGCGATGGATGGCCAAGCCGAGCGGCGGGCGATGGGTCGCGGCCCTTGCGGCGTTCATCGCGCTGTACTTCACGCACCTGCTGGGCTTCGGCATTGCCGGCTTGATCGTTGTGGCATATCTCGCGCTTTCGCGGCTCCCGATTCGCGACTGGCTGTGGAGCGCAGCGCTGGCCGTGCCGGGCGTAGGGTTTTATCTGCACTCCTCGCGCGTGGGCCTGAGCGTGACAACAATTATTTTTCGCGGCTGGAACGAAAAGTTGGACTCGCTCGGCATGATCCTGCACGGATACTGGCCCGCGCTGGATTGGATTTCGCTGGCCGCCCTGGCGGCATGGTTTCTGGCCGCGTGGTGGCGCAATCCGGAATTTCGCTGGAATCGAACCTGGATGGCCATCGCCGCATTTCTCTTCGCGCTGTTCTGGGCGATTCCCTGGATGTGGGGAGAAGGCTCGGACCTCGACATTCGAGTTCTGCCATTTCTGTTTGTCGCGATCCTGGCCACGACGCGCGTGGGGCGGCGCGCAAAAATACTGGCCGCGATTCCGCTGCTGCTGTTCGCCGCGCGAACCGTGAGTGTGGCGCAGCATTTTAGGGAGGCGCAACCCGCTCTGGCCGGCCTCGCGCGCTCGTTCGACCTCGTGCCGCGCGGCTCCCTCGTGCTGCCCATCGTGGAAGGCGACGAAGACCCGATCGAGCGCCCCTTCACGCATTTCTGGGCGTACGGAACGATCCGCCGCGGCTGGTTCTCTCCCTACTTGATGGACGCGCCCGGCGAGACACCCATGCGCATCGTCCACGAGTCCTACACGCCCGAAGGATTCTGGAACCTCGTGTACGACGAAGCACCGGATTGGCAGCAGGTGCGGAGCGATTACGAATACGTGTGGGCCTACGATGTGCCCCGCTTCTCCGCGCCCCTGGCGGATATCGGCGAGCGAATTTACACGTCCGGCGGCCTTGAGGTCTATCGCATCCGGAAATCGCCCTGAACGTACATCCGGCGTTCGAAGCGCGAGCTTCAGCCTGCGCTACTGCAATCCACAATCGAGAATTGTTAATGCAAGGTTAAATTTTATTGCGGCGCTGTGTCGCGAGATGGCGTTCTGGTAGCATCACTCCGTGGAGTCGGGATTGGAGAGAATGACGATGCGCAAAGTTTTATTTGCCGCGGCGGTGTTTCTCGTTCTAGGGCTGGCGGCGCGAACCGCGAGCGCGCAGCAACCCGCCAATGGGCCGTGGCGCTTCCTGGCTTCGGGCGACTCGCGCAATTGCGGTGACGTGGTGATGCCCGGGGTTGCGGAAACGGCGCGAAAAAACCAGGCCGCGTTTTACTGGCATTTGGGCGACCTGCGGCTGACCAGCAATTTCGATGAAGATATCGCCCACCAGCCCGAGCACATCGCCAAGCCCCTGAGCATCGCCGAATACGAAATCATCGCGTGGCCCGACTTCATCGAAAGCCAGATCGCCCCGTTCGGTTCCATGCCGTTTTTCGTGGGCATCGGAAATCACGAAACCGTTCCGCCGTACAAGACGCGCGAGGATTTCCTTCTGCAGTTCGCGGATTGGCTGGATGCGCCGGTATTGCGCGCGCAGCGCCTGAAGGACGATCCCAGGGATTACCGCATGAAAACGTATTTTCACTGGATCGAGCGCGGCGTCGCGTTCTACTACCTCGACAGTGCGACGGCCGATCAGTTTGACGCCGCCCAGTTGCGCTGGTTCGAACGGGTTTTGGCAAAGGACCTCTCCGATCCGGCCATTACGACGATCGTGACCGGAATGCACAAAGCGCTGCCCGAAAGCATTTCCGCCGGCCACAGCATGAACGAATCTCCGACGGGCACGGAAAGCGGACGGCGCGTGTACGCCGATCTGTTGCGCGCGCGGGACGAATCGCACAAGCATGTCTACGTGCTCGCGAGCCATTCGCACTACTACATGGACGAAATCTTTAATACGGAATATTGGAAATCCCACGGCGGCGTGCTGCCCGGCTGGATCGTGGGCACGGCGGGCGCGGTGCGCTATGCGCTGCCGCCAAACTCATCGCCCGGCGCGCTGGTCAACGTGTACGGCTCGCTGCTCGGAACCGTGCAGCCCAACGGCGAAATTAATTTTGAATTTGAACGGATCGACGAGAAGGACGTTCCCTCATCCGTGACGGCGCGCTACGGCAAGGATTTCGTGCACTGGTGCTTTGCCGAAAATTCGCAGGCGCGATAGGCGGGCAGTGGCGCAGGCTTCAGCCTGTGTGGTTTTAATTTGTAGTCAGCGCAAATCAAAAGAACACAGGCTGAAGCCTGTGCCACATTTCACTCAAAAATGCTCGCGCAGATCGCTGAAGCGCATCAGAATCATGAGCCGACCCGCTCCGGAACGCACTTCCTCATGCTCCAATTCCCAGGTGGCGTGATGAGGAATGAACACGGCATTCAGCCCCGCTTCGAGAGCAGGATTGATATCGCTGTGGGGGCTGTTCCCGACCATCCATCCGCGGGATTTCACGACGTGATGCCGGTTCACCAGCACGCGGTAGGTGGCGACATCCTTTTCGGGAACAATCTCGATCGCGTCAAAATGAATCTGCAATCCCGACCGCTCGACCTTGGCGGCCTGCTCGGCCGCCTCTCCCTTGGTGAACAGGATCAGGCGATGGCGGTCGGCAAGATAGTCGAGCGTTTCCATAACGCCTTCCAGAACTTTGGGCGGCGTGCGCTCCAGATCGTTGACGCGGAGTTGAATGTTGTCCAGCGTCGCGCGGTCGGCCGCGCGCCCCGCCAGCTTCATATAGGTTTCCTCGAGCGACCGGCCAAAGCTGCGCACGCCGTAGCCGTGCTGCCGGATGTTGCGGCGTTCGGTTTCGTTCAGGATGTGGCGGGAGTATTTTCGCGGATAGCCAAAGGGTTCGAGCAGGGTCAGAAATTCCTCGATGGTCTGCTCAAAATAAACGTTATTCTCCCAGAGCGTATCGTCCGCATCGATCAGAATGGTTTCTCGGGACATGGTTCCGTACGAATCCGAATTCCTCCGTATCCGCTCCCGCGAGCGTGGAGCGCGCGGGGCGATTTTGCGCGGGGCGCGATGTTTCGTTTACGCTTTTCCTGGCGTGCTGGCCGCGAGCTTCTCCAGAATTTCGAGCGCGACTTTTTGCGCCTCGCCGTAGCGGGCCAGGTAACTCTGAAATTCCCGGTTCATTTCAATCGCTTCGCCGGCATCGAGCGGAGTCCTCAGAATCATGTCGCGCATGCGCACGGGGTGAAGCAAGATCGCGTCTTCCTTGAGCTCGTCGAGCGCCGATTTGACGTCATACGGTTCCATCGTCCCTCCTCGTTCCGTTCTTCAGGAACGATTCTACTGCGAAATTGGCGCGAAACGAAAAAAAGCATCGCGATCGGGGCGGACGCGCCGTTGTTAGGTTGAGTGCGTCATGCCACGGTGGGAGCGCACACGACAAATGCGCGCCAGGCGGAGAAATGCGGCTGGCGGGATTTCCGGAAAATCAGGCGGACGCGGGCAAAAACTCGTAGCGGTCGATGCGCGCGGCAATGCCCCGGCCGAGATCGCGGGGTTCGACGCGTACAATTTCCGCAAAGCAGTGAATGTGGACATCGCCGGCCATGGTGATTTCCCGCGGCAAGGTCAGAATAAATTCGATGGGAGATCCCGGAGTGAAATCCGCGTCCATCATGAAGTAAAGGCCGCGAAAACTTACGTCTCGCGTTTGTCCCTGCCGTTCGGTCCCGCTCGGATTCGCGGAACGAACTTTCACTGGGAGCGTCATGTTAAACCGGCGCGATGTTCGTCGTTCGGTCGATTCCTGCATCGGTCCTCCGGAAAGAAACATTCCACGTTGCGCCAACCGTAGCACCACCGAATAAAAATCGCAACGAAAAATGCGAGGAACGGATGCCCTGCCTTTCTCCGGCCGATTCCACGCGCGATTTGTACGGCAGCGCCGATTCATGGTTACATGGAACCCGTCATGCCACTCCCACCGCATCGAACACTGATGATTCCCGGCCCCGCGGGCCGCCTGGAAGCCATCCTCTGGTCCGCATCGGACCGCGAAGCGGGATCGCCGCCTCTGGCGGCCGTCGTATGCCATCCGCATCCTCTGTTCGGCGGGACAATGCACAACAAAGTGGTTTATCAGGCCGCGAAAACGATTCATCGGTTCGGGCTGCCCGTCGTGCGTTTCAATTTTCGTGGCGTGGGTTTAAGCGAGGGCGCGCACGATAAGGGGATCGGCGAGGAGCGCGATGTTCTGGCGGCGATGGATTTTCTCGCGGGGGAATATCCCGGCGTGCCGCTGCTCGTCGCAGGCTTCAGTTTTGGTTCCTGGGTCGGATTGCGCGCCGGGTGCGGAGACCCGCGCGTGATAGCGCTCATCGGGCTCGGTCTGCCGGTCGGCGATCTGCAGGAACGCAGCTTTGCCTATCTCGAATCCTGCGACAAGCCGAAACTTTTGGTGTCCGGCGAATTCGATCAGTTCGGCCCGCCGGATCGGCTGCGCGCGATGGTCGAGCGGTTCCCGTCGCGCATCCGGGAACAGACGCGGGTGGCCATAATTGGCGGGGATCACTTCTTCAAGGACCATCTTGCCGATCTGGACCGCACGATTGCGGAATGGCTACTGGAGCGGTTTCCGGCCATTTAATCGGCGCTTTATTTTCGGAGGACCAGCGTTCCCGCAATCAAATCGTGCAGGGCCTGCTTTCGCTCCGTGAACCCGGCCATGATGAAACCGATGCCGAATGGAATCATTCCACTGACGATTTTCGCGAAAAATCGTCCCGTGGCGTGGCCGAAGGAAATGCGCTGCCCTTCGAGATTCGTCACGCGCAGGGACATCGACGCCTTTCCGAACGTGGCCTGCCGCGCCGAGCTTTCCATCCCCGCGTGATACAGCCAACTCAAAGCCATTAAAAATAGGATCCCCATCAGGAAAAATAGAATGACCGGTCCGGCAAGAAACGCGGCCTCGTGCGCGTCAATGGGATTTCTGCGCAGCATCATGCCAAATCCGCCAAAAAGAAATATCAAAACGATGGCCAGAAATCCAAATGGAATAGAGAGAATCAGCCCGTCAATCAGATAGGCGGCGAATCGCACCCAGAACCCGGCATACGGCAGCGCGGAAGTCGGCGCGCTCACGGGATTGGACGCAGGGATCGCTCCGGCGGGCGCTGGCACAGAGGTGACGGCCGCGCCGACCTCCTGTCCGCAAGCCCGGCAAAATCGATGGCCTTCCTCAACCTGTATACCGCAACGCGAGCAGAACACGATCCCCTCACTTTTGGCAGCCTCGGCGGCTGCGCATCCGTGTGACCGATGCGGACTTATATCGCGGGCCGGAGCCGAGGTCAACCGGGGAAAAGCGGAGCCGCGCGACCTGTACTCCCGTACAGATGTTTGTTTGAACAGCGCCGCCATACGAGACCGGCATCATACGGGCATATTTGTATATGATGGATCCTCGTACACTCAAATTCTGAAAAGGAGAAATCACGTCATGTCCACAGCGCCATCCTATGTCGAAGGACAAGCAATTCCCCGGGGCAACAGTTTGGTTGAAAACCTGATGGATTTTTCATTTCAGCGCATGGTGACGCCGCGCATGTTAAAGCTTCTTTTCGGTCTTCACCTGCTGGGCGGTTTGATCGTATCCATCTGGTATGTCTTCGAAGGATTCCAAAAAAACACTTCCAATGGCTTGCTGGCGCTGCTCATGGCCTGTGCCGGCATGATCCTGTGGATTCTCTATTGCCGCGTCATCGTCGAGCTTCTGGCCGTTGTCTTCCGCGCCGCGCACGTCATTACACACTCGCAGGGTTGATCGCGGCGGGAACTTGCGCGGCTCTAAAACGTGAGATCGATGATAAAGAGGATTTGCCCGATGAAGACCAATGCCACCGCGCCAATGAGCATTATCGCACCGCGCGGCGTCCGGGGTTTTGTCCGCCGGTAGGTGGGATCGGAAAGGCGCGGGTCGCGGCCCGAAATCTCTCCGCGCCAAATATCAAGCAACTCGCGCAGCCAATCGAGCGCCTGCACGCGGCAGGTCCACAGCAGTCCCAGGCCCAGAAGGGCCATGGTTTCTCCAATCGCGCCGAGTACGCCCAGGTTATGCATGGATGTCAGTCATTCCCGCCCGAAACACGGAGAACACGATGCGCAGGCTGCGGAAAAAGCGCCCCGCCCTTTTGCCATTCCGAGCGAAGCGAGGAATCTCTCCTTCTTTTTTTTGGCCTGGACCGAAGAGAGATTCCTCGCTTCGCTCGGAATGGCAAAATAGGGACTTTTTCCGCAGCCCGTGCGGGCTGTTATGCATCCTCGTGAATAGTTTTCAAGCGGATGATTTCGAATTCCTTGACCCCCGCCGGCGTTTGCACCGTGACTTCGTCGCCAACGTTCTTCCCCAGGAGAGCTTTTCCGATGGGGGATGTGGTTGAGAGCAGTCCCTTCGTGACGTCCGCTTCCTCGGTGCTGACCAGCTTGTATTCGATCTCGATGTCTTTCTGTGTATCCAGCACCCAGACGCGCGAACCGTAGCCCGTGCGGTCCGTGGGAATATTCTTCAGGTTTAACATGCCGAGGTCGCCGAGACGCCTCTTCAATTGGCCAAGGCGCGCCGAAACAAACCCCTGGCGCTCCTTTGCGTACTTGTACTCCGCGTTCTCGGAGAGGTCTCCGTGCGCGCGGGCCTTCATGAGTTCTTTCGGCAGCTCGACATTCATTTCATGTTCGAGCGTCGTAATTTCGTCCTGCAACTTCTTTTTGACGTTTGTCAGTGCGTCGATCATGGCTCGTTTTCTGCAACCGGAATTTTATGGCGTTTCACGCCGGCGAGACGCATGAGCACGTCTCACCTCGGGGCATTCACGGATGCCTCAAACCCTATGCTGGCAGTGGCGAGAGAGGGAATGGATTCGAACCCCTCGGGCACGTTGTGAACACGCGCAGGTCCGGCTTTCCATACTCCCGAAACGAATGATACTACGAATTGGCGGGAGCCATGTATACCGAAGTGTGCGGGCCTGGCGGGCCAGAAAATGCCAGGGAGCGCTTTCCAGTAGCACAGGCTTCAGCCTGTGTGGTTTTGATTTACGGCGCGAGAAAGTCAAAAGAACACAGGCTGAAGCCTGTGCTACTCAGGCGCTCTGCAGATAATTGACGATCATGAAGCCGAAACTGATGACGATGGCCATCCCCGCGGCCCATCCGAGAAGATCGGCGAGGCGCCGCTCGCTTACGTCCGAGGGAGTCCGGTCGGGCATCAAACGGCCGAGCGCATAGCCTGCGGCCACACCGCCGAGGTGAGCGTAGTTGTCCGTGCCGCTAAAAATAAAGCCGAGGACGCCGATATAGATTAGCCAGCGAATCAACGAACTTCGCAGCGCCTGCGCGGCCATGTTCTGCCGGCCCGTGGTTGCCGCCAGGAGCACGCCGATCAGCCCCAGGAGCGAACCCGACGCGCCCACGCTGAAGTGGCCGCCAACGGAACTGAGCAGGTACCCGGCCACGCCCGTCGCAACGTACAAGAACAAATATCGCGCCGAGCCGTACAGTTCCTCGACCATCGGGCCGATATCCATCAGCACCCACATGTTGAAACCGATGTGCATCAGTCCGCCGTGAAGAAATATCGCCGTAACCAATCGCCAGGGTTGGCTGATGTTACCGGCCAGAGGCAGCGACGCGCCCAAACGATAGCTGACCCGGCTGGCAATTCCGCCGAGTCCCATCAAGCCGCCTCCGATGCCCTGTCCGTCGGAGATTTTCATGGTGATCACAAACGAGAGCGCATACATCACGCAGCAGATCGCCAGCATCGCGTACGTCACGGGCGAAGTTTGCGGCATCCAGCGGCTGAGCGACCGGCTCGCGGCAGCAAAAGAAAACGTCGTGTTCGCGCCGCACTGATGGCATTTTGTGGCCGTGGTGCCCACCAGCGACCCGCAGGCCGGGCAAAGTCGGGGGCGCAGGGGTTTCGGTTCAGAGTGAAACATCGCCGCGAGCTGGCTTCGCCAGCGGTCCAATTTATAACGCCATCGAACGGGAAGTGGCACGTCGTCTCCTTGCCCGAAAAAATATGCATGACTATAATAGCCGGAATTGCGCGTGGACGCGAAATTCGTATTGCGCACGCCGGAAACATTTGGGAATCATGTCGAAAGTAGGATGCGAGTTGCCAGCGCTCAAAAAATTCGGTGCGCGGAGTGAGTGAACGCCTGTCCCGGCGCCTGGCGCATTCCGGCTGGCTGGTGGCTCCATTTTTCGCGGCGATTCTCCTCGCGGGATGCGCCGGGCGCCGTCCGATTGCAAGCGCGCCCCCTTCTCCGCCTACATCCGGACCGGCAACCGCTTCCGCGCCGCCAATCGCGACTCAGCCCCCAACGCGAAGCGCGCCATTCGTGCCGGGCATGTTTGTCGAGGAGGGGATGGCCTCGTGGTACGGCGTCCCATTTCACGGGCGCCGCGCGGCGGATGGCGAAATTTTTGATATGAATTCGCTCGTAGCGGCGCATCGCACGCTGCCCTTCGGCAGCATCCTTCGAGTGACGAATCTGAATAACGGCCGGGAAGTGCAAGTGCGCGTGATCGACCGCGGCCCGTTCGCCCATGACCGCATTCTGGATCTGGCGCGCGCGGCGGCCGTCTCGCTGGACATGATCGGCACGGGTACGGCGCGCGTGCGCATCGAATTGCTCGGGGGACCGAATCCCGCGATCGGATATTTCACCGTGCAGGTGGGCGCCTTTACGGATCGAGGAAACGCCGAGCGGCTGCGCGAACGATTGCTCGCGCGCTATCAGCCGATTTTTATTCAGGATTCCAGCGCTCCCACCGGCCATTTCTACCGCGTGCGCGTCGGACGCGTTCCGACCGTGGAGGCGGCGCAACAGCTCGCCGCGCAACTGCGCAACAGCGATGGTTTCCAGACATTCACAATGCGGCTGGACCCGCCGAACGATCCGGGCGCAAAATAAACGCAAAGAGCCACTCTCGACTCTGAACTCATAACCGCCGACTGCACTTAGCGAGGAATCTCATGGACGATTGCCTGTTCTGCAAAATCGGAAAAAAGAAAATACCCTCGAAGCTGGTTTACGAAGACGAGGAAATATTTGCCTTCGAGGACATCCAGCCGCAAGCGCCGCACCACATCCTCATCTGCCCGCGCAAGCATTTGATTTCGCTGACGGACGCCAACGACGAAGACGCGGCCGTGCTCGGCAAACTCCAACTCGTCGCCGCGAAACTTGCCGTGGCCCGCAACCTGACGGACGGCTATCGCACCGTGCTGAATAATGGGCGCGGCGCGGGGCAGTCCGTGTTTCATTTGCATCTGCATTTGCTGGGCGGGCGCGATTTCCGATGGCCGCCGGGATAAAAGGAAATTGAGGAAGCGAAGGAGGTGAAGGAAGTAAAGGAAGTAAAGGAAAAAGCGCGCCGCCTGCTTGCGGCGGAAAACTATTCGCGAAACGTGAAACTGAGCTGCACGCGGGCCACTTCGATCATGTCTCCGTCGGTGAGTTTGGTCAGTCCCCGAATGTTGACTCCGTTAATTTTCGGCACGCGATCCCCAGGTCCCAGGTAGTAACCGTCCTCATGTTTATTGATTTGCGCCGCCACTTCCGGCGCGAACCATCCTCGAAGCTGTACGGTGGCCATTTTCGAGCGGCCAATCACGGTCAGCTTTCCGGACATCATGTACTCTTTTTGACTGGTCCGCCCGCGCAACACGGTGAGCGTCGGAATACGCAGCCGTTCCGGGGCGGGCTGCGATCGCTCTCCCTCGGCCGCAGCCATCTCCAGCAGCTTCCGGCGCTGGTGCGTATCGAGAATCATGGTTTCATCGACGCGCGGCGCTGGAACCTTTCGCAGCTCATCCTGCATCAGGGCCACATCGTGCGTCTGATCCACCACAATCTGGTGCTTGCCGATGACGATGGTATCGCCATCCTTGAGCATGGCGCGTTCCACGCGAATATCGTTTAAGAACGATCCGTTGAGGCTGTTCAGGTCCTCGACCACCAGGGAGCCAGCTTCCATATACACCCGCGCGTGGTAGTTGGATACCGCCAGATTATCGATGTAAATGTCGTTGTCCGGGGCGCGCCCAATGGTGATCGGGCGGGTTCCGAGAGGAATCTCTTTCAACTCCGAGTTTTCAAATTTTAGAACAAGTCGCGACATTTTCATTCTCTCCCGGCCGGGGCCGCCATGGCATCGGCCGGAGTTTCATTTCCAGATCTTGAGGCGCCGGAGCACGCCTTCCGGTTTCTGATCGACGCGCAGAACGATCACGCTGACATTATCCACGCCGCCATTTTCATTGGCCTGGTCGACCAGGCGATCGGCGGATTCCTGCGCGGACGTGCTGGTCAGCAGCATGCTCGCGATTTCCGGATCGGTCAACATGCGCGTCAGCCCATCCGAGCAAATCAGAACGCAATCCCCATCCAGCAACATTTGTTCATCCGTATCGACATCGACCGTGTCGCTGGTGCCCACCGCGCGCGTCAACACACTTTGCATTTCGCTTGCGTCCGCTTCCTGCGGCGTCAGGATTCCCACGCGCACTTTTTCGGCCACCAGCGAATGATCCGCCGTAAGCTGATCGAGCGACCCGCCGCGAAGCAAATACGCCCGGCTGTCGCCCACATGCGCGAGCGAAAGTCTCTGCTCCTCCATCCACGCGGCGACAATCGTCGCTCCCATGCCGCGATGCGAAGGGCTCGAGGAAGCTTTCTCAAAAACCCTTTGATTCGCCAGATGGACCGCGCTGGCCAGACGATTGGTCCGCTCGGAAACGTCCGGGCTGGAGTTTCCGAACAAGGGCGTCGCGTTGCTTTTGTGGACCTGATTGCAGTATTCCACAACCGTCTGAACGGAAAGATTGCTCGCCACCTCACCATGCGCTTCTCCGCCCATTCCGTCGGAGAGAACATACAATTGTAGCGGTGCGTCGATCAAGTAACAGTCTTCGTTGTTCTTTCGCACGCGCCCAATGTCTGTGCGCGCACCTACCTGAATGTCCAAAAAGGGCCTCGTGTGGCTGGCGGCGACGTTTATGATTCCGAGCAATTACACCGCAAGCTTCTACCATTTTGAGACTCGTGCATTCCGAGACTCATTTGACCAATGGATTCGAGACTAACAAACTGACTTTCAGACCGCAATAGCCTAAAAGAAAAGCAGTTGCGTCTATGGACACAATTCGCTTCCCTGCCAAATGAAGTAGCGCGGGCTTCAGCCTGCGGGGTTTGGTGCTTGCCCGAATTAATCCCCGCAGGCTTCAGCCTGCGCCACGAACAAACCGATTTCACTCTCATGGCCCTGTCGCGATAGAATCCTCGGCATGGGGCAGGCTTGTGTTCCTCATCAAAATCGAATGCCGAACCGCTGGTTGGTTCTCTTTTTGCTGACGGTCTCGTATGCATCGTGCGCCGCCGCTCAACAACCGCGAAAATCGCAATCGTCTCCCACGCCTCGCACGATTATCCTCCCTGCCCGGACCATTGCCGGAGAGGCGACCACGCTCGCCGTGCTCGATTCCGAGGGGCGCCTGCTGCCCAACATCACGGTGGAATTTTCAGGAGGCCGGAAAGTCATCACCGATTCGACCGGGCGTGCGCTGTTCCATGCTCCCAATGAAGCCGGCAGGCTCATTGCAACGATTGCCCGCCAGGGAATCTCCGCGTCCACGAACGTATTGGCCGCGGACGATTCCGGCTCTCATGCGGGAGTCCAAGTCTCTTCCTATCCGCATGTTGTGGCGGTCCGTGACCGGTTTACGGTCGAAGGCTGGGGCTTCGCGGGCGCGGCGGATTCCAACCATGTTTATCTGGCCGATCGTCCATGCCTCATCCTGGCTTCGAGCCCGATTGCGCTCGTGGTATTGCCCGGCCCGAACCTTCCCCTCGGCAACATCAAGTTTCACGTCACGGTTGCCGGGATCGAGGCGGGCCAGTTCGCGATCTCGGCCGTGCAACTCGAATTCAGCGGCCCCGAAGAATCGGCGAATGCGGGAGCAAGCGGAAAACTGATTCTGCGCGCACGCGGCACAACCGAGCCGCTCATCGTGGAAGTCCGCAATGGGTCGCCGAAAGTGATCCAGCTTTTGAAAGGCAATGTGCAGCGCGTCAAAACATCGGGCGGCAATCCCAATATCGCGCCGGTGGATGCGCGGTTCCTGGCAGGCGGTGACTATTCGATTTCCGCAAGACTTATTTCCGCGGACGCCTGTTGCTCGAAAACCGGAACAACACCCGTTCCGCGATAGCCCGGCTCCCGGCATGATAGAATCTCGCCTCGGTTGCAACATTTCGACATATTCTTCGCATAAGGCGCTTTCATGACGGGAATTGGAATACTGATTGCCATCGTTTGCCTTGCGGCCGGCTTTGCGGTTGCCTGGGCGTGGGCTCATTCCGTGGCTGGAGTCGCGCGCCTGGAGCTGGAGAAGAAAGCCGCCGGTCTCGATGGCACGGTGGGCGGGTTAAAAATACAGGTCGACGCGTTGCAGCAGGACTTGCGTGTTTCGCAAAAAAGAATTGAAGAGGAACAGACGCGGCGAGCCTCCGCCGAAAAAGACGCCGAATCGCAGCGGTCGAATCTTGCCGAACAGCGGCGTTTACTGGACGACGCGCAAGCAAAACTGAAGGACGCTTTTCAGTCTCTGGCCGGCGAAGCCCTGAAGTCCAGCAGCGACCAGTTCATCGAATTGGCGAAGTCGAAATTCGATTCTCTCCAGAAGGAAGCCGAAGGCGATCTGGAGCAGCGCAAGATTGCGATTCAATCCATGGTCGATCCGCTGGAAACGGCGCTGAAAGACCTGCGCTCGGAAGTTTCGCGCGTCGAATCCGCCAGACAGGAAGCCTACGGCAGCCTTCGCAGCGAGGTACAACTCCTGGCCACGACCAGCAAGGAATTGCGGGAGGAGACCGGAAGCCTGGTCAACTCCCTCAAGCAGCCACAGGTAAAGGGCCGGTGGGGCGAACTGACACTGAGGCGCGTCGTGGAATTGTCCGGCATGTCTCCTCATTGCGATTTCTACGAGCAGCAATCCGTGGACACCGAAGAAGGCCGCCTGCGCCCGGACCTCATCGTTCATCTTCCCGGCGGCACGCAGATCGTCGTGGACGTGAAGGTTCCGCTGCACGCTTTTTTCAAGGCGGTCAGCGCGACGTCGGACCCGGAATACCGCGAAGCCATGCTGCAACACGCCGCTCTGGTCCGTGAGCACATCAAGGGTTTATCGGGAAAGGAATACTGGAAGCAATTCGAGCCGACGCCCGAATTCGTTGTGCTCTTCGTTCCCGGAGAATCGTTTTTCAGCGCCGCACTCGAGCAGGATCGCACGCTGATCGAGGACGCCATCGACAAGCGCGTCGTGCTGGCCAGCCCGACGACGCTCATCGCGCTGCTGAGAGCCATCGCTTACGGCTGGAAGCAGCAGCTTGTGGCGGAAAACGCGGAGCGCATCAAGGATTTGGGCAAGGAATTGTACGACCGCGTCGTAAAGTTCGCCGAGCATCTTTCCGAAATCGCCAAGGGTTTGGAACGCGCCAGCAAAGCCTATAACAATGCCGTGGCATCCTTTGACAGCCGGCTAATCCCGTCCGCCCGCAAATTCAGGGAGATGGGCGTCGGCAGCGCGGACGTTCCACAAATTGAGCCCATCGAGACGTTTCCCCGCCCGCTGCTTTCCACACCCGATCCCGAGGAAGAATAAGATTTTTGTAGCACAGGCTTCAGCCTGTGTTCTTTTGATTTTAGTTTTTTCCGGGTCCCCATCCTTCGCGTTTTGTGCGAAGGGTGGGTCGGCCTGCGCACAAACGACGATCGCTCTGCCCCGTCAGCGCAGTCTTCAGAGCCTGTGTAGTTTTTGATTTGTGGCGAGCGAAAGTCAAAGGAACACAGGCTGGAGCCCGTGCCACCGGGCGAGCCCGCGAAAAATGCGGGTTAATTGACGAGCTACGTGATCAGGCGCCGCAGGCGCTCGCGATCGTCCGGGTTCATGTGGACGAATTCGATGCCCGCTCCGTTCGGAGTGACGTTGCGGACGACGGCGGTGGATTGAATTTTGCGAAGTCCGGCGCGAATTTCCAGTTGCAGGGAGTCGCCAACCAACAGGCGTCGATCGGTTTCCAGAAACGCTCCGCCCAGCGCAAGAATGCGAACGCGAACGGTTCCTTCACGAGATCCTGTAATGGTCGCTTGCATGGGAGGCTGCATCCGCGCACGCAGGTAACGCCGAGGCCTGGCGCTGGACCCGTTGGTTTTCGCCCGTGTACCTTCCGCGACTCGCGCGCGCTCGGAAGAGGGATGGTTTTCAATCAGGCGTAGCGCCTCATCGGCAACCGAGCGCAGCGCGGCCGGCTCGTCGTGTGCCAAGCCGCTGCGCTGCCTCGCGATCCGCTGCAAGGCCGGCCCCGCCTCCAGCACGCGCATTCTACCGAGGGCTTCAATCGCCTTGATCCGGAAATACATGTCGCGCAGCGTGGAGTGCTCGCCTGCCGCAATCCGAAGCAGCGTTGGAGTCGCGGCCACCGCCTGTGCAATTCCCAATTGATCGATCATGCAGGGCACGACCATCGCATGGGCATCCGCCAGCGTGGCGAGAAAGACGTGCGCGGTCGCCGCGATCACCGACGGATTGGTCCACTTCATCAGCTCCGTCACGGCAAGGTCCTGCAAACTCCATTCCCAGCTCGCCAGCGCCTTGGGCAGTGCGGCCGCCAGGCGTTTCGGGTCCGAAGAAGCCAGAAGATGTATGGCGGTCACGACGCGCATCCGCCGCGCCTCGAACAACCGGGTTTCCAGCGCGCCAATCACCGGCTCGCCTGTCCCGTGAATCAACCGCACCATCGCGGGAAGAGAATTCAATCCGTCGGCGGCAGTCAGCAGCAGGCCCAGACGGTCGATCAAGCGGTCCGGGCGCTTCTTCAGCAACCTGGGGATCACGGGGCTGAGCGGTTGGCCGTTGAGGCCTTCGTCCACCAGATAGAGCCACTGCTCGTCGTTGAGAATGCGCCCGACCAGGGCCGAAACATGGATGTATTTATCATCCCGAGGCGCGGCCTCGAGCATTTCGAGAATTCGCTCGAACTCGCCGTATTCGCGCCGGATCAACGAAATGCGCGCCAAATTCTCGATCGCCGCTGACAGCATTCCCGCAATTCCCGGAGAATCTTCCACGAGAAAAGCCTGCACAATCACGGGCCCAAAATCCACGGCCGAGGAGTGAGGCCACAGCCGCTCCAATTGTGGGACGATTTCCGCCAGGCCCGCGGCCACGGCTCGACGGGGCTTGCTCTCCTCCGATTCCAGGCATCGCGCATACGAAATCAGCGCGGCGCGGCCCTCGCTCCCCGCCCGGTCGGCTTTCTTATTTTCAGCGGCCTCGGCCAAAGGATCGAGAAAACGAGCCACCACGGGCGCCGGCACGCACCAGGCGTCCGGGCTGCGCAACGTCCTGGCTTTTACTCGCGCGGGCAGCGCATTCCAGAATTTTTCGCACAAGCCCGCCACACGAATTTCGTCATGCTGCGAGCCGCCATATCCTTTGTTGCCGGAATTATTGGCCCAGTCGCGTTCCTGATCCAGGCGGACAAGCAACGGCAACACCGCCGGCGGAGCGGTTCGGCCCGCGTCAAACTCCTGTTTCACGAATGACAGCGCCAGCGCGTCGGTAAGCCTCTCCAGATACGGCTCGAGCGTTTCGCCTTCGCGGGGCTTCACGCGGGAGACTTCGTGCACGATCAGGGAGATCGCGAATGGATCGCTGCCGGACACGACGGAATGAAAACGCCGCGCAATGTCTTCCGCCGAGGGTTGCATTTCCGGATCGTGGGGCGGAGCCAGTTTTGCCAGTACGCGCAATGTGGCGGCAACTTGCTCGAAACTCGACTCCGGCATCCCGCGGACAGCGCGAGAGCGGTCCGATTGCTGCTCCGCATCGTCGTAGGTAAGCACCGCGGACATCAGGCTCGCCAGCATCAGGGAATCGCGCCGCTCGGTCGGAATATTGATCCGTATGCCGGCAATCATTCGTTCCTTGATCCAGTTGTTCCACAATTTTCGCGATGTGGTATCGCCCGGCGAGACGCTGCGCGGTACCTGGCTGATTTCATGCGCCAGGGAATCCAATTCGCCTACATTGATGGGGTTCGTGAAAAGAAGCGAGCAAATGCCGCTGCGCAACAGTTCTTCCGCCAGACCGCGCAATTCACCGCGCGGATCATGCAGAAGCTCGCTGGCATTGCCTTCCTGCCGCGGCAGGAGCATTCCCGTTCGCTCGACGGCCACCACCAGCGGAGACCGCGCCGCAAGCGCAATCCGCAACTGCTGCTCGGTCGAAGCCAGAATTTCCATGAGCCGCGGATGATTCCGTTGATACAGCCGCGCCGCGCCCAATAGTACGCGGAATTGCCGGAGAAATAAAATGACAGCCGCATCGGCGCTAGAAATTTCCGGACGCACCGGAATGACCTCGGCGCGGACCGGCTCCGGCCTTCGGACGGGGAGGGGCACGGCGCGGACCATTGGCACGTTCTCGTCCGTTTGCATCCCAGCTTGAAACTTCGATTTGTCGAGAACTTTCATTTAGATGGCTATCCATCGCCGAAACAATTACCGGCACCTACCGACACCGAAACTCGTCACCGGCTGACGTTCTCAAGACGATCGAACCGGCATTTCGCTCCATGCGCCACACCTCGTGGCTATCCGTAATTGAGAGCACACCGACTGCCGTCAGGATGCTCTTTCAGGCGCATGAAATAAAGGGAATTACTGACCATGGGATGCTTATGAGTTAACTCACGCGGAAAGTGTGGGTAGAAATGTTACAAGAATGGAAGCCACGCCTACAGCAAAACATGCACTATCTTGCGATTTCAGGATTTTCACGTGAAAACATCACAATCTTTATAAGAAACACATGCGGAAAGACTTACTGCATTAATAGAGTCTCGGCGAATTGCAGGATTCGGTCGGGATTCACGACCACGTTCCGGTGAACGGTCAAAAAGCCCTGACGCACCAAGCGTACATTATGCTCTCCCGCCTTCAACTCCAGTCGAGCAGGAGTGCGCAGCCCGGTCTCCGCGCCATCCACAATGATTCGTGCGCCCTGAGGGATCGATTCCGCCCAAATCCAACCCATTGCAGCAGGTGCGGAGGCTGGTGCAGAGACCTGTGCGGAAGCCGGATCGGAAGCAGGCACTGGAGCAGGCGCGGCATCGGTCTTTGGATCCTCACTGTATTTGGTGTCGTCTATGATTCGAACTCCAGCCGGAATCGTGTGCAGATGATCGAGAAGCTCGCGGTGTTCGGCAAGCGTCAGGGATCCGGAAAAAGCGAGCGCGTTGGGAGTAGCCTGAATTTTCACTTTGTCGGCCAGCGGACTGCCCGCCAGTTCGACCTGCAATTTCTCCGCGAAGAGACGTACCGGCGAAGGCGCGGCGGGAGGCGCCGGTTTCTGTGGCGCAACCGATTTTCCGATGACGGCGGGCCGGGGAAGGAACGGTTCCGGCGCCTTTGCCTGCGTGGCGGGCGCGACAGCCGGCTGGGAGGCATCCTGCTTCGGGACGGCGGAATTTTCCTTTGGAGCGGGAACCGCTGCCGCGACTGGCGCGGCAGGCTGTGGAGCGCTATTGGATTGGGCTTCCGGGGACTGGGCCTCCGGCTTCGCACCGGCTCTGTCGGGGCTCGACGCCTGCGGCGCGGGCTCCGGCTTCGGGGGAATCGCCGACGTTTCCACCGGCTCACGCGATCGCCGCCACAAATCCAATGCGGACGGATAGAGGCTGTATCCCAAAAGCCCAATAAACCCCATCAAAATAAGAGAAAGCAGCAAGGATCCCGTCTTTTTCGGAGACTCTTGCATCGCAAACGGCGAAGGCAGGTGGGCGGTTGCGCCCGGCCCTCTGGTATTGGCGATGGCCGGGATGCCGGCTGGGCGAGCCGGTCTGGTCTCCGCGCGATTCCCTTTCGGCGCGGATTGCGAACCGGCCGGCGCCATCAGGATCGTTTCGTCGGCAGCCGCCATATCGTGAAAATTCTTAATGGCGGTCAGGAATTCTTGGCAGCTTCTGTAGCGCGCGTCCGGGTCCTTCGCCAGCGCCTTGGTGATCACGGCCGAAAGGCCGGGGTGAATGGACGAGTCAATCGACCTCGGCGGGATAGGCTCTTCGTTGATAATTTTGTAGATGACCGTGGTGATATTCTGCCCGGGAAACGGTTTTTCTCCGGTCATCAATTCGTAAAGGATCACGCCCAGGGAAAAAATATCCGAGCGGCCGTCGACCGGCTTGCCCTTCACTTGTTCCGGCGACATGTACGAGGGCGTTCCCATGACATGCGCCGTCTGCGCCGTGCCGAATTGAAGAATTTTTGCCGTGCCGAAGTCGGTGATCTTGACCGTGTCGTCTGAAGTCAGCATGATGTTCGCTGGCTTGATGTCGCGGTGCACGACCTTATGCTGGTGCGCGAAATCGAGCGCGGAGCAAACCTGCTCCATCAGCCGGAGGACGCGGGGCAGCGGAAATGGCTGGCGCGAATCGATCACCGCTTGCAGGCTCTTGCCTTCCACGAACTCCATGGTGATGTAGAACAGGCCGTCTTCTTCTCCGGCGTCGAAGACCACAACGATGTTGGGGTGGGACAGCAGGCCTGCGGCGCGAGCCTCGGTCTGAAACCGGCCAACCAGTTCCTCGCGGGACAATCCAGTCCCGGCTTCGGACAGGCGTAATGTTTTGACGGCTACGTCCCGGCCAATCATGGGATCGAACCCGTGATAGACCACGCCCATGGCTCCGCGGCCCAGCTCTTCGCGGAGATCGTATCGGCCGGCTTTGATCATTGTAGTCATTTGATCATTGTGGTCATTTGATCATTGTGGTCAAGTATGGTTTGATACGCGGGCTTACAGCGCCCGTCCTGCGCCCCGGCTCGGCCGAGGCAGCGCAAAGTTCACTTGTCGTAAAAAAACAGATCTGACGTAAATTCTCGGCGATACCGCTCTTCGTGATTAATTCAATGAGCGCCGCTGCCAGGGCAATCGCGCCTTGGGGGAATCACCAGCACACCACGGCCTTCCCTTTGAACATAGCTTCCCGGAGAGGGAGCGTCAACGACGGTGAGGGACAGTGTTCCGGAATAGCAATGGTAGTGCGGGGTTAACGGGCTGCCTCAACACCCCGCCGCTTGGTAGTGGTACAGTTTCAGAATTACGGTAGAGAGAATGGCAATAGGCTTGCTGGCTAGCCTTCGGCAAGAACAGGCTTGCCATTCTTGACTGTGATTCCAGGCAGGATGTAGGCAGCGGCTCCAGCTAATTTCTGTGCGGGATTTGAGACGCCAAACGTGTGGGTACGGCCACCCTTGCCTTCTTTTGCTTTGCTTCCCTCATACTTCCAGTCATCGGCTGTCAAGAATACGACATCGACGCGCCAGACTACTACCGGATGGCCCGGCTTAATCGATTCTGTGGTGTCCACGAGATAGCGCCACACAACGTACCAGCCGGGATGATTATAGTGGGACTGTATCGCCCAAGGTCGCGTGCTGCCCTTGGACTCCAGGGCTTGTTCCGGCGGCGGATTGAGTCTGCCATTTAATGACAAATCAGGAAATCGCTGTTGAGCAACGTCCGGGTGCTTATGCTTCTTGTATGGGCTAACCGCGTGCAGTCCCTTCACTCCGAAGATGCCAACGATTGCGCTAAATACGTTCGCTTGCTCCAGATACAGGTCTATAAGATCGGCCGTCTGCTTCTCGACGTATGCGACTGCCTTCTTGATGTGAATTGGCTTTAGGTCCTTTGGCAGCGGCAAACGCGTCCCCACACTTTCCACTAGTCCCGTTCGGGGTGAACCGAGCAAGTATCGGGATAGACTTCGTGGCGACAGAATAATACGCCGGATCCTTCTCAATCCCAATACTTAAATATCCCACGGCCTCAGCCGCCGCAATCGTGGAACCCGAACCCATGAATGGGTCCAAAATTACGCCACGGCCCAATGGAAGCGCGGCACGCACAAGCTGCCGCATGAAGGCTTGGGGTTTGATCGATGGATGCGGCGCAATCTTTCGTTCCTCTGTACGCGCAGGCGCCGATTGGATCACGTCAAGAAACGGATTCTTGCCGGACACGCGGCGCAAGCCGCCCGTTCCCCATTTACGTAGGTTGTCTTGAACCCGACCTTCGCACGGCTTTCTAAATAGCCCCCACGGTTCCCAACCGGACCGGGGCATAACTGATACATCATGAAATTCTTCATGCGCGTTTTTGGGCCGATCTCCCCCACGCAAGGTTTGTACGAGACGAATGATCTCTCCGCGTTTCTCGAATCCCGCATTCAGAATGGGAAGGTACACATAGTGCGAAAGCAGCGGATTTGTTGCGATCATGATGTGACCGCCAGGAACAAGAACGCGCATCGCTTCTTTGCCGAAGTTCGTAAAAAATAAACACAACGCGGCAATGTCGGTTCCATCTAAAACCGTGAATCTTGGAAGCGGGCTTCGCTTGCAACCGTCGAATGACGGGGGAATGCGCCAGACTCCCCCACGCCCGTTGCGCAGCTTTACCTTCTCGACTTCCGTATATTCCTTGAGTCCGTAGGGAGGGTCCGTGACAATCGCATGGATCGAATTTGTTTCTCGCGCCGCAAGCCATGCGAAAGCATCTGCGAGATAGGTTCTGTAACTCATTTTATCAACTAACTTTATCAAGCGTCCCCTCGATTGTCCACCCGTGATCGGTCATGTGGAATTTCAAATTGCACCACTACCCCGCCGCTTGGTAGTGTCCTAATTTGAATTTTTCACACATGAAGTGCGGCATCCAACGTGCCGCGAATCCACTCGGATACGGATTGGTTTTTGGACTTAGCCGCTGCCTCAATTGCTTTTAGATCATCTGCCGCGAACCGAACTGGCACAATTCGCCCTTTTGCTTCACCTTTCGGCAGCTTGGGTCGTCCAACTTTTTTAGGCTTCTTCGGTTGATTCAAGGCTTCTAAACTCCTGTACGATAGCCGCTTTGACCGCTGCCTCAGCCGATAAGATCGGTGCGATGTGAAGCGCGGTCACATAGCGTTTTGGCTTTTTTGGATTGTCCGTATCGCCGTCCATGAGGGATATGCAACCTTTGCCGACCCGAACACCAAGCCGCATGATTGTGTCGAGGTGAACGCCCGTCATACGTTCGATTTGGCGAATACCGGAACCCTCGGCAAATGCGCTGATAATGGCCACTTGTTTGTCGATGCTCAGGACGTTTGCCATGTGCGATCTCCCGATGGCAATTAGTGTATTACACAAAGATGGCATTGTCAAGAGTTTTTGTGTTACAGTAACGCCATGCCATTCGCCATCACAATCTTTATCGTGGGCCTCGCCATTCAGCCAATGCAGGGTCCAAAACCAGACCGGATTCCCGAACGCGAGGGCGCTAAGATCACTTCCCAAAACGAAGAGTCCGCGCAGGCCAATCAAGATTCCGCCAAACAGACGAATTCCGCCAGCAGCAGTTCCAGTATCCAAAACAATCAGCTTGCTCCCCCAATTAAGGATGAGAAGACAGATAAGCGCAATGCAGACATACAGATAGAAAGGCACTTGGAAATATTTACAGGGCTTCTTGTCCTTGTGGGCCTTCTCCAAGCTGGTATTTTTTGGTGGCAAGGAACCGTATTTCGCAGGACTCTCAAAGCAATTGAAGGACAGACGGGCGTGCTGCGAGAAGCCACTAGTGTTGCTAGAACGAGCGCCAACGCCGCGGAAAAAAGTGCCGACGCTGCGAATCGGAATATCGACATTCTTATCACCAAAGAACGTGCGCGACTTTGGATCGAATCCGCAGACCTGCATTTCCAGGAAGGCGGCCACGGCAAAATCGCATTTACAGTCGTAGGCCACGGTTCCACTGAGGCATTTATCGTAGAAAGCTACATGAACCGGTACATCAGCGCCTCCAGTGAAGATATTATCGACTCGGGAGTGCGAACATCCCTCCCTGAAGTCATTATCCCCCACAATCCGGTTACGGAAATGCTGCCCCTGGAGCGCGAAGAAATATGGGAAGTCGCGCAAGGTCCGACCGCTTACGTTCATTTGTTGGTTGTTGTGCGTTACAAAGACGTCTTTGATGGGCAATGGGAGATGAAATCCCGCTACACATGGCGCATCACCATTCTGAGCGGAGGAGCATTTGCTTGGAGCGAATGGAAACATAAGACTGAAGAACAGAAATACGACCGAAATTAGGATACCACCCACCGCTTTGCGTTGTGGAATCCGCCTCGATGGATGTGATATAAGGGACGGATTACTGAAAAATCGAGGTGCAAACTCATGGCTAAGGAAACCAAGCCCGTAGTCGATCGCCGCAATTTCCTGAAAGGCGCGGCAGTGGGCGCGGCGGCGCTGGCGGCGGGACCGGCAAGCGTTGCGGCGCAACCTGCGGAACCGAAGCGCGCCGTTCCGCCTCCAATGTCGCCCAAGGCCGAAACCGAGATTCCCTCCGGCGCGGAAGTCCTGACGGCGGATCGCACCGGGTCCGACTACATGGTGGACGTGATCAAGTCACTGGGCTTTGAATACGTTTGCGCCAACCCGGGATCGAGCTTTCGCGGGATTCACGAATCGATCATCAACTACGGCGGAAACAAAAGCCCCGAGTTCATCACCTGCTGCCACGAGGAATCGTCCGTGGCCATGGCGCATGGCTACTACAAAATCGAGGGCAAGCCTCTGGCGGTGCTCGCGCATGGAACGGTGGGCGTGCAGCACGCCGCGATGGCCCTGTACAACGCCTACTGCGACCGCGTGCCCGTTTACTTGATTCTCGGAAATATCATCGATGTAACCAAGCGCATGCCGGGCGTGGAGTGGTTTCACAGCGTGCAGGACGCGGCGGCCATGGTGCGCGATTTCACGAAGTGGGACGATCTGCCCATGTCGCTCGAGCATTTTTCCGAGTCCGCGGTCCGCGCCTATCGTATCGCGATGACGCCGCCGACGATGCCGGTCGTGATCGTGGCGGACGGCGATCTGCAAGAGACTCCAATCTCGTCCGACGCGAAGATGCGCATCCCGAAGTTGACGAACGAAATGCCGCCCGTGGGCGATTCGGGCACGGTTGCGGAAGTGGCGCGCCTGCTGGTCGCGGCCGAGAATCCGGTGATCATCGTGGACCGCACGGCGCGAACGCCGGCGGGCCTCGCGTGCCTGATCGATCTTGCCGAGGCCCTTCAGTGCGCGGTGGTCGACCAGGCCGGCCGGATGAACTTCCCCAGCCGCCACCCGCTGAACCAGTCCGACAGGGCCCGCGTGGCGATTGCCGAGGCGGATGTGATTCTGGGCCTCGATTGCGCCGATTTCTACGGCATCACGCACACCTATCGCGACCAGATCGAACGCACCTCGCGCGCAGGCACCCAGCTGACCGCGAAGCTGATTACCATCAGCTCGGACGATCTGTTCATCAAGGCAAACTATCAGGACTTCCAGCGCTACAACGAAGTGGACGTCGCCATCGCGGCGGATTCGCAATCCACGCTGCCTTCGCTGACCGAGACGGTCAAGCGCCTCGCGACGGACGACCGCAAGCGCGCGTTCCAGGATCGCGGCGCGCGCCTCAAGACGGCGCACCTGCGGGCGCTGGAAAGTTCGCGGGACGCGGCGGCCTTTGCCTGGGACGCCAGCCCGATCAGCACCGCGCGGATGTGCATGGAACTGTGGAACCAGATCAAGGACGAGGACTGGTCGCTGGTCGGCGCCACCACGTTTGTCAGCAAGTGGCCGCAGCGGCTGTGGAATTTTGACAAGCATTATCAATACATCGGAGGCGCGGGCGGCTACGGAATCGGCTACAACGCGCCCGCGGCCACGGGCGCGGCGCTTGCCAATCGCAAGTACGGGCGCTTGTCGGTCAACCTCCAATGCGACGGCGATCTGATGTTCGCTCCCGGCGTTTTGTGGACCGCCGCGCACCACAAGATTCCGCTGCTGCACGTCATGCACAACAACCGCGCGTATCACCAGGAAGTGATGCAGGTGCAGATCATGGCCGGCCGCCACGGCCGGGGCGCCGACAACTGCGGCATCGGCACAACGATCACCGGCCCGGACATTTCCTACTCCAAGCTCGCGCAGAGCATGGGCATGTACGGCGACGGGCCGATCTCGGACCCCAAGGATCTGGGCCCGGCGCTCAAGCGCGCGATCGAAGTGGTCAAGCGCGGCGAGCCGGCGCTGGTGGACGTCGTCACGCAGCCCCGATAACAAACTTTAGGGCGATTGGAAGACCGATGCGATTGCATAAGGAGACGCGTGTGATGAGATGGCCTGACCTCCCAGTGGGATTATTTCTTTTTGTTTTTGCAGCAACGCCATGGGTGTTGCCGGTTGCGCGGGCGCAGCAGACTTCCGACGCTCCCGCCGCTGGAAACACGGAGAAAGGAAAGAAACTTTTCGTCAATTACGGATGCTATGAGTGCCACGGCCGGCAAGGCCAGGGCGCGGCGCAGACGGGCGCGACGCGCGTCGGCCCGCCGCAGCTTTCCCTCGAGGGATTCCAGAGTTACGTTCGCAAGCCGACGAACCAAATGCCTCCGTACACGGCCAAAGCGGTTTCGGATCGGGACCTGGCCGATATCTATGCCTTTCTGAAAACGATTCCGATGCCGCCGAAGGGGAAAGATATTCCGCTGCTGAATCAATAATCGGGCGTTAATCGGGCGCTGCACCGCGATCCACTTTCGTTCCGCACCGGAAATATAAAAATGGCGCAAAAGGGGAAATGCCTACGTTCGCTAAATTGCTTCGGACCAAGAACGATTGGAACATGACGCTCCTTCGGGTGGTTGCCGGAGGCGTGATGCTGCCTCACGGAATGCAAAAGATGTTGGGCTGGTTCGGAGGCGCGGGCTTCTCGGGCACGATTCACAATTTTGGGCAGAGAGGATTTGCGGCCCCGCTCGTATTCCTCGTGATTATGGTGGAATTTTTCGGCTCGCTGGGATTGATCCTCGGATGCCTCAGCCGGATCGCCGCTCTCGGCCTTGCCGTGGACATGACCGTCGCGGCCATCACCACCACCAGCCATTTCGGGATGTTCATCAACTGGAGCGGCAAGCAGAAGGGCGAGGGAATGGAATTTCAGTTTCTGATGGTCGCCATGGCGCTGGCCATTCTGTTTGCCGGAGGCGGAGCATTTTCCGTCGATCGCGCGCTTGCCGGAAGCAAAACGAACTAACCTGCGTCCCCATTCTCCGTACCCTCTGTGTTCTCTGTGTTTAAAGATTTTAAGGTGTGCGAGCCGCGCGGAAATTCAAAAGCTTTTAACACAGAGGACACAGAGGGCACGGAGAAAATCGGGAAGACGACCGTGGTTTGCACGAATCACAAATCACGAGTCACGAATCACTTCCTAACGCAGTTGCACAAGCGATTCGGGCGAAGACGGCGGAGATGCGGCGGGCTTGAGCGTTTGCGGGCCGCGCCAGTTATCGACCACGGCGATCTGCTGCACGCAGGACACCGTGCAGAGCGGCGCGCAATCCTTCTGAGTGGAGTATTCGCGGCGCAGGTCTTCCGTCGTGTATTTTTCCAGCGGGATGCCCGGGTAGCCGCGCTGCTGAGAACACCAGTGCACCAGTCCATCCTCGCACACGTAGAGGTAGCGTGAACCGGCGCGGCAGCGCCAGTCATTCGTTTTGCCCTTGGCGATGTTGTGTTGAAACTGGTTGATGCGCGAAAATCCTCGCTTCGCCATCCCCATGATTTCCTCGAAGATTTCGATTTCGCGCCCGCCGAGCGGCTTCAGTTGCCCCTGATCGTCGTGCAAAATGCCCACGGTGCTGGTGAAGCCCAGTTCCTGGGCGCGGCGCGCGACCTGGAGCGCATCCTCGGGATTTTTTACTCCGCTGCCAAGCACGGAATTGATGTTCACCTGAAACACGGCGCAATCGGCAAGCAGCTTCAATTTCTGATCGAGCACCTTGAGGCTTTTTTTCGAGACTTCGTCGGGCACCGCATTGTCGATGCTGATCTGCAGGTATTCGAGGCCCGCGCGATTCAGCCGCTCGATGCGTTCGGCGGTAAGCAGGTAGCCGTTCGTGATCATCCCGGAAAGAATTCCGTTTTCGCGCATGCGCGCGATGATCCGGTCGAGTTCGGGATGCAGCAGCGGCTCGCCGCCGCTGATCGTGACGACCGACGTGCCGAGTTTTCCGAGACGGTCGATCCGGCGAAGCATTTCCTCAGTGTCCACGGGCTTCGAGACATCGTCGAATTCATTGCAATAGGTGCAGGCCAAATTGCAGCGCCGTGTAGGAATGATGTGGACGAGCAGCGGATGCCGCGTCGAGACCAGCCCTTTCACGACGCCGCGCAATTCGCGCACGCGCGTGCGCCAGGATCGCAATCGCCGCCGCGTTCGTACACTCAATGGCATTCCTAAACTATACAGGTATTTGCCTCGGTTTTGGACCCGCCGTGCTTTCGGGCAGCGGCTCTTTTTCCACGAGACCTCGCCCCCCCATTTCTCCCAAGAGCTTCACAGTCGCCCTACGGCCGATCGCGATGCATAGAGCAAATAGCGGAACAGGTTTTAGTAGCACAGGCTTCAGCCTGTGTTCTTTTGACTTTCGCTTGTCACAAATCAAAACCACACAGGCTGAAGCCTGTGCTACTAAAACCTGCTCTGAAAATTGGTTATTCCCGCAAACTGTCCATGGTAATTGGCCATTTAAGCACAGCGGCCAAGATTTAAATGGCGTCCCCGGTTGGGGCTAGTATTCTAAAAAGAAGCTTATCTCCCTTACCGCAGCTACGGTGAGATGAAGTTGAACCGAAGGGTGTGATGGCAACCAATGTTGCTCCAGGAAAATTAAGCACGGACTCGTCCCAAATCGAGGCCGGAGCGGGTCCCGAGATCTCCACCGATTGGAAAGGTCTCGCGTGGCTGACCCTGCTTGTGGCCGGGGGACTTTTTGTATTTGAAAAATTGAAACACATATTTTTTCCAGGCTTTACTCCCGAGCAGCATCAGGCGATTACGGTTGTCTTGGGGACGATTGCCGCGGTCATTGGCAGCTACTTCCAGACGCGAAAACTCGAAAAAACCCTTCTGCTCCACGCCCAAGCGGAGGAAAAGCTGGCCATGGAGCGCAATCTCTTTCGCACGGTGACCGATAACATCCCCGACAGCATTTTCGCCAAGAATGCGCAGGGCCGTTATATCTTCGCGAACAAGGCGTTTGCCACACGCCATGGATTGAACAATCCCGAAGACTTGTTGGGCAAAACGGTGTTCGATTTGTTTCCGAAAGAGCGGGCCACACCCTTGCACGCGGACGACATGAAAGCCATGCGGTCCGGAGAATCGACCGTGGAGACCGAGAGAACGGCAGTGGACGCCAAAGGAAAGATGTCTGTGCTCCACACGACCAAATTTCCTCTGATCGACGCGAGCAACACGGTTGTGGGGATCGTCGGCATGCACCGGGACATTACCCGCCGAAAAGAGGCGGAGCAGAAATTGCGGCAAAGCGAAGCCAACCTGGCGGCCGCGCAGCGTATCGCGCACTTTGGAAGCCTTGAACTGGATCTGGTCAACCTCGACGATCCGGAAAAGGAACCTGTGCGCTGGTCGGACGAAGTGTTCCGGATTTTCGGATACGATCCCGGAACGACCGAAGCAACCAGACGGGGATTCTTCCAGGTCGTGCATCCCGACGACCGTGAGCAAGTGCGGCAAACACTGGAGCGCGCGCTCCAGGAAGCCAAACCATACACCATGGATTTTAGAATTATCCGTCCGGACGGCATGGTACGGAACATCCACGAACGCGCCGATTTCGTCTTCGATCCAAAAACACAAACGCCTCTGAAGCTGGTGGGCAGCATTCAGGACGTCACCGAGCGCGTCCAGGCCGAAATCCAATTGCACACCGCCAATCAGGAACTGGCCGTGAGAGTTCTGGAATTGCAGCAGCGGTCCAGGGAAATCAGCCTCTTGAGCGAAATGGGAAGCCGGCTTCAGGCTTGCAAGGATGCCAGCGAGGCGTATGCCCAGATCGGTAATTCGGCGGAACAGCTGTTTCCCAAATGGTCGGGCGAGCTGTGCGTAACCAGTTCTTCCCGAACAGCCGTGGAAACGGTTTCCGAGTGGGGCGAGGCGAACCACGGAGAACGCATCTTTACGCCGGACGATTGCTGGGCATTACGCCGCGGCCAGCCGCATTCGTTCCACAGCGAGGAAAAAGCGTCGGCATGCCGCCACATCGATCCGGCGGTAGTGGACGAATCGCTCTGCGTGCCCTTGATGGCGCAAGGGGAAGCGCTTGGCGTTCTGAATTTGCAAAGGAAGCGCGGCCAGGAACAGCAAGCCTACGGGCTTCGATCCTGGGGAGAGGCGGAGCGCCGTCTGGCATCGGTGTTGGCCGAGCAGGTGGCTCTGGCGCTGGGAAATCTGAAATTGCGGGAGAGCCTTCGCAATCAGTCCATTTGCGATCCTCTTACCGGGCTTGCCAACCGGCGCTATATGGAAGAATCGCTGGAGCGCGAGTTCAGCCGGGCGAATCGTAAGAAAAGCTGCCTTGCCATCCTCATGCTGGACCTTGACCACTTCAAGCGGTTTAACGATACGTTTGGACACCAGGCCGGCGACGCGCTTCTGCGCACGCTCGGCGACCTCCTCAAAAGAAACACGCGCGGCCAGGATATTGCTTGCCGCTACGGCGGAGAGGAGTTCGCGCTGATGCTCACCGAAACCAATTTGGAGGGCGCACTCCGACGGGCCAATATCGTTCGGCAACAAGTCAAGCAACTGAGCGTCGAGTATGCCGGCCAGCTTCTGGGTTCCGTCAGTGTCTCGATCGGCGTGGCGATTTGTCCGGACCACGGAAACACGATGACCGATGTGCTGCGAGCCGCCGACCAGGCGTTGTATAGCGCGAAACGCGAGGGGCGCGACCGCGTATCCGCTTCGAATGTCGTGCCGGTAGCCTAAAACGCATTCCCAGACAGTTCGAGTATCCGCCATTCCGATCCCGGCGGTGTGGGTTTTGGCAGCGCAGGCTTCAGCCTGTGTGGTTTAAATTTTCGGGGAGCTAAAGTCAAAAGAAAACAGGCTGAAGCCTGTGCTACACGACCGCCGGCGCCGGGAAAACCCCGGGCAGCATGATGTTAGAATGTAGGCCATGGATAAATTTAAGCTGGAATCATTCATTTACCGCCATTGCCGTGTCCATCGAATCGAAGAACTTATAAACCCCAACAAGCCAGAATTCTTTCTTGCGCCGCGCAAGGCATGGCGGCCATGAAGCAGAAATGGGCCCTGAGAATTTTCGCTCTGTGCCTTGCAGCTATTTTTTGCGGTATTGCTCCCCTTCCGGTGGCGGCGCAGGATCAGACACCGCAAGATCAGCCGCCGCAAGAAACGCCTTCCCGCCGGCTGTGGTCCTGGCTCAACGAAGGGAATTTGTCTTTTAACACCCGGTTTCGCTTTGAAGCCTTCGAACGCGATGGCGCGCCATTCACCGCGCCCGCCTATGCTCCAACCCTTCGTGTGGCGCTCGGCTATGAAACGCCATCCTATGACGGATTTTCCCTGTTCGCTCAGGGCGAATCGGTGTTCGTCCTGGGGCCGGCCGACTACAGCGATCCCACGCTTCCTTCACAAAATCGTCCGGATCGGCCCTCCATCCTGGACCCAAAAAGTTTGGAGCTAAGCCAGGGATACCTGAGATGGAAGCACGGCATTCCGCACAAAAATGTGGCGCTGACCGTGGGCCGCCAGGAACTTACGCTCAACGACGGGCGCTTCCTGAGCATCTCCAACTGGCGGCAAGTTCATGGTGCGTTCGACGCGGCTCGCGTGGACACCGAATTGCCTCTGAATTTTTCCTTCACCTATGCATTTATCAACCGCGTGTATCGAGTGGTGGGTTATGACGCGACCGACGGCAAACCTCCCATGCATACGCACATGATGAACTTGAAGTGGAGCAAGCCGGGCCGGATCAACGCGGCCCTCTACGGATTGCTGCTCGATTATCGAGCGCCCGCGCAATTCGACTCGTCCACGCAGACGTACGGCCTGCGCTTGACCGGCCCCTACCAGTACGACAAAGACTGGAGCCTGGTGTACACGGCGGAATACGCCAAGCAGAAAAACTACGGCACGAATCTCAACCGGGTCGATGCCAATTATTATCTGGGCGAGGTGGGTCCGGGCTGGCGCGGCTTCCAGCTCAAAGCAGGCTACGCGCTTCTGGGCGGCCGCAGCGCAACCGATAAACTATCCACGCCGCTCGCTCCTCCCTTCAACGGCTGGACGGATCTATTTTTCAACAATCCCAGCGGCGGTGGCGGCAATGGCCTGCAAGCCCGCTACCTGCACGCCAGCGGCCCGATCCGCTATCTGGACGGAGCCGTCGCCACGCTCATCTACTACGATTACCATTCAGATAACTTACACATTCATTATGGAAGCGAACTGGATTCGGCCATGTCCTACAAAATCAAAAGGGTCAGCAACCACTGGGAAATCGGGTGGCGCTTCGGACGCTACTGGTCGGATCAGCTCTTCACGCCGGCGCTGCGCACTTCCGTCTACACGAGTTTCACCTTATAAGCGGCGGCTGCGGGCGCGATGAACACCGGTTTGATTGGCAGGCGGGAGACTTGTAAGATTCCCGGAGTCTATCGCGAGGTGTGAAAATGCGAAATTGGATCCTGTGTGCAAGTATCGCGCTGGCGCTGCCCTGCCATGCCTTCGCACAGCAGCCCGGGGCGGCCGATAAAGCCGGCCGGAGCGCGCCGTCGCAAACCTCGGCGGATCACCCCAAGCTGGCCGATGTGCTCGAAGCGCGGGTGAGGGCCGCGTGGGCCACATTCAAGAAAAGAGATGCGAACGGCTACGCGGAATTTCTCACCGACGATTTTCAGGCGGTGGAAGCCGACGGCGACGGCGAGCGATCCAAGTCTCATATCCTGCGCGAAGTTGAGCACAGCATGTATACCGACTACTTGCTTCAGCTCTTCCAGGTTCAGCAACTCGGACCCAACTACGCATTCGTCACCTACGAGTCCACCCTGCAATTTCCGCAAGGCCCGGCCACGCGCTACAGAAGAGTGTTTATCGGCGAGCTTTGGACTCTGCGGGACGGGCAATGGAAGATGATGCGCTATCAAGAAACGCCTGTCCGTTAAATTCGCACGATCCAAAAAATAAAAAGCCCGAATCCACGAATGTGAATCCGAGCTTCCCTGTTTTGTCGGTCCTGAGTTATCAACTACTGGGCCGCGTACACGCCGACACAACCATTGGCGGCCAGAGATTGGCACAAGGGGTTTGCAGGCAGAGGCACGAAAATGTGATTGGTGTTCGGATCGGCGGCGACACTGTGTGAGAAGCCCGTCGTGGGAATGTTTTGCAGCCACTGCCTGGAGCCCGCATCAATCACTCCCAGAACGGGGCCGGGGACCATGTTGCTTGCCCCCAGATAATACTTGCCGTCGCCGGGGTTATACCATCCCTGGTCGGCGCTTCCCACATCGTAGATCGTGGAAAGGATGGCGCCAGTGGTGCCATTGATGATGTACGTGGTTGGATTGAACGTCCTGCCATCATGGTCCGCGCAGACCACCAGGACATCCGTGCCAGGCCCCATGCTTAAACCGGTCGGCATGCAGCTGGGTACCGGGAAACTGTTGATCACCACCGGCATATAAATGGTGGCGCCGCCGGCAGTGGTGAATGGGTGGAACGGATCGATTTCATCGATACTTCCGACGGTAAGGTCAGCGGTGGAATTTCCATTCGTCAGAAGGAAGTGGCCTGTGTTGGGATTGAAAGCGGACCCGCCCAGCCCAGCAAGGGCGATGGCGCCAACGCAACCGGGGGGCGTGCCGGGCCCCGGCGCGCAGAAGGCTCCGCCGGCTTGCGTAGCGGTCGTCGCAGTAAGCATTGGCCCGTGATGGCAAGGAACGTCCGGGTTGTACCCTGCCGCATGGCCAGAGGCGCCGGTAGGGACGGGCGGGCCGGGCACACCGGGAACGGTACCGTTGAATTGGAGAGTAGGATCAGGGCAGGAAAATTTATTTAGATTCGCGCCCTGGTCGTCAATCAACGCGTTGATATCGTTTTGCGCCGCCCCATCGTAATAAATCTGGCCCAGGATGCACGAGGAATAATTCGCCGGGAATGCCGGACTGCCGGGACTGTAGGGTATGGGCGCGACGCCAGGCCCGGGCGTGACGATGCCGTAGGGCAGGCAGTGCTGCTGCTGCAATGTTCCGGTTTTCGTCACAATGCCGGTGGCGTCGACGATGGTGGCAAAAGGAAGTGCCGGATCGCCATTAATGACCAGAAAAAGAAAATGCTTGCTGCCGTCTGGAGCCGTAACGAGGCCCCCGGTTGCCGATATTTCATCGGCGCGCAGGTCGCCACAGGTCGGGTCGGAGAATGCCCGCCCGCTGGCAGAATTGATGCAGCCGGTGATGCCGTTGGGAAGGCCATTATAGTCCGGGGGCGTCCCCGTCACGATCGTGGCGGCCACGGTAGGCGGTGTGGCCGGGTTTGCGAGCGTCGCGGCCATGTCGAAAACCACCACATTCGAGGCGCCATTCCCAACGAACAGAAACTTTCCATCGGTCGAGGTTTCGATGCCATCCGGCCCTTGCAATGGGAATATGTTGTTGCCGCGAGCGCCGCAGCATTCACCGCCCACAAATCCGCCGAAGTGTCCATTTGGACCAAAGAAACCGGGAATGCGAAAGTTTCCCGTCTTGCATCCAAATTCGACGTAGTTGCCCTGCGCCGAGGTCATGGGAGGAATGACTTGATTGCCCGCCGAATCCTGAAAACACATACTGGCATTAATTCCGGATTCTGCGATGGAACTGTCCCCGCCGATCGCAGCCAATGCAATGTTGCTAACGGTGCTGATCATGGGAACATCGGCGCCAACGGTATCCGCCACGTAGTACAGGTGGCTCGTGGGATTCACCCAGCTAATATCGAAGAGGTTGAATGGTCCGCCGGGCGCGCCCGATGCGCTGTGTCCCGGCACCGCTATCACATCGATCAAGCCGACCGTTCCATTCGTGTCCGTTCCGCACACGGGGCAATTCGCCGAACTGCTGCAACCGATCAAAATGAAAATCGACCCGAAAAGTAGAGCGAGTGTCATGCGGGACAACATCTTCGATCGCATCAAACTTCCTCCTGAAATATTTGCGAAGACTGAACACTTCTATTTTATTTAAGAAAAATACACGCGAATTTTCGGCGCTTCCGGATTCGTTTCCGCCACCACTCAAGGCGGCCAAGAACGCGATCAGAACCGGAACTGAACCCCTTCCGAGAACACGAAGTAATTGCGCGGCAAAATTCCCTGCACGCTTGGGTTCTTGAGCTGATCGATGTTCAGGTCCGATTTGACGAGAACCCAGTAATTGAGATACCAATTCAGTCCCGCGGTGATCTCATTGGTGTGATCGCTGAACGCGGGGACGATTCCCGGCGTAAGCGAGCAGGCCGGAATCGTGGTGGCATCGCAAATTGCGCCGCGCTCTATCCCTTCCAGCCAGGAATAACGGAACTTGAGCTGCCATGCGCCCCATCCCGGTCCACCCGTTTCTCCGGGGGAATTGGGACCGATCACCGGGTGCTTAACGTGTGGAGTGGAGTACTCGGGCTCGGATTCTCCCGTGAGCAGATACGTAACAATGCCGTAAGCGCCCTTGCCCACCACGCCGGGAAGTGTGTTGAATGCGATTCCACCGGGAACAAATGACCCAATGCCGTCGCGCTTCTCCAAAACTTGGGTGTATTCGCCGCGAGCGGCCAACGGCCCATTCAGCCAATAGAAAAATCCGTTATATCGCTCGATCCCGCCATTGATTCGGAACTGTGGGAAAAAAGTGTAAGAGTTGTCGGACATCGTACCGCTGAAGCTCAATTCGTTGGAGAGAGCCCTGGACCGGCCATGCGCCACGGAACCACCCACGGCAAAGCCCTTCAGCCAGGATTTTCCGGATTGTGTCCAGGGAGAGAAACGGAGTCTGCCAACCACTTCAGGCTCATTCGTGGTTCCGCTCGCCAGCAGGCCCTGGCCGTTGAAAAGGCCAACCCAGTACTGCATGCGCCCGCCGGCCAAATCGCCGTAAAGGTCGATGCCGGGAGCGCGGAAAGCTCCTCCCGCATCCGGGTAGAGCACGGAGGTAATGGAACGGTCGTTGAATTCGAAATTGGTGTCGGGCGTGGTGACTTCGTGCGAGAACGGCACACGGAACTGGCCTGCCGTGATGTTCAAAAAGCTCCGGGGTTTGAAAACAAGAAACGCATCGCGAATGGAAAGCGAGGAGGCCGCTTCGTACAGGAAATAATAGTCAACCTGCTTTCCGTAACTGCCTTGAACGCCAAAGCGAGCGCGCCGGATGGCAAACGTGTCCGGAGGCGCGCCATCGCCTTTGTAAAAAGAGTATTGTGAATTCAAGTAACCGATCGGCATGATCGTGAAGTTGCGATCGGAACTCGTAAGGTAGAAGTGCTCGCCGTTCCATCCGAATGTTGTGGGGGGAGTGTCGGTCGCCTTCTTCTGGAGCACATCGATCTCTTTTTGAAGCGTATTGACGTATGGCGGAGCCGGCACCGCGGGCGGGATGGCATTCGGTTGCGTGGATTCAGCAACAACATTCGCCTGCACCGGCTGCGCCGCACCAGGCACTCCCTTGCTGCCGGCCTCGATGAGCCGCTGCACGGTGGCCTTCAACTCCGCCACCTCTCGCCGCAGTTGTGCGACTTCTTCCTCGATTGCGGCCTGGGAAGACGGCCGTGCTTTCGCCTTGGCAGACTGGACGCCCTGGGGGCCCTGGGCGTAAATAAGCGAGCAGGGCACGAAGACACACAGTCCTGCAAACATAACGATCCTTGTTGCCCAGCGCATACCTTTTCTCTCCGACGGCGAATTTGAACTAATGGCCTATGGGGAGACGACCAATTCCAACCAATAGGCCGTGGATATAGCATGCCTTTAAGCACTTCACAACCACTTTATGTAACAATAATTAGTAATATTACCAATTACAGTTTTTAACCGATATGTATACACCCCAACAACAATGACCTCCTTTCCGAAAAAGAGAGGCTGCGGAGAAAGTCGATTCAAAGCGGGTTTTAGCCCGCATGGCTCACGAGTGTTCGATGAATTTGATCGGAAAAGTCAGTATGATGCGTCGAATCGCGCCGCCTCGCATGAATTGAGTGGCACAGGCTTCCCAGCCTGTGTGGCAACCTCAACTTCGAAAAAGCCAGCGGCTTAAAGCCGTATTAATTTTGCACACTTTACGGCACGGCTGAAGCCGTGCCCTACAAAGATTTGACAGTTGCCACACAGGCTCTTCCGCCTGTGTGGTTTTGATTTTTGGCAAGATGAAGTCGAAAGAACACAGGCGGAAGCCTGTGCTGCGGGGCTATCCGCCGCGGGTGTGCATTTCGAGGTGCGGGTCCTGGCGAAGCTGCTCGATCCCGACGAGCGCGCCGCGCTGGCCGGTGGCGGCGCGCAATTCCGCGCCGCGATCCGTGCGCGCGCGCCAGACGCTCGCGATGCGCGCGGCAAGCTCCTCGTTCGTGGCGCCCGCGCGCAACATTTGGCGGAGATCGATGCCGGCTTGCGCGTACAAGCACAGGTACCAGAACCCGTCCGCGGTCAGGCGGCTGCGGTCGCAGGTTTTGCAGAATGGCGTGGTGGTCGAGGCGATGATGCCGAAGACCGTGCCGTCCGGCAGGCGAAAACGCTCGGCGGGCGCGGAGGAATTTTCGTTGAGCGGCTCGATCATGCCGTAGCGGCTCGCGAGCTGCTGGAGCATTTCGGCGCGCGTGAACACCTTTTCGGCCGTCCACTGGGTCGCGCCGCCCACGTCCATGTACTCGATGAAGCGCACCTCGGCTTCGACGCCGCGCCCGTATTCGATCAAATCGGCAAGCTCGTCGTCGTTGACGCCGCGCATGATGACCGTATCCAGCTTGAGTTTTGGAAAGCCAACCTGCCGCGCGGCGGCGATGCCCGCGAGCACTTGCGCGTGCGTATCGCGTCCGGTGAGCGCCGTAAAACGCTCCGGTCGCAGCGTGTCCAGGCTGAGCGTCACGCGATGCAGGCCCGCCGCGTGCAACGCCTCGGCATGTTCGGCGAACAAAACGCCATTGGTGGTGAGCGCGAGATCGTGAATGCGCGGATTGGCCGCGATCATGCGCACGAGATGTGGAAGATCGCGGCGCAGCAGAGGCTCGCCGCCCGTGAGTCGCACGTCCACGACGCCCAGCGAAGTAAACACCTCGACCATCCGCGCGATTTCCTCGAACGTCAAGAGTTCCGGGCGCGGCAGCCAGACGTACTCCTCGTGCGGCATGCAATACCGGCAGCGCAGGTTGCAGCGATCGGTGACCGAGACGCGCAGGCTGCGCAGAGGGCGGCCAAGCTGGTCGGCAAGCGCGCCGCCGTCCGGAGACGCGTCCGGCGGTGTTTGGGCATCGGGCAGCATGCCACCATGTTAGGTTGTGTTTGCTTTAGCGTCAATCACGCAGAATTTTCCAGGAATCCGCCATGGCCCGCTGGCGTAGCCCGAGTTCCCGACCGAGTTTGGTGGCACAGGCTTCAGCCTGTTTGGTTTTAATTTGCGGCAAGCGAAAGTCAAAAGAACACAGGCTGAAGCCTGTGCCACTTAAACCCAGAACCACAACGTAACCGAGCGTCTACCCCTCGTCCTTGGCCTGGTCTTTTAGCCGGGCGATGACCGATGGATCGGCGAGCGTGGTGGTGTCACCGAGAACGCGGCCTTCGGCGATATCGCGCAGCAGGCGGCGCATGATTTTGGCGCTGCGCGTTTTGGGCAACTCGGCGGTGAAGAAAATATCGTCGGGCTTGGCGATCGCGCCAATTTTCGTGGCCACATGATTTTTCAATTCATCTTTCAGCGCGTCGCTCGCCGTGATTCCCTCTTTCAGCGTGACGAACGCCGAAATTCCCTGCCCCTTGATTTCGTGCGTTTTGCCGATCACGGCGGCTTCGGCCACGGAACGGTGATCGACGAGCGCGCTTTCCACTTCGTACGTGGAAATGCGGTGGCCGGAAACGTTCATCACGTCGTCCACCCTGCCCAGCAACCAGAAATATCCGTCAGCGTCCAGCTTGCAGCCGTCGCCGGTAAAATATTTTCCGGCATAGCGCGACCAGTAATTTTGCACGTAGCGTTCCGGATCGCCGTAGATGGTGCGCAGCATGGAGGGCCACGGCTTGCTGAGCACCAGATAGCCGCCACCGCCCGGCCCAACCGGCTTGCCGTCGATATCCACGACCTCGGCGATGATTCCCGGCAGCGGGCGCGTGGCCGAGCCGGGCTTCGTGGCGGTGATGCCGGGCAGCGGTGAAATCATGATGCATCCGGTCTCGGTCTGCCACCAGGTATCGACGATGGGGCAACGGCCGTGGCCGATGGTTTCGTTGTACCAGATCCACGCCTCGGGATTGATCGGCTCGCCCACGGTTCCGATCAGACGCAGCGACGAGAGTTTGTATTTCTCCGGAAACTCCTTGCCCCAGCGCATGAACGTGCGAATCGCGGTCGGCGCCGTGTAGAAAATGTTCACGCCGTATTTGTCGATCAGCTCCCAGAAGCGGCCACGGTCGGGAAAGTCCGGAGTGCCTTCGTACATGACGGTTGTCGTGCCGTTGGCGAGCGGCCCGTACACGATGTACGAGTGGCCCGTGACCCAGCCAATGTCGGCGGTGCACCAGTACACATCGTCTTCCTTGATGTCGAACACGTTGCGGTGCGTCGTGCTCACGCCGACGAGATACCCGGCGGTGGTGTGCACCACGCCCTTCGGTTTTCCGGTCGTGCCGCTCGTGTAGAGGATGAACAGCATGTCCTCGGCGTCCATGGGCTCGGCGGCGCATTCGCCGGAGGCTTTCGCGACAACGTCATGCCACCAGAGATCGCGGCCCTGCTTCATGGAAATGGGCGCGGCTTTTCCGACGCGCTCCAGCACCACCACTTTTTCGATGGTCGGCGTGCCGGTAAGCGCATCGTCCACGCCGGCCTTGAGCGGTACAACGGTTCCGCGCCGCCACGCGCCATCCGCCGTGATTAACACTTTCGCCTGGGCGTCGTTGATGCGCTCGCGCAGCGCCTCGGCCGAAAATCCGCCGAACACCACCGAATGCGCCGCGCCGATTTTTGCGCAGGCCAGCATGGCGATGGCCAGCTCCGGAACCATGCCCATGTAGATCGCCACGCGGTCGCCCTTCACGACGCCCAGCGATTTCAGCGCGTTGGCAAAGCGATTCACTTCGCGCTCGAGCATGCCAAAAGTGAGCACGCGCGAGTCGCCCGGCTCGCCCTCCCAGATGATTGCCGCCTTGTTGCGCCGCGCCGAATGCGCGTGCCGGTCCACGCAGTTGTAGGCGACGTTCAGCTTTCCGCCCACAAACCAGTTGGCCCACGGCACGTTCCACTCCAGCACGCGCGTCCATGGCGTGAACCAGTCCAGATTTTTTGCCTGCTCCGCCCAGAAGCCTTCCGGGTCCTTCGCCGCGCGATCGTAGATCGCGGGATCGTTCCAGTTGGCGCTCTTCTTGAATGCCGCGGAAGGAGGAAAGGTGCGGCGTTCATCGAGCAGTGCGGACACATTTTTTTCGCTGGACTTTTCGCTGGGCAATGGCATTTCGGCAAGACTCCGCAAGAAAAATCAGGTCCGGGCAGTTTCCGCGCCAAGCATTTCACCCTGACCTGTGCGCCCTAGAATGTCGGACGGATGCGCGCTTGTCAATCCAGCGAAGTTAGTGGCACAGGCTTCAGCCTGTGTTCTTTTGACTTTCGCATGCCGCAAAACAAAACCACACAGGCTGAAGCCTGTGCTACTTAAAAACGCCGCTCTTGGTACAATTCACGAAACCGTATACCATCGGGTCTTCGCGCCTTGCCGTTTCGGGCGAGAGTTCGCCGGGGGATCGCCGAAAAATACGGAAGCGTCTTGCCCTTTGGAGGGAACAGTATGTGGGGATTGAGAATTGGCGTCATCGCCGCCATCTGCGTCGCGATTGTTTTCCCCGCGTTCTCGCGGCCGCCGCAAGCACTCCCCTCGCCGCTCGCGAATAATCCCAAGCTGATCGAAGACCTCGTTTACGCCAACCACATTCTTTATCACCAGGAAGTGCTGGACGGCTTCGGCCACGTGAGCGTGCGCAGCGACCGGGACCCGAGCCATTTCCTGATGTCGCGCAGCATGGCGCCGGGCCTGGTCACGTCGGCTGACATCATGGAGTATGACGCCATCGGCGAGCCGGTCGACGCGCGCGGACGCAACTCGTACGTCGAGCGCTACATCCACGCGGCGATCTACCGCGTGCGGCCCGACGTGAAGTCCATCGTGCACAGCCACTCGCCCGACCTCATTCCCTACAGCGTGACGGGCACGATTCTGCGCCCTGTCTATCACGTGAGCGCGTTTCTCCGGCTGGGCGCGCCGATCTTCGATACGCAAGCAGGCTTTGGCGATACAGACATGCTGATCCGCGACAACAAGCTGGGCGACGCGCTGGCCAAAGTGCTGGGCAATAGCGGCATCGCGCTCATTCGCGGACACGGATTCGTCGCGGTGGCCGATTCGACACAGGTCGCGGTCTACCGCGCGATTTACACGCAGTTGAACGCGCGCGTGCAGGCCGAAGGCATGAAGCTTGGCACAATCCAATATCTGACGCCCGGCGAAGCGGCCAAGGCGCAGGCGATCACCGAAGGCACGGTTGCCCGTCCGTGGGAGTTGTGGAAGGCGCAAGTCGGAAAAATCGAATAGAATTTATGCGGCCGCGAAGCGTCACGCCATTGCTGTAGTCCGCCTCTCTTGCACTGAGTGGATACGAAGTGTCAGAGGCGAGCTATAAGGCCAGGGCGGATACCTTGGCAGCGCGCAGGATATAATTTGGATGGATTTTAAATCGTAAATACACGGAGATCGGACATCATCGAATGAAAACCTACAAGATTGCGGTCATTCCCGGCGACGGCATTGGAAAAGAAGTTGTGCCCGAAGGATTGCGCGTGCTGGAAGCGGCGGGCAAGCGCTTCGGCTTCGCGTGTTCGTTGCAGCATTTTGACTGGAGCTGCGAAACCTACGTCAAGACCGGGAAGATGATGCCGGACGACGGCCTCGCGCAGCTTCGCCCGTTTGACGCGATTTTCCTGGGCGCGGTGGGCTATCCCGGCGTGCCGGATCACGTTTCGCTCTGGGGGCTGCTGATCCCGATTCGCCGCAGCTTCGATCAATACGCCAACGTGCGCCCGGTGCGCATGCTGAAGGGCGTCGAATCGCCGCTGAAGAACGCGAAGCCGGGCGAGATCGACTTCATTGTCGTGCGCGAAAACGTCGAGGGCGAATACTCGAACATCGGCGGACGGATTTTCGACGGCACCGATCGGGAAATGGCCGTGCAGCAGTCCATCTTCACGCGGCACGGCGTGGACCGCATCCTGCGCCACGCCTTCGAGCTGGCGATGAAAAGAAACAAGCACGTCACGTCCGCCACGAAATCGAACGGCATCATCCACACCATGCCGTTCTGGGACGAGCGCTTCGCCGCCATGGCCGCGCAATTCCCCGAGGTCCGCACCGACCAGTATCACATCGACATTTTGACGGCCCACTTCGTGCGCCGCCCGCAAATGTTTGACGTGGTCGTAGGATCGAACCTCTTTGGTGACATTCTCTCCGATCTCGGCCCCGCCGTCGTCGGCTCGATCGGCATCGCTCCCTCCGCGAACCTGAATCCGCCGAAGAAATATCCCTCGATGTTCGAGCCGGTCCACGGCTCCGCTCCGGACATCGCCGGAAAAAATATCGCGAATCCCATCGGCCAAATCTGGTCCGCCGCCATGATGCTCGACCACTTCGGCGAAACCGCAGCCGCAGCCGCCATCGAACGCGCCATCGAGGACATCCTCGCCACCCCCGAATACCGCACGCCCGACGTAGGCGGCAAAGCCACCACGCAAATTGTGGGCAAGGCGATTGCCGACGCGCTGGGCAAGTAACGCCGGAAAGCGCTGCCGCATTTCGTAGCGGCGGCGTCTCGCCGGCAGGTTTTGCGATGCATGGAGATCGTGAAAACTGCCGGCGAGACGCCGGCGCCACCATAAACCCGCCTGTGTAAATTCGAATGGATTACATTTCATCAGCAGCGCCCGTTACGAGAAATGCGGGCCATATTTTTTAATTTATATTTCTCGATTACGACGCCACCGGCCGGCGCGCAACAATTTCGGCGACGGGGCGGCGATGGGCTGGGTCGCTGGCCTTGCCTTCGCGGCGATGGAGAATTTCCCAGCCTGCGAAATATTGTTCGAGTTGGCCGGGGAGCAGGCGGTGCGGGCCTGCCTCTTCGCCGGGCTCGGTGATGTGGGCGATGGCAATCAGGATGCCTCCGGGGGTGACGCCGCGCTTTGCAGGCTCGAAAAGATTTCGCTGGAGGTAGTAGCAGATCGCGACGAGGTCCCAATGGGACGGCGCGATCTCGAATTCGCCTTTTTCCAGGTCGGCGACGACGGTGTCGATCTTGAAGCTGCGTTCCAATCCGCGTTCCGGGCCGCGCTCCAGTCTGCGCTCCAGGGCGCGAGTGCGCAGAATTTCGATGGCCACGGAAGAGCCGTCCACGGCCGTGACTTCCCAGCCCTGTTCCGCAAGCCAGAGAGCGTTTCGGCCCGCACCGCAGGCGAGGTCCAGAGCTTTCCAGGGCGCTTTGCCGGGCGCCTTTCCAGAAGCGAATGCCGTGGCTGCCAAGACAATCAGGGGAGCGGGCGCGGCGTGCAAATCTTCCGCGCGTTCGCGCAGGCGGTAGCGTTCATTCCAACCTTGAATTTCCATTCACGAATTGTTCCCGGTGCGGGAAACGATTGCAAGGTGTAAGTTCGCCTTTGAGCGGAAAATCGGGCGGGGGTAGTGGAGCGGGCTTCACCGGCTGCGGAAAAAGCGCCGCACCATTTTGTCATTCCGAGCGAAGCGAGGAATCTCTCTTCGGTCCAGCCCCAAGAAAAGAAAGAGAGATTCCTCGCTTCGCTCGGAATGACAAAAATAGAGATTTTTTCGCACGCTGTGAGGCCTGCGCAGTATCCTTGCTAACACGCATACCGCGCAGGCTGAAGCCTACGCCACCAACGTGCGCACCAGGAGCGGTGCCATGATGAAGAATCTGCCTCTCTCGAAAGTCTACCAGTTGCTCGAGCCGGGTCCGGTGGTGCTGCTGACCACCTCACGCAAAGGCCGCGCCAACGTCATGACGANNGATGGTCGAGTTTGAGCCGCCGCTCATCGCGTGCGTCGTCAGCAGCGCAAATTACAGCTTTGCCGCTTTGCGCGCGACCGGGGAATGCGTGATCGCCATTCCCGCGCTCCGATTGGCGCAAAAAGTCGTGGCGGTCGGCAACTGCTCTGGGCGCGACGTCGATAAGTTCGCGGCGTTCGGCCTGACGCCCGCGCCCGCCAAACGAGTGGCGCCGCCGCTCGTGGCCGAATGCTTCGCCAATCTTGAATGCAAGGTGGCCGACACGCGGCTCGTCGCCAGCTACAATCTTTTTATCCTCGAAGTGCTCAAGGCCTGGAAGGATCCCGCGCAAAAAAATCCCAAGACGATTCATCACCATGGATACGGCACGTTCGTTGCCGATGGCAGGACGATCAAGCTGAAGTCGCGAATGCGGTGATGGGTTTTGAGCGGCACAGGCTTCAGCCTGTGTGGTTTTGATTTGTGGCAAGCTAAAATCAAAAGAACACAGGCTGAAGCCTGTGCCACTAAATCCGCAAAATGCGGTTAGATGGTGAGGCGTTTAAAAATGCGTTCAGGGATGAGTTTCAGTATGGCCATCACGTAGCGCCAATAGAACGGGGTGTAGAGGATTTCCTTCCGCGAGGAACTGTCCAAGGCGCGGCAAATATCCCTGGCGACGGCGGCCGGGGCCGCGAACATTTTTTCCTGCCGCAATCCAGCGGTCATCGGCGTCGTCACGGGGCCGGGCTTGATGGTCAGTACGCGCACGTGGGAGCCGTACAGCCGCCCGCGCAGGCCTTGCAGAAAAATATTGAGCGCTCCCTTGGCCGCGCCGTACACATAATTCGAACTTCTTCCGCGATCGCCCGCAACCGAAGTGATGGCGGCGATGCACCCCGCGCCCTTTTGCTCCAGGACGTCCGCGAAGAGCGTGAGGAGGGCCGCGGCGCTCACGAAATTCGTATCCCACTCGCGCAGCGACAGTTCCACTGAATGCCGGCACTGCTCCGGGTCCTGCATGGTGCCGTAGGCGAGCAGCACGCAATCGAAATCTGGGAAGCGCTCTTGAACGAAGGCCATGAGTTGCGTGTGCCGCGAAATGTCGGCCAGGTCCGCGGTGTATTCGATCACCTGCTTCGCGCCGCGCGAGCGCAGGTCCGCCGCCACGGCCGAAAGCCGTGCGGTGGATCGCGCCACGAGCAGAAATTCCCAGCCCTGGCGCGCCAGCACGCGCTGGACCTGCTGTGCGATTTCCGAGGTTGCGCCGAGGACAACGATTTTTTGCATGGCGCTCATCCCTCGGTCACTCCCGCGGAAGCTCCCCCGGTCACTCGCCGCCAGAACGTGGACGACAGCACGGGATCGCGATAGCGTTCGAACTCGCGCCATGCGGGAAACGAAGCCTCGAACGCGCGCGAATCCATCCGCGCATCCTTCGCCGGATAGACGGCGCCGCCGCTCGGAATCGCGATTTCGTCCAGATCCCTTAGCAATTGGAGCGTGTGTTCGCCGGCCATGGGAAAATCCAGCGCCAGAGTCAGCCCCGGCCTGGGGAAAGAAAGCATTCCGGGCGAAGCGATGGTTCCAAATCGCTTGAGCACCGCGAGAAACGATCCAAGACCGCTCCCCGCTATTTTCGCAAGGATGCCTTCGAGCGCGGCGATTTCCGTTTCGGGGATCACACACTGATATTGCAGGAAACCGCGGGAGCCATAGAGAAGATTCCACTGGCGAATCGCGTCCAGCGGATAGAAAAATCCGTCCAGCGGCACGCGCGCACTCTTTCCGCGCCTGGATTTCAAATGAAAATAGGCCGAATTGAACAGCTTGAGGGTATGGCGATTTAGCAACAAATCGGGCACCGCGAAGGGCACTCGCGGGCCGGAGCGATTTGTCCACGCGTTATGAAATCCGGGCGCGTGGTTTCCGCGAATAAAAATTCCCCGCAAGTGGCGCGCGGAAAAGCAATCGACCCAGGCCACGGTGTACTCGAACGCGTTGTCGCTCTCCTCGGCCAGCGCCTGAAATTCGGCGAGCGAGCGGAAGGGGATCGAGTCGGTCTCGATGCGATCTCCCGCGATGGGTTTGAGCTGAATCTCCGCCGCCAGAATGACGCCGGTCAGGCCGAGTCCGCCGATCGTGGCGCGGAACAGATCCTCGTTGTGGTTCGGCGTGCAATCAAGTTCGCCGAGATCGGAGCGGTACATGTAGAGCCGCTGCACGTGCCGGCCAAATGTGCCGGCGCGATGATGATTTTTTCCGTGCACATCGTTCGCAATCGCGCCGCCCACGGTGACGAATTTCGTTCCAGGCGTGACCGGCAGAAACCATCCCGCGGGCACGGCCACTTGCAGGATGTCGGCGAGCGAAACGCCGGCTTCGCAACAGATGCGGCCGGTTTGCCGGTCGAATGCGAGGATGCGGTCCAGGCGCGAGCAGTCGATCAGGGTTCGCCCCGCGTTCAGGCAGGAATCGCCATAGCTTCGGCCCAGTCCATAGGGCAGGCAAGAACCCGCGCCGCTGTTCGCGATGATCCCGGCCACCTGATCGGCCCAGTACAGTTTATAAACCGCGCGATGCTCGACACGCGGGTAACGGCCCCACGAGAATATTTCAGGCGTCGGATCGAGCGACGGGATTGCCGCCGTCGTGTTTGCGTTGCGGGAGGTCGGGTTGGATGCCGTCATAAGACAATGTCGCTGAAGATCAAAATGGCCAGCAAGGTCGCCGCAACCGCGTAGGTCACCGGATCGCGCATGGAGAGCGTCAGCGGATCTTCGTCGAGGGTGCCGCGCGAGGCCTTGATCCAGATACGGCTGAGCCAGTAGAGAATCACGGGACAGGCCAGCAGCATGGGCTCGGATCGCCGGTATAGAAGCAGAAACTCCCTGCTGTGCGCGTAGAGCGCCAGAATGATGACCGCCGCGATGCTGCTGCCCATGCCCAGTTGCATGAGAATCTGGCGGTCGCTGTCGATATAGGCGCGTCCCGATTCGCCGCTCTCCACCAGTTCTCCGGCATGAAGCAGTTCCGAGTATCGTTTTGCCGTGGCCAAGCTGAGAAAAAAGAAGAGCGAGAAAACCAGAAACCAATCGGAGAGCGGCACGCCGGTAATCGCCGCGCCGGCCCAGAGACGAATGCTATAAAAACCGGAAAGGAAAAAAATATCCAGCAGGAGAACGCGCTTCAGGTGCAGGGAATACCAGAGCGTCGCCACGATATAGATGACCAGCACCACGCCGAATTTGACGCTCAGCGCGAAACCCAGGGCAATCGTTGCCGTTGTGAGGAGGGTCGAAATCAGCAAGCCCGCCGGAATGGAAGTTTCTCCGGAAGCGAACGGACGGCGGGCCTTCCACGGGTGCGCACGGTCCGAGTGCAGGTCCAGCAGATCGTTCACGATGTAAATGCCGGAAGCGCACAAACTAAAAATCACGAAGCCCGCCGCAGTGGCCAGCAGAGGAACGAATTCCCAGCGATGGGCCAGAAGCAGCGGAAGAAACAATAGTATATTTTTTGCCCAGTGATGCCCGCGAAGCGCCCGCAGCCAGGTGCTCATCGAAGGCGGCTGGCTTTCAAAGACACGCTCCACGCGCGCGACCTTTCGCGCCTGGCGCACGAGCCGCTCGTTGCCAACCACGTAGGCCGCCGAACTCGCTTTCCAGACCGGCAAGTCCGCCGTGGAATCGCCAATGTATTCGTAACCGCTCTCCGCGAATTCCCTTTGCAGCAGATCGGCCTTGGCCTGGCCCTTCAGGTTTCGGCCATCCTGGGTGGCGAAGACGCGGTCGAAAATTCCCAGATGCTCCGCAATTTTTTCAGCCAGCGAACTGTCGGCGGCCGTGACCAGGGCAATCTTGCGGCCCTTTTCGCGCTCATCCCGCAGGAACGAAAGAAGGCCGCTTCGATAAGGCAGCGTGGCAATATTCAATGTGGCGCGCCTGGCGAGATTTTTCTTGCACACGGCGATTCCGCGCAAGAGCCACACAGGAATCAGGAAGACGGCGAACGATCCGGCCTTAATCAGCGAGAGAATGCATTCCCATGCCAGATCGGTGCGCACCAGCGTGCCGTCCAGATCCACGCAAAGCACCGTATCGGCTGGCCGTGACGGCATTGCCGTGCCCGGCTCGGTCCGTGGCTCAGCGCGCGGATCGGGCGAGCCATTGGATATTTCCAATGCCGCATCCGTCCCGGTTGTGTTTTGTTTCCCGCTCATGGCCGTACGCCGATCGCACTCCCGCCTCATACCGATATTGCCCGACCAGCCCCGCTCACACACCATACGCAATGGGAACGTGTTTCGAACTAGTCAATTCTGGAAGAACTGGAGAGGCGCGGGCTTCAGCCTGAGCCGTTCCCGTGGCGCTGGGGTTGCGCCCGGAAATTGGGTGTGAGCTAGTGGATTTGAGCTAGTGGCATTTCGCGGGCTTCGCCCTGTTTTACGACGCAGACGAAGCCTACGCCACCGTGTTGTTCATAATGGAGCATACTTTTGGCGGTCCCGTTGGCTGCGCGAAATCGCCGTTCAGCCCCCCATTATTCCCTTTTAGCGCAATCGTGTGGACGGCTCCCGGTGTTAACGGGCAAAGTATACATGGGGAGAGGTTTATCTAACCGCTGAGGGGGCGTGATTGGTAGACTTTTTAGGCTTCATTACCCGGTATCAGGGCCTTGTTCACCAACGGAATGCTCCTCATTGGTTTTAGAAATTCACTTTTCGAATCGTAGTAGTGGAGGACAGTAAAGATGGCTCAATCTATTCGCATACGTGCATGGAAGGCACTGGACTATGTTGTTTGCAAAACCGCTGGCTTGACGTTTGACACGATCCAAATCGTGAACAAGTACAAGCCCAATCCAAATTTTACTCCCAAGTGGTCTGATAAGCCGTTGTTGAAGTCGTGGGAAAAGTCCAAGCCCACGCTCGGTTGGCCGCGGCAAACCGATTCGCTGTGCCCGGGCTGCGTGAAAGAGGCGCGCGACGCGATTTTTGAAGGCAAGAAGGATTGGCGCGACCTGATGCACGAAAAGGTCGGCGAGATCAAGGCNNAGGCGCAGATCATCGAGCGCGACGGACAAATCTGGATGGTGAAGGAATGCCCGATTCACGGCCACTACGAAGACATGATGGCCGTGGACGCCAAATTTCTGAACTGGATCGAACAGAATTTCCCGGGCCGCGACATTCCCGCGCACAACGACGAGGACCTGCACAAGCACGGGTCCAGCACCGTCCGTTATGGCCGGGGTTCCGTGCTGACCGTGGACCTCACCAACCGCTGCA
>PLUM01000019.1 GCA_003165465.1 Acidobacteriota bacterium
ACTTTACACTGAAGCCTGTGCTACTAAAACCCTTCACCCCCAGAAACGGGTTTCGAGTAATTCGATTGGCGATCGGAAATTTTGTTGTGGGGAGATGTTTGGAGTTCTCGGCATCCCGCTGCGTTTACTCGGCTGTGCTCATGGTTTGCAGTTGGGATTCCAGCTCGGCGCAGTATTCGCGCTCCAACGCCAGCTCCGATTGCAGCTTCTTGACCAAAATCTCGAGGCGGCGTACTTCCATGCGAAGTTTCAAGGAATCCGGAGAACCATTGGCGGACGCTTGCCTGGCGCTTGCCGGTGGCGGCGCGATTGGCGCGGGCAGAGGCGTCGCACGAGGATTTGCGACCGCGGGTTTTGCCATGGGACGAAGCTGGGGCATCAGATTATCCGCGCCTTCGAAAAGCTGGCTCAGCGAATTGCTTTGTTCCGTTCCAGTGGACGCTGGCGCTGGTGCCGGCGCCTGCTCGGGCTCGGCACGATGAAGGATTTTCTTCACGCGCGCGACCAGGTCCTGAGGGTGAAACGGCTTTCGGATCAGCTCGTCCGCCTTCACATCGTTGGCCCGTTCGGCTACTTCCTTGTTGACCACGCCGGACATCAGGAAAACGGGCGTCCCGCCAAAATCCGGGTGTTGCTTCACGTACTGGCAGAGTTGGTATCCATCCTTATCGGGCATGATGACATCGCTGATGACGGCGTGCGGCGTCACCAGATCGAAATGAGCGACCGCCGAGGCCATGTCAGAGCATGTAACGATGTTGAAATTCTCATGGCGAAACGCGTTCTTCACCACCTCGCGCATCGTGGCGCTGTCATCGATGAAATATACGTTGAGCCGGGAGTCCGGCTCGCGTTCGAGCATGTCGGTCATGGCATTTCCTTTTCCGCGGGTTCGCGCTGATTTTCGTCGAACTCGCGCAGGGCATCGAGTAGTAGATCCGTTGCGCTGCGATGAACGGTTCGCTTTTTCGCGGTCGCGCCGGTGACAAGCTTGTAGACTCCGATTCCTCCCTGCTGGCAATCCTGAATCACTTGCATGACGGCTTCTTCCCCGATGAGGGTGCCGCACTCGGCGTGGCAGATTTCGCCGTTTTCAAAAAACAGGACGGCATCGATTTCCCTCGCGTTGACGTGCAGTGCGCCGGTTTGCCGCGACTGCTCCAGCATCTGAACGATTCCGGGCAAGTCCAAATGCGCGAGGTTCCCGCTTAGGGAAGTCTCGTCCACGGAAAGCATTCCGGTGGGCTGGAATCCATGCTGGGAACTCTGCAAAAAGGAGCGGATATGCGCGGCAATGTCGGATGGATTTCCGCGGCGATCGATGTAGTCGTCGCAGCCGGCCCGGTAAGCCTCCAGGGGCCCTTTCTCCACGCTGTTGCCAATGGCCATCAAGGGAATACTCGCCGTTTTTGGATCGTTGCGAATCATGGGGACGATTTCGAAGGCTCCCATCTCACGGAGTTCGGTCGCGCACAGGATGATGTTGGGCGGATTCCATTCAATCATGGTGAGCGCATAAGCGGCCGTGGGGTGGTGAAGCACTTCAAAGCCCTCTTTTTCGAGCGCTTCCACCACGCGCTTTACAAAATAAACATTGCTGTCAATCAGCAGCACTCGAGGCGCTCGTTCGCCGGAAGTCATGACGACGCCTCCGCCGATGAAATGAGAGCGGCACTGTTGGCCGTACCGAGCGCAATCGTTTTATCGAGATCGACAACTTCGATTCGCTCTCCGTTCAGATTCAAAATCCCCAGCACGTGGCCGTCCCGATCCTCCGCGGCGATCATATTTCCCGTCACCAGTTCACATTGGCCTTGAATGGGAATAGCGCACTTCTCGTCCACATCCGCTATGCGCCGTTCCACGATCAGGAAGGATCGCGTGGAGCGAGACGGCTCACCCGACACGCCGGGACCCAGATCCAGCACCGGGAATATTCGTCCTCGCCGCATCACCACTCCCATGATGAGCGGCGTGGTATGAGGAAACGTGTACTGCAGTGGAGAGACAATCAGCTCGGCAACGCGCGCGCGAGGCAATGCGATGCGCCGCGTCCCTATCTGGAGGGCCACGAAAGCGGGGACGAGACTGGTATTGTCCGCGGTCACACGGGCTGCCTTTCGCGCCGCATGGCTCCGGTCGCCTGCAACAGTCCTGGATTCTCTTCTTCCAATCGCCGCAGTTCCTCAGTGGAGAGAAATCCCCGGGGATCGGCAACCGGCAGCACCTTGTGTCCCAGAACCGTGAGACCGCGATACCAGAGACGTTCTTCTCCACGGAATGAATGCGGCAGCCCCACTAGGACGCGCATCTCGGCCATCTCTTCAATGCGGTCCACCAAAACCGCCACGGGGACGCCTCGCAGGATCATCACCGAGGCGGGCCGGGAAGGAGCCAGCCGAAAATGTTCGTAGCCGCTGACAACGTAATACGACCGCGAATCGCGCTCGACGATATGGCGAACTTTTCGCAGCGCGGAGCCCTCAAGATCCACGATATTTCCGCCCAGGCTGTCCGTGCTTCGAATTTCCTGGATCGATGACGCGGAAATTACAAAGCTGTACTCTCCAATGGAAAACACGACGACCTGTTCCCGAGGGCGTGTGTCGCCAGGCGCCAGACTGGAGTGTGCGGGTTGCGTCATCGTAATCCAACCGGCTGCGTGGAGTTGTCTATGAGGTCGACATACTTTTCAATCGCCGAATACATTTCATCGATGCCAACAACCTGGTCCACAACCCCGGTCCGAATAGCCTCGGCCGGCATTCCAAAAATAACGGAACTCGCTTCGTCCTGCGCCAGCACCCGCCCCCGTTTGATTTTTACCGACTGCACTCCCAGCGCGCCGTCGTTTCCCATTCCGGTCAGCACCACGCCCACGACGTGCTCACGGCCATAGGCGGCAGCCGATTCGAAAGTCACATCGGCGCAGGGCCGGTAGCCGTTGACTCTGGGCCCGTCGTCCAGCGTCAAACACCCTTTCGCGGAAATCTTCAGGTGGTGCGACCCGGGGCAAACGTAGCATGTGCCGGCGCGCATAGGTTCGTTGGCTTCCGCTTCTTTCACGCGCAGTTGCGAGACTTCTGCAAGTTGCACGCTCAACTGCGAGGTAAACGCCGCAGGCATGTGCTGCACGAGAACGATCGCGGCCGCAAAATCCTTGGGGAAGCGCGGCATCAGGCGCATGAGCGTGGCGGGACCGCCCGTGGATGCGGCAATCACAACCAGAGGAATGGGCGCATCCGCGCTCCCTGCCAGTTTCGCGACATGTGCCGGTGGCTTGGTCCCCGATACAGGGGAAGTGGAAAAGGGCCTCGCCGCGGTGCGCACCACGCGGACCTTCGCCGCCATCTTGAGCTTGCGAAGCAGTTCGTCACTGACGTTTTTCATGTCCAGATCGATGGCGCTCTTAGGTTTCGGGACGAAATCGATGGCGCCCAGCTCCAGCGCGCGCAAGGCACCGGTTGCGCCTTCACGCGATTCGGAGCTGACAATCACGATGGGGCGCGGATTGTCGGACATGATTTGTTTGGTCGCCTCGATCCCGTCCATCCGAGGCATATTGATATCCATCGTGATCACGTCCGGCTGAAGAGATGCCGCCAGAGCGAGGGCTTCATGGCCATCCTTGGCTTGCCCGACCACTTCCATATTGAAGTCGGCGCGGATGATTTCATCGAGGACCTTCCTCATAAACGAGGAATCGTCCACGATCAGCACGCGAGTTTTCTTCTCGGAGGTTTCCATGGCTAGACCGTGTCCAGTGCCGGTACTGCAGGACGAACCTGCCGCCCGGTAGAATCCATCAATTCTTCGACCACCGCGAGGAGCTGATCTCCCTGCACGGGTTTGGTCAAGAACGATGCAGCACCCTCCTTCATGGCGCGTTCACGATGCTTGGCGCCGGCTCTCGAAGTAACCACAAGAACCGGAATCCGGCGGGTTGCCGGATCCTGCCGCAAGTGCGCCATTAATTCGTAGCCGTTCATTCGCGGCATTTCGATGTCGGTCACCACCAAATGGCAGCCTACCTGAGCGATTAACTCCGCGGCTTCCATTCCATCCGACGCGAGTTTCACGCTATAACCGGCCTTCTCCAGAATTCTGCCAACAAATTTGCGAACGCTGATCGAATCGTCGGCAATGACCACGACTCGCTCACCGCTCAATTCATCCACGGCAGCCGCGGGAATACTGCCCGAGACGACAGCGTCAGCCCCGGGCGAGAACACGCGAGCCGCGTTCGCGGAGGGAATCAGAACGTCACTTTCGACCGCATCCGTGGCCGTCAGACGGTTGACGTCAACCAGCAAAATGAGGCTGCCGTCGGGAGAAACCGTGGCGCCCGGAAACAGCTTCACGCGCCGGAGATGATTGCCCAGATTCTTGATCACAACCTCGTCCTTGCCGAGAACTTCCTCCACCACAATGCCCACCTGCCGCCCCGCGGTCCTCACGATGACCATGGACATGTATCCGTTGATGGGCTCGATCGGAGGGAGCCGCAACACGGTGTCCAGCCGAACCACTTCCGTGACGACGCCGCGCACCTTGGTGAGCAGCTTCCCGCCAACGTCTTCAATGTCCGCCGGGCGCAGCCTGCGAATCTCCTCCACCACGGCAAGCGGCATCGAGAAAGTGGAAGAGCCCGAACGCACGAACAAGGCCTGCGAAATAATCAGAGTCAGCGGAACCTTCACGCCAAAACACGTGCCATGGCCCGCCTCGCTGGTGATTTCAATTTCACCGTTCAAGTTGTACACATTGTTTCGCACCACATCGAGTCCCACGCCGCGCCCCGCAATTTCCGTCTTGGACGTGGCCGTGGTGAAGCCGGGATGAAACAAAAAGGCCCGCAGTTCGCTTTCCTTGAGGTGGGTGGCTTCCGATTCCGACACGAGTTCGGCTTGCACGGCGGTTTGGCGAATCCGTTCGTAGTCGAGTCCCCGGCCGTCGTCCTGCACTTCGATGAACACATGGTTGCCGCGATGGAACGCGCGCACGGTCACACGCCCCTGCTCGGGCTTCCCGGCGAGTTTTCGCGCGGCGGCGTCCTCGATTCCGTGAGCGATGGCGTTGCGCACCAGGTGAATGAGCGGGTCGGTGATCTGCTGCACAATGTTGTTGTCGAGTCGCGTATTTTCTCCAAGCAGCTCCAACTCCACTGATTTTCCGCAAACTTTTGCGGCGTCGCGCGCCGTGCGCGAAAGACGCGTATACAGGGTGCCGATCGGAATCATGCGCGCCTGCGTGATTTCATCCTGCAGGTGGTGGGCGACCTTCGTGAACTCGTCGATGTTCCGGCCCACGCGCCCCACGAATCCGCCGAGCTGTGCAAGCACTTCCGAAATATCCGCCGAGATTTCGGTCAGCGAGCGCGAGAGGATATTAAAATCGTCATAGCGATCCATCTCGAGTTCGGAAAAATCCAGCCAGCCGCCGGATGCCGGCGGGGGCGCGGCGTTCGCCGGCTTGCCTTCGTTCCCCGTCTCCCCGGAATTGCCGTTGCCGTTGCTGTTGTTGTTGGCCTTGGCCTGGCTGATGCGGTTGAATTCGTATTTCTCCTGGAATTCGGAAACCTTGTCGTACAGCCGCTGCCGGGAAATGCCCAGGACCTCGACGAGTTTTCTCAGTTCCGTCATGCGTCCGACAAGGCGGGTTCGATTGATGACCAGTTCGCCCACGCTGTTCATCATCTCGTCGAGACGCGAGAGCGATATGCGCACGGACTTGGCTTGAAGGGTGTGCTCGCCTAGCGGCGCATTTCCGGCTGCCGCCGAGCCGGCCGGCGCGGCCATCGTGACGCCCGCTTCCAGGGCCTCGACCGGGACGCCCTCCGGCGCATCGTCCACCGCTTCGCTGGGGATCCATTGAGAGATGCGAGCCAGCAGTGGCCCGACGGTGTGGCGCATTTCATCGTCGCTCGACCATTGCCGGTACAAAAACTTGCGCAGAGCGTCCATCGATTGCAGGCAGATATCGGTAATTTCCGCGCTGGACTGCAACTCTCCATCGCGGATCAAGCCGATCAAATCTTCCAGGCGGTGCGCTACCGCAGCCAGGCGCCGCAGGCCCACTTGTGCCGCCGAGCCCTTGATCGTGTGGACGGAACGGAATAACCGGTTAATCTCCTCGGCGGTCGCGTTCGATTCCAGGCCCAGCAGGCATTGCGTCGCGATTTGCAGATGTTCTTCCGCCTCCGGGATGAAAAAGTCCAGAACGTCTCTGGGCACTTCGTCATCGTCGGGCAGATCGTCCGCATAGCTGATTTCCGTGCGCGCCGCTGCGGTTCGTGCGCCGGACCTTGTGCCGGATGAGGTTTCCGCTTCCTCGGATGCGGCCAAGGACGAGTCCCTGAATGCAAACGAATAGCGGACCTTGAACGCGGCAATATTGTCCACCGTTTCCTGGCCGGCGGCGCTGATCTGCAGAAGGTTGACTTCGAGAACCGAGATGCCATCGGACAAGAACTCCATCAGCGGTCCATAGGTGTCGGGGCTGAGTTGTGTCTTGCGGGCATACGCAAAAACATGCGCCAGTCTCCCCGCGATTTCCGAGAACAGCGGATATCCCCGGCGGCCCGCCGATTCGCTCAACTCATGAGCTGCGTCGTAAAGCCGGGCAAGATCGTCGCCCGAGGATCCCGCTTCGAGAGGCAGTGCGGAGTACTCCCGCAGATACTGCAGGTGCTCGGAAGCATCCTGGAGGAATTGATCGACGGAGCTGGATTCGTGGATCGTCATGATTGTTTCTCGATCAGCGCTGTCTTCTGCTCGGTCCCCGCCGCCGTGGGCTTGACGTAGTACTGGCAATCGCCAAGCACCGCCGAATCGAACTTGACGGGAGCGCTCTTCATGGATTCCGAATGGCCGAGAAAGAAATGGCCGTCGGGTTCCAGCGCGTCATAAAATTTCTGGAGCAGTTCATTTCTTCGCTCCTCGGAGAAATACATCAGCACATTCATGCAGAAGATGCAGTCCATGCGGCCCACATAGACCGAGCGCGCCAGATTCATCGGCACAAACGAAATCATGCGTTGAAGGCGCGGCTTCACCTGCCAGGTTTCTCCCACTTTCGTGAAATGCGTTTGCAACTGCTCGGGGGAAACGCTTCTCAGGCTTCTTCCCGAGTAGATGCCGCGTTGTGCCCGGTCCAGAGCCTCGCGGCTGATGTCCGTGGCCAGAATTTCGATCTGCCAGGCCTCGAAAAACTGGAGCTTATCGGCCATCGTGATGGCGATGGAGTATGGCTCCTCGCCCGTCGAGCAGCCCGCGCTCCAAATCCGCAGCACACGCGGGCTATTCCACATCTTGCGAGCCTGAACATAGGGCAGAACCACGCGCTCAAGGACTTGAAAGATGTCCGGGTAACGGAAAAACGACGTTTCCTGCGTCAGAAGGCTCTCGAGAAAGCGGTCGTATTGGACATTGGAATTCAAAATCCGCCGAAGAAACGAGGCCGCATCCAGCTCGCCGCTGTCGCGCAGATATTGATTTACGCGCGGCGCGAAAAAACGTTCGCGCGAGGCGTCAAAGAGAATCGCCGATCTCTCCTCGATCAGTGTGCGGAGATCGTCGAGTTCCGAGACGCTCATCGGTGCCGGCGACGTGGATCGTTTGTCCATGTGGATTCCAGGAGCCCTCAGTTGTCAGATCCGCTTAAGTTAACGCCGTGCTGTAACCACGGCGTGCTCGCCCTTGCTGGAACCCGGATCGCCATTGGACCGGAATTGCGACAGCGTTTCCACAAGTTGCTCGGAAAGTTTCACGAGGTTGCCCACCGTGCCGGCGGCCTGGCGTGCGCTCTGAGTGGTCTGGCGCGTGATCCCGGAAATAATTTGCATGGCGTTGGCCACGCCTTCCGTGCCGCGCACCTGTTGTTTGGAAGCGAGTGAAATTTCCTGGACGAGTTCCGCGGACTGGCGGACGACGCTCGAGATGGCTTCCAGCGCTTTTCCCGCCTGATCGGCCAACCCCGTTCCGATTTCCACTTCCTTCGTGCCTTCTTCCATGACGACGACCGCTTCGTTCGTTTCGGCCTGAATCGCCTTGATGAGGGCCGCGATATCCTTGGTTGCGGTGCGGGAGTGCTCAGCAAGCTTGCGGACTTCGTCGGCGACGACCGCGAATCCGCGGCCTGCTTCGCCGGCGCGCGCGGCTTCAATCGCCGCGTTCAGCGCCAGCAGGTTGGTCTGCTCGGTGATGTCGTTGATGACGTTGATGATTTCGGAAATTTCCAGAGACCGGTCGCCCAGGGACTTGATCTTTCGCGCCGTCGCCTGCACGGACAAGCGAATGCGCTGCATTCCATCGAGCGTGTCGCGAACGGCGCGGTTGCCCTGCTCGGCGGCGTCGAGCGCGCGGCGGGCCGCTTCCGCACTGGCTTCCGCGTTGTTTGACACCTGTTTCATCGAGACCGTCAGCTCTTCCACGGCCGAGGAAGTGTTCGTGATTTCCTGATCCTGCTGCCCGGTGCCCGTGTTCATTTCGTCGGTCGAAGCGAGAATCCGGTTGGCATTGGTCGATACGTCCACCGCCGCCATGCGCACGCGATCGATTACCGTCGTGAAATTATCCAGCATGAGGTTGATCGAATCCGCGACGTTGCCGAGGGCGTCGTTCGTGACTTTCCCTCGCAACGTCAGATCGCCCCGCGAAACCTGATTGATGAGGTTGAGAAGATCCGTGATGCTGCGCTGCAGCGATTCCTGAGCTTCCTGGTTGCCGTAGGCCTTGGATACGCGCGCAACCGTCTTGTTCAGGTTTTCCGCGATCACGCTGAATTCGTCTTGCACGGGCACTTCGGCTCTGGCGCGCTGATCGCCCGCCGCGAACCGCTCCGAGAACTCCGACAGGGAACCGATCGGCGTCAGCACGCGGCGCGGCAGCGTCATCATGAGTATGAGGATCGTAAACACGGCCACGCCGCCCGCCACGAACAGAGTCGGCATCGCGTTGCCTGATCCCACGCCCTGTGCGACGGAACCTTCACCAGCGAGGTTGCCGGCCTTATAGGCCAAGCCCAGCACCGCAAACAGCGCAACGCTGGTCCATATGACCAGCATCCAGATTGTTGAACTTAATCGCGTCTTCATGACTGCAAAACCTCCATCATCTTCGCTCTCGCCGTGCGCTTCACTCTTACATTCCTTGCGGGGCCCGGAATTCGAGATTTCTAAATCTTCGATGTTTCTAAATCATCGGTACGGAAAAAAGCTGAATCAGCTGGCGCAGGTCCACGACCAGAGCCAAACGCTCGTCGTGCCGCAACATGCCGCGGCAGTGGGGCATGTCCGGTGGCGAGTGGTCCAGCAGCGTCTGGGACGTCGCCGCGTATGTGCCAATCACTTCGTCCGCCGCGATTCCGATGTGCGTGTTCTCGCCATTCTCGTTTCCGGCCAATACGGCCACGATGACGTTGCGTGGCGAAAGTCCCGGCCGGCGGCCTTCGGTGACCGCGATATCCACAACCGGAATAATAGTGCCGCGCAAATTGAAGACACCCATCAGGAACGGAGGCCCCAACGGTACGCGCGTGGTAAGCGGCCACTCCACGACCTCTTCCACTTCCAGCACCGGAAGGCAAAATCGTTCGCGGCCCGCGCGAAACACGCAGAATTGCCGCGTGAGCAACGGCTGTCCGGTCGACTCGGAAAGTTCGAACGTCTCTTCCGTGGACGAATTCGGAGGCAGCGCTTGCAAATGTGTTTCTTCTGGCATCAGGCGAATCGCCTCACTTCTTTCAGAAGATCTTCCGGAGCAAACGGTTTTGCAATGTAGCCATTCGCGCCCTGCTGCTCGGCCCAGTAGCGGTCGCTCGAAGTCGATTTCGAGGTCACAACTATGACCGGAATGTTCATATAAGCTTGCGAGTTCTTAAGTGACCTGCAAATCTGGAAACCATTGCGATTTGGCATGACGACATCGAGCAAAATAAGATTGGGGCGCTCGGAGTCGATGGTCCGTTCGATCTGGTTGGGATCGCTAATGCCGATCGCACAATACCCACCCTGTTCGAGAAGCGCCTGAATCATCCGCACCATGGTTATGGAGTCGTCAACGACTAAAATCTTCTTCACCTTGATATACTCCAATTCAGAATGGCCCATAGAGATGGAGAGCAATTGCCGGACCACTCGAATCCATGTGTTTCTCAAAACGACAACACTGCTAAATATTAGAGACTGAGACCCTTAGTGCGTTTCCCGCGCAAATCGGGTTTACGGCGCCTTCACCTTCTGCTTCTCCGCCGTCTCAAGCTGAGATTTCCAGTCGCTCAACTCCATTTCACTGCCGAGCGAGGAAAGCCTTTGGAGCATTTCATTCAAACGCAACGCCATGGTGCGAATGGTCTGCATCTGTTCCTGGCATCCGGCCGACAGCGACTCTTCCGACATCAGAATCAGATCCGCATTGCCCAATAGCGATGTCAGCACGTTGAACATACCGGGCCGGGCTTCCAGCAAACTTCTGCCAAGAACATCGAAATACTGTTGCGAGGAATAGGTGAGTTCCGCTTCGCGTGCGCGTTTCTCCGCGCTGATTCGCCGAAGAGCTTCCTTGGCCACGGAGAATAGCGCTTCGGGCCATCCCGCATATTCCGGAAGCAGAAGCCAGTCGCCATATTTAGCTCGAACCGATGCAAGACTCGGCAGGTCGCCCACGGCACACACGGTCGATTCCATATACAGCGCCGGCGTGGACGGCAATTCTGTCCCCTGGTGCAACGGCCCTACGACGACAAGAGAGTAGTTCGTGGGGCTGGCCTGCCGTCTGACGTTCATGGAAACGGCGGTGATGTCCGGAGCATTCTTCTCCGTTTGCCAGCGGGCCGATATGGCCCGCACAAATTCGGCGTCATCCGAAACAACCAGGATTTGACCCGGGGTCATCGTTTTTGTTCCTGCGCCGTGAGCTGTTCCGTTTCTTCAATCAGAGAGAGCAATCGCTTGACGCTCATCGCCAGATTTACGGCACTGTCGGTTTTCTGTGTGCGCTTGAGCTGATCGATGCGCTCCTGGAAGCGGGGAACTTCTTTTCGAGCATGCGTCACAGCCCTGTGCAGCGTCTTGAAATCGAGGAGGCGCTTCCTTCGTTCCATGGCCGTGGAGAGCATGACCCGCGCCACAATGACGCGGCGCAGGTCCTCGGAATCCTGCCCGGATGCGCTGATGAACGCGGCCACTTCCCATGCGGACAACAAGATCCGCGCGTCTTCCACCGTTATCGTGGTCATGGAGCGTCCGCGAACTGGCGGTGTTGCGATCAGTTGTTCCCAAATTATTTCTTCGAGATTTTCCACGTCAACGGCGCCGACGTTCCCAGCCTTCTGCTCCAGCGATGAATTTGCCGTTCTCGGAGCGGCGTTCACAGCCGGCGGTTTTGGCAGCGGCATAACTGGGCTTGCGGCAACCGGCGGAGCGATGAATGGTGTTGGAATGGGACCCCGTTTTGGCTCAGGCTGTAGAGCGGGCTGCGCTGCGACCGGAGGCGCAAATTCAGGCGCGGCAGGAGGCGTGGCAGGAAGCGTGCCCAGAGGCGCGGATTGAGGCGCAGATTGAGGCGCGGATTGCACCTCGGACCGTGGCGCCGGATCGGGCCCGCCGGGAGACGCGCTCTGCTCGCTCGTTTTCGTTTCCGTGTCCTGTGCGCCGCTGGCCGCGCTGTCTGGTCTGGAAACCGAGCGCATCACTCCCAGCGCTTCTTCCAGGTCTTCGCGCAGGCACATCAATTGTTCGTACACACGGAAGGACGCGCCCTGCTTGTAATCGGATTCGAACGGAACTTTCCAGTTCTTGTGAAACAGCCTCAGTTTATCGAGTGGTTCCGTCTCGGAAAATCCAGCGGTCCGGCAATCGACGGCCTTCAGCCCGCGCCGCTCCAGATCGTTTAGCGCCACGCCAACCGCGCGCAAATCCGCGTGCAGCAACTGAATGAATGTCCGGCGGAAAAGAAAATTAAACCTGCATATCGATACCAGCGCGGCGGGATCGTAAAATGTTTTCCCCGCGGTTTCCTTTACGATGTGTCCTTGCTGCATCAACCCTTGTTCGACCAGGTCGCGCAGGCAGCTGGACTGTTGCGCGGTTTTCAATATGCGGTCCAGGGAGACGCAACACTCGAGTGGCTTCGCTTGTACTTCTCCCAGCAATGGCTGGAAAATCCTGGCGACGTCGGCGAATTCGATGCTCGACACGATCAAATCCTGGGGCGCGCTAAGAATGAAGTACTGCACGATGAGCAGGTCGACCTTATCCCGGTCGGTGGCATATTTTTCCGGTCTCGATAAGTGGCGCCGTACGAAGATGCGGAGTCCCTCTTCACGCGCTACGTCGGGCGTTGTCAGAAACCTCCGGAGATGAACCGGCTGCACTTGCCTGTCCACTTCATCCAGCCAAAGAAGATCGCGTTCGCGAGTTTTTTTGTCGGGCCAGGGCGAGGGCTTGCGCCCGGCGGGATATGGCCCATCGGGCAACTCGCATTGCCGTATTAATGCCTGATAGATCGGAAGCACACGGATGAACTCATCCCATGCGTGGCTCACGATGGGTGAGGTTGTCTGCTTGCCGGAATTTAGCGTGGTCGCCATCAGCCTTGAATGATCCAGTTGCGGACTTCCGCCATGAAGCTCGCCGCGATTGCCCGGCGTCCATCGTTCAGTCGAAGCGCCACAACGATCGCATCCGCTCCAAGAGAACCGTCGGAATTTTTAATGTGGAGTTTGTCTTCCAACTCCAATAAAAGCCGTGATTCGAAAAAAATCGTTGTGGATGTCCCGAATTCGATTACTGTACGTTCCTCCAAGCCCTGGCCTTTCCCTCGCGGCACGACCACCACGATTGGAATGCGCATCGACGTGACGTCCTCGAACAGCTCCGTCAATCGCCGCAGTACAGATTCTTCTTGAGGCAGTGTTTCCAGATGTTCTTTCTGTCTCATCATTTTTAAAAAATCCTTGGTGAAACCCTTGGCCCGGCAGTGCTTGCACGTGTTTCCGCTTCACCTTCGGCTGGAAGACACGAAGGCACGCGCTAACTCTTGCAAGAGAACGGCCAAAGCACGATCGGAAAAGGGGCGGAGCTAAGTGGCTATTTTTGTTAATGTTTACTTATGCTTCTGGAAGGATCGTTTTTCCGAATCTCAATCTGCGACACTTTGTCTCATGCACGGCGCGAATTCCTGCCCTTGCCGCTTAAACGGATGGAGACGGATGGAGACACGCCATCCGCCTTTAACTCGTGGTTTCTTCTTTCAGCTGACTTGCGGCAATCTGGTAGCGCTTGAGTTTGCGGTAAAGCGTGGCGCGGCTGATGCCCAACAACTCGCCCGCCTTTTCCTTGTTTCCGCCCACCTTTTCAAATACTCGCTGGATCGTCAGCCGTTCGAGGTCGTCGAGTGCGACGGTCGAGGCGGCATCGTCTTCCATCGGAGTGGGAAGTTGCACGTTAGGAGCGTCGTTCTCGTTCCGCAATGCAGGGGCCAAGTCGCTTTCATCGATGCACCGGTGATCGCCAAGCGCCAATGCGCGGCTGATGCAATTTTCCAACTCGCGCACGTTGCCCGGCCAGTCGTGATGCATTAGAAGTTTTATGGCTGCCGGAGTGACTTCGATCGTTTCGCCTTCGGCATGGCGATCCAGAAAACAGTGCACCAGCATGGGAATGTCCGAGCGTCTTTCCCGCAAGGGAGGGATGAAAACGGAAACGACATTGAGCCGGTAGTAGAGATCTTTTCGAAACGTGCCATCGCGGAGCGCCGCATTTAAGTCCCGGTTCGTGGCCGCAACCACGCGGACCTGCACGCTGATGTTCGTGTTGCTTCCCACGGGACGTATTTCCTTTTCCTGCAGAACACGCAGCAGTTTGGCCTGCAACTCAAGCGGCAATTCTCCGATTTCGTCCAAAAAAATCGTGCCACCGTCGGCGGCTTGAAACAGCCCCATCTTCGATTTGGCCGCTCCCGTGAACGCGCCCTTGGTGTAGCCGAACAGGTCGCTCTCCATCAGCGTCGGAACCAGGGCTCCACAGTCCACGGTCACAAACGGGCGCTTCGCAAACGCTCCCCGGTAATGGATGGCGCGCGCCACCAATTCTTTTCCCGTGCCGCTTTCCCCGCGGATCAATACCGGCGTCCAGGTGTCCTTCAGCCGGCCGATCATCTGCAACACTTCGCGAATCTTGGACGACTCGCCAATGATTCCATCGAGTTGCTGGTCGGTTTCGACGCGTTCTCGCAGGACCCGGTTCTCCTGCACCAGCCGGATTTTTTCTTCCATCCGGCGAAGCAGTAACCGCAGCTCTTCCACCCGGAACGGCTTCTGAATGTAGTCGTAGGCGCCGAGTTTCATGGCTTCGACGGCGGATGCGATCGAGCCGTGTCCGGTCATGATGACGACTTCGGTTGACGGCAGGCGGGATTTGATCTGGCGAAGCAGTTCCGCTCCCGACAGTTTGGGCAGCCGCAGATCCACAAGGACGATATCCGGCGCGCTGGCGAGTCCCTGAGCCAGCGCCGTTTCCGCGCTCTCCGCCTCGGAACAGACGTAGCCCAGCGTGCCTCCCACGGTCATGCACAAGCGCCTGATCGTGTATTCATCGTCCACGACGAGAAGTCGAATGCGTGAATCTTCCACGGTCATCTGCTTACTCCCGAGCGATCTCGTGCGCGCACATCCGCCGATGCCACAGGCTGTGCGTGGATCGTTGCAACCGGTAACTGGATCAACACCGTGCACCCGCCGCCTTCGGAATTGTTGAAGCACCGAATTTCGCCCAGATGTTCCTCTACGACCGCATGGCAGATGCTCAGGCCCAGTCCCGTGCCTTTTCCCGCGGGTTTGGTCGTGAAGAACGGCTCGAAAATGTGCTCCAGGTTTGAAATTCCGGGCCCGTTATCCAGAAAACGAATCTCAACGGTTTCCGGAGTGAATGACGTTTCCACTTGAATTCTGCCGCGGCCCTCCACCTGCTCGATCGCGTCGAAGGCATTGTTGAGAATGTTCAGGAACACTTGCGCGATCTGGTGCGGGTCGGCAACGATCACCGGAAGGTCTTCCGCCAGGCGTTCCACGATCTCCACATTCCGATCCGTAAGTCCATACGAACGCGATTCCACGATTTGCCGCAGAATCGAATTGATTTGAACAGGCTCGCGTTGTGGAGGCATCTCTCTTGCGAAACGCAGCATGTTTTGAACGATTAAACGCGTTCGCTCGGCTTCCTGCAGAATGATTCGCAATTCCTGGCGGGCTAATTCCGGAATGTCCGGTTTCTCCAACACAAGTTCGGTGAACCCAATGATCGATGCCAGCGGATTATTGACCTCATGGGCCACACTCGATACCAATTGGCCGAGGGCAGCCATTTTCTCGCTGCGCCCCAGCTTGGACTGAAGCAGCGACGATTCCGTAACGTCCGTCAGCACTACGATGGCGTTTCGATCATCCCCATGCCCTTCGCGCATGGAACTGAGGTGCACGGCGAATTGTGTGGAATTCCCGCTCTTGCCCACAAATGGAAGGTCGAGCCGCTGGACCATGCCATTGTCCAGGACCGTCCGTAGGGCATCCTGAAATACAGGACGATGCGCATCGTGAACCAACCGCGCGAGCGGCATGCCCAGAAGCGCGTCTGCCGTATATCCGAGATCCGCGGCCCGGTGGTTCACATATGCAATGTGTCCGGACGAGTCCAATACGAGAATCACGCTTTGGGTGTGGTTCAAGATGCCATCGTTGAAATCGCGCTCGCGCTGCAGAGCCGCCTGCGAAGATTTCTGGTCGGTTATATCGAGAATTAGGCCTCGGTACTGCACGAGATTTCCCTTCGAGTCGTGTACCGAGGTGATGTCGAGAAGCGCATTGAGCGCGCGCCCGCTTTTTCTCCGCAAAGCAGCCTCATGGTTGCGCAGGGACTTCCATCGAGACAATCCCTTAAGCAAGTGGACCTTCTCGGCGTCATGCAGAAACAGGTCCTCGAACAAATTAAATTCCAAGAGCTCTTCCACATTCGAATAGCCCAGCATGTGCGCCAGCGCGGGATTTGCGCCGAGTATCCGGCCGTCCGGATCGCAGAAAAAGGCCCCCTCCTGAATGCTGTCGAATAAATCGTGGTAGCGCCGCTCCGCCTCCAATTGGTCGCTGATATTGACGAGCACGTGGACCGTATTTGCACCCGGCTCCCGGTCCTGGGCCATCTTGGTGGTGGAGACCAGAAAACTGCACCCTGAAAAAAGTTCCACCGGGCCTTCCACGCCCTCCGGCTTGCCGGGACACAGCGGACACGGTGTGGAGTCTTCGCGCCCCGCAAGTTTCAAGACTTCACGGATAGGGCGGCCAATCAGCTGGGACGGATGCGATCCAATGCGGTCGGCGAGTGACCGGTTGATTCGAATGATATTGGCATTGGCGTCGTGAACGACAATCGAGTCCGGAATCGTATCCACCACTTGCAGCCACTTCTCGCGGGAGCGGTACACCCGCTCGAAGAGGCGGGCATGATCGAGCAAGCCTGCGAATACGGTGCCCAGGTGTGTTAATTGTCTTAAGGCAACTTCATTGAGAGAATTCACTTGGCCAGGCCACACCAATACGGCCGAACCACGCAACCCGCTTTGACCCAGCAACGGTATCGTCACCCGCTCGTGCTCGGTATCTTCATGCGGCAGGGAAATTTCATTCAAGGCGGTCCCGCACGGAATTGCTCTTTCAGCGGATCGCGCCAGCTTGCAACTCATGGCGTTCGAAGGAAACATGTCTCCCAAAGCCATCCAGGGCTGGCATCCGTTTGCTTCCTTGACGATTGCCTCGTCTCGATTTGAGAACGCACAACAGCATACGGTGCTCGCGCCAAAGAACTCTTCTGCCTCACGGCGGAAGAGTTGAAACAATTCTCTCGGATTCAGGCCGTGGGATTCGGTGACTAGGCGGACAAGCAGCGTCTCAAATGAGAATGATACTGCTTCGGTCGTCTCGGAAGTGACCAATGTGGCACACATGCGGCTGGGAGATGCATGCTCCTGAGTTTCATTGTGGGTCTTGAGTGCGATTCCCAATTTGAATCGTATCCACTTAACTGTCAATGGAACCCGGAACGGAGCACAGTGATTCAGTAACCCCCCATCTCGCGTGAAATCGCAAACTGAGACGTGCCGCCCTCTATTTCTGTGGCGCATGAGACTGTCAAAGGGAAGCGACCGGGAATTTCCCGGGAAGCCGCCTCTCCGTATGTCCTTTGTTGTCCATTATATACATGCTCCTTTTCATATTGGGACACCAATTCTGCAAAGACCGATGCTCATGGTATGGCTCGTGCAATACAGGTACACGAATTGATGTCATATCTCTGGAGGGTATCTATGGTCCGTGCACGGGCAATCAAATTCGTTGGTATGGTTTTGTTGTTTGCTGGCTTTGCGTACGGCCCCATTCAGGGGCGCGCTCAGGATAGCGCGTCTGGAGAGGTCAAGGACCGCGGCGGGCGCAAAGTTAAATCCTTGGTTAAGCCCGAATATCCACAGGCCGCCCACTCGATGCATGTCACGGGAACCGTACGGCTCGAAGCCACCGTGGCGCCTGATGGCAAGGTGCGAGACACGAGGATCATTGGAGGCAGCCCCATGCTGGTTCAGGAGGCTGTATCAGCCGTGAAAAAGTGGAAATACGAAGAAGGCCCAAAGGAAACCCTTGAACCAGTTGAAGTTGTCTTCCAGTAACCCGCAAAACCAGAGTGATCCGCATGGGTGCTGTTGAAAAAATGAGAGGCGATTAGAAATGACCATTCGCAAAAAGCTCTATATCGGGTTTGGATTAATTCTGGGCATTGCGGTGTTGCTGTTTCTAGTCAGTCTTACCGCAAGCCAGAGCGAGCACGGCGCAAGAAGTACGAGCGCGTCCACGCTCAATAGTATTCAAACGATTGAGCAGGTCCGTTTTCAGATCATGAACAACGGCCTCAACCTGCGGAACTACCTGCTCAGCGGAGACCCTCGACAGGAAGCGGCTCTGTCGGATGGCGCAAAGACGCTGGCAAACTTGTTGCGAGACGCGCAGAGCAAGGCGAATGACGATAAGCTGAAGGAAACCTATATCTCCATCGAATCGGATCAGCAAAGCTGGGCGGAGGAGTTCTCCAAGCCGCTGGTCGCCAAGCGCCATCAAGTGGATGAGGGCCAGACGACCGTATCGGACCTCCAAATTCTCTATCTGCACCGTTCGTCGAACACCTGGGTGGAGAAAAGCGTCAAGGAAATGGATGATGCCGAAGGCACCATTCAGAAATCTCTGGATAAATCGAACGCGGCCGCCAACACGTTCGCAACCATCAGCACCGTGGTCCTCACGGTGGGAATCACGCTCGGGGCGATCATCGGGACTTTCATTTTGTATCGCACTTCCCAGTCCATTACGCAACCTCTGGAGCAGTTGATTGCCGTTACGCGCGAGATTGCCGAGACCGGAGATCTCGATCAGAAGATAGAGATTCATCGAAATGACGAGATCGGTTTGCTGGCCGAGCATTACAGAAACATGATGCTTCACTTGAAGGAAATGGCGACCGTTTCCGCGGCCATTGCCAATGGGCAGTTGAACGTGACCATTCGGCCGAGATCGTCGCGCGATACCATGGCGAATGCGTTTTTGCAAATGATTCAGGGGCTGCGCGACCTTGCCACGCAGGTGAGGGACAGCGCCGCGGGCGTGGCCTCTGGGTCCAGCCAGATGGCGGCTGCATCGACCGAATCGGCAAAGGTCGGCGTGGAAGCCGCGACGGCGATCGACGAAGTCACCAGCACCATGCATGAAATGAGCATCAACGTGCAAAACGTGGTGAAGAGCACGCAGATGCAGACTTCCAGCGTGGCGGAAACGTCCTCATCCATCGAGCAGATGGTCGCTTCCATCCAGAGTGTGGCGGACACGGCGCGCACCCTTTTGGAAATCAGCCAGCGTTCCCAGGACGAAGTCCACGCCGGCATTCAAACCATGGAAAAGACCACGAATGGACTGGCGCGCACCAGCCTGGCCATCCGTACTTCGGCGGAAATTATCGACGTCCTCGGCAATCGCACCAATGAAATCGGCAAGATCATCGAAGTGATTGACGACCTCGCGGAACAGACCAACCTGCTCGCGCTCAACGCCGCGATCGAAGCAGCGCGCGCCGGCGAGCACGGCCTCGGCTTCGCCGTTGTGGCCGAGGAAGTGCGCAAGCTCGCCGAGAAATCGACGCAGTCGACCAAGGAAATTTCCGAATTGATTCAGGGCATTCAGAAAGAAGCCCGCGAAGCGGTCGAGAATATGGAAAAAAGCACGGCCATGGTTCAAGAGGGGCTGGAGCTTGGCGGCGATCTCAATATTGCGCTGAACAAAATCTCCGCGGTGGTCTCCGAAGTCTACAAATATGCGCAGCAGATTGGCGGAGCGACACACGAGCAATCGGCGGGCTCGTCGCAGATTGCCAAGGCCACATCGAGACTTACGGAAATCACGCAGGAAATCAATTCCACGATCGAGGAGCAAGCCTCCGGTGCGCAATCGGTGGTCCGGGCGATGGAGCGAATGCGCGAAGTGGTCCAGCAGTCCACATCCAGTTCCTCGCAGCTTGCGGCCATGGCCGAACACTCATCCAAACTTTCCCGCCGGCTGCTCGAAGCGGCGGATCTCTTCGTTCTCGACGAACAAAGCCAGCCGCGATTGGGAAAAAATACTGCCCGCAAGGCCTCGCCTGAGCGGGAATCCTCATTGTCGGATTTGCAGTTGGAACGGGTGCGGGGCTAAACCTTGAGCAGAATCATGGACAAGCACTTGCAAATCGTTGGCCTGCGCGTCGGACGCGAGACGCTGGGAGTGCCCATTTCCCTGGTGCGGGAAATCGTGCGCGTTCCGGAGATCACGTCCGTGCCCAATGCGCCCCCTCACATCGAAGGCGTCATCAACCTCCGCGGAAAGATCATCGCCGTGATTGACCTGGGCAAGCGCTTTGGCGAAGCCGCCATCGACCGCAATTCCAAGAGCCGGATCGTAGTCGTCGAATTGGAAGGCCGGCTGGTGGGGCTTCTGGTGAGCTCCGCTTCCGAAGTTCTGAGGATCGCTCCATCGGATATCGAGGCCCCTCAAAACGTGTTCCCCAATGATGATATGAGCTATGTGACTGGCGTCGGAAAGCTGAAAGACCGTTTGATTATTCTTCTCGACCTGAGCCGGATTTTGCAAGGCGCCGAACTGCAGCATGTCAGTGAAATAGCGGAACTCGCCAGCACAACGATGAACGCTGGGGTATCCCGGATCGGCAATCGCTGATCCTCATGCCAATCGCCGGAGACCCATGAACACGCCAACACTTGTGAATCAGATTACCCCGAGCGATGCGGAAATAAAGCTTCTGCAGACGCTGGTCTATCAGGAATGCGGAATGTTTTTCGATGAGCGCCGCATCCACTTCCTGCGCGACCGCGTGACGCACCGGCTGAAGGTCTGCCAGGTGGACACCTTTTATAGCTACTACCGCCTTTTGACGAGCCGTGAAGGAAAAGTCGAACTGCGTGCGTTGCTGGAAAATCTGACCGTCAATGAAACCAGTTTCTTTCGGGCCAGGCCTCAGCTCGAACTGTTCCAGAAAACGATTCTTGAGGAAGTGTTGCAGCGGAAGGAAGTGAAGAAGGATTGGAATCTGCGCGTATGGAGCGCGGGCTGCTCGACCGGACAAGAGCCGTACAGCCTGGCCATCCTCATTTGCGATGCTCTCGCTTATTACTATCTTCGGCATCCTCGCCCGTTCGATATGCCCTCGCCTAAACCCATGGTGCCGCCGCCCTGGAAGGCGGAAGTTCTCGCCAGCGACATGAGCTATGCCGGCCTGCTCACGGCGCAACAGGGTGCGTATAGCGAAGCCCACATGGAAGCGGTGGATTACGCATCCCGCCTGCGCTATTTCGACCGCCTCACCGACAAATATTCCGTGAAACTGGCGCTCAAGAGCCTGATTCAATTCGATTTTCACAACCTGAAGACGGACTTCCTGCCGCAGCGCAATGACATCATTTTTTGCCGCAACGTCATGATCTATTTCGACGAAGCCGAGCAGAAGCGCCTGATCGAAAAGTTTTATCATTGCCTGAATCCGGGAGGATACCTGTTCGTCGGCCATGCCGAGAGCCTGTTTGGCCTGACCAATAAATTTCGGATGATCCACCTGAACAACGCCACCGCGTACCAGCGCCTCGAGGTGCCCATTTGAGTTTTTTTTCGGATGAGCGGGCGGCCGAACTTCGCGAACTCTTCTTCGAGGGCGCGCAGGATTTGCTGCAGGAGATGAACGAGGCGGGGATCCTGATTGAGGCGGATCCGTGCGATTCCGACGCTTTGGCTCGAGTCCGCCGCGCCATGCACACGCTGAAGGGCGATTCCGCGGCCTGTGGCTTCCGGCAACTCAGCGAGCTGGCGCACGATCTCGAGGATTTGCTGACGCCCGCATTCGTTGCCGAGCGGGGCGAAGCCGTGGCCGAGATCATCCTCGCCGCCGCGGATACGTTCCACGCCATGCTGGGCGTCGTTCGCGGCAACCTGCAGCCTCCGGATATTACCGAATTCCGCGCGCATATCCGCACCCTTGCGAAATTGCCCGCATCATCTTCAGCGCCTCAACCCTCACAGGCGCGAGCCGAGTGGACTCCCAAGGAAAAGGCGATCGTCCTGGAAGCCCTGCGAAATGGAGAAGTTGTCCACGAAATCGTCCTGAGCGTGGACCCGTCCTTGCAAATGCCCGCGGCGGGGTTGCAGATGATTTGCACGGCGCTCGATCATTGCGGAACCGTCCTGGCGCAGTCCCCCGCCAGCGGAGTCCCGCTGCAAACGCTTGCCGAGGTTCACGTCGCTCTTTCGAGTTCGTATTCTCCCGATTGGATTCGAACGCGATGCGCCGTTCCCGGAATTGTCACCAGCGTCTCCCTTACGCCCATGGGGATGGCCGAGAGCCAGCCTCGCGATGTGTTGCAAATGCTTCTGGAGGCCGAAGCAAAGGCCGGATCGGAACTCACATCCACGGCATCCGATGAGCGCGATGAACGCGATGAGCGCGATGAGCACGATCAACGCGATGAACACAGTGCATTGGCGGGCGAAGAGACGTCACGGACTTCCGCCACGGCGGCCGGAAAAACGGGTTCCGCCGAAGCCTGGCTGCGCGTGGAAAATTGGCGCATCGACACGGTGATGAATTTGATCGGCGAATTGATCATCGGAAAGTCCATGTTGATTCGGACGCTTCAGGAATTCGACCGGAAATTTCCCAAGGATCCATTGCGCAATCGTCTCGGTGATGCGGTTTCGTTCCAATCGCGCGTTCTCGGTGAACTGCAAAAATCGGTCATGAAAATCCGCATGGTCCCGGTCGAACAGTTGTTTCGCCGCTTGCCGCGCATCGTCCGCGATGTTGCCAAAGCGCGCCAGAAGGAAATTGCCGTTGAAATGGCCGGTCAGGGCACGGATCTCGATAAAAGCGTTTTGGACGCGCTGGCCGAGGCGATGGCCCACCTGGTTCGCAACGCCGCCGATCACGGCATCGAAGCGCCGCACGACCGGCTGACGTACGGAAAATCGTCTCGCGGAACCATACGGTTAAATGCCTTCCACCAGGGGAACCAGGTTGTGATCGAAGTTTCGGACGATGGCCGGGGAATCAGCAGCGAGAGGCTGGTTCAGAAGGCCATCCAATCGGGTTTGATGTCGGAGGAGGAGGCCAGAGGATTGTCCCGCGAGGAAATCCTCAACCTGGTATTTCATCCGGGGCTGACCACCGCCGAGCAAGTTACGGAAATCTCCGGCCGTGGCGTGGGCATGGATGTTGTCAAAAATGTGATGAATCGTTTGAAGGGCAAAGTGATTGTCGAAAGCAAGCCGGGACACGGCACGACCTTTCAACTCGTGGCGCCCTTGACCCTGGCAAGCATTCAGGCGCTATTGTTCCGCGTGGATGACCGGCACTACGCCATTCCACTGGACTCAGTCCTGGAGATCACGCGCGCCAACGACAGTGAGATTCACGAAATTGACGGGCACGAGGTTCTTCGCATTCGCGACCAGGCGTTCAGCGTCGTGCGCCTGGACCAATTGATCTTGGATACAAAGTCCACGGTGAAAAAGATGCGGCACTTCGTTGTGACCGTCGCCGAAGGCAACCGTCGAGTCGGGCTGATCGTGGATGGCTTGATTGGCGAGGAAGAACTCGTCATCAAGGCGATCGAGGATCGGCTGGTCTCGTCCGACCTGATCAGCGGTGGATCGATCCTGGGAGATGGAACCGTCGTCTTGATTCTGAACGTCCCGGCGCTCGTTTCGCACTTGGGCCGGAAGCGCACCGTTGGGGTGCCCGCATGAGGAAACCCGTTCGCGTGCTGGTGGTGGACGATTCCGCGTTGATGCGGAAACTGATTTCGGAATTGTTGCAATCCGATCCAGGCATTGAAGTAGTGGGAACGGCGATGGACGGCCTGCTGGGGCTCAAGAAAATCGGTGAGTTGCACCCGGACGTGGTGACGCTGGATCTCGATATGCCGAGAATGAACGGCCTGGAGATGCTGCGCGAAATCGTCGGAAAATTCCGCGTCCCCGTCATTGTCGTCAGCAGTCATAACGAAAAGGGAGCGTATTCCGCCTTGAATGCGCTGGCTTTCGGCGCGTTTGATTTTGTGGCCAAGCCGGGCGACGCCCACAGCGGGCGGATGGAACAAATTGCCCGGGAACTCTCGATGAAGATCAAGGTGGCGGCAATCTCGGGCCCGCCCAAGCAGACCTTTCTTCCGCCGTCATCGACTCGTTCGTCTCCAAAACAGGTGCACACCGAGACTCGGCCGGCGTGCGTCATTGCCGTCGGCGTTTCGACGGGCGGGCCCAACGCCTTGCAATATATTTGCTCGGAACTTCCCGCGGACTTCAAGGGCTGTTTGCTCGTGGTTCAACACATGCCCGAGGGATTCACCGAGATGTTTGCTCGGCGGCTGAACGATTGTTCGCCGGTTATCGTGGTGGAAGCGCGCTCGGGCGATCTGATCGCTCCTGGCCACGTATTCATCTGTCCGGGGAACCGCCATATGAAAATCCACCGCACGGTGCAGGGAGATAAAATCGTGCTGATGGACCAGGCTCCGGTGAATGGTCACCGTCCGTCCGTGGACGTGTTGTTTCATTCCATTGTCAGGGAGTTTGGCAGCGAAAGCGTCGCGCTTCTGATGACGGGGATGGGCGACGATGGCGCCGATGGCTTGCGCGCCGTGCAAGCCGCCGGCGGAGTGACCATGGCGCAAAGCAAGGAAAGTTGCGTTGTGGACAGTATGCCCCGATCGGCAATTGATGCGGGCTATGTCAACCGTATCGTGCCGCTCGATGCCATTCCCAGTGTTTTACAAGCCGTGTGCCTGAGTGACCGCCTTGGGACTCACGTCGACGCGGCCGAACTTGAAACGCATCCCAGAACGCAAAAATGAATTCTTTGCATGAGGAGAAGATAACCATGGAGTTTAAACCTCTGACCGGCGCGGACAAACCAAAAATCCGTTTTCTCGTGGTGGACGATTCCGTCTTCGCGCGTAAGAACCTGTGCAAGATGGTGCAGTTATTCGGGGGAGATGTCGCCGGCGAAGCAGGCGATGGCCATGCGGCGATTGAGGCCTATGCGTCCACCCGTCCGGATATCGTCTTGATGGATATCACCATGCCAAAGATGGAGGGCATCGAGGCCGTCGAGCATATCGTGCGCGATCACCCGGAAGCGCGCATTGTCATGGTCTCCTCGGTCGGATATCAGGACAACATTGTGGCCGCTCTGCAGAAGGGCGCGCGGCACTTCGTGCAGAAGCCGGTGAAGCCGGAAACCCTGTACGAGATCATTCAATACGTGCTGAACGACCATGTCGAGCCGGTGCAAGCCACTGCGGGAGAAGTCAAATCATGAAGATGAATCTCATTCAACCGTTCATCAACTCCATGGATGCGGTGATCGCCGAAACTATGGGGTGCACCGCTCAAATTGCCGACGTCACCATGGAGGAAGGGAATTACGAGCGGACGGGCATTGCCGCGCGCGTCAGCATGACGGGAGATATCCAGGGACGCATCATCCTCGATATGGATTCGGCCGCGGCCAGGCAAGTGGCTTCCGATTTTGCGGGCGGGACGAGCACGGATGAAACCGTTCGAGAAGCGATCTGCGAATTGACCAACATGGTGATCGGAAACGCCGTGACGCAACTTAACGACAGCGGTTTCCAGTTTCGAGTGCATCCGCCCGAAGTCTACGCGATGGAGACCGAAACGCTTAAAGCGGCCGACAAAGAGGCCGTCGTCCTCCGGTTTGAGACATCCAGAGGCATGGTCTATCTGAATATCTCCATCCGCTACTAGCTGGAGCGTGTCGCTTAACCCCAGTTGGAATCTGTCGGGAAATTTCATGAAGTCGTTTTTTCAGGGAAGGGATTTGTGAACGCCGCCAGCGGGTTTCTTTAGCCCGCCTCTTTAGATGCGGGGCCTTCCGCCAGGTGATGCGATACCTTTAGTGTTTCTTTTCAGCCGCCAGGTAGCCATTTACCATTTGAATCAGTTCTCCGTTCCTGATCGGTTTGGTGAGGTAGTCGCTGCAGCCGCTTTCGAAGCCCTTCTCCATATTTGCGGGACAAGCGGTCTTCCGCATGTCGAATCGTCGAAATCACTTTGGTTCTTTTGGGTTTGCCAGGAGGAAGAGGAAACTAAGTTGCAGTAGTGATGACAGTTGTGTGATCGATGGTCCCGTTTGCGTTGCGTCGTCGCGTGTCCGGCATGTTGCGCCGATTGCATGGGCCGCCAATTCCTGGCATCTCAACTTCTCAATGAATTCGTTCCGCATTCTCAAGGTGAGAATAACTCTCTTTGCGGGCAATCGGATGTTGGGTGCCTGGCGTTTTTGTAGCGGAACCGCTGGCGGGTGTCGGATCCTTGTGCGTCCCCGCGTCGAGACCAAACCCGATCCCGACGCGGGGACGCTGTTGGCAGCCCGTTCGTTACGCCGACTGATATAGCTTGGTCAAGACGAACTCGCGATGTCCCAGAGCTTCGGCGCAGGTGAGGCGGCCGTTGCAGGTGCGGACCATGATGTCGATCAGCCGGTCGCCGGCTTGATCGAGCGTCATCTCCCTGCGCAGGATGCCGGAAACGTCTAGGTCAATGTGCTCGACCATGGTACGCGCTGTTTTGGGATTGGCGGTGAGCTTGATGACCGGCTCGATGGGATTGCCTATGACGTTGCCTTGGCCTGTGGGAAATAGATGCACGACGAATCCCGCCGCGGCTTGCAGCGTGATGCATTCCGCTGCGGCGGAAGACGTATCCATGTAGTACAGCCCGGAGCCCTTGCCCGGCGCTTCCGCAGGTTTGAGCACATCGATGTACTTGGTCTTGCGGCCAATCTTCGCGAGATTGCCGAAGGCTTTCTCTTCGATCGTAGTCAAGCCTCCGACGATATTGCCCTTGGTCGGCTGGGAATCGGAGAGGTCGCTGGTCTTGTGGCGCTCGATGACTTCCTGGTAGGCCTGGAAGACTTGCATGAATTCGTCTCCGACGGCCTTGCTGGCGGCGCGGCTGGCGCAAACCACCTCGGCGCCTGTCAGTTCGGAAGTTTCACCGAAGCAGGTTGTGGCGCCGAGCGGATCGAGCTTGTCGATGAGATTTCCCACCGTGGGGCAGGAGGCCAGACCGGATGTAGTGTCGCTCTCGCCGCACTTGACGGAGACGAACAGCTCCTGAATCGTGCACGGCTCGCGCTGCTTTTCGGAAGCCGCCTGCACGAACTCGCGGGCCTTGCGCGAGGCCGCGGCGATCGTGCTGGTGTCGCCGTTTCCTTCGATCGAGAAGCCCGCGACGGGCTTGCCGGTCTTCGCGATGCCGTTCACCACCCGGCTTGTCCATTCGGGTTCGATGCCGATCACCACGCACGCGGCGACGTTCGGGTTCGAACCCGTCCCGATCAGCGTCCGGAAGTGCAGTTCGAGATCCTCGCCGAATTGTAGCCGGCCGTAAGGATGCGGCAGCGCCATGGTTCCCTTGATATTGTTGGCGACTGCCTCGCACGCGGCATTGGAAAGGTCGTCCAGCGGCAGAATGACGACATGATTGCGAATTCCCACGCGGCCGTTCTCACGGCGATATCCATAAAAATCGTATCGGCTCATCATTACCACCTCTTGGTTTTCATATTGTGTACATGCACGTGGTGCCCCTTGCCGGCGTCCGCCACGATACGTCCGACGTCATGACCGTATTTCAGAACGGTGTCGCCGTTCTTCAAATCCTGGAGCGCGATCTTGTGCCCCAGCGGCACCGCATCGAGAGCTTTCAGCGAAATGGTTTCATCCGTCTGCATGATCCAGCCGGTCAGGTCTTTTCCGGGTTGGACATCTTCGACGACCACCACTCCGACGGTGTCCTTCTTGTCGTGAACAATAAATTGCGTAGCCATTGGTTCCCCCATGATTTAAAGAACGAATTCCGCAAATATGTTCGGCCTCAAGAATTTTGCACACTGGCGCTCGACAGCAAGCGCATCGCCTCGCTGGCGGCGCGCGTGACTTCCTCGCGCATCCGGCGTTCGGCCAGATCGGCGTCGCGATTCCGGATTGCGGCCAGCACCGCGCGCAAGCCCGCCACGCTTTCTTTGTCCCGCTCGGACGAGCGCTCCGGGTGCGTCAAGCCCAGCGCCCGCCAGCGCCAGATGCGCCCGTGCAGCGTGCCAATCATCGAGGAGAGCGTTTCGCTCGCCGCGCCATCGAATAGCACGTCGTAAAATTTATTTTTGGTCTCCAAAATGTACGCGGGATCGCCTTGTTTGTAGGCTCCGTCCGTGGCATCGAGCGCCTGCTGAAGCAGTTCCACTTGCTGGTCGCTCGCGTTCTCGACGAACCGCCGCGCCGCAAGCGCCTCGAGCACCGCGCGGATGGAATAGAGGTCCCTGGCTTCCGCAAGAGTCAGCTCGCGCACAACCGGCCCCTTGTTGGGAACGATGGAAACCAGTCCCTCGGATTCCAGTTGGCGCAGGGCTTCGCGGACCACTGTGCGCGACACGCCCAGCATGCTGGTGAGTTCGCGCTCCACCAGCCGTGCGCCAGGCGGTAGCCGCCCCGCAATGATGGATTGGCGGAGTTCGTCGAGAACTTGACGGCGCAGGGGAGCGGCGAGCTTGCCAATGGTCGCCAGTGCCGCGCTGCGTGAAGTAATTTCGCTTGACTGTTGATTCATACAGGAATACCGTAATACGGGAATACGATATTTGCAAGCGAAAAAATTGAGTTTCAGCTAATTACGCAGGAGGGCCAGAAATCATGAGCAATGATCCGATTCACGTTGGCATCGTCGGGCTGGGCCGGTGGGCAAAGGTTCTCACTCGTGCGGCGAAAAAATCCGACAAGCTGAAAATCGTCGCCGGCTACAGCCGCTCGGAAGAAAAGCGCAAGGCATTTGAGCAGGAACTCGGAGTTCCGGCGATGCCCGACTTGCAGACACTTCTCTCCAAACCCGACATTCAGGGCGTCATTCTGACTGTGCCCAACGAGCAGCACCTGGCCGTGGCCACGGAAGTCGCCAAGGCAGGGAAGCACGTTTACACCGAAAAGCCAATCGCGAGCACTCTCGTGGATGGACTGGAGATCGACGCCTTACAGAAGAAATACGGCGTCACGGTAACGGTGGGCCACAGCGCGCGACTCATGGCTGGAATCCGCATGATCCGGGAAGCGATGGATCGCGGCGAACTCGGACGGGTCGCCTTCATCGAAGCCAACTTCTCGAACGAGCGGGCGCTGGAGCTGACGCCGAAAACGTGGCGCTGGTATAAGGACCGCGCGCCGGGCGGACCGCTTTCGCAGCTGGCCATCCATCATTTTGACGTGCTTCATTATCTGGGAGGCGACATTGTAGAGGCCAGCTCGATGGCCTCCAAGCTTTCTCCGGTGGGCGCGGAAGTGGACGATCAATCGATGACGCTGCTGAAGTTTGCCGACGGCAAGGTGGGCTATGTCGGCTCCTGCTGGACTTCGCCCGGCGTGTTTTCCGTGCGCGTCTTCGGCTCGAAAGGGCTGATGCACTACGAGATCGATTTTGGAACCTGGGACACGCCGGACAAACTGCACGAAACTTCGACGCTCTATATTCAGCGGGGCAAAGCTGGGTACGCGAGCCGCGAAGTGCTGAAGGTACCGGAAAGCGACATGTTCCGCACCGAGCTGGAAATGTTTGCCGAAAGCTGCCGCACGGGCAAGCCCGGCGAACTGACCGCGAAGAATGGTTACACCGCTGTCGCAGTGGTCAATGCCGCGCTGCGCTCGATTGAAACGAATGGCCAATTGGTGCGCGTTGCCGACATGATCGAGCAGGCGCGTGCGAAAGCCCCCGAGAAAACCCCCGAGAAAACCCCCGAGAAAACCACGGAGAAGACCCATGTTGGCTAGCCGCTACTTCATCAACCTCACCCAGCCGGAGATTGCCGCGCAGTTCCGGAAAAACCCGCTGGTGATCCTGCCAGCGGGCAGCGTGGAGCAGCATGGGCCGCACCTGCCGACGGGCACGGACATTTTCGCGGCGAACGCGATCGGCCACGCCGTCGCGGAACGCATGGACGGGCTCGTCCTGCCGGGAGGCCCGCTGGGCGTGACGCCATTTCACATGCCGTACCAGGGCACGATTTCGCTCACGCCCGATACCTACATGCGCCTGGTCAGTGAAACCTGCGCCTCGACCGCGAAACATGGCGCCAAGTACCTGCTCATCCTCAACTGGCACGAAGGAAATATCCCTTCACTGGCCATTGCGGCCGATGCGCTGCACAGGGAGCACGGCATGACCGTGCTAACGGTGCAAGCGTGTTACGTCGCCGCGGATCTTTTCGGCGCGGAGTACGGAGGACTTACTCATGGCGGAGAGATCGAGGCCCTGGCGGTTTTGGCTTACCGTCCCGAACTGGTGCATCTCGAACGGGCTGAGCACTCCTCCGAACACCAGCATGGAAAGAAAATGGATAAGCTGCGCCGCACGCGCAGCTTCCAGCCGGTGCTGACCGATATTCGGTTGATTGCGCCGACTGGCTGGTATGGCGATCCGCAGCCCGCAACCGTTGCAAAGGGTGAGCACATGCTTGCAACCATCGCTGACGCCGTCGCCAAGGAGGCCACGGAGATTTATCGGCAACTCGACGAGTTGCAGGGCGGAGTCGCGGAAATCACGCGACAGCGGCGAGCCGAGTGATGGCGCGCGTATACAAACAATCCGAAGGCAAGCGGCTGGGATTGCCGGGACGAACATCGGTCGAAATCCTTTCCGGCGAAAAAGGCGCGCGCGGAATGACGTTTCGAATGGTGGAAATTCCAGTGCCCGCGCCCGGCGATCCGCAGCGTGGACCACACCATCACAACGATACCGAGGAGTGCATTTACGTGCTCTCCGGCCGGGCCACGACCTATGCCGATAGCGGGAAATATCCGCTGGAGGCCGGGGACACGCTGCTCATGCCGGCAGGCGAAAAACACGTCACGCGAAATACGGGCAGCCAATCATTGGTGCTGCTGTGCTTTTTTCCCGTGGCCGACGTGGCCAAGGCCACGGAAGAGCCGCCGACGCCGAAGGCAGGGCCAGGTCGTTGAGCGTGGAAATCCTATGCCTGCGGCCGCGCGCGGATTTTGAACGCGCCGAAGCCCTGCCGCCCGCGTCGCTCGACGTGGTGTACCGCGCTCCAGGCGACGCCGACGTGCCCGCGCTGATGAAGCGGGCGAAGGCGCTGGTGATTCCCGCCGTGGGGCCAAAGTTGCCGCCGGCGTTATTCGAAGGAAGTTCCGTGCAGTTGGTGCAGGTGACCGGAGCGGGGATGGATCGGCTGGATGCGGCGACGCTGAAGCAGTGGGGAATTGCGGCGGCGAATGTGCCGGGCGGCAGCAACAAGGCCGTGGCGGAATACGCTGTGACGACGGCGGCAGTGCTGGCGCGGCGGCTGAGTTGGGCGGACGACGAAATTCGCCGCGGAAACTATGCCGCGTTCCGCGCACGCATGTTGGCCGACAACCTTGCCGGGCTTGACGGTTTGCTCGCCGGAATCGTGGGCCTGGGCACGATTGGAATGGCCGTGGCGGAGGCGTTCCAGAAAATGGGTTGCCGGATTTGCTATTTCGATCCGGCGCCACGCGATCCGGCGGGCGCGGACGCGCTTGGGGCCATATCGCTTTCGCTCGATGAACTGCTGAGAAGCGCCGACGTCGTCACGCTTCATGTGCCGCTTCTGCCGCAAACGCAAGGGCTTATCGGCGACCGCGAACTCGCCATGATGAAAGACGGAGCCGTGTTGATTCACGCTTCGCGCGGCGGGATCGTGGACGAACGGGCGCTGGCACGCCATCTGGAATCGGGTCACGTCGGCGGCGCGGCGATTGACGTTTACACGACCGAGCCGCCCGCCGAGGATCACCCGCTGCTGGCGCTCAAGAGTGAAGCCGCGCGCCGGATTTTGTTTACGCCACATATTGCGGGAGTGACGCGCCAGTCGGCTGCGTTTCTATTTCGAGCGGCATGGAAAAACGTGGAACGCGTGGCGGTCGCCGGTGAGCCGCCATTGCATCGCGTGTATTGAACCGCGTGTATTGAACCGCGTGTATGGAAGCACGAAGCCGAGGCGTGTTCGACACTTCGCCCGGTTGGATTGGGGCAATCGTGGCACAACGTCGTCCCTGGTACTCGATCCTGTACGTGCAGGTTCTGATTGCCATTGTTCTTGGCATCTTCATCGGAAGTTTTTTTCCGAAGGCCGGAGTGGCGATGAAGCCGCTGGGCGATGGTTTCATCGCGCTCATCCGCATGATGATCGCGCCGATCGTCTTCTGCGTGGTCGTGCAAGGCATTGGGTCGATGGGGGACATCAAGCAGGTGGGCCGGGTCGGGTTCAAGGCGCTGGTCTATTTCGAAATCGTTTCGACGCTGGCGCTGGTCGTGGGAATTGTGGTCGCGTACGTGGTTCACCCCGGGAGCGGATTCAACATCAATCCAGCCACGCTGGATACGAAGCTCGTCGCAGGCTACATCACGCGCGCGAAGGACGTGGGTATCCTGCCGCTGCTGATGGGAATCATTCCTTCCACGATTTTCGATGCCTTTGTGAAGGGCGATGTGCTTGAAGTATTGTTCATTGCCATCCTGTTCGGTTTTTCTATCGAGCGCATGGGGCCAGTGGGCGAATATCTTCTGCGGCTGATCGAGGCGTTCACGAAAGCACTCTTTGGCATTATTCGCATCATTGTCCGGCTCGCTCCGATCGGCGCGCTGGGCGGGATGGCCTTCACCGTGGGCAGTTACGGCTTTGGTTCGCTTTCCAGCCTGCTAAAACTCATCGGAACGTTTTATCTTACCGCCGCGATCTTCGTTCTGGCCGTTCTGGGGCCGATCGCGTATTTCGCCGGCTTCTCGATCCTGCGATTCATCGGCTATATCAAGGCCGAGTTGCTGATCGTGCTGGGCACCAGTTCGTCGGAGACCGTGCTCCCGGACATGATGCAGAAGCTGGAACGCCTGGGCGTGTCGAAGACGACCGTCGGCCTCGTCTTTCCAACCGGCTACAGTTTCAATACCGACGGCACGAATATTTATCTCACCCTGAGCGTGGTTTTCCTTGCGCAGGCCACCAATACGCACCTGAACCTCGGTCAGCTTCTGGCCATGCTGCTGTTTGCCACGATTGCGTCGAAGGGAGCTTCGGGCGTGACGGGCACGGGCTTCGTGACGCTGGCCGCGACGCTTTCCGCCGTCCCGAGCGTGCCGATTCAGGCGCTGGCGATTCTCGTGGGGATCGACAAGTTCATGAGCGAATGCCGCGCCGTGACGAACGTGGTGGGAAACGGCGTGGCGACCATCGTGGTAAGCCGCTGGGAGAAAGAGCTGGAAGGTAAAAAGATGGCCGATCTGCGCAGGATCATGGCGAGCCGCAACGTCGCCGTCCGAGAGCCAAAGCCCGAAGAACTCAAGCCTGACGAACTCAAGTCCGTCGCTTCGAAGATCCCATAAGAAACGCCCTCGCTGCACTGTAAATTGCCCGCGGGACGGAAATCCCGTGGACGTTCTTCTTCGAATATTTCTAAAAAAATTATCGCGCCGCGGATATTTTTATGCAAATTAGTCTCCCGAAGCCCATTTTCCCTCTCGATGAATCGATTCCAATGCTAGAATGTTCGTCGCCGTGAAGTGTGATCTTGATCACACAGGTTCGCGACATGCGTCACTGCGCTCTCACCCTGCGTGCATGTATGAAAGATGCACCACGGGGTGTCTTTAGTTTAATGGGTGCGTGGCCGTGGAAATTCAGCAGTTCGCCTAGCCTGTGTTTACTGCATTTCGAACGGATGTGGGGGCGGAGTTGCTGGCGAATCGACGGCGGATAAGCAAGGCTCTCAATAGGTCGCTCTTTCAGAACGGCGTTTATGTTTTAGGAGTCCGGGCTTATTCAATTTTCTTATGTTCGAAAACTTTTCCCAAGGAGTGGGTGCAATGAAAAACAAGTGGGGTGTGTTTGTTGGTTTGAGAAAAGCAAGCCAGTTGCTTGGTTTAATTTTTGCTTCATTATTGCTTTGCGTGCCGTTGTTCTCCCAAGGAAGTGCGGGCCGCATTGTCGGGACCATCACGGATGCGAATGGCGGCGCGGTTGCCGGAGCCGCCGTGACCATCACGGATGTGGATCGCGGCACTACGCGGTCCCTGACCACGGATGAATCGGGGGTGTACAACGCTCCCACTCTGCAGCCCGGCAACTACAAGGTGCGCGCCGAGTTCAAGGGGTTCAAAGCCATTGAGCGCCAGAACATTGTGCTTGAGGTCGGCCAGGAAATTCGT